>NZ_JAXCFQ010000019.1:0-121235 GCF_056150265.1 Micromonospora desertarenae
TCGCCGCCCAGACGGTGCAGGTGTCGGCCTACCCCGACCACTACGCCCAGTGGGAACAGCAGGCCGCCGACCTCGTCACCGAGCACTGGAACAACTGACAACCGAACATGAAGGACTGTCGAAGGCTCCCTCCCCACTCCGGGGAGGGAGCCTTCGGCGTTTGCCCACCCGGGCCGGGGCCGGACCAGCAGTATGTCGGCCATGAAGTCGAAGGTCGGGATGGTCCTGCTGGTCGTACTGCTCGTCGCCGGCTGTGGGGCGCCGGAGCGGCAGCTCGATCCGCCGGCGGCACCCACCAGCGGGCCGGCGAAGCCGAGCGCGGCGCCGACGCCGCGTACCGAGTTGACCGTGGTGGCCGCCGGTGACCTGCTGGTCCACCCGCCGCTCACCGAGCAGGCGGCACTCGACGCGCGGCGCAACGGCCGGGACGGACACGACTTCACCCGGGTGCTCGCGGCGATCCGCCCCCGGGTCAGCGCCGCCGACCTCGCCATCTGCCACCTGGAGACACCGTTGGCCGAACCCGGGGGGCCGTTCACCGGCTGGCCGGAGCTCAGCGTGCCGCCGCAACTGGCCGACGCGGCCGCCTGGGCCGGCTTCGACACCTGCTCCACCGCCTCGAACCACTCGCTGGACACGGGGGTGGCGGGCATCGCCCGTACGCTGGACAACCTGGACCGGGTCGGGCTCCGGCACACCGGCACGGCCCGCAGCGCCGCGGAGGCCGCCCGGCCGAACGTGCTGGACGTGGCCGGGGTCAAGGTCGGGCAGCTGTCGTACACCCTGAGCTTCAACGGCATCGAGCTGCCGGCGGGCCGACCGTGGGCGGCGAACCGGATCGACCAGGACGCCATCCTCGCCGAGGCCCGGCGGGCCCGGGCGGCCGGCGCCGAGATCGTCATCCTGTCCATGCACTGGGGGACGGAGTACCAGAACGAGCCGAACGGCGACCAGCTCGACCTCGCCCGGGTGCTGCTGGACTCGGACGAGATCGACCTGATCGTCGGCCACCACGCCCACGTGGTGCAGCCCTTCGAGAAGATCGGCGCGAAGTGGGTCGCCTACGGCATGGGCAACCTGACCACCCGGTTCGGCGACGGCTCGCCGGAGAACACGCAGGACGCCGTGGTGCCGGAGTTCACCTTCCGCCGCACGGCGAGCGGGCGGTGGGAGGTGACCGACGTGACGGTGCTGCCGACCTGGATGGAGTACCGGCCGGCGGCCCGGGTGGTCGACCTGGCCGCGGCCATGACGGATCCGCGGCTGTCGGCCGGGCAGCGCGCCCACTACGCCCGGATCCACCAGCGGATCGTCGGCTACCTGGGCCTGCGGGGCGCCCTGGAGGCGGGGCTGCGCACGCCGCACTGACGCCCCGCGCCCGGCTGCCTCAGCAGGCCGGGTAGAGGCGGCGGGTGCCGACGCCGGCGGCGTACGCGGCCCGGTCGCTGAACCGGCAGCCGTAGTCCGGCGCGGCGACCACCGCCGGGTCGGTCACCGTGTCGCCGGCCGGCCGCTTGCCGTGGCGTACCCAGGAGACCAGGTCGTCCCAGGCGGCGCCGGCCTCGGCCGGGGTGAACTCGCAGTGCTGCGCGGCCCGGATGGCCCGCTGCACCACCAGCCTGCTCCGGCCGTGCTTGGCGACGTCCCGGGCGTACGCCTGCTCCATGGAGAAGGGCACGAACAGGTCGCCGAGGTCGTGCAGGCTGACCACCGGCGCGGTGGGCCGGCCGGCGATCCGGGGCACCTCGGTGAGGGTCGGGGAGAGCCGCTGGCGCAGGTTCTCCGGGGCGACGCGCCGCACGGTCGCGTTCACGTCGACCGGGGAGTTCGGGGCGTACCGGGTGAACAGGTTGGTGGCGAGCTGCCCGGGCCGCTCGGCGGGGGAGTCGCCGCCGCTGGTGGTGCTGATTGCGAAGAGGAAGTCCTTCCAGACCGCGAAGGACGCCTCGGCGCCGGGCCGCGGGCCGCCGGAGCGGTTCACGGTGATGGCACGCAGTTGCTTGCCGAGGTCGTTGGTGGTGTCCGGGCCGGTCGGGGTGAGCCCGGCCAGGCCCAGCGCCTGCTGGATCCGCGGCACCGCGTTGGTCAGGTAGTCGGCCGGGGTCGGGTACGCGGGCACCCCGGCGAGGGCCTGGGCGACCAGGTTGTAGTCGAGGAAGAAGTCGAGCAGCGTCTGGTCACCGAGCACCCCGCACATCGGCAGCGCCCCGGCGTAGAAGCCCGGGTACTGCTCCAGCGAGCGGGCGATGATGTAGCCGCCCATCGACACCCCGGCCAGGTAGGTCCGGTGCGGCCGCTCGACCAGCCGGCCGAAGTGGGTGGCCAGGTCCCTGGTGCTGAGCACCCCGGAGCGGATGTCGAAGCCGTTGCTGTAGTAGGAGGAGGACGCCCAGGCGTACCCCTGCTCGACCAGCCGTTGCCGCAGCCCGAAGCCGGGCGGCTCGGGGGAGAGCACCTTCTCCTGGCCGCGGTAGCCGTGCGCCCAGAGCACCAGATCGCCGTTCCACCGCGCCGGCACCTCGACGATGTAGCCGGCGTGCCGGTGCACGCCCTGCCGTACCGTGGTCGGCCGGCCGTCCACCACCAGCGGATCCAGGGGCGGGTTGCTGATCGTGTAGCCGGGCAGCGGCTGGGAGCCGTCGGAGTGGCGGTCCGGGGCGGCGGCGGCCGGGGCGGCGCCGGCCAGCCCGGCCGCGAGGATCAGGGCGACGCCGGCGGCCAGCAGACGCCGGGTGGTACGGGCGGATGAGGACGGCATCGGTGCTCCACCTCGGACGGTGCCGCCCGTGGTCGGCGGCGGGACGGGTGCCTACCGGCCGGTAGTGCCCCTGAACCTAGGGCCGCCGTCAACCGCCGTCAATGGCTGACCGAGCGGACGGTCAGATCAGGCCCTGCGCCAGCATCGCCTCGGCCACCCGGCGGAACCCGTCGATGTTCGCGCCGGCCACGTAGTCGCCGGGCAGCCCGTACTCCTCGGCCGTGGCCCAGCAGCGGTCGTGGATGTCCCGCATGATCTCCCGCAGCCGCTGCTCGGTGTGGGCGAACGTCCACGAGTCCCGGCTGGCGTTCTGCTGCATCTCCAGCGCGCTCACCGCCACCCCGCCGGCGTTGGCCGCCTTGCCGGGCGCGAACCGGACGCCGGCCCGGCCCAGGATCCGCACCGCCTCCGGGGTGGTGGGCATGTTCGCGCCCTCCACCACCGCGACGCAGCCGCCGGCCACCAGCGCGGCGGCCTCCGCGCCGCCGATCTCGTTCTGCGTGGCGCAGGGCAGCGCCAGCTCGCAGGGCACCTCCCAGACCGTACGGCCGGAGACCGCCACCGCGTGCGGCACGTGCCGCACGTAGTCGTCCAGCCGGGCGCGGCGCTCCTCCTTCAGCTCCCGCAGCAGGTCCAGGTCGATGCCCTTCTCGTCCAGCACGTAGCCGGTGGAGTCCGAGCAGGCCACCACCCGGCCCCCGAGCTGGTGCACCTTCTCGATCGCGTAGATCGCCACGTTGCCGGAGCCGGACACCACCACCCGCTTGCCCTCCAGGCCGTCGCCGGCCTGCCGGAGCATCTCCTCGGCGAAGAAGACCGCCCCGTAGCCGGTCGCCTCCCGGCGCGCCTGGGCGCCGCCGTAGGCCAGGCCCTTGCCGGTCAGCACGCCGGAGTCGTACCGGTTGGTGATCCGCCGGTACTGGCCGAACAGGTAGCCGATCTCCCGGTAGCCCACCCCGATGTCCCCGGCCGGCACGTCGGTCTGCGGGCCGATGTGCCGGTACAGCTCGGTCATGAAGCTCTGGCAGAACCGCATCACCTCGCGGTCCGAGCGGCCCTTCGGGTCGAAGTCCGCGCCGCCCTTGCCGCCGCCGATCGGCAGCCCGGTCAGCGCGTTCTTGAAGATCTGCTCGAAGCCGAGGAACTTCACGATCCCGAGGTAGACCGACGGGTGGAAGCGCAGGCCGCCCTTGAACGGGCCGAGCGCGCTGTTGAACTCCACCCGGAAGCCCCGGTTGACCCGCACCCGGCCCTGGTCGTCCTCCCACGGCACCCGGAAGATGACCTGCCGCTCCGGCTCGCAGATCCGCTCGACGATCCGCGCCTCGGCGTACTCGGGGTGGCGGGCCAGCGCCGGGCCGATGCTCTCCAGCACCTCCCGCACCGCCTGGTGGAACTCCGGCTCCCCCGGGTTGCGGGCGACCACCCTGGCGAACACCGACTCGACGGTCTCCGGCATACCGACACGTCCCTTCGCTTCCTGGCAGCCCCGTTGCTACCACCCGCGTCGGCGTACCCGCCAACCGTCCCGGAATACGGACGGTCACCGCCGCCCGGTTCACCGGCCGGGACGGGAGCGTTCACGTCGAGGCCCGGAGTGGTCGCGCCGGCCGGCCGCGCCGCCGAGGTCCGGGCCCGCGCCCTGGGTGGTGAGCGTACAGTCGGGGCGGTGGAGCGTACCGAATCGATGCCGGCGCAGACCCGACCGCCGGGCGTGGCCACCGTCGATCCCGGCAGCGTGCTGCTGCCCGGCCACGACGTCCCGCTGGGTCGCTACACCACTGTGCGTCGCCTGCTGCCGCAGCGGCAGCGGCGGATGGTCGGCGCGTGGTGCTTCGTCGACCACTTCGGCCCGGACGACGTCGCCGAGCGGCCCGGCATGGAGGTGCCGCCGCACCCGCACACCGGGTTGCAGACGGTCACCTGGCTGCTGGACGGCGAGATCCTGCACCGCGACAGCCTGGGCAGCGTCCAGCCGATCCGGCCCGGCCAGCTGAACGTGATGACCTCCGGGCGCGGCATCGCGCACTCCGAGCGCTCGCCGGCGGCGCACCCGCCGCTGATGCACGGCGTGCAGCTCTGGGTGGCGCTGCCCGACCCGGCGCGGGCCGGCGACCCCGACTTCGCCCACCACGGCGAGCTGCCCCGCTGGGCCGCCGGCGAGCTGGACGTCACCCTGCTGGTCGGCGAGCTGGGTGGGGAACGCTCCCCGGCGGTGGCGCACACCCCGCTGCTCGGCGCGCAGCTGGAGCTGCGCGGTCCGGCGCCGGCCGCGCTGGAGTCGCGCCCGGACTTCGAGTACGGCCTGCTGGCCATGTCGGGCTCCGCCGAGGTGGACGGGGTGTCGCTCGCCCCGGGCGCGTTGCTCTACCTCGGCACCGGCCGGGACCGGCTGACCGTGCGCGGCGAACCCGGCAGCCAGCTGCTGCTGCTCGGCGGGACCCCGTTCGAGGAGCCGCTGGTGATGTGGTGGAACTTCGTGGGGCGCTCGCACGAGGAGGTCGCCGCCGCCCGGGAGGACTGGATGGCCGGGCGCCGGTTCGGCGTCGTCGCCGACGACCCGGCCCCGCCGCTGCCCGCCCCCGCGCTGCCCACCACCCGGCTCAAGGCCCGCGACCGCAGCGGCGGCGTGCGCGGCTGACCCCGCTCGGGCAGGCGTGGCCGGCGGCGACGCGGGTAGTCGCGGGCATGCCGACCAGTGCCATCTCCAGCATCGAGGACAAGAAGCGCCTGGTACGCCGGCTCGCCGGCAGCGGGCGCGGGTTCGCCGAGCAGTACGGCTTCCGGGTCATCAACAACCCGTCGAACCTGTTCCAACTGCTCTGTCTCTCCGTCCTGCTGGCCCGCCGGGGCGACTTCCGGCGGGCCGTGGACAGTGCCCGCGCGCTGCCCGAGAACGGGTGGGACAGCGCGGCCCGGCTGGCCCGCTCGCTGCACGCCGACCGGCTGCGGGTGCTGCGCGAGGCCGGCCAGCGGGGCGACGTGGACGCGCTGGCCACCGTCCTCGGCGACCTCGCCCAGACGGTGGTGGACCGCTACCGGGGCGACCTGCGCCGGCTGCGCGCGGTGGCCCACCACGACCCGGCCCGCGAGCGGAAGCTGCTCACCGACCTGCCCGGGGTGGACGACCAGGTGGTCGACCTGTTCCTGCGCGAGGCGCAGGCGCTGTGGCGGGAGGTGGCGCCGGTGGCCGACCGGCGGGCCCTCGTCGCGGCCCGCAAGCTCGGGCTCGGGCGCTCCGCCGACGACCTGGCCGGGCTGGCCGGCAGCGGCGAGTCGGAACGGCTCGCCTGGCTGGTCGGGGCGCTGGCCCGGGTCGACCTGGAACACCGGTACGCCGAGGTGACCGGCTGATCCGGTGGAGTGGACTGGCCCACAGTTCCGGATTTTCTGACCGTACGGATGATCCCTATCGTATGATGATCGCGGCAGTGATGCCCGCCCGGTTCGGGCGTACGTCACCGCCTGGCGGCCGCGATCCGGTTCGGGCGCGTTCGCCCAGGTCAGGTGTTTGTTGGGCGCCCCGGTCGCGGTTCGCGACACGGGGCGCCCGCCTGTCCGGCCCGTCACCCCACCGCCGCCTGCCGTAGGGTCCGCAGCGCACCTCGGAAGCGGCGCACTGACCGGATCCGCGCCTCCGCCCGCTGCCCGCTGCCTCCGTCGGCCGCCGGCCGCTGCCCGTCGCCTCCGCCCGCCCGCCGGCCGTGCCCGAACGCGGAACCGTGGCGCGGGAGATTGCCACGCGGGGCCGAGCCGACGACGGCGGTGAGCGCCGGGCGGCGCGCCGACGGAAGCCCGGACCGCTGCCGGTCGCGCGGTGACGCGACCGGGCTCGGCCCGGGTGCGGGTGGCGGCGGAGGTCAGATGCCGCGCAGGTGCTGCGAGACCCGGGTGTGCGGCTCCCGGGCCTGCGCCGCCCGCTGGGACGCGCTCACCTCGGGGGCGGCGTCGATGGCCGCGGAGCGGGCCACCTCGTTGCCGTTGGCGTAGTCCACCGGCGGCAGGGCGCGCAGGGCCTTGAGCACCTCCGGCGGGGCGCCCTCCCGTTCCGCCTCGCGGACCACGTCGTCCTTGCCGGCCGGATAGTCCAGGCTCGACAGGTACTGCAGCACGTCGGCGTAACTCGCCATGGTGTCGGCTCCTCGGGCATCGATCCGGTCACGACCGGCGGCGGTTACCCGCCCAGCCGGGCGGCACGCGCCGTCCCCGCCGGAAATCCGGCGCCGTTTCCCGACCCGGGTCGCGGGTACGCGCACGCACCGAGCCGAGGGAGCACGCGATGAACTACGACACCTTCATCGACCAGGTCGCCCAGCGCACCCGCACCCCGTCCGAGCGGGCCGTCGCGCTGACCCGGGCCACCCTGGAGACGCTCGCCGAGCGGCTGACCGGTGGCGAGGTGCTGGACCTGGCCGTGCAGCTGCCCAAGCCGCTCCAGCTGGTGCTCAAGCCGAGCCCCCGTACCGAGTCGGCGGACCGGTTCGGCGGCGCCGAGTTCGTCGCCCGGGTCGCGCTGCGCGCCGGCGTCGACGAGGCGGCCGCCCGGGACGGCGCGCGGGCGGTCTTCGTCACCCTCCGCGAGGCGATCAGCGGTGGCGAGTTCGACGACGTGGCGGCCCAACTGCCGCGCGACTACCGCGACCTGGTCGAGCCGGCGATGGCCCCCGGCGCGACACTGCGCCGCTCCTGACCGGCCGGCCCGCCGGCCCGGTCGCACCGCCGCTGGTCGCCTGCGACGGGACCGGGTGCGTCTGTTGTCGTTCCAGTGACAACAGGCGCACCCGAACGCAGGGCGCGACCTCGGCCGGGCGCTACGGCCGGGCCGCACCCGCCTGGTGTCGGGTGCGGTGAACCGAGGTGGCGCTCAGGCGATCGCGCCGGTCGCCCGCAGGTCGGCGATCCGGAGCGCGTCGAAGCCCGCCTCGACCAGCACCTCGTCGGTGTGCTCGCCGGGCTGCGGCGGCGGCCGGCGCAGCGCCGTCGGGGTGCCGGAGAACCGGGGCGCCGGCGCCGGCTGGGTCACCCCGTCCCGCTCCACGAAGGTGCGCCGCGCGGCCAGGTGCGGGTGCTCGGGCGCCTCCCGCCAGTCCAGCACCGGGGCCACGCAGGCGTCCGAGGCGCCGAGCAGCGCGGTCCACTCGTCCCGGCTGCGGGTGCGGAACAGCCGCGCCCAGGCCGCCCGCAGCGCCGGCCAGTTCGCCGGGTCGGTACGGTCCAGCGCCTCGTCCGGGTGCAGCGGGAAACCGGTGCGGCGCACCAGTTCGTCGTAGAACTTCGGCTCCAGCGCGCCGACCGCCAGGTACTTACCGTCGGCGCACTCGTAGGTGTCGTAGAAGGGCGCCCCGCCGTCGAGCAGGTTCACCCCGCGCGGGTCCTGCCACATGCCGAGCCGCCGCAGCGCGTGGATCTGGGTGCTGAGCACCGCCACGCCGTCCACGATGGCCGCGTCGACGACCTGGCCGGTGGCGCCGCCGCGGACCGCGTACAGGGCGGCGACCAGGCCGAGGGCGAGCATCATCCCGCCGCCGCCGAAGTCGCCGAGCAGGTTCATCGGCGGCACCGGGCGCTCGCCGGCCCGGCCGATGCCGTGCAGCGCCCCGGTCAGCGCCAGGTAGTCGATGTCGTGCCCGGCGTACGGGGCGACCGGCCCGTCCTGCCCCCAGCCGGTCATCCGCCCGTAGACCAGCCGGGGGTTCGCCGCCAGGCAGTGCGCCGGACCGATGCCCAGCCGCTCGGTCACCCCCGGCCGGAAGCCCTCGATCAGCGCGTCCGCGCCGGCCACCAGGGCGAGCACCACCTCCCGGCCGCCGGCGGACTTCAGGTCGACGGCGATCGAGCGGCGACCCCGGTTGAGCAGGTCCGGGTGCGGGGTGCCGAAGGCGGCCGGGTCCACCTCGGCGACCCGGTCCACCCGGACCACGTCGGCACCCAGGTCGGCCAGCATCATCGCGGCGAACGGGCCCGGCCCGATACCGGCCAGCTCCACCACCCGTACGCCGGCGAGCGGGCCGGCCGGGACGTCCTCGGTCATCGGGCCACGATAGGCGCTGGCGGGTTTGCGCCGTAAGGGGCCGGGAATCCGCCTCCGGTCCGGGCGGGCCCCGGTGCGGGCAGAAGGCGTGCGGGGCCGGGCAGCCGGCTGCCGCCCGGGCGGGCTCCGGCGCAGGCGGGGAGGCGGCGTGGTCGACGACCGGATCAGGGTGGCCATGCTGCACGGCCCGGGGTCACCGGAACACGACGGGGTGAGCGACTACGTGCGGCACCTGCTGGCCGCGCTGCCCGACGTCGGGGTCGAGGCCACCGGCGTGCCGGTGCGGCCGGACGGCGACGGCTGGGCGAGCGCCACCACCCGGGCCGCCCGCGCGGTCCGCCGGCTGGCCCCGGACCTGGTGCACGTGCAGTTCGCGCCGGCGGCGTACCGCTTCTCCGGGCAACCCGGGCTGCTGCCACTGCGGCTGCCCCGGACCGTTCCGCTGGTCACCACCCTGCACGAGTACGGCTCGTGGGCCTGGCCCGGCTGGCTGCCCGCCCGCCTCTGGTCGGCGGTGGAGCGGACCCGCCGCTGGGACCGGGAGTCGGGCCGGCTGGTGCCGGCCAGCGCCGCGGTGATCGTCACCAACCCCGGTCACGCCGCGGTGCTGCGGGCCCGCACCGGGCGCGACGCCGCGCAGATCCCGCTCGCCCCGAACGTCGCCGACCAGGTGGGCGCACCCACCGCCGGGCACCGGCTGCGCGCGGAGCTGGGCCTGCCCGAGGGTACGCCGGTGCTGGTGTTCTTCGGCTTCGTGCACCCGGTCAAGGGCGTGCGCTACCTGATCGAGGCGTTGCCCGCGCTCCGCCGCGACCACCCCGACCTGCGACTGCTGGTGGTGGGCGGGTTCACCGCCCAGGCACTGCCCGAGCCCGAGGCGCGCGCGTTCCGGGCGGAACTGACCGCCCTCGCCGGGAGGCACGGCGTCGCCGACGCGGTCACCTTCACCGGCCACCTGCCCGCCGAGCGGGTCTCCGCCGCCCTGCACGCCGCCGACGTGGCGGTGCTGCCGTTCACCGCCGGCGTGAGCACGAAGAGCGGGGCGCTGCTGGCCGCGCTCGCCCACGGCCTGCCGACCGCGGTGACCCTGCCCGAATCCGGCGACGGCGAACTCGCGCGCAGCGGCGCCGTGGCGGTCATCCGGGAGCGCCGGGACGCCGCCGCCGTCGCCCGTACGGTCGGCAAGCTGCTCGCCGACCCGGTGCTGCGCCGGCGGCTCGCCGAGCGCGGCCGGGCCTTCGCCGCCGCGTACTCCTGGCCGCGGGTGGCCGCCGCGCACCGCGACCTCTACCGGCGGACCCTGGCGGGCGCCGGTGCCTGACCGGGGGCCGGACATCCTGGTGGTCGACCTGCTCGGCGGGATCGGCGACCTGGTGATGTTGCTGCCGGCGGTGCACGGGCTGGCCCGCCGCCACCCGGGCGCCCGGATCCGGCTGCTCACCCACGAGCCGGGGGCGGACCTGGTGCGCGCCGACCCGGCGGTCACCGAGGTGTGTACGCCGCGGCACGGCCGGCCGGGAGCGGAGCGGGAGGCGGTGGTCGCGGCGCTCGCCGAGCGCCGCCCCGACCTGGCAATCAGCACCACCCGTTACGACGGCATCCCGGAGCTGCTGTCGGCGGCGGCGACCCGTGCGGTGACCAACCTGTGGCGCCAACCCCCGCCGGACCAGCCGGTCGGCGAGCGCTACCTGGAGATCCTGCACGCCGAGGGGCTGCTGGACGCGGCGGACCGGGCCGCCCGGCCCCGGGTGCACGTCCCCGGCGCCGCCCGCGCGGCCGGGGAGCGGGTCGTCGACCGGCTGGTCGGTGACCCGCCCGCGCCGCCGGTGGTGCTGGTCACCGACGCGGGCATGGCGGTGAAGCGCTGGCCGGACCCGCACTGGCGGCGGCTGTCCGACGAGCTGGCCCGGCGCGGGCACCCGGTGCTGACCGTCGGGCCGGTGCCCGCCGAGGACCCGCTCGGCGTTCCGCTGCCCCGCGCCGACCTGCCCACCCTGGCCGGGCAGTTCGCCGCCGTCGCCCGCCGGGGCGGCGTGGTGGTCGGCCCGGACACCGGGCCGGTGCGGCTCGCCGCCGCCGCGGGCGCGGCCACGGTCGCCCTCTTCGGCCCCACCGACGCCCGGCGGTACGGCATCGGCGGGATCGACCTGCAGGGACTGCCCGGGTGCGAGCACCGTCGGCCCACCGCGATCACCGAACAGCCCTGCTGGTGGGCGGCGCGCTGCCCGCTGGACCCGGCCGGCCCGGCCTGCATGGCCGACCTGGCCGTCGACCGGGTCCTGGCCGCGATCACCGCCCGCTGATCCCGCCCACCGGGGTGCCGCTTGGCGCGCGGAATCAGCCTGGCCTAACCTTGTCGCCACGAGGGGAGTACTTCCCACGAACCATTCCGGTCAGTACGGCGGGCCCCGGAGCGCGCCTCGGGTGGTTGCCCACGAAAGGTGGGTGAAGGAGACCTCGAACATGTCACGGTGTTCGAGGAGGCTCCATGTCCGGTTCGTCATACCTTGCTGCGGCTGAGATCCAGTCGGTCGGCACCCCGACGCTGTGGGGCGTCACGATCGTCGGCGTGCTCGCGCTGCTGGTGCTGGACTTCCTCGTCACCCGCCGCCCGCACGAGGTGTCGCTGCGCGAGGCACTGGGCTGGTCGGCCTTCTACATCGCCCTCCCGCTCGCCTTCGGCGTCTGGGTCTGGGGCCGCTACGGCTCCCAGCAGGGCATCGACTACCTCACCGGTTACCTGGTGGAGAAGTCGCTCTCGGTCGACAACCTCTTCGTCTTCATGCTGCTGCTGGCCGCGTTCGCGGTGCCCGCGGTCCTCGCCCAGCGGGTCCTGCTCTACGGCATCGCCGGCGCGCTGGTGCTCCGGGCGATCTTCATCGCGCTCGGCGCCGCCGCCCTGCAGACCCTCGACTTCGCCTTCCTGCTCTTCGCCGCGATCCTGATCGTCACCGCGATCAAGCTGCTGCGCGACGCCGTCTCCGGCCACCAGCAGGAGGTGGACATCAACAAGATGCGCTCGGTGCGGCTGCTGCGCCGGTTCATGCCGGTGACCGACGACTACCACGGCACCCGGATGACCATCCGGGAGCACGGCCGGCGGACGCTGACCCCGCTCGCCCTCGTGGTGGTCGCGGTGCTCGCCACCGACGTGGTCTTCGCCGTCGACTCGGTGCCGGCCGTCTACGGCATCACCGAGGACCCGTACCTGGTCTTCGCCACCAACGCGTTCGCCCTGCTCGGCCTGCGGGCGCTCTACTTCGTGCTGCACGCCGCGCTGAGCCGGCTGGTCCACCTCACCTACGGCCTGGCCGTCATCCTGGCCTTCATCGGCGTCAAGCTCGCCCTGCACTGGGCGCACGGCATCTGGAAGGGCGTGCCGGAGATCCCCACCCTGGCCTCGCTCGGCGTGATCATCGCGGTGCTGGTGGTGGTCACCATCACCAGCCTGCGCGCCACCCGCACCGTGGCCGGGGAGCGGGAGGTCGTCGCCGAGCGGCGCTGAGCGGGTCACCCGGCCCGGTCGGCTCCGCCCGACCGCCCCCGGCGGCCCGACCGGGGTGGTACGACTGACGGGTGGGAATCGTGTCACCAGGCTTCCAGGGCCGGCCCCGCTCCGCGGAGCCGGCCCTGCCGCCGGGGCAGTACCTGACCCAGGACTTCCCGGTGCTCTCCGCCGGCCCGACCCCGAAGGTGCCGCTGGACACCTGGGAGTTCGTCATCACCACCGAGACCGGCGCCGAGTACCGGTGGAGCTGGGACGAGCTGATGGCGCTGCCGCAGGAGACACCGACGGTGGACATCCACTGCGTGACCCGCTGGTCCAAGCGGGACACCACCTGGCAGGGCGTCTCGCTGGACACCCTGCTCGACGGCGTCGACACCGGCGCGCACTACGTACAGGCCCACTCGTACGGCGGCTACACCACCAACCTGCCGCTGGACGACCTGCGCGGCGGGCGGGCCTGGGTGGCGCACACCTTCGAGGGCGCCCCGCTGCCCGCCGAACACGGCGGGCCGGCCCGGCTGCTGGTGCCGCACCTGTACTTCTGGAAGTCGGCCAAGTGGGTGCGCGGCATCCGGCTGACCCCCACCGACGAGCCCGGATTCTGGGAGACCGCCGGCTACCACGACTACGGGGATCCGTGGCGTGAGCAGCGGTACCAGGGCGATTGACAGCGCCGCTGCGGTGGCGGGTGGCCCGGCTCGTGGAGCGCCGGGTCGAGACGCCGAGCGCGCATACCCTGGTGCTGGAGGTGCCGGACTGGCCGGGGCACGTGCCCGGGCAGCACGTCGACCTCCGGCTCACCGCCGAGGACGGCTACCAGGCGGCGCGGTCGTACTCGGTGGCCGGGCCGGTGGTGGACGGCCCCGGTGGCCCACGGATCGAGGTGACCGTCCAGCGGGTGCCGGACGGCGAGGTGTCGCCGTACCTGATCGACACGTACGCCGAGGGTGACCCGGTCGAGGTGCGCGGCCCGGTCGGCGGCTGGTTCGTCTGGCGGCCGGAGGAGACCGCCCCGGTGCTGCTGGTCGGCGGCGGGTCGGGCGTGGTGCCGCTGATGGCGATGATCCGGGCCCGCCGGGCGGCCGGCAACCGGGCGCCGTTCCGGCTGCTCTACTCGGTGCGCACCCCGGACGACGTGATCTACGCCGACGAGTTGCGCCGCCGGGCCCGCGACGACTTCGGCCTCGACGTGGCGTACGTCTACACGCGGCAGGCGCCGCCAGGATGGCGGGGTGAGCCGCACCGGATCGGGCTGGCCGACGTGAACAGCCACGGCTGGCCGCCGGACCTGGAACCACTCTGCTACGTCTGCGGCCCCACCGGGTTCGTGGAGACGGTGGCGGACCTGCTGGTCGGGCTGGGGCACCAGAGCCGGCGGGTGAAGACCGAACGGTTCGGCCCCACCGGCTGAGCGTCGAGGAGGCACCATGACCGACATGTCCTACCTGGACGGCAACATGCTCGACGGCCCGCTGCGCGAGCTGTTCGCCGTCGACCTGAGCACCGCCAGCGGCCGCTGCGAGAACTGCGGCATGCTCGGCCCGATGGCCGGGCTGCGGGTCTACTCGCACGCCCCCGGTCTGGTCGGGCGCTGCCCGAACTGCTCCGGGGTGATGCTGCGCCTGGTCCGCTCGCCCGACCGGGCCTGGCTGGACCTGCGCGGCAGCACCTACCTCCAGGTGCCGATGCCGCTCGACCAGCCGCACCCCGGCCCACTCTGACCGGCCGTCCCGCCGGGCCCGCCGGCGCGCCAAGCCGCGCCCAGCGCGCCCGGCCTGTCCGGCGCGCTCAGGCGGCTCGGCACCGCCGGGTTCGCCATGGGTAATCGGCACCGCGCGAAGCCGGTGCGGCCGGTAGGTTCGACCGGGTGCCGGACCCGCCCACCTCTCTGCTCGCCAACCTGCTCGCCCGGGTCGCCGGGGGACCGGTGCGGGTCGGCGCGGCCACCCCGGCGGCGGCCGGTTGGTCGGCCGACCGGGCGGCGTACCCCTGGTTGTCGCGGGTGCCTGTGCACGGACCGCCCGGATGGCCGGTGCGGTCGGTGGTGGTGAAGGCCCGGCGCCCTGGCCCGGACCGGCCGGGCGACCCGGTGCGGGAGCGGGTGGCCCTGGAGTTCCTGGCCGACATCGGGTGCGGGGTGGGCCCGCGGCTGCTCGCGCACGACGACCGACTCGGCCTGCTGGTGCTGGAGGACCTCGGCGCCGGTCCCGGGCTGGAGGACCTGCTGGTCAGGACCGACCCGGACCGGGCGACCCAGGGCTTCGTCGCGCTCGCCGAGGCCGCCGGCCGGCTGCACGCGGCCACCCGGGGCCGGGAGGCTGCCTTCCGGGGCCGGCTCGCCGCCGCCGGCCGCCGCGCCCCGGCCGAGCACGACCGCGGCGTCCTGGCCGGTACGCCGTTCGCCGGCTGGTGGGCGGCGGTGGCCGCGCTGGCCGGCCCGGACGGACCGTTGCCCGCCGCGGGCCCGGCACACCGGGACGCGGCGCGGCTGGCGACCTGGCTGGCCAATCCCGAGCCGGCGCCGGTGCTCGGCACCGGCGACCTCGCGCCGCAGAACTGCCGGCTGGGCGCGGACGGCGTCCGGCTGCTGGACTTCGAGGGCGCCCGGTTCCAGTCGCCGTACGTCGAGGCGGCGCACCTGCGGCTGCCGTTCTACGGCGCGCCGTGCTGGTCGCGGGTGCCGGTCGAGGTGGGCCGCCGGGTGGAGCGGGCCTACCGGACGGCCGCCGGCGACCGCGACGACGCGTCCTGGGCGGCCGGGATGGCCGCCGCGACCGCCGCCTGGGCAGTGGTCCGGCTGGCCCGGCTGCCGAAGCTGCTGGCCGCCGACCCGCCGCACCCGATGGGTTTCTCCCGCCGGGGCCAGCTGCTGGACACCCTCCGGGTAGCCGTCGACGCGACCACCGGCACCCTGCCGGCCCTCACCGCCTGGCTCGCCGTGACCGCCGAGCACCTGCGCCACCGCTGGCCTCACCTACCCCCCGCCCAGCCCTACTACCCCGCCTACCGCCTCGCCGCCTCGCCGCCCCCGCGCACGTTCACTGAATGAGTGGCTGCCCGGCGGCAAATGGCCACTCCTACGGTGAACGTGCGATCTCGGGCGGCGGATCGGGGAGGTCGGTCGGGGCGGGGATGCGGGAAAGGGCGGTGCGGGTGGGGGTGGGTGGGTGACGATCGGGGCGGCGGGCCAGGTCGGCGGAGGGAGCGGTCGTGACGGCGGAACTGCGCGCCCGGTCGGCGCGGGAGGTCTTCGACGACCACCTGCGCCTGGCCGCCGAACACCGGTTCGCCGAGGATCTGGAGCGCAACGCCGCGCCGGACGTGGTCGTGCTGGAGCGCCGCGGCGTGTTCCGCGGCCACGCCGGGGTCCGCGAGCTGGCCCGGCTGCTGGAGGAGGAGCTGCCCGGCGGCCGGTACACGTACACCAACCGGCTGGTGGAGGGGCGGGTGGCGTTCCTGGAGTGGACGGCGGAGGCGGACGGCGCCCGGGTCCGCGACGGGGCGGACTCGTTCGTGATCGAGCAGGGCTGGATCGTCGCCCAGACCATCCACTACACCGTCGAGCGCCGAGCCTGACCGGCGCGCCGGCGACGGTCGCGCCGGTGACGCCGGGCACACCCGGGCGCCGATCCGGGTAACCCGCTGGACGCGGCCCGGGGCGGGGGCCACAGTTGTCCGCCGTGAGATATCTGCGCACCGCCGGCCCGGCCGGCATCCGCCGACCCCGCCCCGGCGACGAGGCCGAGTTCATCGCGGCCGCGCGGCGCAGCCGCGAGCTGCACCACCCCTGGCTCGCCGCGCCCGCCGACCCGGCGGCGTACGCCGCGTACCTCGCGAAGATCCGCCGCCGGGACCACGCCGGCTACCTGATCTGCGACCGGGCCAGCGGGGCGATCGCCGGGTACGTGAACATCAGCGGCATCCTGCTCGGCGCGCTGCGCGGCGGCTACCTCGGCTACGCCGCGTTCCTGCCGTACAGCGGCACCGGGCACGCCTCGGCCGGCATCGGCCTGGTGATCGAGCACGCCTTCACCGTGCTGGGCCTGCACCGGCTGGAGGCGAACATCCAACCGGGCAACGAGCCGTCCCGCCGGGTGGCCCGCAAGCTGGGCTTCCGGTTGGAGGGCTACTCGCCGGAGTACCTCTACATCGACGGGGCCTGGCGGGACCACGAGCGCTGGGCGATCACCGCTCCGGCGGCCGGATAGCGCGGTGCCGGCCGCCCGTGGCGGGGCGGCCGGCACCGGCCGGCGACTCAGCGCCCGGGTCGCCGCGCGTCGGTGCGCAGCATGCCCAGCCGCTCGATGCGCCCCTGCTTGTGCTCCACCCGCCGCCGCTGCCGCGGGGTGAGCTGCTTGCGCCCGCTCTGCCGCAGGTAGATCGGCTGCCGCTGGTCGTTGGACATCGGCGTGCTCATCAGGTTGCCTCCGTCGTGCGCTCAGATCGGACCGACGACCATGCTCCGCCGTCCCCGGGTGAGCGGACCCCACCCGATCCGGGTGAACCGCTCAGCCGCCCGGCGGGAAGCTCAGCTGCCCGGCCGGGGGAACGCCACCGGGCTGCGGTGCCCGTCGCGGCCCACCGCCCGCACGCCGAAGAAGACGTTGTCCTTGGACAGGTCGATGGTCACCTCGGTGACGTCGCCGACCGGGATCACCCGCTGCCACTCCGCCGCGGTGGTCTCCCGCCACAGCACCTCGTAGCCGGCCAGGTCCGGCTCGGTGCCGCGCTGCCAGCGCAGGGTGGTGTCGTTGGTGAGGTTGCTGGTGACGATGACCGCGCCCTTCGGGGTGCCGGGGGCGCGGGCCAGGGACCAGAGCGCGGCGCCGTTGACCCGGGCCACCCGGGTGATGTACGCGAAGTCGCAGAACTCCGGCAGGTCGCCGAACTGCTTGCCGTCGACCACCCGGACGTCCTGGTGCTGGTGGGCGAAGTCCTCGTTCGGCTCGGTGAACCGGCCCGCCGGCCAGCCCTCGCGCAGGAACGAGATGTGGTCGCTGCCGCGCAGGTAGCGGTCCCGCCGGTAGATCACCCGGACCCGCATGCCGGTGGCCGAGTTCTCGGCGGTGTCGGCGACGAACCGGGCCAGTTGCCGCGACGACGAGTCGTTCTCGCCACCGACGGACTGCCGGGTGGCCGCCTCGGCGGGCGTCTCCGCCGTCGGCACCCCCTCGGCGAAGAGCCGCACGCTGCGCGGGTCGCGGGTGCCGTCGTCGGCGGTGCTGCTGCCCACGATGTCGTTGCTGAACATGCCCTGCACGTCCGCGCCGGCCGCCTTGAGCTGCCCGGCCAGGTACGCCGAGCCGTACAGCCCCTGCTCCTCGCCGGCCACGGCGGCGAAGACGATGGTCGCGGCGGTGCGCCGGGTGGCCATCAGCCGGGCCAGTTCCATCACCACGGCGACCCCGGACGCGTCGTCGTCGGCGCCCGGGGCGTCGCTGACCGCGTCCATCACGTCGCTGGCCCGGGAGTCGTAGTGCCCGGTGATCACGTACGTCCGGTTCGGCGACGTCTCCCCGCGCAGCGTCGCCACCACGTTGGTGATCGTCGTGGGCACCGGGATCCGGGCGGCCGGCTGCTGCACGTACGACTGGAGTTCGACGGTCATCCGGCCGCCGGAGGCGGCGGCGTACTCGCGCATCCGGTCGTGGATCCAGTCCCGGGCGGCGCCGATGCCGCGCTCCGGGTCGTCCTGGCTGGAGAGGGTGTGCCGGGTGCCGAACGCCGCCAGCCGGCGGACGATCGCCTCGATCCGCCGCTGGTCGACCTGCCGCAGCAGGTCACGCAGCTCCCGGTCGGGGGGCTGCGGCCGGACCGGGCGGCCGGGCCCGTCCGGCGGGGCGTCGTGTGCGGCGGCCGGCTCGGCCAGCAGGGGAACGGCGACGGTGGCGGCGGTGGCGGCGGCGGAGGCGGACAGGAAGGTGCGCCGGGTGGACCTCGTGGGTCGGTCGCCGGCGGTGTCATGAGATCCCATCACCGCATCCTCGCCATCGACGGTGGTGTTTGTCCATATCGTCGGCCGTGGATGTGCTGCCGGTTTTCACCCGGAGCGGGTGATGACGGGCGGTGATCGGCGTTCCTACGGTGAGACGTATGGCTGCCGTGCGTGCCACGCCCGCGGATCCGACCCCCGGCCTGGTCGCCACCGCCTGGGAGGGCGGTGACCAGCGGGCCCTGCCGCCCGAACTCGGCCCGGACTCGCTCGCCGTGCTCAGCGGCCCGACCTTCATGTACGCCGACCGGTGCGGGGACGTGCCGCCGGGCAGCATCGGCGGCCTGGTGCACCTGGACACCCGGCTGGTCTGCGGGTGGGTGCTGTCGGTCAACGGGAGCCGGCTGCTGGCGTTGCGCTCGCAGACGCTCCAGCACTACTCGGCCCAGTACGTGCTCACCAATCCGGACCTGCCCGGTCTGCCCCTCAACAGCCTGGGCCTGCGCCGGCTGCGCTACGTGGGCGACGGCTTCCACGAGCGGGTGACCATCGTGTCGTTCCGGCCGGAGCCGGTCCGGTTCGAGCTGCGCCTGGCGGTGACCGCCGACTTCGCCGACCTGTTCGAGGTGAAGTCGGGCGTGCGGGACCGCTCGGCGCAGATCGTCCGCGACCACCAGCCGGACCGCTCCGAGCTGTGCTTCTCGTACGCGGTGGACGGGTTCGCCGCCGAGACCCGGGTGCGCAGCTCGATGCCGGTCGCCCGGATCGACGGCGACGAGCTGGTCTGGCGGATCGAGCTGTCCCCACGCCAGGAGTGGGAGGTGGACCTGCACGTGCCGCTGCCGCCGGGGATGGGGGTGGTGGAGCCGGTCCGCGGCGACATCGCCGACGTGGTCCACCAGCGCGCCGAGGATCCGGTGCGCCGGTGGACCACCAACCGGGCGCTGCTGACCAGCGACAACGAGGCTCTGACGCAGACCGTGCGCAAGTCGCGCGACGACCTCGCCGCGCTGCGGCTGGAACTCGAGGTCAAGGGGCAGCGGATCGTGCTGCCCGGGGCGGGCCTGCCCTGGTTCCTCACCGTCTTCGGCCGGGACACCCTGATCACCGCGTACCAGACGCTGGGGGCCGGGCCGATGCTGGCCAAGGGGGCGCTGCTCGCGCTGGCCCGCTTGCAGGGGCGGCGCTGCGACGACTTCACCGACGAGGAGCCCGGCAAGATCCTGCACGAGGTACGCAGCGGCGAGCTGACCCGGACCGGGGTGAAGCCGTACACGCCCAACTACGGCACCGCGGACGCCACCCAGCTGTGGCTGATCCTGCTGTCGGAGTACTGGCGGTGGAGCCGCGACGACGAGACCGTCCGGTTGCTGCGGGACAACGCGATCGCCGCGCTGCACTGGATCGACGACTACGGCGACCGGGACGGCGACGGCTACGTCGAGTACGCCACCCGCTCGCCGGAGGGGCTCGGCAACCAGTGCTGGCGGGACTCGCCGGACGGGGTCTGCTTCGCCGACGGCCGGATCCCGGTGCTGCCGCTGGCCACCTCCGACCTGCAGGGCTACACCTACGACGCGAAGCTGCGGCTGGCCGAGCTGGCCGACGGGCCGCTGGCCGACCCCGCGCTGGCGCAGCGGCTGCGCGCGGACGCGGCCGGGCTGTTCGACCGGTTCAACCGGGACTACTGGATCGAGGAGCGGGGCGGTTACTACGCGGTCGCCCTGGACGGCGACAAGAACCGGGTCGACGCGATGACCTCCAACCTGGGCCACCTGCTGTGGAGCGGGATCGTGCCGGCGGAGCGGGCGGCGGCGGTGGTGCGGCAGTTGATGTCGGACGACATGTTCTCCGGCTGGGGTATCCGGACCATGTCCCGCCGCGAGCGGCTCTACAACGCGCTCGGCTACCACCTGGGCACCGTCTGGCCGCACGACAACTCGCTGGCCGTGCTCGGCCTGGCCCGCTACGGCTACCGGGACGAGGCGAACCGGATCAGCCTGGCGCTGCTGGAGGCCGCCGAGCAGTTCGGCCACCGGCTGCCCGAGGCGATGAGCGGCTTCCCCCGGGACCGGCTGATCTTCCCGGTGCCGTACCCGACGGCGTGCAGCCCGCAGGCGTGGGCCACCGGCGCCCCGCTGGCCTTCGTCCGAGCGATGCTCGGACTCGAGCCGGTGGACGGGCGGCTGACCCTCGATCCGCACATCCCGGCCGAGATCGGCCGGATCAGGGTGGACCGGATCCGGGCCTTCGACCACTCCTGGGACGTGGAGGCGGTGGGCGACGCCGGGTACGTCCGGCTTTCCGGTTGAGGCCACGTTTGTCCCTCCAGTCGGTGGGAACGGGGCCGCAATGACGAAACCTCGTGTGGTGATCGTGGGGGCCGGGTTCGCCGGTTACCACGCGGCGAAGACCTTGAGCCGGCTGGCCCGGAACAAGGCCGAGATCGTGGTGCTGAACTCCACCGACTACTTCCTCTACCTGCCGCTGCTGCCCGAGGTGGCCGCCGGGGTGGTGGAGCCGACCCGGATCGCCGTGCCGCTGGCCGGCACGCTGGACGGGGTGCGGGTGGTCATCGGCGAGGCCGACCACGTCGACCTGCAGAACCGCTGGGTCGGGTTCACCCAGCCGGAGGGGGACCGCAACCGGCTGGCGTACGACCGGCTGGTGCTCGCCGTGGGCAGCGTCAACAAGCTGCTGCCCATCCCCGGGGTGACCGAGTACGCGCACGGCTTCCGCGGCCTGCCCGAGGCGCTCTACCTGCACGACCACGTGGTCCGTCAGATCGAACTGGCCGAGCAGGCCGAGGACCCGGCCGAGCAGCGGGCCCGGTCCACCTTCGTGGTGGTCGGCGCCGGCTACACCGGCACCGAGGTGGCCGCACACGGCCAGCTCTTCACCGACGCGCTGATGGCCCAGCGACCACGGCTGAAGATCCGCCCCCGGTGGCAGCTGCTCGACATCGCCCCCCGGGTGCTGCCCGAGCTGGACAAGCGGATGTCGGACACCGCCCACCGGGTGCTCGAGCGCCGGGGCGTGGACGTGCGGATGGGCACCTCGGTCGCCGAGGCGACCGCCGACGGGGTCAAGCTCACCGACGGCGACTACGTGCCAACCTGCACGCTGGTCTGGTGCGTCGGGGTGCGCCCCGACCCGTTCGTGGCCGAGCTGGGCCTGCGCACCGAGCGGGGCCGGCTGGTCGTCGACGAGTACCTCACCGTCCCCGGCTTCCCCGAGGTGTACGCCTGCGGCGACGCCGCCGCGGTGCCCGACCTGACCCACCCCGGGCAGATTTGCACGATGACCGCACAGCACGCCCAGCGGCAGGGCAAGCTGGCCGCGCACAACATCGCCGCCTCGTACGGACAGGGGCGCCGCCGGCCGTACCGGCACCACGACCTGGGCTGGGTGGTCGACCTGGGCGGCCGGGACGCGGCGGCGAACCCGCTGAAGCTGAACCTGGCCGGACTGCCGGCGAAGGCGGTCACCCGCGGCTACCACCTGCTGGCCATGCCCGGCAATCGGGCGCGGGTGGGCGCCGACTGGGTGCTCGACGCGACGCTGCCCCGGCCGGGGGTGCAGCTCGGCCTGGTCCCGGCCAACGCGGTGCCGCTGGAGAGCTCCTCGCCCGAGGTGGCCGTCCGGGCCCGCTGAGGCCTCGCCGCCCGACGGCAGCAGGGCGGAGCAAGCCGGCGTCGGTGGCGTGCGGGCGCGCTGTGCGCCTCAGCGGAGGGCGGCGTCGGTGGCCGGGCGGGCGCCGGCCACGAACGCGTCCAGCGCCGGGCCGTGCAGCACGCCGCCGGGCACCCGGTCCCGGAGCGCGAGCACCGCCAGCCGGCCCACCGGCAGCCGGCCGGGTCGCCGGGCGGCGGCCAGCACCAGGTTGCCATAGCGCCGGCCGCACAGCATCCGCCGGTCGGCCACCAGGCACACGTCGGCGAAGGCGGCGCGCAGCGTGGCCGCCTGGACCCGGGCGAAGACCAGCGGCGGCAGGTCGGTCACGTTGACCAGGTAGATGCCCTCGGGGCGCAGCACCCGGGCCGCCTCGGCGGCGAACTCGACGGTGGTCACGTGCCCGGGCATCCGGGCCGCCCGGTAGATGTCCGCCAGCACCAGGTCGTACCGCCCGGTCGGGGCGGCGGCCAGCGCGTCCCGGGCGTCGGCGACCTCGGTGCGCACCTGCGGCGGGAGCGCCGGCAGCTCCCGGGCCACCAGCTCGACCACCGCCGGATCGCGCTCGACCACCAGCTGCGCCGAGCCGGGCCGGGTGGCGGCCAGGTAGCGGGGGAGGGTCAGCGCCCCGCCCCCGAGGTGCAGCACGTCCAGCGGGCGGCCGGCCGGCGCCGCCAGGTCCGCCACCGCCGCCATCCGCCGCACGTACTCGAAGTGCAGGTGGCGCGGGTCGGTGACGTCCACGTACGACTGCTCGACGCCGGCGGCCAGCAGCGTACGCCCGCCGGGGCGGGCCGGGTCGTCGACCAGCTCCAACCGGTCGGCGGCGCGGTCCATGGCGGGCACGCTAGCCGACCCCCGCGCCCGGCGTGGCGGGCGGGCCGGCGCTGCGGGCCCGGCCGGCGCGGGACGCCGGCGCGCCACCCGGGCCCGCCGGCCCGCGGGGCGGGTCAGCCGCTGTTCAGCCCGGCGCCCGCCTCGTCGATCGCGGCGTCGACGGCGTGCGCGAGGTCGACGTCCCGCGCGGTCACCGCGCGGGCCTGCCGGGAACGGACGGTCACCACGGCGGTGGTCTGGTCCACCCGGCCGATCTTCGGCCCGCGTCCGGTCTCCTCCCGGAGCTGGTCCAGCCGGGCCAGCACCCGCTCCAGGTTGTCCGGCGGCAGGGCGATGGTGCGCGACAGCGAGTTGGTGTCACCCGACCAGTACGGCAGGTCGCCCAGCGCCTCGCGGATCTCGGCGTCGCCGAGCGTCGGGGTGCTGGTGCTGGCGCCCACCACACCGCCGCCGGGCTCCGGCGGGGCCAGCAGGTCCCGCAGACCCTCCGGCACGTGCAGTGACGCGACCAGGTCACCGTCCTGGTCGCGCAGCGCCGCCATGGTCGCCTCCGCCTGGTAGCGCGCGTGCTCCGGGGTGTTCCCGCTGATCCGGCCCACCTCGGCCAGGAAGCCGGACAGGTCCTGGTGCCGCTGGATGCCGTCGACCGGGACGACGTCGTGCAGCTTCGGCGGCACCGCGGTCAGCAGCCGCTGTCGTTCCGCCTCGCCCAACGCCCAGGCCAGGACCAGCACTGTCGCCTCGGCGCCGATCTTGGCGGTACGGAAGTCCGCCCCGGTACGGCGGGCGACGTCCTCGACCAGCCGGCGGTAGCCGACGGTGGTCTCCGCCGGCGTACCGGCGCCGGGTTCCGGGCGGGGCCGGGGGTTCTCCGGGATGCCCGCCGGCGGCGGCGCCGGGCCGCCCCGGGTGCTGTCCGGCTTGTGCCGGCTGCCCGCCGGCTGCGGGCCGAGGCGCTTGCCCCGGTCGAGCTTGGTGAGCTGCTTGGTGGCGCTCAGGCTGGCGCCGACCTCGCTGGCCTGCATCCCGCGCTCGCGGGCCTGCCGGGCCAGGGCCCGGCGGCGTTGGTTGTCGCCCTCCATCTGCTTGCGCATGGTGACACCTCGCTTCCGCTGGTGTTCCCTCGCTTCCATCGGGCCGCCTTCCCGCCGTCGCCGCGGCCGAAACGGACGCTCCGGGCCGGGCAGCGGCGCCGGGCCGGCCGCCGGCAGCTTCATCCGGCCGGGGTGAGGGACGCTCACCCGGGCGGCGCCGACGATCGGGGCGGACCGGGAAACTTCCGAGGTACGCGGAAGGGAAGGTCGTCATGAAGAGGATCGTCGAGATCGTGCCCGCCCGTCCGGGCTGGTACGCCCGCTGGCGGCTCTCGCCCGAGGACACCCGCTGCTACCCGGTGAGCCTCTGGGCGTTGCTGGAGGAGGCCGACGGCACCGGACGCGAGGTGGTCGGGGTGGACTGCATCGGGCAGTGGCCGGGAGCGGACGACAACGAGGCGGGTGGGGAGTTTGTCCGCTATCTCTTTCAGACGCCCGATTCCGGACCACCGGACGACGCGGAGCCACCCGCGGCGCCCCGCCGTGGCAGCACCGGGCCACGACTACAGCCGGTGGCCACGCCCTGAACCATCCTCCGGCCCCCGACCCCTGGTCCCAGGGTCGGGGGCCATCCCCCCGCTCGGGTCGAGCGACGGGTGGCCCGCCTCAGCCGACGGCGCGCATCCCGCCGTCGGCCGGGCGCTCCACCCCGAGCAGCTCGGTCAGGCCGGTGCGGTTGAGCAGCGACGCCAGCTGCGGGCCCACGCCGGTGAGCCGGACCACCGCGGCGTCGCCGCGGTGCGCCACCACGAGGGCACTGAGCCCCGAGGAGTCGCAGAGCGTCACGCCCGCCAGGTCGATCAGGAGTTCCCGGTAGCCGTCGCGGCGCAGGTCGGCCGTGGCGGCGACCAGCTCCGGGGCGGTGTCGAAGTCGAGTTCGCCGGACAGTCGTAGCCGGGCCCGGCCGGAGTCGAGCCGGTCCACCTCGATGGTCAACAGCTGGGCGGCCATCCCTCCATGTTCCCAGCTCCCGGCCGGGAGGCAAGCCGGGGGGCGCGGGGCGGTCCGACCACGCGCGGGGTGGCGTTACCGGCGTACCGGCGTAGGGTGGGGTGACGGACGTGACCAGCATGCCGGGTGGACGGCGGTGCGCGGTGTCGATGGGGAGAGTGGGGCTCAGCTGGTGACTTCAACCGACGTCAGGGACTGGGACCCGGGCGACGGTCGGATCTCCACGCCGGGCATCGCGCGGGCGCCGGGGCGGCCGGCCGCCGGCCCGGTCGGCCCCGCGCTGCCCGCCCTGGCCCGCGACCGCGCGCCGAGCCCGGTCGACTGGTCCGAGGTCGTCGAGCATTTCCGGGAGGGCCTGCTCGTCTGCGACGCCCGGGGCGTCGTCCGGCACGTCAGCCCGGTGGCCGAGCGCCTGCTGCCCGAGGTGGTCGCGGACGCACCGCTGGCCGCGGCGGGCCTGCCGCAGCTCAGCGCCGGTGGTGAGTTCACCCACCACGGCCGCCGGCTGCGGACCCGCCTGCTGCCGCTCTCCGGCGGCCGCTGCTGCTGGTACGTCGAGGACGTCACGGAGAGCGTGACCCGCGCCGACGCGCTGCTCGCCGAGCGGGCCCGCTCGGCCTTCCTCGCCGTGGTAGGCGAGAAGCTCGGCAACCCGCTGCACCCCGACCGGGCCGCGGCGGCGGTGGTCCGCCTCGCCGTGCCCACCCTCGCCGAGGTGGCGGTGCTGGTGCTCGCGCCCCGCGCCGGCCGGGCCCGCTGGTGGCGGGCGACCCGGGCCGACGACGAGGGGCACACCGTCGACAGTGGCGTGCTGGCCGCCGTGGACCTGCCGGCCGCGATCGGCGAGGGGCTGGCCGGCGCCGAGCCGCACGCGGTCGACTGGCTGGTCGAGCAGGCCGCCGAGGCCGGCTGGCTGCCCGGCCTGGCCGCCGCCGACGTCACCGCCCGGGTGGTGCCGCTGCCCGGCCGGGACGCGCCGGCCGGCGTGCTGCTGGTCGCCCGCCGGGCCACCCGGTGGTACGAGCCGGCCGACGTCGACCTGGTGCGTGCCTTCGCGGCCCGGGCCGGGGCGGCGCTGACCACCGCGCTGCTCTACCGCGACCAGGCCGAGGTCGCCGACACCCTGCAGGCCAGCCTGCTGCCGGTGGAGCCGGCCGAGGCGGCCGGCGTGCAGTGGGGCACCGCCTACCGGCCGGCCCAGGCCGGGCTGCGCATCGGCGGCGACTTCTACGGCTCGCACCGGCTGGCCGACGGCGGTTCGGTCTTCTTCCTCGGCGACGTCTCGGGCAAGGGGGTCGAGGCGGCGGTCTTCACCGGCCAGCTGCGCCAGTGCCTGCAGGCGCTGCACCGGGTGGAGTCGCAGCCGGCCCGGCTGCTGAAGCTGCTCAACGACGCGCTGCTGGAGACCACCCAGGCGCACGGCCAGGGCCGGTTCGCCACCGTCGTGCTCGGCGTGGTGCGCCCGCACCGCGACGGCGGCCTGACCCTGACCATGGCCGGCGGCGGGCACCTGCCGCCGCTGGTGCTGCGCGGCTGCGGCACGGTCGAGCCGGTGCCGCTGTCCGGGATGCTGATCGGGGTGGTGCCCGACCCGCGCATCGGCGAGGTGACCGTCCGGCTGGCGCCCGGGGAGACCTGCCTGCTCTACAGCGACGGCGTGACCGAGGCCCGGGGCGGGCGGCGCGGCGACGAGCAGTTCGGCACCGACCGGCTGGTCACCGCGCTCACCGACTGCCACCGGATGCCCGCGCCGGCGCTCGCCGAGCGGGTCGAGCAGGTCACCTGCGACTGGCTCGCCCACGGCGACCACGACGACATCGCCGTGCTCGTGCTGCGCGCGACCGGTCCGGGCACCCGGGCGGCCCGGCACCTGCACGCCGTACCCGAGACGAGGGAGACCCGCCCGTGACCGCCGCGACCACCGAGGCCGGCCCGGCGGCCGTCTTCCCGGCCTACCTGCACTGCCTCCAGGAGGCCGACGAGTACGCGGCGATCGAGGTGGCGCGGGGCCTGCTCGACGCCGGCGTGCCGGCCGAGCGGGTGCTGCTCGACCTGGTCGCCCCGGCGCAGGCCGAGGTGGGGGAGCGCTGGGCGCGCAACGAGTGGAGCGTGGCGCAGGAGCACGCCGCCACGCACATCAGCGAGCGGGTGGTGGCGGCCGTCGCCGGGTACGCCGATCCCCGCCCGACCCGGGGGCGGGTGGTGGTGGCGTGCATGGACGGCGAGTGGCACGCCCTGCCGCCCCGGCTGGTCGCCGAGGTGCTGCGGCTGCGCGGCTGGCAGGTCACCTTCCTGGGCGCCAGCGTGCCGGCCGCGCACCTGGTGTCGTACCTGCACCGGCACGACGCGCACGCGGTCGCCCTGGCCTGCGCGCTGCCGATGCGGCTGCCGCACGCGCACCGGATGATCGAGGCGTGCCGCCGTTCGGACGTGCCGATCGTGGTGGGCGGGCGCGGGTTCGGGCCGGACGGGCGGTGGGCCCGCCGGCTCGGCGTGGCCTGGGCGCCGGACGCGCCCTCGGCCGCCGACCTGGTCGCCGACGAGCGGTCGTTGCGCCGCACGCCCGCGGCGCAGCTGTCCCACCTGGTCGACGACGAGTACGCCGGCCTGGTCCGCCGGCGGGGCGAGCTGATCGACGGCGCCCTGGCCGACGTGCGCGACCGGATGCCGGCCAGCCGCGACTACACCCCGGCCCAACTGGACTCCACGGTCAGCGACCTCGGCTACATCCTGGACTTCCTGGCCGCCGCGCTCTATGTGGACGACGGCACGCTGTTCACCGACTTCGTCGCCTGGATGGCCGACATCCTCACCAGCCGGGGCGTGCCGGCCGCGGCGTTGCCGATGACCCTCGGGCACTACGCCACGGTGCTGCGCGACCATCCCCGGGCGGCCCGGTTCCTCGCGCAGGCCCGGGCGACGGTGACCCCGGCCGGTGCCGGCTGACCGCGCCACGACCGCTGGCCGGGGACCGGGCGTGGGTCGCGACGGGCCTGGGCCTCCCCCCTATACTTGCTCCACTGCAAGCGTCTGCCTGCGGCGGAGCGAGGGAGATCCCGGTGACGTTCACCGTCAGGCACACCGAGCGGGACGGCGGGGCACGGCTGTGGCTCACCGGAGAGCTCGACCTGAGTACGGCCGGGGAACTCGTCGCCGTGCTCGACCGGCTCGCCGACGCGGGGACGCACCGCCTGCTGGTCGACCTGACCGGGTTGACCTTCTGCGACTCCAGCGGCATCGCCGCCTTCGTCCGGGGCGACAACCGGGCCAGCGCGGCCGGGGGCTGGCTGCGGGTCACCGGGGCCAGCGGCCGGGTCGCCCGGGTGCTCGAGGTGACCGGCCTGGCCGACGTCCTCGGTCACGATTCCGACATGACCGACCCGGCGTCACAGACCACGCCGTGATGGGCTAGATTTCCCCGCCAGCCACGGTGATCGTCAGGTCCCCGTCCCCGCCGACCAGAGGCAGGTAGTGATGCCTTCAGACACCCCGACTCCGGTTCGTATCCTGGTGGTGGACGACGACCCGGGCGACGTCCTCATGATCGAGGAGGCGCTCGCGGACTCCGACGTCGACAAGGTCATCGACGTGGTCGGCGACGGCCAGGAGGCGATGGAGTTCCTGCGCCGCGAGGGGCGGCACACCGACGCCCGGCGGCCCGACGTCATCCTGCTCGACCTCAACATGCCGCGGATGGACGGGCGGCAGGTGCTCGGCGAGGTCAAGCGCGACGAGGACCTGCGGACCATCCCGATCGTCGTGCTGACCACGTCGAACGCCGACACCGACATCGTCAGCAGCTACACCCTGCAGGCCAACGCGTACGTCACCAAGCCGATCGACCTGGACGACTTCAACGACGTGGTGCGCCGGATCGACGAGTTCTTCGGCCGGGTCGTGGTGCTGCCCAAGCGTTCCTGAGCCGCGCCGACTCGCCCCCGGGCGGACCCGCCGGCCGGCCCGACGACCCGCCGCCGCTCGGATGCTGAACATTTTTCCCGAACCCGCTCGGGCGTCGCCGCCAGCGCCGAGGATCCAGGTGGGGAAGAAACACCAGCTGCCTGGGGGGCGACAGTATGAGGTTCTCCGTCGTTGACATCGGCTACGACCAGCGGCAGGTCGATTCCTGCCTGGACGAGCTGGGGATCCGGTTGACCCGGTTGGCGGCGCGGGCGGAGCGCGCCGGGGGGACCGGGCGGGAGTGGGACCTGATCCGGCAGGAGGCGACCGGGCTCTGCGGGCTGCTGCGGCGGCTGGAGGCCGGCGACGCGGGCGCCGGCCGGGGCGGCGCCGGCGAACGGGAGCGGGAGGCGGCCGAGCTGCTCGCCCGGGCGCGCCTCGAGCTGGACGCCGCCCGCGAGGAGGCCCGGCAACTGCGCGAGCAGGCGTACGCCGACGCGCTGCGCGCCCGCCGGGAGTTCGAGGCGGCGCTGCTGGACCGCCGACGCCGGGAGGACCGGGTCGACGAGATCCTCGGCGGCCTGCGCACCGAGCCGGTGCCGGCGGACACGCCGACCGCGGCCGCGGCGGTCACCGGGCCCTCAGGGGTGCCGGCGCCCGGCCGGCGGTGACCCGGCCGGGCCGACCGCCGACGCGAGGCGCCGTCGAACGACTCAGACGAGCGCGGCCACCACCGTGGTGGCCCGACCCTCGTGCTGGGCGTACGCGTCGGGGAAGGCGGAGATCTGCACGGCCTGGGCGGCCGCGGTGACGCTCATCTCCTGCCAGCCGGGGATCTCGCGCAGCGCCTCGTAGAACGCCCGGGCCGCGTAGGCCGGCCGCATCAGGTCCTTGACGGTGCCCCAGCCGCTGCTCGGGCGCTGCTGGAACAGCCCGACCGAGTCGTGGTCCCAGCCGATGGCCTGGTGCGGGTAGTTCTGCGACTCGGGCAGCACGCCGCTGGCGTAGTTGTAGAGGTTGCTCTCCTGCATCGCGGTGGCGATGGCGACCACCAGGCCGCGGCGGGGGATCTTCATGTCCACACCGACGTCCACGATGATCTTCGCGTTGTCCATCTGCGCCTGGGTCAGGCCGGCGACCGGACGGGGGCGGCGCGGCTTGGCGGGCTTCTTCGGGGCCTTCTTCTTGGTGGCCGAGGGGGTGGGCTTCGGGGTCGGGCTGGGGCTGACCGGCGCGGGGGAGACGGCCCGGTCCAGCGACCGGGAGGCCGCCTCGTCGGCCGCCGCGGCCCGCTCGGCCACCGCCTCGGCGAGCGGCTCGCGCGGCGCGTCGTCGCCGCGCACGACGGCGATCGTGGCCACGCCGAGGCAGCAGGAGACGCCGGTGGCCAGGGCGACCCGGGCGGGGGCCGAGGTCAGCAGGGCGCGGACGCCGCGCCGGGACGGCTCCGGAGCGCGGTGACGGCCGATCGTCCGTTCGGATGATGCGGCATCGGCCGGCGGGGTGTCCGGCCGTTCCTCGGTCAGCTTCTGGTCGAAATGGTCGTCGGGGTGCACCCGCCGAGGCTAGAAAGTGCCTCGGCCGTTGCCACCGGTCTGGTTGGTGGCATGCGTCACAATTTCGCCCGATCTGCTGGACGATCGAGGGCGGGAATCCGCTTAGCTCACATCGCGGCGCTGTCCGTCTTTCCGTTCATGTCGTATATACCCGCCGGTAACGGGCGCAACGTGGATCTTGGGACGGTTCGGCGGGCCGCTCGACGGCATCCACCGAACAGTGGGGGCCGTCGTAGGCCGTTCAGGCGAGGAGCGCCTGGCCGGGCGGTCCATCTCCGGCCGGCCCGGCACCCGGGCGGTCAGTGGCGGCCGTTCTCCGCCGGGGTGACGGTGAGCCGGTGACGGCTGCCGTCGCCGCTGGAGAACGGCCACAACCGGTCGGCGTGCTCGACCAGTTGGGCCAGCTGCTGCCGGCTCAACCCGGCCGAGGCGATGGAGGCGTGCACGTCGGCCCGGTACCGGCCGTCGTCGTCGCGGCCCAGCTTCGCCTCCGCCCGCACCTGCACGGTGTGCGCCTCGTCGGTGATCCCGCCGGCCGCCTCCACCGCCGCGTGGTGCAGGCAGGACGCGAAGGCGGCGGCGAGCAGCTGCGACGGGGTCAACCCGGTGCAGTGCGGTGCCAGCGGGGACGCCAGGGTGGTGGAGAGCACCTCGTCGTCGGTGCGTACGTGGCCGCCCTCGGCGGTCGCGGTGGCTGTCTCGTTGAGCCAGGAACTCGGATCCGGCATCGCGTTCCTCCCGTCACTCCCCGCCCGGCTACCCGGCCCCTGACCGGTGAAACCGCAGGACAGGGCGCGTCCGGGCGGGCGGTCAGCCGGCGTGGCCGGTCAGATCGGCGGCCGCGGCCACCTCGGTCGCCTCGGCGGCGGCCCGCTCGGTCCACGGGGAGACCGCCGCCCGCCGGGGGCGCGGGGGTGTCGGTAGCCGCATCGGCACGTACACCCGGGCGTCCACCGCCTCGGCCAGCACCAGCGCGGCCATCAGGCTGCTCGGCCGGGCCGCCGGGTCGTCGGTCAGGCAGCGCGCGCAGAACTCGGCCACCTCGGCCGGCAGCCCGTCGACCGCCGGCAACGGCCGCGGTGGTTGCCGGCGGCGCGCGCCGAGCAGCTGCGTCATCGTGCCGGCCGGGTACGGCAGCTCGCCGGAGAGGCAGTAGTAGAGCAGCACGCCGAGGGCGTACATGTCGGCGGCCGGGGTGGCCGGGGCCCGGTCCAGCTGCTCCGGCGCCAGGTACGCGGGCGTGCCGACCAGCATCCCGTCGGGCATCGGGTCCGGGGTGCCCGCCGGGGTGGCGATGCCGAAGTCCAGCACCTTCACCCCGGCCGGGGTGAGGATCACGTTGGCCGGCTTGACGTCGCGGTGCACGATGCCGTGCGCGTGCGCGGCGGCCAGCGCGGCGCTCACCTCGGCGCAGACCCGCACCGCTATCCGCCAGTCCAGCGGCCCGGCCCGCAGGTGCGCGGCCAGCGTCTCGCCCTCGGCCAGCTCCATCACGATGTAGGGCACCTCGCGGCCGGGCAGCGTCGCGCAGGTGCCGAAGTCGTGCACGCTGGCCACGTTCGGGTGCACCAGCCGGGCCGCGGAACGGGCCTCGGCCCGGATCCGCTCCACCGAGGCGTCCTGGCCCTCCTGCCCCGGCGAGATCAACTTCACCGCGACCGGCCGGTCCAGCACCGCGTCGTGGGCCCGCCAGACCTCCGACATGCCGCCGATGCCGATGCGCTGTTCGAGCCGGTACCGCCCGTCCAGCGTTCTCATCGACCGCTCCTCGTCTCCGTGGCGCCGCCCGCGCGGTGCCTTGGGCAGCGGTACCCGGGCCCCGATCAGGGCAAACCGCCGGCCGATCCGGCGCGACCGGGTCCGCCCGGCGGGGTGGGCGGGTAGCTTGCGAGCCAGGGCGGTGGTCCGGGCCGGGCGGGCCGGCCGCGCGGCGCGAGAGGTCGGGCGATGAGCGAGGTGACCGTACGGTTCGTCGGCGGACCCGCCCACGACCTGGTCCGGCGGCTGCCCGCGGACGCCGACGGCGCACCACCGGCGCGGTGGATCCTCAGCCACCCCGACGGCGCCGGCGCGGTCACCCCCGGCGGGCCCGACCACCTCTATCAGCGGGGCAACCCCGACGGCGGGGGCACCTGGACGATGACCTACGTGCGCACCGACCCGGTCGGGGTGACCGAGTGAGCGGCCCACAGCTGGCACACAGCCGGCGCACACCGGGGCCGTAGGCTGCCCGGCCAGCATGGGGGCCATGGGAAGCGAGGGGCAGACCCGGGTGGAGCTGCGGCGCCCGGACGGTGAGCCGGTCCGGGTGCTGGTGATCGACGACGAGCCGACCCTGGCCGAGCTGCTGGCGATGGCGCTGCGCTACGAGGGCTGGCAGGTCCGCACGGTCGGCGACGGGACATCGGCGCTCGGCGCGGCGCGGCAGTTCCAGCCGGACGCGGTGGTGCTCGACGTGATGCTGCCCGACCTGGACGGCTTCCAGGTGCTGCGCCGGCTGCGCGAGCAGGCCCCGACCGTCCCGGTGCTCTTCCTGACCGCCCGGGACGCGGTGCAGGACCGGGTCGCCGGGCTCACCGTCGGCGGCGACGACTACGTCACCAAGCCGTTCAGCCTGGAGGAGGTGATCGCCCGGCTGCGGGCGCTGCTGCGCCGGTCCGGCTTCGCGGTCGCCGCGCGGGAGGAGGCGGTGCTCACCGTCGGAGACCTCAGCCTGGACGAGGACAGCCACGAGGTGCGCCGCGCCGGCGACCTGATCACGCTGACCGCCACCGAGTTCGAGCTGCTGCGCTACCTGATGCGCAACCCGCGCCGGGTGCTGAGCAAGGCGCAGATCCTGGACCGGGTCTGGAACTACGACTTCGGCGGCCAGGCCAACGTGGTCGAGCTCTACATCTCGTACCTGCGGAAGAAGATCGACGCCGGTCGCGAGCCGATGATCCACACGCTGCGCGGGGCGGGGTATGTCCTCAAGCCGGCCGGGTGACCCCGCCGGCCCGCCGGGACGGCTGTGGCGCTGGCCGGCCGGCTGGTCGCTGCGGACCCGGCTGGTGGTCACCCTGGTCGGGCTGCTGGCCCTGGTCAGTGTCGCGATCGGCGGGCTGACCACGGTGGCGCTGCGGCAGTTCCTGGTCGAGCGGATCGACGCCCAGTTGGTGCCCGGCCCGATGTCCCGGGGCGACCGCCCGTTCCCGCCGTTCGGCGCGGGCCTCCCGCCCGGGCTGCCACCCGGCTCCCTCGCCGCCACCGTTGTCGACGGCACGGTGACCGAGGCGCGGACGCAGGCCGGGAGCCGGGCCGGGGGCGAGCCGGTGCCGGTGGCGGAGGTGGCCCCGCTGGCCCGGCTGCCGGTTGGCGCCGCGCCGCGCACCGTCGACCTGGGCGAGCGCGGCGACTACCGGGCCGTGGCCCGGCAACTGCCCGGCGGTCGGATTCAGGTGGTCGCCCTGCCGCTGGCCGGGGTGCGGGAGACCGTCTGGTGGATGGTCGTCGCGCAGGCCGGGGTGGCCACCGCCGGGCTGCTGGTGGCCGGCTCGGCGGGCGCGCTGGTCGTCCGGGCCACGCTGCGGCCGCTGCGCCGGGTCGCCGCCACCGCCGGGCGGGTCAGCGAGCTGCCGCTGGACCGCGGCGAGGTGGCGCTCTCCGAGCGGGTGCCCGCCGCCGACACCGACCCGCGTACCGAGGTGGGGCAGGTCGGCGCGGCGCTGAACCGGATGCTGGGGCACGTCGGCGCCGCCCTCGCCGCCCGGCAGGCCAGCGAGACCCGGGTCCGCCAGTTCGTGGCGGACGCCAGCCACGAGCTGCGCACCCCGCTGGCCGCGATCCGCGGCTACGCCGAGGTCGCCCGGCGCGGCCGGGACCGGGTGCCGCCGGACGTCGCGCACGCGCTGCGCCGGGTGGAGTCGGAGAGCGCCCGGATGACCAGCCTCGTCGACGACCTGCTGCTGCTCGCCCGGCTGGACACCGGCCGGCCGCTCGCGGTCGGACCGGTCGACCTCACCGCGCTGGTGGTGGACGCGGTCAGCGACGCGCACGTCGCCGGCCCGGAGCACCACTGGCGGCTCGACCTGCCGGACGCGGTGGTCCGGGTGCCCGGCGACGCCGCCCGGCTGCACCAGGTGCTGGCGAACCTGCTGGCCAACGCCCGGGCGCACACCCCGCCGGGCACCACCGTCACCACCACCCTGCGCGCCGGGCCGGACGCCGCCGTGCTCGCCGTGGCCGACGACGGTCCGGGGGTGCCGGAGCAGCTGCGGCCGGAGGTCTTCGAGCGCTTCGCCCGCGGCGACAGCTCCCGCTCGCGGGCGCACGGCAGCACCGGGCTGGGCCTGGCCATCGTGGCGGCGGTGGTGGCGGCGCACCACGGCACCGTGGCGCTGGACAGCCGGCCGGGCCGGACCGTGTTCACCGTCCGGCTGCCCGGTCCGCTCGCCGACGGGTGAGCGTCAGCGCGCCAGCAGCTCGGCGAGCACGGCCACCACCCGCCGCGCGTGCCGCCCGTCCGGGTCGAGGTCGACGTTCAGGTCGGTCACGCTCATCCCGAGCAGCCGGTCGGCCCGGGCCAGCGGCGTCACCAGCGCGGTCAGCTCGGCCCAGCGCAGCCCGTCCGGCTCCGGATAGCTGACCGCCGGCAGGTCGGCCGGATCGACCGCGTCCAGGTCCAGGTGCAGCCAGGCCGGCCCGTCGCCGGCCGCGGCCAGCTCCGCGCCGACCGCGCCGGGACCCCGCCGCCGCAGCTCCGCCGCCGGCAGCTGGTGGATCCTCGGGTCGATCCGGTCCGCCTCGGCCCGGCCGGGGCCGTCGGCGGGCGGGCGGTGCCCCATCAGGTGCACCCGGGCGGGGTCCACGAGCGGGCCGTCCCGGCCCACCGCGGCGGACGGGCCGTGCCCGGTCACCACCGAGAGGTCCATGTCGGCGCCCTCGCCGGTCTCCGATATCCGCCCGTCGTAGAAGTCCGGGTGGCCGTCGACGAACCAGAGCGTCACCGCCGGCGGCAGGGCCAGGCAGATGCCCGGCAGGATGGTGCAGTCACCGCCGAGCACCAGCGGCCGGCGGCCGCCGGCGAGCAGCGCGCCGACCCGCTCGGCGATGGCGGCGCCGGCCCGGCGGACCTGGGTCGCCCCGATCAGCCCGCTCTCCGGGTCACGGACCGGGTCGTCGACCACCGCCTCGACCCGGCCGCCGTCCTCGGCGTCGAGCGCGGTGAGCAGGCCGGCGGCGCGCAGCGCGTCGGGGGCCCGCTGCTCGCCCCGGCCCCGCCCGGACGAGTCCAGCGGTGCGTCGACCACGACCCATCGCACACCGGCAGGTTAGCGACGTGACCGGCGTCCGCACCGGCGATCGCCGGGTCGTGCCCCGACCGGCGCCGTGGCAGGCTGGTCGGCGTGTACCGGGAACGCCCCGCGGGGCTCGCCGACGCGGTGCTCTGGACGGCAGCCAGCACGGGCGGCGCCGCGCCCACCCGCGTGCTGCCCGACGGCTGCGTCGACCTGCTCTGGTCCAGCCACGCCGGGCTGCTGGTGGCCGGGCCGGACCGCACCGCCCACCTGAGCGTCCCCGTACCCGGCCAGCGGTGGGTCGGGCTGCGGCTGCCGCCCGGCACCGGCCCGGCGGTGCTCGGCGTGCCCGCCGTCGAGCTGCGGGACCGGCGGGTGGCGCTCGCCGACCTCTGGGGCGACCGGGCGGTCGCCGGGCTGGCCGAGCGGGCCGCGGCCGACCCGGCCACCGTGCTGGTCGAGGTGGCCCGCCGGCGGCTGCGCGCCGCCGGCGGCCCCGACCCGGTGGGTGCCCGGGTCGCCGCGGCGCTGGCCGCCGGCGCCCCGGTCGCCGCGACCGCCGCCGAGGTCGGGCTGGATCCGCGCGTCCTGCACCGCCGGTCCCGGCAGTGGTTCGGGTACGGCCCGAAGACCCTGGCCCGGATCCTGCGGATGCGCCGCGCGCTGGAGCTGGCCCGCACGGGCGCGCCGCTGGCCGAGGTGGCCGCCCGCTGCGGCTACGCCGACCAGGCGCACTTCACCCGGGACGTGCGGGACCTGGCCGGCGTACCCCCGACGGCCCTGCTCGCCCGCGGCTGACCGCGGCGGTGGCGGCGGACCGAGGTGCCGGTGCCGGTCAGTCCGTGGTCTTCGGCTGCCAGGCGAACAGGTCCACCCCGTTGCCGTCCGGGTCGAGCACCACCGCGTAGCGCTGCCCCCATTCGGCGTCCCACGGCGGCAGGTGCCCCTGGTGGCCCTCGGCGACCAGCTCCGCGTAGAGCCGGTCCACCTCGGCCGGATCGTCGCAGCGGAAGGCGAGGCTCGCGCCCCCGCCCTGGCCGGGCTTCCAGTCCGGGTCGAAGGAACGGATGACCTCCACCGTGTCCCAGGCGAGCCGGAGCCCACCGGGCAGGGTGATCTCCACGTGCGAGGTGGCGTCGGCGTCGGCCGGGATGTCGAGGCCGAGCCGGCGGTAGAAGGCGAGCGAGCGCGGCAGGTCGCCGCTGACCAAACCGATGAGATCGAGTGTCGGTGCCATGGCGCCCACGGTAGGGAGGGTCCCCGGCCGGTGTCTTGAACGAATCGGACGGCGGACGGATGGCCGATGTCGCCTCCACGAGGCGGACAGCCGACGTACGGTGTCTGAAGTCCGGCTTTCCGGTCATATCCGGGCGTCGGGTGTCGACACGGCGAGGGGAAGGAGCGGTCGGTGAACCATCTGGCCTACCTGGACGCGGGGTCCGGCAGCCTGATCGTGCAGGCGGTGGTCGGCGGGGTGGCCGGCGTGGCGGTGGCCGCCAAGCTCTACTGGCGGCGGTTGGTCGACCGGTTCCGCCGCCAGCCCACCGACCAGCGCTGATCCGCCGGCGATGGCGATCTCCCACACCGACCTGCGGCCCGAGCCCGGCTCCTTCCGTGACCCGGCCAACCGGGTCTTCCATGCCGGCGACGACGTGCTGCGCGGGCTCGACTCGCGGGCGGCCGAGGAGTGGCGGACCCTGGCCGGCACCGAGTTCTTCGCCGCCCTGCTCGCCGCCGGCAAGGTCTGCGGCACCGAGCCGGCCGACCCGGCGCTGCTGCCCGCGGGCGCCGGCTGGACCGCCGCGCTCCGGCACGAGCGCATCCCGTTCGTCTCCCACCCGTACGAGTGGTCCTTCAGCATGCTGCGCGACGCCGCGCTGCTGCACCTGGAGATCCTCCGCACGGCGCTGCCGGCCGGGTTCACCACCAAGGACGGCTCGGCGTACAACCTCCAGTGGCGCGGCGTCGAGCCGGTCTTCATCGACGTCGGCTCCTTCACCCCGGCCCGCGACGGCGAGCCCTGGGCGGGCTACCGCCAGTTCTGCCAGACCCTGCTCTATCCGCTGCTGCTCGGCGCCCACCTCGGCCTGGACTTCCAGCCCTGGCTGCGGGCCCGGGTGGACGGCCTCGACGCCGACCAGATGCGCCGGCTCTTCGGCGGCGCCCGCCGGCTGCGGCCGGGCGTACTCACCCACGTGCACCTGCACGGGGCGATGCAGAGCCGGCACGCCGACACCAGCACCGCCGACACCCGGGACCGGCTCCGGGCCGCCGGCTACTCGCGGGAGCTGGGGCTGGCCACCGTACGCGGCCTCGAGAAGCTCGTCCGCCGGCTGGACCCGCCGGGCACCGCCAGCCACTGGTCGGCGTACCAGCGCACCTGCGGCTACTCGGCCGGCGACCGGGCCGCCAAGGAGGCGTTCGTGGCCGGGGCGCTGGCCGCCACCCCGCACGCCCGGCTGGTGCTCGACCTCGGCGCCAACGACGGCCGGTACGCCCGGCTCGCCGCCCGGCACGCCGAGTACGTCGTCGCCGTGGAACAGGACCCGGCCGTGGTGGACGAGCTGTACCGGGCGCTGCGCGCCGAGGGGGAGCGGCGCGTCCTGCCGCTGGTGATGGACCTCGCCGACCCCTCACCGGGCGGCGGCTGGCGGAGCGTCGAGCGGGCCGGGTTCGCCGACCGGGCGGCCGCCGACGTGGTGCTCGCCCTGGCCGTGGTGCACCACCTCGCGATCGGCCGCAACGTGCCGCTGCCCGAGGTGGTGGACTTCCTCGCCGGGCTCTGCGCGCCCGGCGCGCGGATCGTGGTGGAGTTCGTCCATCCGGACGACCCGATGGCCCGCCGGCTGCTGGCCAACAAGCCCGACGGGCTCTTCCCCGACTACCGGCGCGACGCGTTCGAGCGGCTGCTCGGCGCGCGCGGCCGGATCGAGCGCCGGCTGGAGCTGCCGTCGGGCACCCGGACCCTGTACGCGGTGGTCGTGGGTGGCTGAACCGCCACCCGCCCCGCCGCCCGGCCCGACCGACCCGCGACCGAACCCGCCGGATCCGGCCGGTCCGGCCCTCGCGCCCCGTGCCACGCCCACACCCGCGGTCGGATCTCCGGAGGGGGATCGGCCCACGCCCTCGGCCCGACCGGCCCGCGCGCCCGCGGCCGGGGACCCGCCCGTGCCCGGACCGGCGAGCAGGGGTCGGGAACCGGCGGCGGGGTGGCGGGCCGAGCTGGCCCGGCTGCTGGAGGTGGCGGCGCTGGTCGGGCTGGTGGTCACCCAGCCGCTGCTCGACGTGCTCGGGCGCAGCCCGGACTTCTTCCTGTTCCACCGCGCCGACCGGGGCGAGATCCTGCTGCTGGTGGCGCTGATCGCGGTCGCGCCCACGCTGGCCGTGGCGCTGCTCGGCGCGCTGACCCGGCTGGCCGGCCGGGCCGCCCGCGCCGCCACCCACACCCTGCTGGTCGGGCTGCTGCTCGCCGCGCTGGCCGTGCAGGCCGGCCGGCACGTCACCGGGCTGCGGGGCGTACCGCTGCTGCTGGCGGCGGCGGTGGCCGGCGCGGCCGGGGCGGCGGCGCACCGGCGGTGGCGGGCGCCCGGGCGGGTGTTGCGGGTGGCGGCGGCCGGTCCGCTGGTCTTCGTCGGGCTGTTCCTGTTCGTCTCGCCCGCGTCGGCGGTGGTGCTGCCGCGCGGCGAGGGCGGCGCGGCCGGCGCGGCGCAGGGCGGCCGGCATCCGCCGGTGGTCATGCTGATCCTCGACGAGCTGCCGCTGGTCAGCCTGCTCGGTCCGGACGGGCGGGTCGACGCGACCCGGTTCCCGCACTTCGCCGAGCTGGCCGCCGGCTCCACCTGGTACCGCAACGCCACCGGGGTCAGCGGCTGGACGCCGTACGCGCTGCCGGCGATGCTCACCGGCCGCTACCCGCAGCGCGAAGTGGCCCCGCACTACTCGCAGTACCCGGACAACCTCTTCACCGCCTTCGGCGGGCTCTACGACGTCCGGGCCGAGGAGAGCATCACCCGGCTCTGCCCGCCCAGCCGCTGCGACCAGCCGGTCAGCCCGCAGCAGGGGCTCGGCGTGCTGGTCCGGGAGACCGGCCGGCTGCTGGGGCAGCTGACCGCGCCGGTGGAGAGCCGGATCGACCCGGAGGACTCCTACCGGGAACGCACCCGCGCCGAGGCGGGCCTGGACGCCGCCGAACCGGTCCCGGCCGACCCGAAGTTCCGCTGGGACAGCCTGGACGACAACCAGCCGGCCCGGTTCACCGCGTTCCTGGCCGGCCTCAAGCCCGCCGACCGGCCGACGCTGCACTTCCTGCACCTGCTGATGCCGCACTCGCCGTGGGCGTACCTGCCCTCCGGGGCGCGCTACGACGCGCCCGAGGACCTGCCCAACGAAGGGGCCGGCTGGGTGGACCTGGCCCGGCAGCGGCACCTCGCGCAGCTCGCCTACACCGACCGGCTGATCGGCGAGACGCTGCGGACGCTGCGCGCCACCGGCCTCTACGACCAGGCCCTGCTGGTGGTCACCGCCGACCACGGGGTGAGCTTCACCCAGGGCTTCCAGGGCCGCGGGATGGACGCCATCCGGGCCGCCCCGGACGAGGTGGCCTGGGTGCCGCTCTTCGTCAAGTCACCCGGGCAGCGGGCCGGCCGGGTCGACGACCGCAACTGGGAACACGTCGACCTGCTGCCCACCGTCGCCGACGAGGCCGCCATCCGGCTGCCCCGGCCGGTCGACGGGCGCTCCGCCCGGCAGGCGCCGCGCGACGCGGCGAAGCACTTCTACGACCGGCCCGGGCAGCCCGTCCCGCTGCCCGGTGGGGTGCCCGACCCGCTCCCGCCGCCGGCGACCCACCCGCTGGTCGGCACGACGGTGGGGGACCGGCCGGCCGGCGGCTCGGCCCGGGTGGGCGACCTGGCCGCGTTCGCCGACGTCGACCCGGACACCGGCCGCCTGCCGGCGCTGGTCTGGGGCGACGTGCCGGACCAGGTGCCGGACGGCACGCTGCTGGCGGTCGCGGTCAACGGCCGGGTCGGCGCGGTGGTCCCGGTGGCCCCGCGCGACGCCGGCGGCCGGCGCTTCGCCGCCCTGCTCGCCGACGACCGGCTCTTCCAGGCCGGCGCGAACCGGCTGGACGTCTACCAGGTCGCCGCCGACGGCGGGCTGCGCCGGCTCGCCCTCTCCTGACCCACCCGCGCGCCGGACCCGTTCCCCGCGCCTGGCCGCCGCGTTTCCAGGCCGAGCCCGGGCGCGCTCCCACGGCGGTCCGGCCCGGGCCGGGTGGGTGGCGGGTCGGGTTTCCCCGCTGGCTGGTCGGGAATCGGGTGACGCATGCCTCACCGCCGAACCACGGTGGGCGGTGTCCCGGGAACCGCGAATACGGTAGAAGCGAAGGCAATTCAACGTAGATCTGCCGGCAAAGCGAGGAACCACATGACGGAAGTCAAGCTCGATCACCCCGGTGGGCAGCTGTCGATGCCGGTGAAGTCCGCGGTCGAGGGCCCCGCCGGTATCGGGGTGGGCAAGCTGCTGAAGGAAACCGGGTTGACGACCTACGACCCCGGTTTCGTCAACACCGCGGCCTGCTCGTCCGCGATCACCTACATCGACGGCGACGCGGGCATCCTGCGGTACCGGGGGTACCCGATCGAGCAGCTGGCCGAGAAGTCCTCCTTCCTGGAGGTCTCCTACCTGCTGATCTACGGTGAACTGCCGACCGAGCAGCAGCTGACCGAGTTCAGCGAGCGGATCCGCCGGCACTCGCTGCTGCACGAGGAGATGCGCCGCTTCTTCGACGGCTTCCCGCGCGACGCGCACCCGATGGCCGTGCTCTCCTCGGCGGTCAGCGCGATCTCCACCTTCTACCAGGACAGCCTGGACCCGTTCGACTCCTCGCACGTGGAGATGTCCACCGTGCGGCTGATGGCGAAGGTGCCCACCATCGCCTCGTACGCGTACAAGAAGTCGATCGGCCAGCCGCTGCTGTACCCGGACAACTCGCTGGGCTACGTGGAGAACTTCCTGCGGATGACCTTCGGCGTGCCGGCCGAGCCGTACGAGGTCGACCCGGTGATGGCCAAGGTGCTGGACATGCTCTTCGTCCTGCACGCCGACCACGAGCAGAACTGCTCGACCTCGACCGTGCGGCTGGTCGGCTCCAGCAACGCCAACCTCTTCGCCTCGGTCTCCGCCGGCGTGAACGCGCTGTTCGGCCCGCTGCACGGCGGCGCCAACCAGGCAGTGCTGGAGATGCTGGAGAAGATCCAGGCCGAGGGCGACGACGTACGCTCCTTCGTCCGCAAGGTCAAGGACAAGCAGGACGGCGTCAAGCTGATGGGCTTCGGCCACCGGGTCTACAAGAACTACGACCCGCGGGCCGCGATCGTGAAGAAGGCGGCGCAGGACGTGCTCGGCCGGATGGCCAAGCCGGACCCGCTGCTGGACATCGCGATGGAGCTGGAGGAGATCGCCCTGGCGGACGACTTCTTCGTCTCCCGCAAGCTCTACCCGAACGTGGACTTCTACACCGGCCTGATCTACAAGGCCATGGGCTTCCCGACCAAGATGTTCACGGTGCTCTTCGCGCTGGGCCGGCTCCCCGGCTGGATCGCCCAGTGGCGCGAGATGATCAACGACCCGGAGACCAAGATCGGCCGCCCCCGGCAGGTCTACACCGGTTCCCCGCAGCGCGACTACCTGCCGCTCACCGAGCGCTGACCACCGCGTCGAACAGGCCGCCGACCCTCGTGAGGGTCGGCGGCCTGTTCCGTCGTGCGGGGGGCCTGTACCCCTGCTCGCGCCCTGTCGAGCTGCCCCGCCGATGAGACCACGCACGTGGGGACGCGGCGGATTCATCGCCCCGTCCGCGCGGGCAGCTCGACGGGGTCGGCGTGCGGGTTGGTCGCGTTGCCCCGTTGGTGGGGGCAGCTCGACAGGGTCGGGTGCGGTTCGTCGCTGCCCCGTCGGTGAGGGCAGCTCGACACGGTTGGGGTGCGGTCGGTCGAGCTGTCCGGTCCGTGCGGGTCAGCGCAGGCCGGCGGCGGCCAGGAGGTTGCCCTCGGCGATGGCCGGGAGCTGGTGGCCCTGGGCCATCCGCTGCGCCGCGCGTTCGGCGGTGAAGGCGGGGGCGCCGGCGATCGCCGCCGCGTAGGTGGCCGCGGTGCGCTGCGCGATGGCCGCCCAGCCGTACTGCTCGTGCACCATCGCCCGGGCCCGGCGGGCCAGCGCGCGGGCCCGCTCCCGGTCCGACAGCAGGGCGTGCACGGCGTCGGTCAGCCCGTCCGGGTCGTGCGGCCGGAACGTCATCCCGGTGACCCCGGGCTCGATGATCTCGGCCAGCCCGCCGGTCGCGGAGACCGCCAGCGGCGCCCCGGCCGCCGCGCCCTCCAGCGCCACCATGCCGAACGGCTCGTAGATGCTCGGCACCGCGAAGCAGTCCGACGCCGCCATCACCGCGGGCAGGTCGGTGCCGCCGAGGAAACCGGGCATGCTCACCGCGGCCCCGAGGCCGAGCCGGTGCACGTCCGCCTCCAGTTCGCCGCGGTACGGCCCGTCGCCGGCGATCACCACGCGCAGCCCGGGGTGCCGCTCCCGCAGCCGGGGCAGCCCGGCGAGCAGGTGCTGCACGCCCTTCTCGTACACCAGCCGGCCGGCGAAGGTGACCAGCGGTCCGGTGCCGGCGAACCGATCCCGGGCGGCGGCGATCGCGGCCGCCGGCGCCCGCCAGCGCCGCGGCTCGACGCCGTTGGGCACCACGTCGACCCGGCCGCCCGGCACGCCGAAGAGCGCGCCCACCTCGTCACGCATGTAACCCGAGCAGACGATCACCCGGGTCGACTCGGTGCTGAGCCAGTGCTCGACGCCGTGGATGGTGCGGTTCATCTCCTCCGGCAGCCAACCCTGGTGCCGGCCGGCCTCCGTGGCGTGGATGGTGCTGACCAGCGGGACGTCCAGGTGATCGCGCAGGGTCATCGCGGTGTGTGCGACGAGCCAGTCGTGGGCGTGGATGACGTCGTAGTGGGCGGTGTCGGTGGCGCGCAGGGCGGCGCGGGTGAGGGTGTGGTTGAAGGCCATGGTCCAGGCCAGCAGGCTGTTGGTGGCCAGGGGGAAGGTGACGGGGTCTTCGGCGGCGCGGATGACGCGGACGCCGTCGGCGTATTCCTCCAGGGGTGCGCCGTCGGCGTGGCGGGTGACGACGGTGACCTGGTGGCCGGCGGCGGCGAGGGCGACGGAGAGGGCGTGGACGTGGCGGCCGAGGCCGCCGACGAGCACCGGCGGGTACTCCCAGGACAGCATCAGGATGCGCCGGGACGGCGGGGCCACGCCGCCGGTGGCGGGCTGCGGGATGGCGGGGCGGGACGTCGGGGTGGGCCGGCAGGTGCGGTCCGAGGCGGTGGCGAGCGGCTCGCCGACCCGCAGCGTGGTCACATCAATCTCCGTCCATGCAGGCTGGAACGCGCCGGCGCCGGTGCCGGCGGAGTGGAAGGAAGGGTGGCCGAGGGCCGAGGCGGCGACGCGCGGGCGCGTCCCGCGAACAAGCAAAAGGCATCGGCGCCGATCCCGCATCTCGAAAAGGGCCAAGGTGACGGACGCCACCCGAAGGGTTCAACGCGGATCAGTCGGGCGGATTACGGTCATCGGCCGAACGGGTGGATTGGCCGCGGAGCGGGCGGGGCAATACCCGGCGTGCGCACCGCCGGCCTCGCCGCGTGGTGTGCTCATGGTGCGTGGTGCGCTCATGATCTTGCGCCGAAGGAGCGACATGCAGGTCTGGCCGGGTGAGCGTTATCCCCTCGGGGCCACCTACGACGGGATGGGCACCAACTTCGCGATCTTCTCGGAGGTGGCCGAGCGGGTCGAGCTCTGCCTCTTCGACGAGTGGGACGTCGGGGCCGAGCGGCGGGTCGAGCTGCGCGAGGTGGACGCCTACGTCTGGCACGCCTACGTCCCGGGCATCGAGCCCGGGCAGCGGTACGGCTACCGGGTGCACGGCCCGTACGACCCGGCGAACGGGCTGCGCTGCAACCCGCACAAGCTGCTGCTCGACCCGTACGCCAAGGCGATCGACGGCGACGTCACCTGGGACCCGGCGGTCTACGACTACGAGCACGGCGACCCGGAGCGGATGAGCACCACCGACTCGGCGCCGTTCATGCCCAAGTCGGTGGTGGTCAACCCGTACTTCGACTGGGGCAACGACGCCCCGCCGCGCACCCCGTACCACCACTCGGTGATCTACGAGGCGCACGTGCGCGGCCTGACCATGCGCCACCCCGACATCCCCGAGGAGCTGCGCGGCACGTACGCCGGCATCGCCTCGCCGCCGATGATCGAGCACCTGACCCGGCTCGGGGTGACCGCCATCGAGCTGATGCCGGTGCACCAGTTCGTGCACGACCACCGGCTGGCCGACCTGGGACTGCGCAACTACTGGGGCTACAACACCATCGGCTTCTTCGCCCCGCACCACGGCTACTCCGCGCTCGGCCGGCTCGGCCAGCAGGTGCAGGAGTTCCGCGGCATGGTGAAGGCGCTGCACGCCGCCGGCATCGAGGTCATCCTCGACGTGGTCTACAACCACACCGCCGAGGGCAACCACCTCGGCCCGACGCTGAGCTTCAAGGGCGTCGACAACGCCAGCTACTACCGGCTCAGCGAGGACGACCGGCGCTACTACGTCGACTACACCGGCACCGGCAACAGCCTCAACGTACGCAGCCCGCACTCGCTACAGCTGATCATGGACTCGCTGCGCTACTGGGTGACCGAGATGCACGTCGACGGCTTCCGCTTCGACCTGGCCGCCACCCTGGCCCGGGAGTTCTACGAGGTGGACCGCCTCTCCACCTTCTTCGAGGTGGTGCAGCAGGACCCGGTGGTCAGCCAGGTCAAGCTGATCGCCGAGCCGTGGGACGTCGGCCCCGGCGGCTACCAGGTGGGCAACTTCCCGCCCGTGTGGACCGAGTGGAACGGCAAGTACCGGGACACCGTGCGCGACTTCTGGCGCGGCGAGCCGGCCACCCTGGCGGAGTTCGCCTCCCGCATCTCCGGCTCGGCCGACCTCTACCAGGACGACGGGCGCCGCCCGTTCCACAGCATCAACTTCGTCACCTGCCACGACGGGTTCACCCTGGCCGACCTGGTGTCGTACAACGACAAGCACAACGAGGCCAACGGCGAGGAGAACCGGGACGGCGAGAGCCACAACCGGTCCTGGAACTGCGGCGTGGAGGGGCCCACCGACGACCCGGCGGTGCTCGCCCTGCGGGCCCGGCAGCGGCGCAACTTCCTGGCCACCCTGATGCTCTCCCAGGGCGTGCCGATGATCGGCCACGGCGACGAGCTGGGCCGCACCCAGCGGGGCAACAACAACGCCTACTGCCAGGACAGCGAGCTGGCCTGGATCGACTGGGACGGCGCCGACGCCGAGCTGCTGGAGTTCACCCGCAAGCTGGTCGCCTTCCGCCGCCGGCACCAGGTGTTCCGCCGCCGCCGGTTCTTCACCGGCCTGCCGGTGCGCTCCCGGCTGGTCGACGAACCCCTGCCCGACCTGGCCTGGTACACCCCGGACGGGCGGGAGATGACCGGCGAGGACTGGGGCAACGACTTCGGCCGCTCGGTGGCGCTCTTCGTCAACGGCGAGGGCATCCGCGAACGCGGCCAGTACGGCCAGCGCCACGTCGACAGCTCCTTCCTGCTCTGCTTCAACGCCCACGACGCGCCGCTGGACTTCACCCTGCCCGGTCCCGAGTTCGGGCAGCGCTGGGAAGTGGTGATCAGCACCGCCGAACCGGAACCGGAGAAGACGGCGGTGGTCGAGGCCGGCGGCGCGCTGACCGTCCCGGACCGCTGCGTGGTGGTGCTGGAGAGGACGGCCTGACATGGCGACCACCCCTCGCGCCACCTACCGCGTGCAGGTCCGCCCCGGCTTCGACCTGGCCGCCACCGCCGGCCTCGCCGACTACCTGGCCGACCTCGGCGTCAGCCACCTGTACAGCGCGCCGCTGCTGACCGCCACGCCCGGCTCCGCACACGGCTACGACGTGGTCGACCACCGGGCGGTCAACCCGGAACTGGGCGGCGAGTCCGGCCGGCAACGCCTGGTGCGGGCGTTGCGGGCGGCCGGCCTCGGCCTGGTCGTGGACATCGTGCCGAACCACGCCGGGGTGGCCGTGCCGGCGGCCAATCCGGCCTGGTGGGACGTGCTGCGCCGGGGCCGCGAGTCGGCGTACGCGGGCTGGTTCGACATCGACTGGGAGCGCGGCCGGCTGCTGCTGCCGGTGCTCGCCGACAACCCGCACGCCCTCGACGACCTCAAGCTGGCCGACGGCGAGCTGCGCTACCACGAGCACCGCTTCCCGATCGCCGACGGCACCGGCGAGGGCACGCCCCGCCAGGTGCACGACCGGCAGCACTACGAGCTGGTCTCCTGGCGGCGCGGTGACGCCGAGCTGACGTACCGCCGGTTCTTCGCCGTCTCGGACCTGGCCGGGCTGCGGGTGGAGGACCCGGAGGTCTTCGCCGCCACGCACGCCGAGATCCTGCGCTGGGCGGCGGCCGGCGAGGTAGACGGCATCCGGGTCGACCACCCCGACGGGCTGCGCGACCCGGCCGGCTACCTGGCCCGGCTGCGGGCGGCCGCGCCGGGCGCCTGGCTGGTGGTGGAGAAGATCCTTGAGTACGGCGAGGAGCTGCCGGACTGGCCGGTGGACGGCACCACCGGCTACGACGCCCTCGCCGCCGTCGGCGGCCTCTTCGTCGACCCGGACGCCGAAGCCGACTTCACCGCCCTGGACACCCGGCTGGTCGGGCACCCCACCTCGTGGCAGGACCTGACCCACGACACCAAGCTGGCCGCGGCCACCCGGCTGCTCGCCGCCGAGCTGACCCGGCTGGCCGCGCTCGCCCCCGAGGTGGAGCCGGCCGCGGCCCGGTCGGCGCTGGCCGAACTCGCCGCCGCCTTCCCGGTGTACCGGGGCTACCCGCCGGAGGGCGCCCGGCACCTGGCCGCCGCCCGCGCCGAGGCCGGCCGGCGCCGCCCCGACCTCACCGGCGCCCTGGACGCGCTCACCCGCCGGCTGCGCGACCCCGACGACGAGCTGGCCCAGCGGTTCCCGCAGTTCACCGGCGCGGTGATGGCCAAGGGCGTGGAGGACACCGCGTTCTACCGGTGGAGCCGGTTCGTGGCGCTCAACGAGGTCGGCGGCAGCCCGGCGCACTTCGGCGTGCCGCCGGCCGAGTTCCACCGGTTCGCCACCGCCCGGCAGGTGCGCTGGCCGGCGAGCCTGACCACGCTCTCCACCCACGACACCAAGCGGTCGGAGGACGTGCGGGCCCGGCTGGCCGTCCTGTCGGAGCTGCCGGAGCGCTGGGCGTCGCTGGTGGGCGACTGGATGGCACGGGTACCGCTGCCGGACCCGGCCTTCGCGCACCTGCTGTGGCAGACCGCCGTCGGCGCCTGGCCGATCGAGCGCGAGCGCCTGCACGCGTACGCCGAGAAGGCGGCCCGGGAGGCCGCCGCGTCGACCAGCTGGACCGACCCCGACCCGGCGTTCGAGCGGGCCATGCACGCGCTGGTCGACGCGATGTACGACGACGCCGCCCTGAACGCTTCGATCGGTGCCTTCGCCGCCGAGATCACCCCGGCGGGCTGGTCCAACTCACTCGGGCAGAAGCTGGTGCAGCTGGCCATGCCCGGGGTGCCGGACACCTACCAGGGCACCGAGCTGTGGGACAACTCCCTGGTCGACCCGGACAACCGGCGGCCGGTCGACTTCGCCGTACGCCGGGAGCTGCTGGCCCGGCTCGACGCCGGCTGGCGGCCGGCGGTCGACGCCGGCGGGGCGGCGAAGCTGCTGGTGGTGTCGCGGACCCTGCGGCTGCGGCGGGACCGCCCGGAGCTGTTCACCGGCTACCGGCCGGTGCCGGTGCGCGGGCCGGCCGCCCGGCACGTGGTGGCCTTCGACCGGGGTGGCGCGACAGCGGTGGCGACCCGGCTGCCGCTGCGGCTGGCCGCCGCCGGCGGGTGGCGCGGCACCACCCTGTCGATTTCTGTTCATCGAGTTAGGGACATGTTCACCGGTCGGGTCTACAGTGGGTCTGAGCTGCTCCTTCATGATCTGCTGAGCACCTATCCCGTCGCGCTGCTGGCTCCCACCACCGAGTCCGTGGAGGCTGCGTCATGACCGAATTCGCGGTGTGGGCGCCGGACGCCACCCGGGTCCGGCTGCGCCTGACCGGCGACGCGGACCGCGCGATGCGCCCCGGCCCGGGCGGGTGGTGGCGGGTCGAGGTGCCCGGCGCCGGCCCCGGCACCGACTACGCCTTCCTCCTCGACGACGACGACCAACCCCTGCCCGACCCCCGCTCGGCCTGGCAGCCGGCCGGCGTGCACGGGCCGAGCCGGCTCTACTCCCATTCCTCGTTCCCCTGGACCGACGCGTCGTGGACCGGCCGGCAACTGCCCGGCAGCGTCCTGTACGAGCTGCACGTCGGCACGTTCACCCCCGAGGGCACCTTCGACGCGGCGATCGGCAAGCTCGACCACCTGGTCGACCTGGGCGTCGACCTGATCGAGCTGCTGCCGGTCAACGCCTTCAACGGCGAGCACAACTGGGGGTACGACGGGGTCTGCTGGTTCGCCCCGCACGAGCCCTACGGCGGGCCGGACGGGCTGAAACGCCTGGTCGACGCCGCCCACGCCAAGGGGCTGGGGGTGATCCTCGACGTCGTCTACAACCATTTCGGCCCCTCCGGGGCCTACGCGCCGATGTTCGCGCCGTACCTCAGCGAGCAGAGCAACCCGTGGGGCCGCACCGTCAACCTGGACGGGCCGCACTCCGACGGCGTACGCCGCTACATCATCGACTCCGTGCTGATGTGGCTGCGCGACTACCACGTCGACGGCCTGCGGCTGGACGCCGTGCACGCCATGCCCGACTCCCGCGCCACGCACCTGCTGGAGGAGATGACCGTCGAGGTCGAGGCGCTGTCGACGCACCTGGGCCGGCCGCTGTCGCTGATCGCCGAATCCGACCTCAACGACCCGCGGCTCATCACGCCCCGCGAGGCCGGCGGGTACGGCCTGCACGCCCAGTGGAACGACGACGCCCACCACGCGCTGCACACGCTGCTGACGGGAGAGCGGCAGGGCTACTACGGGGACTTCGGGTCCCTCGAAGCGCTGACCGACGTGCTGACCGGCGGGTTCTTCCACGCGGGCACCTGGTCGTCGTTCCGGCAGCGGCACCACGGGCGGCCGGTGGATCGCCAGCGGCTGCCCGGGCACCGGTTAGTGGCTTATTTGCAGAACCACGACCAGATCGGGAACCGGGCGGTTGGTGATCGTCTCTCGGCTTCGCTGTCGCCTGCGCTGCTGCGGGTGGGCGCGACGCTGCTGATGACGGCGCCGTTCACGCCGATGCTGTTCATGGGGGAGGAGTGGGCGGCCTCCACGCCGTGGCAGTTCTTCACGTCGCATCCCGAACCGGAGCTTGCTGCTGCCGTTGCCGCTGGGCGCAAGCGGGAGTTCGCCTCGCACGGGTGGGCCTCGGCTGACGTGCCGGATCCGCAGGATCCGGAGACGTTCCTGCGGTCGCGGTTGGACTGGGCGGAGCTGGACAAGCCGGAGCACCGGGAGATGTACGAGTTCTACCGGCGGCTGATCGCGCTGCGGAAGTCGCGGGCCGACCTGTCGGATCCGCGGCTGTCGGCGGTGGACGTGCGGCACGGGGACCAGTTCCTGGTGATGCGGCGGGGGGAGTGCCTGGTGGCGGCGAACCTGGCGGGGAAGCCGCAGCGGATCACGCTGCCCGGGGTGGCGCGGCGGGTGCTGCTGGCGACCGGGGACGGGGTAACGGTGATGCGCGACCGCATCGAGCTACCGGCGGAGACGGCGGCGATAGTGGCGCTGTGAGCTGTTCTCTCAGCGCGGCACCACAGCGATGACGTCGATCTCCACCAGCATGCCGGGCAACGCCAGGGCGGGCACCGGGATCAGCGTCCATGCCGGCTTGCGGTCACCCCACACCCGACCGAACTCCTGTTTCACCACCCCGAACTTCTCCTCGTCGTGGTCGACGATGAGCAGGTTGAACTTCGCCACGTCCGACATCGTGGCGCCGGCGGCCGCGAGCACGGTCTCCGTGTTCGTCAGCGCTTGCCGGAGCTGCGTCCCGAAGTCCGCCACCAGGTTGCCGTCCGCGGTCTCGCCGCCCTGTCCGGCCGGAAGGATCATCCGCCAGCCGGCCGGGAACACCGCAAGATGGGAGTACGCGTTCGGCCGAGGATCGTAGAGACCCGTCGGGTTGATGAACGTCAGTTCATCGACCTCTCCCGTGCGAACGTTACCGGCCATCTCGCCCTCGCCCCTCCGCATCCACTGTGCCGACGTCACTGTGAACGATCGACAATAGTTGCCGAGTGCTCGGGCGATTACCAATCGTGACAACTGTCGTCCTGCTCCAGCCGCAGCTGCCGGACCGTCCAGCTTCTGCGCGAGACGCAGGGGCGGAAGGAACAGGCCGGCCGGGGCGTCCAAAGTGGCGGCGGTGAAACCGCGGCGGCGCCTACCGACCTGCTGGGCGGGTGAAACCGTAGGCGCGCTCGACCTTGGCTACGTGCACCGCGAACGAGGCATACCAGTGCTCCCGCCCGTGGGCACGGACCGGGGCGTGCTCCGCGTGAGCCCGCCAGGCCGCGATCGACTCCTCGTCTCGCCAGTACGACACCGTGATCCCCAGACCGTCCGCACCCCGAGCCGAATCGACCCCGAGGAATCCCGGCTGGTCGGCAGCCAGCTTCAGCATCTGCTCGGCCCGGTCCCGGTAGCCGTTGTCGCCAGCGGTCCGCACGGAGGTGAACACGACCGCGTAGTAGGGCGGGGCGGGCAGCGATGCGGGCGCGAGGTCGGCCATTGAAGTCCTCCAACAGGTGCGGCAGGGTGCCGCCTCAAACGATCTCGCGCGCCCACCCGCACCCACAACCCGGTTTACCGCCATGCCACGCCCGCTCGTGACCGGGATCGACACCGGGCGGCGTGGGTGAACAGGATCGCGGGCGGCCGGCCTGACGGGGTACGTCAGGTCAGAAGGTGGCGATCGGGTTCACCGGGCTGCCGGAGATACCGGCGAAGCGGATCGGCGCGACCGCGAGCTGGAAGTCCCACTGGCCGAGGTCGGCGGCCGTCGTCGCGCACGCCTCCAGGTCGCAGTTGTCGAGCAGCCACAGCCCCATCGCGACGAGGCTCACGGCGTGCACCGGCATCAGCACGTCGTCGTACCCCGACGGCTGGACGTCCTGCGGGGTGTCCGCGCCGATCAGCGCGACCTCCCGTTCGTGCAGCCACGGCAGGCAGGACGCGTGCCAGCCGGCCTGCGTGAACCCACTGGCCGCACCGGACTCGTGCCGGAAGCGGCCGTAGCCGGTCCGCAGCAGTACCGCGTCGCCGGGTCGCACCCGCACCCCCTGGCGACGCTCGGCCTCCTCCAGGTCGTCGGGACACACACCCTGCCCCGGTTCCAGCCACGGCACACCACGGACCCTCGCGACGTCCAGCAGGACACCACGCGTGACGATCCCGTTCGCCGCCGCCGTGACGGCCGCCCACCCCGATCCCGTGGCGGCGTCGACCAACGAGTGCGACCGCCCGTTGTACATCGTGCCGTCCCAGAAGATGTGGCACGGCGAGTCGAGGTGGGTGACGGTGTTGCCGTGGAACATGATGCCGAGCCGTTCGGACGAGAAGCCCCAGCGCCGGTCGGCGTGGAAGGCGGGCGGCATGTTCTCGGCACCCGGCATGTCGGCGGCGCACGGGCACGTCGTCGTCGACCGCTCCATCTCCTCCGGTGCGGCGACCTCCCAGGCGCACGACACGCTCCTGCCGTGGCGTACGGCCCGCGCCGCCGCCAGCCGGACGTCGTCGGTGATGTGGTTCAGCGTCCCGAGCTGGTCGTCGTCGCCCCACCGTCCCCAGTTCGACAGCGTGTGGAAGTACCCGAGCACGTCGTCCTGTGTGGGCATCGGTCGCTCTGCCGTCATCCCAGCATCGACTCCTCCGGTCACGCGGATCGCGGCGCCGCAGGTAGGCTATCCCGCCCTCCCGGAAGGACCGCCCGGTTACGGCTTCCAGTCGCGCCGGAGCAGGCCGTAGAGCACGAAGTCAGCGAAGCCGTCGCCGTCGTACTCGCGCTCCCGCTGGGTGCCCTCGTGGGTGAAGCCGCACGCCTCCGCGGTCCGCCGCATGGCCGTGTTGCTGGCCAGCGTCTCCAGCTCCAGCCGGCGCAGGTTGCGGTTGCGGAAGCCGTACCGGCAGAGCAGGTGGATCACCTCGGTCCCGTATCCCTGGCCGCGCGCCTCGGGGACCAGCGCGATGCCGAGGTGGCCGTACCCGTTGAACGCGTTGATCCCCCACAGCACGCCGCGGCCCAGGAAGGTGCCGTCGGCCACGGTCTCGGCCAGCAGCAGCACCGGGCTCTGGCCGTCGGCCGGCTCGACGACCTGCCGCTCCAGCCAGGCCCGGAGCTGGCCGACGTGGCGCGGCAGGAACGGCTCGCCGTCGGTGATCAGGTGCAGCTCGGGATCGCTCTTCAGGCGGAACAGGTTCGGCGCGTCGTCGGGCGTGGGTGGGCGCAGTCGCACCCGTTCGGTGGCGAACACCGCCCGACGCTAACAGCCGGCCCGGCTGGTCAACGACCGGTTAATTCGGGCATGGTGATGACGATCTTTCCGGCCGGGTGACCGTCCCGGAGGTGGCGGATCGCGTCCGCCGTCTCGGCCAGGGGATAGGTGCGGTCCACCGCCGGGGTGAGCGCGCCGGACTCGATGAGCCTCCCCAGCTCCGCCAGGTCCTCGGCCCGCTCCACGGCGCTGACGCTGCGCAGCCGTTGGCCGACGAACAGGGACAGCAGCGGTGCGCGGACCATCTGCCGGTCGTAGCCGCTGAGCACCGGGCCCTTGGTGTACGCGCCGCCGACCAGCGCCAGCGTCCCGCGCGGGGTGAGGGCGCGGCGCAGCAGCGAGAACGGCCGGTCGCCGCCGGTGTCGATGACCACGTCGTAGACCGGGCCGTCGCGGTCGACCTCCTCGCTGGTGTAGTCGAGGACGTCGTCGGCGCCGAGGGAGCGGACGAACTCGGCCCGGGCCGGGGCGCAGACGGCGGTGACCGTCGCCCCGTACGCCTTGGCGATCTGCACGGCGTGGGAGCCGACGCCGCCGGACGCGCCGATGACCAGCACCCGGTGCCCGGCGCGGACCTGGCCGCTGTCGCGGACCGCGCGCAGCGCCGTCATCCCGGAGACCGGCGCCGCGGCGGCCTGCGCGAATGACAGGTTGGCCGGCTTGTGGGCCAGTCGCCGCTGCGGCGCGCTGGCGAACTCGGCGTACGAGCCGCGCAGGCAGGTGCCGTAGACCTCGTCGCCCGGCCGGAACCGGGTCACCCGGGCGCCGGCCGCGGCCACCACGCCGGCCAGGTCCCGGCCGAGCACCGGCACCCGGGGCCGGCGCAACCCGCTGGCCAGTCGCGCCAGGTAGGGGCGGCCGGTCATGAAGATCCACACTCCGGGGTCGACCGCGGCGGCGCGGACCTGGACCAGGACGTCGTCGTCGCCGATGGCCGGCTGGTCGATGTCGCGGAGCCGGAGTACGTCGGCCGGGCCGTAGCTGTCGTGGACGATGGCTTTCACGGTGCCGCCTCCTCGGGGTACTGGAACACGTCGTCGAGCCGCGCGCCGAACACGCGGGCGATCCGGAACGCCATCTCCAGCGAGGGGGAGTAGCGGCCCTGCTCGATGGCGATGACCGTCTGCCGGGTCACGCCGATCCGCTCGGCCAGCTCGGCCTGGGTCATCTCGTCGTGCGCGAAGCGCAGCGCGCGGATGCTGTTGGTGACGCGGGTCGGCTTCACCACTGCGGGACACCCCGGCGGTAGACGATCACCTTCGCCAGCGAGCCGACCACCGCCGACAGGACGAAGCACAGGTAGATGACGTTGGCGATCCAGAACCAGTCCCACTCGGCCAGCGCCATGAGCAGCGCCGACACCGCGCCGATGACGACGAACGCCTGGCCGACGTGGTCGCCGAGCCGCCCGATCTCCCGGTCGCGGTCGTCCCTGACCCGGGACGCCCGGGGGTTCACCACGCCCATGGCGATCTCGGCCACGATGCTCGCGACGATCGCGCCGCCGATGGTCCACAGCAGAACGCCGGCGTAGGGGGTGGCGGCGAGTGGCCCGCCGTCGACCCGGCTCAGCACGACGGTCGCGTAGACGGCGTAGCCGACCGCGCTGACCACCAGCATGATCCAGGCGCGTTTCTCCTCGTGCGTCATGACCGCCTCCCGATGTAAAGAATCCTTGACACAGTCAAGTAAGGCGTTCTTGACACCGTGTCTAGAAAGTTTTACATCGGGAGGCGGGCGCGAGGGTGTCAGCGGCGGGTCGCGAACACCACGCCGGTCAGGCAGAGCGCGCCGCCGAGCAGCGCGAGCGGCGCCGGTACCTCGCCCAGCAGCGTCCACGACAGCAGCACGGTCACCGGCGGCGACAGGTAGGTGGCGGCGGTGGTGCGGCCGGCGGTCCAGCGGGACAGCACGTAGCCCCAGGCGAGGAAGCCGACAGCGGTCGGGAACACCCCCAGGTAGAGCATGCCCAGGGTGGCCGGCGCCGGGGCCGCGGCGAGCTCCGCGACGAGCGCGGGCGCGAAGGGCAGCAGGGCCACCGTCCCGGCCAGCGCGCCGAGCCAGGTCATCGTCACGGCGTCCACCCGCGCCAGCAGGCGCTTCTGGAGCAGTACGCCGAAGGCGTACAGCACGGCGGAGAGCACCGCCAGCGCGACGCCGACCTTGTCCGCCTGCCCGGTGAAGCCGCCGGCCGCGATCAGGGCGACCCCCGCGAAGGCGACCACCACCCCGACGCCGAGCCGGCCGGTGAGCCGCTCGCCCAGGACGGCGACCGCGGCCACCGCGACGAGGATGGGCGCGATCGCCACCAGCAGTGCCGCCGTGCCGGCGTCGACCAGCCGCTCGGCCGCGTTGAGTGCCACGTTGTACCCGCCGAACCAGGCCACGCCCCAGAGCGCGATCAGTCCCAGGGTGCCGCCCCGGGGCGGCGCGGCCCGGCGGCCCGGCACGGCGTGCGGCGCCCGCCCGCGCCGGACGCCGGCGGTGAGGGCCACGAACGCGCTCAGCGCGGCCGACGCCACCGCCATCCGGCCCAGCGCCATGGCGCCGGGGGAGTAGTCGTGCCCGGCGAAGCGGATGCCGACGAACGCCGACGCCCACAGGAACACGGTGATTCCGGCGGCGGCCACGGTCGGCCACGACCGGGGCCGGGAGTCCGCCGGCACGCCGGTGGGTGCGTCTCCGGCCGCCGCGGGCCGGGCGTCGGAGCGGCTCGGGGCGGCGAGGCTGGCGGTGCGCGTACGGGTCATGTGGTGATTCTCGTGCGGCTTACCGTGCAGCACCAGTGAACATATCTTCACCACGATTCAGTCGAGCTTTATAGTCGTGGCATGCTCGACGTCCACCGTCTCCGTGTCTTCCGCTCCGTCGTGGCGTCCGGGTCCGTCCAGGCGGCCGCGTCCAACCTCGGCTACACCCCCTCCGCCATCAGCCAGCACCTCACCGCGCTCCAGCGCGAGACGGGCCTCACCCTCCTCGCCCGGGCTGGGCGGGGCCTGCGGCCCACGGCGGCCGGGCACGCCCTGGCCGCCGAAGCCGAACGGGTGCTCGCCCGGCTCGGCGCGGCCGAGTCGCTGGTCGCCGACCTGCGGGCCGGCCGCACCGGCGCACTCTCCGTCGCGTACTTCGCGTCGGTCGGGGCGGCGTGGATGCCGCTCGTGGTGCGGCGCATCCTCACCGAGCACCCCGGTGTCCGGCTCGACCTGCGACTGCGCGAACAGATCCCGGACAGCCGGGAGGAGCGCGCCGACATCCAGGTGGTGGTGGCCGGGTCAGGCTTCGACCCCGGCTCCGGCTTCACCGCCGAGCACCTGGTCGACGACCCCTACGTGGCGGTGCTCCCCGCCGGGCACCGCCTCGCCGGCAAGGGGCAGGTGGACCTGGCCGACCTGGCCGACGAGGGCTGGGTCGACAACGACTTCGCCCGCGGCTGGTGCCGCGACAACCTCATCGAGGCCTGCACCGCCGCCGGGTTCAGCCCGGCCTTCCGGGTCGAGGCGCACGACTACCCGACGGCGCTCGCCTTCGTCGCGGCCGGCATCGGCCCGACGGTGCTGCCCGCGCTCGGCGCGGCCCACCTGCCCCCCGGCGTGACCTGCGTGCGGCTCGTCCGCCCGACACCGATCCGGTCGATCCACGCGGTGGTGCACGACGGGGTCGAGCACGCCCCGGCGGTGCGGACGGCGGTCGCCGCGCTGCGGGAGGCCGCGACGCTGGTGGGCCCGGCCCGGTGATCCGGCGGCCGCTCACCGGCGGCGCTGCTCCTCCACCCGGCGGATGAAGGCGTCCATCAGGGCGGCGCACTCGACCGGGTGGGTCTCCAGCAGGAAGTGTGGTCCGTCGAGGATGTGTGCCTCCATCCGCGGCAGCGCCCTCAGCCAGGAGAGGGTCTCGGCGAGGTCGAAGAAGATGTCGTGCCGCCCCCACAGCATCAGCGCGGGTGGCTGCCAGCGAGCGAGGTAGTCGGAGATCTCCCCGAAGCGCGCGACGTGGTGGCGATAGTCGAGCACCAGCGCGCGGTTGGTCTCCAGCCGGCCGGGGAGCGACATGATCCGCCAGTCCGCCGCCCACAGCCGGGGGTCGACGCGCTCGGCGAGGTCGCCGGGTATGCCGCCCACGTACTGGTCGCGCACCCCCTCGAAGCTCAGGTGCGCGGTCGCCTCGGCCGCCCGTTCCGGGGTGGGGTCGTCCCAGTAGGCGCGGGTGGCCGACCAGGTGGGCCCCATCCCGCTGGTGTGGGCGTTGGCGTTCTGGACGATGAGGCCGCGGACCCGCTCCGGCGCCCGGGTGGCGAGGTGGAGCCCCACCGGCGCTCCGTAGTCGTGCAGGTAGAGGTGGAAGGACCGGGCGTCGAGTCGGGCGAGCAGCTCGCCGACCAGGTCCGCGAACCGGGCGAACGAGGGCCGGTCGATCGGCGCGGAACCACCGAACCCGGGCAGGTCGGGAGCGATCACGAAGCAGGTCCGCGCGAGGGTGTCGATCACGTTCCGGAACGACGCCGAGGAGGCCGGAAACCCGTGGATCAGCAGCAGCGCCGGCTGCTGCCGGTCGCCCGCCAACCGCACCGCCAGCTCGGCGTCGCCGATCTCGTACCTGACCAGTTCCGGGCTACCCATGGCGCCTGTGACCTCTTCACCACTCGGGGAACTCGACAGCCACCGGTCATCCTGCCCCACCGCGGCGGCCTGGTCGCGCGTTCGCGCGTGGCGCGGCGTCGGCGGGCGGCCCCCCGGTCACCGGACGCGGGTCAGGTGGGCGGCGATGTCCGCGGCGATCTCCTCCGGGTGTTCGCCGTTGATCGCGTGCGAGGCGTCCGGGTAGACCTTCACCACCCCGTCGGGCAGGACGCGGCGGGCGTGCTCGGCCCCGACCGCGGCGTCGTGCATCGGCGACTTCCCGGCGAGCAGGGTCAGCACCGGCACCCGCACGCCGGCGAGCTGCTCGTCGGTGAGCCGGTCGGGGGTCGGCAGCCTCAGCACGTACGACTGCATCCCGGCCTCGATCAGCTCGGCGACCGGGACGTCCTCGACCGGTGCGCCGTTCGCCGTCCAGCTGGCGAAGTCGTCCCGCCAGGAGCGGGGGAACCAGCGCACGCTCGCCGGGATCGACCGGAGCACCGCCGCCCAGGACAGGTCGGTGAAGACCAGGACCGGCTCCACCAGGACGACGCTGGCGACCTTCTCCGGCCGGTGCGCCGCGAGGTTCATCGCCGTCCAGCCGCCGATCGACAGGCCGACCAGGTGCAGCCGCTGCTCGGGCAGCCCGCGCAGTAGCTCGTGCAGCCACTGCGCGTGGTCCTCGGCCGAGCCGATCGGGCGGCGCTGGACGCTCATCCCGGGTTCCCCGAGCAGGTCCACCGTGTACACGTTGCGCAGCCGCAGCAGCGCCGGCAGGTTGTCGGCCCACACCGGCGAGGGGGCGGCCCGGCCCGGCAGCAGCAGCGGGTCGGCGGCGGGGGAGGCGCCGGCGAAGTGGTAGACCCGGACCACGCCGTAGCTGGTCCGGACGTCGAGGGTGCGGTCCGGCGTGGGCAGGTCGGCCATCGCCCGCCGGTAGGCCCGGTCGAAGCGGTCCTGCGCCTCGGTGGAGACGAAGTAGCCGACCGGCGAGGGTTGGTGCAGCGCGAGCCCGGCGGCCACCGCCAGGGCGGTGACCAGGGCCAGGGTGCCGCCGAGGAGCCAGCGCCGCCGATGCCGCAGCTGAGGTACGCGTACTCGCATGGTGCTCACCTTCGGTTCCGGTGGTGATCTCCGATGGATCGTTCGCGTCCCCCATTCTACCGAGCGGTCAGATTTTCTACCATGCGGTAGAAACACCGACCGTCCGGTCAGCCAGGCGGCCGGGCCGGCTAGGCTGGCCGGGGCCGACCGCCCGAGAGCCGAGGACCGCCGCATGACACCGGACGCCACCCGCAGGGACCGCGCCGACCGGCCGCTGACCCTCACCGAGCAGGCGCGGCGTGCCCAGCTCATCCGGGTGACCACCGACCTGGTCGCCCGGCACGGCTACGCCGGCACCTCCCTGGCGCGCATCGCCGAGGCGGCGGGCCTGTCCAAGGCGGCCGTGCTCTACCACTTCCCCTCCAAGGACGCGGTGGTGCGGGCCGCCTACGCCGCGGCCATCGAGGCACTGGTCGCGGAGGTCGGCGCGGCCGTCGAGGCGGCCTCCGGGGCCGACGCCCTGGCGGCCTACGTGCGTTCGCTCGTCGCCCACCTGCGGGCGCACCCCGAGCACGCCCGGATGATCGTCGAGGCCATCGCGGAGGAGACCGGCGTCACCGACCGGCCGGACGCGCCGAGCCGCCGGCAGAGCGTGGCGGCTCTCGTCGAGGCCGCCCGGGCCACCGGGGACTACCGCCCCGACGTCGACCCGGACCTGCTCGCCGTGCTGGTCAACGGCGCGGTCGACGCCATCGTCGCCGAGCAGCTGGCCCGACCGGACTTCGACAGCGGCCGCGCCGCCGACGAACTGGTCGAGCTGCTGGACCGGTCGTACCGCCGCCGCTGAGCCTCCGGCCGGCAAGCCGTCCCGGTCACCTCGGCGGAATCGGGTTCATGGCCCGTTTCCGGGGCATAGCGTCACGGTGGCGGATTCACCGCCAGGCCGCCCGCCGTCGCACCGGGCGGCCTCGTGCCGACCGAGGAGGCAGACCGTGGACAGGTCCGACGAGGTGCTGTTGCCCGAACTGGACGGGCCGGAGCCGACCGCGCTGCTGCCCCGGGCGCTGGGTTGGCTCAGCCTGGCGCTCGGCGCGGGCGCGCTCGCCGCGCCCGGTCCCCTCGCGCGGCTGACCGGAGTGGACGATTCACCCGCGGCCCGCGCGGTGATCCCGGCGGTCGGCGCCCGCGAGCTGGCGCACGCGGCCGGGCTGATCGCCGGACGCCGGCCGGCCGGCTGGGCGTGGACCAGGGTGGCCGGCGACGCGATGGACCTGACCCTGCTCGGTCGGGCGATGGCCGACCGCGGCGGCGAGCGCCGCCGGCGGGTCGCCCTCACCACCGCCGTGGTCGCCGGCATCGCCGCCGTCGACCTGGTCACCGCGGTACGGGCCAGCCGCGCCCACCGGGCCCGGCAGCGACTGATCCGGATGGAGCTGGCGGTCACCGTCAACCGCACGCCCGCCGAGGCGTACCGGTACTGGCGGGACGTGGAGAACCTGCCCCGGTTCATGTCCCACCTGGAGTCGGTGCGCGCCGAGGACCTGCGCCGCTCGCACTGGGTCGCCCGCGGCCCGGCCGGCCGCTCTGTCGAGTGGGACGCGGAGATCATCGACGACCAGCCGAACCGGTCGCTGGCCTGGCGGTCGCTGCCCGGCACCCGGGTGCCCAACGCCGGCCGGGTCCGCTTCGTACCGGCCCCCGGCGACCGGGGCACCGAGGTCCGCGTGCAGCTGCGCTACGCCCCGCCGGGCGGCGCGCTCGGCCGGACCGTCGCCAAGCTCTTCGGCGAGGAGCCGGAGCAGCAGGTCCGCGACGACCTGCGCCGGTTCAAGCAGGTGCTGGAGACCGGCGAGGTGGTCCGCTCCGAGGGCAGCCCGGACGGCATCTCGGTCCGCCAGCAGGTCATGCAACGCCCGGCCCAGCCGCTGCCGGCCGCCACCCGATGACCGACCGACCCGGAAAGGAGAGCCGATGAAGGCCACCGCGTGGATGGGCAAGGACACCGTCAAGGTCATCGACGTGCCCGACCCGAAGATCATGAACGCCCGGGACGCGATCGTCCGGATCACCTCCACCGCGATCTGCGGCTCGGACCTGCACCTCTACCACGGCTACATCCCGGCCATGCGCAAGGGCGACATCCTCGGCCACGAGTTCATGGGCGAGGTGGTCGAGGTCGGCCCGCAGGTGCGCAACCTGCGGCCCGGCGACCGGGTGGTGGTGCCGTTCCCGATCGCCTGCGGGCACTGCACCTCCTGCCAGCGCGGCCTCTACTCGGTCTGCGAGAACTCCAACCCCAACGCCGGCATCGCCGAGAAGGTCATGGGTCACTCGCCGGCCGGCATCTTCGGCTACTCCCACCTGCTCGGCGGCTACGCCGGCGGCCAGGCCGAGTACGCCCGGGTGCCGTTCGCCGACGTCGGCCCGATCAAGGTCCCCGACGAGGTGCCCGACGAGCAGGCGGTGATGCTCGCCGACGTGTTCCCGACCGGCTACATGGGCGCCGAGATGTGCGACATCAAGCCGGGTGACGTGGTCGCCGTCTGGGGCGCCGGCCCGGTCGGGCTGCTCGCCGCGGCCAGCGCCCGGCTGCTCGGCGCCGACCGGGTGATCGTCATCGACCGGTACCCGTACCGGCTGGGGCTGGCCCGCGAGCACGCCGGCGCCGAGACGATCAACTACGAGGACACCGACGTGCTCGACGCGCTCAACGAGCTGACCGCCGGCCGGGGGCCGGACGCGTGCATCGACGCGGTCGGCCTGGAGGGGCACCACGGCAACGCCGCGATCTACGCGTACGACCGGGCCAAGCAGGCGGTGCGGCTGGAGACGGAACGGCCCTTCGCGCTGCGCGAGGCGATCCTGTCCTGCCGCAGCGGCGGGGTGGTCTCGGTGGTCGGCGCGTACGGCGGGTTCGTGGACAAGTTCCCGATGGGGGCCTTCATGAACCGGTCGCTGATCATGCGGACCGGACAGTGCCACGTGCAGCGCTACACCCGGCCGCTGCTGGAGCGGATCCAGCGGGGCGAGATCGACCCGAGCTTCATCATCAGCCACCGGATGCCGCTGGCCGACGCGCCGAAGGGCTACAAGATCTTCCAGAAGAAGCAGGACGACTGCACCAAGGTGTTGCTGACGGTCTGACCCGGGCGGCGGGGCCGGCCGGTGGCCCGCTAGCGTGTCGCGAATGGACGAATCGCTGGCCGGGATCGAGCACGAGACCGACGGCCTCACCGTCCGGCTGCGCCCGGTGGCCGAGCCGGACCTGGCGATGTTGCGCCGCTTCGTCAGCGAGCCCGGCCTGATCGGGCTGGACTGGAGCGGATTCCGGGACGCCGCCGCCCCGGCCCGGCGCTTCGCCGCCGACGGCTACCTCGGCGCTGACGACGGGCGGCTGGTCGTCGAGGTCGACCCGGAGCGGGCGGTCGGCTTCGTCAGCTACCGGGCCGGGCGGTACGCCGGGCCGGCCGGGTACTGGGAGATCGGCATCGCCCTGCTGCCGGAGTGGCGCGGGCGGGGCATCGGCTGGCGGGCGCAGGCGCTGCTCTGCGACTACCTGTTCGCGCACACCCCGGCGCAGCGGATCCAGGCCGGCACCCACCCGGAGAACGCGGCCGAGCAGCGGTCGCTGGAGAAGGCCGGCTTCCGGTTCGAGGGCGTGATCCGGGCCAGCGAGTTCCGCGCCGGCCGGTGGCGCGACGGCTACCTCTACAGCCGGCTGCGCGACGACCCGTCCCCGTGGCCGGCGACGGCGGGCTGACCCGGCGCGGCACCCTCCCGGCGCGGACGTGTCGCCCGGTTCGGTGATATCGCACAGTCATCACGATGGGTCCGCGGTATCACGCTCACCGGCGAGGGTGGCCGGTGCCGAGGATCCGCCGAGGCATGATCACTCGCTAGGCTGTCGCCATGCTCGTCGTGCCCAAGGCCCTCGCCGAACAGTCGCGATCGGCCGGTCGGCGCGGCCGGCGACCGGGTGTGGCGTCGGCGCTCGCCGCCCGGTGAGTCGTCCCCGCGTGCCCGACCAGCGGCGGGCCACCGGTGCGTCCGCCCCGGACCGGTCCAGTGTGGCCGACCGGTGCGCCCGCGTCGTGCGGTCCCGCCCGTTCGAGGTCGCCATCATCGTGCTCATCATGGCCAACGGGGTGGTGCTCGGCCTGGAGACGTACCCGGACCTGGGCCGGGCCGGGCCGGTCCTGCACGGGCTGGAACTGGCGTTCCGGGTCGCCTTCGTGGTCGAGATCGTCATCCGGGTGCTCGCCTACGGCCGGCGGCCGCAGGAGTTCTTCCGGCACGGCTGGAACGTCTTCGACTTCCTGGTCACCCTCGCCATCTTCATCCCGGGGCTGCACGGCGACTCGGCGCTGCTGCGGGTGGTGCGGGTGGCCCGGGTGCTGCGGCTGGTCCGGTTCTCGCCCGGCCTCCGCACGATCGTGGCGGCGTTGCTGCGCAGCCTGCCCGGCGTCGCCGGCTTCCTCGCGCTGGCCGTGGTGACCCTGTACGTCTACGGCATGGCCGGCTGGCTGATGTTCGCCGACACCTACCCCGAGCAGTACGGCGACATCGGGCGGTCGTTGCTGACCCTGTTCGTGCTGCTGTCGCTGGAGACGCTGCCGGACCTGATCGAGCAGGGCATGGCGGTGTCGCCGTGGACGCTGCTCTACTACGTCAGCTACGTGCTCATCACGGTGAACCTGCTGCTCAACATCCTGATCGCGGTCATCGTCAACTCGATGGAGGAGGCCCGCCGGCTGGAGATGACCGAGCGGCTGGCGCCCGGCTACGACGAGGACGGCGACGGCGTGCCCGACGAGGTGGACCGGATCGCGCTCACCCAGCGGCTGGACGACCTGCGGGCGGTCATCGCCGAACTGGAGCGGGAGTTGCGCATCGACCGCGAGGACGGCCACGCCCGGCCGCCACACCGGCCCTGAGCCCGTCCGCCCCACCGCGCCCGGTCAGGGCAGCGGCCACTCGTGCACCGGCCGGTTGCTGTGCATCAGGTCGACGTAGTGGCGCACCACCTCGCGCAGCGCCTCGGGCCGGTCCAGGTGGTCGGCGGACTCCAGCCGGTGCAGCGTGGCCACCTGCCAGCTGGCCCCGTTGCGCCCGGTCAGGCAGCGCTGTTCGATGATGCCGAGCAGCCGGTCCCGCTCCTGCGGGTCCAGCCCCCACCGGTCCAGCCCGTGGTAGGCCAGCGGCAGCAGCCGGCGCAGCACCAGTTCGGTCACCGGCAGGTAGCCCAGGCCGGGCCAGTACACCTGCGCGTCGATGCCGTGCCGGGCGCAGTTGGAGAAGTTCTCCTCGGCGGCGCTGAACGACATCTGCGACCACAGCGGCCGGTCCGCCTCGGCCAGCGCCCGGACCAGCCCGAAGTAGAAGGCGCCGTTGGCGACGGTGTCGAGCACGGTCGGCCCGGCGGGCAGCACCCGGTTCTCCACCCGCAGGTGCGGGCGGCCGCGCAGCACGTCGTAGACCGGCCGGTTCCACCGGTAGATGGTGCCGTTGTGCAGCCGCAGCTCGGACAGCTTCGGCACCCCGCCGGCGGCGAGCGTCTCGGCCGGGTCCTCCGGCTCGCAGACCGGCAGCAGCGCCGGGAAGTAGCGCACGTTCTCCTCGAACAGGTCGAAGACAGTGGTGATCCAGCGCTCGCCGAACCACACCCGGGGTCGTACGCCCTGCGCCTTGATCTCCTCCGGCCGGGTGTCGGTCGCCTGCTGGAACAGCGGGATGCGGGTCTCCCGCCACAGCTCGCGGCCGAAGAGCAGCGGCGCGTTCGCGCCGAGCGCCACCTGGATCCCGGCGATGGCCTGGGCGGCGTTCCAGTAGTCGGCGAACTGGGCCGGGCTGACCTGGAGGTGGAACTGGGTGCTGGTGCAGGCCGCCTCCGGGGTGATGGTGTCGGCGGTGACCGCCAGCCGCTCCACCCCGTTGATCGAGATGCGCAGGTCCTCGCCGCGGGCCGCGAAGATCTGCTCGTTGAGCAGCCGGTAGCGCGGGTTGGCCGAGAGCGTCTCCGCGGTCAGGTGCTCGGGGCGCAGGGTGGGCAGGATGCCGATCATCACCATGTGCGCGCCGACCGTGCGGGCCTTCTCCTCCGCCGCGTTCAGGCTGGCCCGCACGTGCCGTTCGAACTCGGCGGTGCCGGTGCCGGCCAGCCGGCGGGGCTCGACGTTGATCTCCACGTTGAACTGGCCGAGTTCGGTCTGGAAGCTCGGGTCGGCCACCGCGGCCAGCACGTCGGCGTTGCGCATCGCCGGCATCGAGTCGTCGTCCACCAGGTTCAACTCGATCTCCAGGCCGGTCATCGGCCGGTCGACGTCGAACCGGGACTCGCGCAGCATCTCCGCGAAGACGTCCAGACAGCGGCGGACCTTCTCCCGGTAGCGGGCCCGATCCTCCCGGCTGAAGTTGCGTACGCCGACGTCCTCGCCCATGGTCACCACCCTGTCACCGCTGGTTCCACCAAACTCGCACGGAGGTGACGAGCCGGGGAAGACCCCGCCCGGTCCTTTCCCGTACCGGACGGGTGTTAATCCGGCACGGGTTCCGCCGGCACCGCCGGCACCGCCGGCACCGCCGGCACCGCCGGTGCGGCCGGTCCGGCCCGATGGGGCGCCGGGTAACATGGCTCGCCGTGACCGCTGATCCCACCCTGCGTACCCGGCTGACCCGGCTCTTCGTGGCGGCCGCGATCGCCGAGGCGTGCTCCTGGGCGGGGCTGCTGGCCGGCATGGCCGTCAAGTACGGCCCGCCCGGCAACGAGATCGGGGTGCAGATCTTCGGGCCGATCCACGGCGGGCTGTTCGTCGCGTACGTCGCCCTGGTCGCCGTCGTCGCCCGGCTGCACCGGTGGAGCTGGCCGGCCACCCTCGTCGCGCTGGCCTGCGCGGTGCCGCCGTTCGCCACGATCGCCTTCGAGCGCTGGGCGCACCGGCGGGGGATGCTGCGCACCGCCGCCGGGCCGACCCGCACCCCGACCCCGGTCGGCTGAGACCGCCGGCCGATCCGGCCGGCTGGTCCGGGGTCAGGTCAGCGCGGACCAGGCGAGCAGCGCGGCGACCAGCAGCGCGCCGAGCGCCGCCTGGAGCAGCAGCGGCGGGCCCAGGTGTGACCAGAGGGTCGCGGTACGCGGGGTGAGCAGCTGCCCCGTGGTGAGGTTGACGATCCGCTCCACCTTCGGCGGCAGGTCGGGGTCGCGTTGCCGGCGCAGGGTCAACTGGACGTGGTCCGCCGGGTGCAGCGCGCTCTGCGGCAGGTGCCCGTGCAGCTCCACCTCGCAGAGCTGGCCGACCGTGTCCCGGATCCGCAGGGGGGTGACCAGGTACTCCGGGCCCTTGCGCAGGTCCTTGAACGCCCGCCGGCTGCCGCCGGAGCCGATCGAGAGCAGCGCCCGGACCAGCGCCACCAGCAGCCCGGCCACCCCGGCCGCGGCGAGCACGGCGACCAGCACCGGCTGGCCCACCTTCAGCTCCCGCGCGTAGCCGTCCATGAGCCGGACCACCCGGCCGGTGACGATCCGCTCCGTCGGGTGGACGATCCGCCGGATATGCAGGTCGCTGTCCATCCCCACCACCCAGAGTCCGGTTCCGTTCACTGATGGTATCGGTCCGCGCAGGTTGAACGACGTGAATGAACCCGGGTCACGCCCGCTCACCGGCCAGGTGACAACCGCGGTCGCGCGGGTAAGCGCAGGGCCGAGCTGGAAAGGGGTCGAGCATGCAGCTGTCCTTCCTGCGCCCGCTCTACGACCGACCCGGGCCGTGGTGCTCGGTCTACCTGGACGCCTCGGCCAACACCGAGGACGCCCACCCGGCGCTCGACCTGCGCTGGCGCGCGCTGCGCGACGAACTCCAGCGGCAGCGCGCCGACGTGGCGAGTATCGACGCCGTGGAACGGGTGGTCCGGGGGCACGATCCGATGGCCGGGGACTACGGGCTCGCGATCTTCGCCACCCGGGGCCGGGTGGTGCTCTCCGAGTACCTGTCGGCCCCGCCGCTGCGCGACCTGGCCGCGTTCTCCGCGCTGCCGCACGTGATGCCGCTGCTCGCCCAGCGCGGCGAGCAGGTCGCCTGGGTACGGGTGCTGGCCGACCGCACCGGCGCGGACGCGATGGCGATCAGCGCCGGCGGGGTGCCCCGCCGCTCGCACGTCGCCGGGCGGGAGACCCACCAGCTGCGCCGGGTGCAGCCGGGCGGCTGGTCCCAGTCCCGCTACCAGCGGGCCGCGATGGAGGCCTGGCACCACAACGCCGGCGACGTCACCGCGGCGGCCGTCGAGCTGGCCGAGAAGGTCGGCGCCGAGGTGCTGGTGGTGGCCGGCGACGTCCGGGCCACCGGGATGATCGCCGCCCAGATGCCGAACCGCTGGCAGGACGCGGTGGTGCGCACCGACGCCGGCTCCCGGGCCGCCGGTGCCGACCAGACCCTGCTGGACGACCTCACCGTGCAGACCATCGCCGAGGTGGCCGACCAGCGGATCAGCGCCACGCTGGACCGGTTCGGCATGCAGGAGGACGTGGGGGCCGGGCTGGACGCCGTGGTCTCCGCCCTGCAGCGCAACCAGGTGGAGAACATGCTGATCGTGGACGACCCGTCGGCCACCGGGGAGCTGTGGATCGGCCCGGAGCCCACCGAGATCGCCACCGACCCGGGTGAGCTGAACGCGATGTCGGTGACCGACCCGGCCAAGGTCCGCGCCGACGCCGCGCTGGTGCGCGCGCTGGTCGGCACCGACGCCGAGCTCACCGTGCTCGGCCCGGACGAGGCCCCGGAGCTGGTCGACGGGGTGGGCGCGGTGCTGCGCTACGCGGACGCGAGCACCCCCGGGCGGGGCAATGGCTGAGCGCACCGTCGCCGACCTGGTGGTCGAGCGGTTGCGCGCGTGGCGGGTACCGCGCGCCTTCGGCTATCCCGGTGCGGCCATCGCGCCGGTGGTCGACGCGCTGGACGCGGCCGGCGGGGACCCGGCGTTCGTGCCGGCCCGGCACGAGGAGACCGCCTCGTTCATGGCCACCGGGCACGCCAAGTTCACCGGCGGCATCGGCGTCTGCCTGGCCACCCAGGGGCCGAGCGCGGTGCAACTGCTCAACGGGCTCTACGACGCGAAGCTGGACAGCAAGCCGGTGGTGGCCATCGTCGGGGAGGACATCTCCGGCCCGCTCGGCGGCGCGCACCAGGAGATCGGGCTGAGCCGGCTCTTCGGCGACGTGTGCAACCAGTTCGTCGGCTACGCCCGTACGCCCCAGCAGGTGCCGGCCCTGCTCGACCAGGCGTTCCGCACCGCCGCGGCGACCCGCAGCCCGGTCTGCGTGGTGCTGCCCCGGCAGTTGCAGGAGATCGCCGTGCCCGACCTGCAGCCGCAGGCGGCCGGGGTGGTCACCGCCACCCCGGGCGAGCCGCTGGCCCGGGTGCTGCCGCACGAGGTGGACCTGGACGCCGCCGCGCAGCTGCTCGGCACCGGGCAGCGCCCGGCCATCCTGGTCGGGCAGGGCGCCCGGGGCGCGGCCGACGAGATCGTCGCGCTCGCCGACCGGCTCGGCGCCGGGGTGGCCACCTCGCTGCTCGGCAAGCCGGTGCTCGACGAGCGGCTACCCTTCCACACCGGCGTGCTCGGCGAGGTCGGCACGCCGGCCAGCGCCGAGCTGATGGGCGGCTGCGACACCCTGCTGCTGATCGGCACCAACGACCCGTGGACCGACTACTTCCCGATGGCCGGCCAGGTCCGCACCGTGCAGATCGACCTCGACGGCCGCCGGATCGGCACCCGCTACCCGGTGGACGTGCCGCTGGTCGGCGATGCCGCGGAGACCGTGCGCGCGCTGCTCGCCCGGGTGCGCAACGACCCGAACCAGGGGTGGCGGGCCACCGTCGAGCGCTCGGTCGACCGCTGGCGCACCGAGGCGGCGGACCGGGCCGGCGCGCCGGCCGAGCCGGTCAACCCGCAGCTGGTGTTGCACGAACTCTCCGCCCGGGTGCCGCGGGCCGGGTCGATAGCCGTCGACGTCGGCTCGGTCATCTACTGGTACGCCCGGCACCTGGAACTGCCCCCGGGGGTCAACGCCCAGCTGTGCGGCACCCTCGGCTCGATGGGCTGCGCCCTGCCGTACGCGGTGGCGGCCAAGCTCGCCGCCCCCGACCAGCCGGTGATCGCGCTGGTCGGCGACGGGGCGATGCAGCTCAACGGCCTGGCCGAGCTGATCACCGTCGCCCACCACTGGTCGCGCTGGTCCGACCCGCGGCTGGTGGTGCTGGTGCTCAACAACCGCGACCAGTCCGGGATGGGGGGCGGCCGGCAGCCGACGCCCGATGTGTCCCAGCGCCGGCCCGACGTGCCGTACGCCGGCTGGGCCCGGCTGCTCGGGCTGCACGGCGTCCGGGTGGACCGGCCGGAGCTGGTCGGCGCGGCCTGGGACGAGGCGCTGGCCGCGGACCGCCCCTGCGTGCTGGAGGCGGTGGTGGACCCGGGGGTGCCGTTGGCGCCGCCCGAGCCGGCCTTCGCCGACCTGCGCGGTGTCTTCGCCGAGGGCGACGCCGCGCGCCGGGTCCGCGACCGGATGCTGGCGGCCGGGGTGGCCGTGGAGGCGGAGGATCTCGTTTAGCGGCAGCCTGCCTGGGCAACTGGTGATCCTCAGTTCGATGCTGGAGGTGACCTTGTCCGAGTCCGTTGACCGGCGGTACGGCCCCGCGCCCCTGCCGAACCCGCGCGGACCCGTGTCGGCGGCGGTGCTCGACGCGCTGCGGCGCCCGCCGCACGACCTGCCGGACGACCTCGCCGCGGCGCTGGACCCGGCCGACCCGCTGACCGACGAGGACCTCCAGCTCACCCTCTTCCTCTGCTACGAGACGCACTACCGGGGCTGGCGGGACGTCGCCGACGACTGGGAGTGGCAGCCGTCGCTGCTGGCGCTGCGGTCGTCCGCCGAGCGGGTGTTCGAGGCGGCGGTGCGCCGGCTGGTCGGCCCGCTGCCGGCGGTGCTGCCCGCCGGGGTCCCGGCGGCGCTGGCCGACGTGGTCGCCGCGGACGACGGGCCGTCGCTCGCCGCGCACCTGCAGCGGCGGGCCACCCTGGCGCAGTTCCGCGAGTTCGTCACCCACCGCTCGGTCTACCACCTGCGGGAGGCGGACCCGCACAGCTGGGCGTTGCCCCGCCTCGGCGGCCCGGCCAAGGCCGCCCTGGTGGAGATCCAGATGGACGAGTACGGCAACGGGCGGCTGGACCGGATGCACGCCGAGCTGTTCCGCACCACCATGGCCCGGCTCGGCCTGGACACCGGGTACGCCGCCCACCTGGACGCGGTGCCGGCGGTCACCCTGGCCACCAACAACCTGATGTCGCTGTTCGGTCTGCACCGCCGGCTGCGCGGGGCGCTGCTCGGGCACCTGGCGGCCTACGAGATGACCTCGTCGCTGCCGAACCGCCGCTACGGCAACGGGCTGCGCCGGCTGGGCCTGGACGAGGTGGCCACCCGCTTCTACGACGAGCACGTCGAGGCGGACGCGGTGCACGAGCAGATCGCCGCGCACGACCTGTGCGGGGGGCTGGTCGAGGTGGAGCCGGCGCTGGCGCCGGACGTGGTCTTCGGCGCGGCCGCCGCGCTGGCGGTGGACCGGCTCTTCGCCGCGTACGTGCTGGACGCCTGGGCCGCCGGTCGCAGCTCCCTGCGTACCCCCCGCACCCCCGCGAACCCCACCCGCACCCTCTCCGCCCCCACCACCCCATCCTCGCTCACCGCGGTGGCCTGACCGCCCCGCTGATCATGAAGTTGGCGACCCGACACGCCGTGCCGGCCGACAAACAACTTCACGATCGACGGGGTGGTCAGCTCTCGCGGTTGGTGCCGGCGCGGAAGCCGACGGCCTTGTGGGTGCCGTCGCAGAAGGGCTTGAGGGCCGACTTGCCGCAGCGGCACAGGGCGACCGTGCCGCGTCGCGCGTCGATGGTCTGCCCGGCCGGGGTGACCAGGGCGAAGTCGCCCCGCACCAGCAGTGGGCCGTCCTGGTACGGGGTGATCGTGGCCGCCGGGGGAGTGTGCTGGTCCTCGCGCATGGGCGGTGAAGTGCCCGTCCCGGCCGGTCCGAAACCCGCGGGACGCCGCGCCCACCCGGGACGACCGAGCCGGGCCGGCCCAGCCGGGACGCGCGGGCCGGGAGGGGGCCAACGGTCCGGGACGGCGAAGGGCCGGAAGATCACCGGATTGCTCCCGCCCGGTGGGGGATGCCCCGTTTGAACCGCATCGGGACGGGAAGCCGGGCCGCGTGGTGAGCGATCGAGGCAAGGTGGGGCCGGTGCGCAAGGTGCGCGAGGGGCTCACGGCCCAGGGTGCCGGGCTGGCCGGCGACCGGGTCGTGGCGCCCGGCAGCGCCGCGCGGATCCTGGTCGGCGCCACCGCCCGGGCGCTGCGCGGGGTGGACTGCGCCGACCTGGGGCACATCGGCCCGCTGTCCCGGTTCACCGGCGCCCCCGAGCCGGTCCGCCGGGCGGCGGCCAACCGGGCCGCCGGCCGGGTCGCGCTGACCTGCGGGCAGACGGCGGAGGTGGAAGCGGACCGGGTGGCGGCGTGGTTCGTCGACCAGTACCCGCGCCGGCGCTACCCGGGGGTGCTGGTCGGCTCGCCGCACGGTGCGGCGGCGCACCTCGCGGTCGCGCTGGGCGTGCCCTGGCTGCCCACCGGATTCGAGATGACCGTGCACTGGGCGCAGGGCGCGGTGGACCGGCCGCGGGCCGCCCTGGACCACGGCGCCGCGCTCGCCGCCCGGCTGCTCGCCGGCAACACCGACCTGCACGTACGCCAGGTGCACTGCCCGGCCAGCCGGGGTGCGCTGGCCGGCGCGACGGTGGCGCTGACGGCCCGCTGGCAGGCGCTGCCGGAGGCGTACCGGCGGTTCCTGGCCGACCGGCTGGCGCCGGGCGCGCCGGTGCTGCTGCTGCGCGACGCGCGGACCTGGCCGGTGCTCGACTCCGCCCCCGGGCACAGCTTCCAGGTCGGCTGCCCGGCCAGCGGGCTGGACCCGGTGGACTTCCACCCGGACAGCCACGCGCTGCGCCAGGTGCTCCGCTCGGCCGGCGGGGACGGCGCGCACTGGGAGCCGCCGGAGGTCACCTCGCCGACCGGTTACGCCGAACACGTCGTGGAGTCCGGTTTCGAGCTCAGCACCCGGGAGTGGACCGGCCGGCACGGGCATCCGCTGCACCGGGTGCTGTTCCCCCGGCCGGAGGCGCTCAGCGCGGCCACCGCCGACCTGTACCGCGGCTGGCTGCGCGCCGCCGGCAAGACCGGCGACCGGCTGGTGGTCGAGTGCGGCCGGCTGCTCGACCCGTGGCAGGTGGTCCGCGCCGGCCTGGTGCCCTACTGGTGCGAGAACGCCACCCGGCGCAGCGTCGAGGGGGCGGAGTGGTGGCTGGCCGGCAGCGAGCCGTTCAGCTCGGTGGACGTGCTGCCCGAGCCGCCCGGCGTCCGCTCGCCGGCGCTGGCCGGGCTGCCGCAGTGGCTCGCGGTCGCCGGGTTCGGCCGTCGCCGGCGCGCGCTGGACCGGCCGACCGCGCGCGGCTACCCGGTCACCACGGTACCCACCCGGCGGGCCACCGAGGTGCTCCGGGCCCAGCCGTACGACCTGCCGGCACCGCCGCCGCTGGCCGTGCCGGTGGCGCTCGCCGCGCTCCGGGACAGCGGCACCCAGCACGGCCTGCTGGTCTGTTGAGGCGGGCCCGGCGAAACATCCTCGCGAACCGGGGATCCCGTGATTGAGTACCTACGGAGCGGGAACACCGCTGGCTGCGACGGCCTGATCACGCCGCGTAGTGCGGCGCCCGCTGGCACCCCAGTCACGTAACCCACTTCCGGCCCGGTGCGTGGTGCGACCACGCGCACGACCGGTTTCCCAAATCCGGGCGGGGGACCTTCCTGAGGGAGGCGCGGATGTTCGGACAGACCGGCACGACCACACCACCACCCACCGACCGGGGTCTGGAGGACCTCGACGCGGCGGCGATGGCGTACGCGGCGCGGATCGAGGGACTGCCACCGGAGCGGCGGCAGGAGGCCCGCGACGACCTGGTCCGGTTCGCCCTGCCGTTCGCCGGCCGGCTGGCCCGCCGGTACCGGGGGCGGGGCGAGCCGCTGGAGGACCTGGAGCAGGTCGCCCGGCTGGGGCTGGTCAACGCGGTCGACCGGTACGACCCGGAACGGGGCTCGTTCACCGCGTACGCGGCGATCACCATCGTCGGCGAGATCAAGCGGCACTTCCGGGACCGCACCTGGGGCGTGCACGTGCCCCGCCGGCTGCGCGACCTGATCCTGGAGGTCGGGCAGGCCACCGCGGCGCTGACCAGCGAGCTGTCCCGGGCGCCGACGGTGGCGGAGCTGGCCGCCCGGCTGGAGACCCCGGAGGAGGAGATCCTCGCCGCGCTGGAGTCGGCCGCCGGCTACAGCCCGGCGTCGCTGAACGCGCCGGTCGGCGGGGAGAGTTCCGCCGAGTTCGGCGACCTGGTGGGGGAGTCGGACAACGCGCTGGAATCCGTCGACGACCGGGTGACGGTGAGCGGGCTGCTGCACCGGCTGCCCTGGCGGGAGCGGCGGATCCTGGCCATGCGCTTCTACGGCAACCAGACGCAGGCCGAGATCGCCGCCCGGTTCGGCATCTCCCAGATGCACGTCTCCCGGCTGCTGTCCCGGGCGCTGACCTGGCTGCGCCAGGCGATGCTGGCCGACGCGCCGCCGCCCTGGCAGAACGGCGCCGCCGAGCCGGATCCCGGCCGCACCCGGATCTCGGTGAAGCAGAACGGCGACCGGGTGGTGGTCGAGGTCGGCGGGGAGGTCGACCGGGACGGCGCCGACCAGCTGCGCCGGGCCATGCTGGAGGCGGTCACCGGCCAGCCGGCCGAGGTGGTGGTGGACCTGGTCGGCGCGGGCGGCTTCGACGCCGGCGGGATCGCCGCGCTGATGGCCGGCCGGGAGGCGGCCGCGCGTACCGGGGTGCCGCTGCGGCTGACCCGGGTCCAGCCCGCGGTACGCCGCTCGCTCACCGCCGCCGGTCTGGCGCCGGGCCGGGACGGCTGACGGCGCGAAGGACGACGACGCAGGGGGCCGGCGCTGACGCGCCGGCCCCCTGCGTCGGTGCGCGGTCAGTTCTCCCGGGTGTCGCCGGACCCGCGCGGGTGCCGCCACTCGTCGTTGGGCTGCGGTGCCCGCTGCGCGCCGAGGTGCGTCTCCTCCGGCTCGTCGGTCTGCTCGAAGCTGGGCCGGCGCACGTCGCCGGGCTCCGGCACGTCCACCGGCCGGGCGCCGGACTGCGGGGCCGGCTGGTAGGCGACCGCCTCCCGCGCGCCGTGCGCGCCCTCGGCGGCCGGCGACTCGGGCAGGTGCGTCTCCCGGTGCATCTCGTCGCGGAAGCCCTGCGGTGGCTTGGTGGTGCGCTGCGGCAGGTCCCGGCCGAGGTCGGCGACGAGCGGGCCGTACTTGGCGTCGAAGGCCGGCCGCTCGGAGCGGATCCGGGGCATCCGGTCGAAGTTGCGCAGTGGCGGCGGGCAGGTGGTCGCCCACTCCAGCGAGTTGCCGAAGCCCCACGGGTCGTCCACCGTCACCATCGCGCCGTAACGCCAGGACTTCCAGGCGTTCCAGATGAAGAACAGCGTCGAGATGCCGAGGACGAACGCGAAGATGCTGGAGATGGTGTTCAGCGCGGTGAACCCGTCGCTGGGCAGGTAGTCGGCGTACCGGCGGGGCATGCCCTCGTTGCCGAGCCAGTGGTGCACCAGGAAGGTGCCGTGGAAGCCGATGAACATGGTCCAGAAGTGCACCTTGCCGAGCCGCTCGTCGAGCAGCCGACCGGTCATCTTCGGCCACCAGAAGTAGAAGCCGCCGAAGAGCGCGAACACCACGGTGCCGAAGACCACGTAGTGGAAGTGCGCCACCACGAAGTAGGTGTCGTGGGTGTGGAAGTCCGCCGGCGGGCTGGCCAGCAGCACCCCGGTGAGCCCGCCGAGCAGGAACGTCACCAGGAAGCCGATCGCGAACAGCATCGGCGTCTCGAAGGTGATCTGTCCCTTCCACATGGTGCCGATCCAGTTGAAGAACTTCACCCCCGTGGGCACCGCGATCAGGTAGCTGAGGATGCTGAAGAAGGGCAGCAGCACCTGCCCGGTGGCGAACATGTGGTGCGCCCACACGGTCATCGACAGCACCGTGATGGCGATGGTGGCGAGCACCAGACCGGTGTAGCCGAAGATCGGTTTGCGGGCGAAGACCGGGATGATCTCGGTGATGATGCCGAAGAACGGCAGCGCGATGATGTACACCTCGGGGTGGCCGAAGAACCAGAACAGGTGTTGCCAGAGCATCGGCCCACCGGTGCCGGGGTCGTAGACGTGCGCGTTGAGCAGCCGGTCCGCCGACAGCGCCAGCAGCGCCGCGGCGAGCAGCGGGAACACCAGGATCACCAGGACGCTGGTGAAGAGCATGTTCCAGGTGAAGATCGGCATCCGGAACAGGGTCATGCCGGGCGCGCGCAGGGTCAGGATCGTGGTGATCAGGTTGACCGCGCCGAGGATGGTGCCCAGGCCGGAGATGACCAGCCCCATCACCCACATGTTGGCGCCGACGCCGGGGGAGTGTTCCACGCTGCTCAGCGGGGTGTACGCGGTCCAGCCGAAGTCCGCGGAGCCCTGCGGGGTCAGGAAACCGGCGATCACCATCACGCCACCGAACAGGTAGAGCCAGTACGCGAGGGCGTTGAGCCGCGGGAACGACACGTCCGGGGCGCCGATCTGGATCGGCACGATGTAGTTGGCGAAGCCGAACGCCGCCGGGGTGGCGAAGAGCAGCAGCATCACGGCGCCGTGCGAGGTGAACAGCTGGTTGTACTGCTCCGAGGAGAGGAACTGCAGGCCCGGCCGGGCCAGTTCGGCGCGGATCAGCATCGCCTCGATGCCGGCGGCGATGAAGAACAGGAACGAGGTGAGCAGGTAGAGCAGCCCGATCTGCTTGTGGTCGGTGGTGGCCAGGAACCGGATCAGCTTGCCGCCCGGGAGCGGCTTGCGCAGCGGTCCGGGGTAGCCGCCGAACCGGGCCGGGGCCAGGATGGCCGGTCCGCGGTCGCGTCCGGGTTCCGTGGTGACCCGTCTGGGCATTGACTCTCACCCCGCCATGACGACAGAAAGGACGGGCGTGGCTACCCGCCGCTTCGTCCATGTAACCAGGCGAAGGCGGTAATTTCGGTCAATTCGCGGGCAGGGTGGCCCAGACGACCTTTCCGTCCCCGGCCGGCACGCTCCCCCAGCGCTGAGCCAGCTCGCGTACCAGCATCAGCCCCCGACCGCCCTCGGCCCGCAGGTCCGGGTCGCCGGATCGGGCGGCGTCCGGGCTGCCGTCCACCACCGTCAGGTGCAGCCACGGCCGGCGCAGGGTGAGGGTGACCTGCATGGGTGTGCCGGCGTGCCGGACCACGTTGCCGACCAGTTCGGAGAGCACCACCGAGGCCGGACCGACCGCCTCCGGCAGGTTCCACCGGGCGCAGGCGTCGGCGACCAGTTCGCGGGCGCGCCGGCAGGCCCCCGCCGCCGGCTCCAGCCGGGCCCGCAGCCGGGGCGCCGCCGCGGCGCCGGCGACCCGGACCGCCTCGTCGCAGTCCGGCCGGACCGGCACCACCCGGCAGGTGGTCGACTCGGCCAGCCAGGCGGCGGCCTCGGGGGACGGGGCGCAGAGCACCAGCGGCACGGCCGGCCAGCCGGCGGCCTGCCGGGCGGCGGCGGCGAAGACGGACAGGGCGAGCCGGTCGTGGACGGTGACGTCGGTGAGGTCGACCACCAACGCGTCGGGCTGGGCGGCCAGGCACCGGTCCAGCACCCGGTACACCGAGCGCATGGTGACCAGGTCCAGGTCGCCGCCGAGCCGGACGACGGTCGGCGACCCGTCGCTCACCTGGCAGCTGATCCGGCTCGACATCTCCGCCCTCGTTCGGGTCTCGTCCGCAGGACTGCGAACTACCCGGGCGGGCGGCAGGTCAAACGGGACGGGCCACCCCCGCGACGACCGTCACGTGGTCGTCGCCGGTGGTGGCCCATGGTGGGCGCCGCGGCCGGGCGGTGTCGCGTCAGCGGCGGGCTGTGCCGCGGGTGGTCAGCAGGCCCAGCGCGATCATGCCGACGCCGAGGAAGAGGTGCAGCCAGTTGTCGGCCATGTTGAGCGGGATGAAGTTCGCCCCGCTGTCGTGGTCGACCACCAGGCCGTAGAGCCACAGCACGAGGTAGATCGCGCCACCGCCGATCAGGTACGTCCGGGCGCCGGCGACGGTCCGGGCCAGCGCCAGCCCGACCACCCCGTAGAGCAGGTGCACGAGGTTGTGCAGCACCGAGACCTGGAACACGCCGAGCAGCTTCGCCTCCGACTGGTGGCCGGCGAACCCCAGGTCGCCGTAGTTGGTGGTGATGCCCGGCACGAACCCGAGCAGGCCGACGAGAACGAAGACCCAGGACACGATGATGGCGGCCCGGCGTACCGGGGCCTTGCCGTCGGCCGGGTTGGATCGGGCGCGCGAGTGCGCCATCGGACCGGTCACCGCGGACTCCCTCCGTGCGGCGGTGCAGAGCCCTGCCCGGCTACCCGCTCCGGCGGCCGGCAAACAGTCCGGCCGGGCCCCGCGTGGCGGGACCCGGCCGGTGCTCGTCGCGCAACTGTCAGGCCGGTTGCAGGCGGCGGGCGGTGGCGTGCTGACGGACCTGGTCGTAGAGGCGCACGTACTCCCGCGCCATCACCGCCGGGGTGAACCGCACGGCGGCCTCCCGACGGCACTCGCGCCCATCGAGCAGGCTGGCCGCCAGCAGCAGCTCGCCCAGCTCCTCCTCGTCGGTGGTGAGCAGCCCGGTGCGGCCGTGCTCGATCAGCTCCGGCAGGCAGCCCCGGGCGGTCGCCACCACCGGCGTGCCGAGCGCGAGCGACTCGACCACCGCGGTGCCGCCGGGCTCCTCCCAGCGCAGCGGGAACAGCGTGGCCCGGGCCGCGGCCAGCAGGTCGTCGCGTTCCTGCCCGGCCACCGTGCCGACCCAGCGGACCAGCTCGCCGTCCACGTGCGGGGCCACCTCGTCCAGGAAGAACCGGACGTCCGGGTTCTGCCGGGCCTCGTCGCCGGCCGCGGCCAGATCCTCCGGCCGGTGGTACGGCCCGACCGGGCCGGCCAGCACCAGCGGTACCCCGACCTGCTGGGCCAGCCGGGCGCCCAGGTCCTGCCCCTTGCCGGGGTTGATCCGGCCGAGGATCAGCGCGTAGTCGCCCTTGCGCGCCGCCGGTCGGCGGTCGGCGCCGACGGCCAGCGGGGTGGCCAGGTGCACGTGCCCGACCGAGTGCGCCCGCAGCGCCTCGGGCGCCCGGGCCAACTGCGAGGCGGAGACGCCGTTGACCCGGACCCGGTCGCCGCCGTCGAAGGTGCCGTAGAGCGCCGGGTGCTTGGCCAGGTCCCAGTGCAGGGTGTGCAGCGCGGGCGGGGCGTCCGGACCCATCGCGGCGAGGGTGGCCAGCCCGACCGCCTCCACGTGGTCGTGCACCAGGTCGATGTCGTCGCGCGAGCGCAGGGCCCGGACCACCCCGCCCAGGTGCGCCTGGGCGACGCCGCAGACCTGGTTGTACGGCCGTTGCAGCTGGGCGAACTGGCCGTCCGGGAAGACCGACACCAGCTCGTCGACCGGCAGGCTGCTGGTCCCGACCGAGGCGAGCACCACCCGTACGCCGAGCCGGCGCAGCTCCGGCACCAGGGTGGCGACGACGTTCTCGATCCCGCCGTAGCCGGGCGGTGGCACGGACAGCCAGGGCCCGGCGTTCATCAACACGGTGAGGCTCATCGCGCCGCCCCCCGTCCCGCGCGGGGACCGGGGCTCGCCGCCGCCGACCGGCGCCTCACGCCGCCGCCACCCGGCGACGCGGCACCCGGTGCCGCAGCTGCGCCAGCGGCGGGCGCTCCTCGATGGAGACGTCGCTGACCACGATCTCCCGCTCCAGGTTCGGCAGCGCCTCCGAGCCGCCCCGCCGGAACTGGGTGAGCAGCGCGGCGGGCACCGCCCCGGGACTGGCCCAGCCGCGCCGCTGCAACCGCGACCACGCGGTGAGCATGATCTGGGCCGACATCCGGCCCAGCGCCGCGGTGTCCTGGTGGCGGTGCTTGCGTTCGCCGAGGTCCACCTGGGCCAGCGCGTCCAGCCCGACCAGCTCCAGCAGGTCGATGAGCATGGCCGTCTCCACGCCGTAGCCGGAGACGAAGGGCACCTGCTCCAGCGCCTCCCGGCGGCCGGCGTACTCGCCGGCCAGCGGCTGCACGAAGCCGGCCAGCTCCGGCCAGAACAGGTTGAGCAGCGGCCGGGCCATCAGCTCGGTCACCCGGCCGCCGCCGTCGGCCTCCACCCCGGCCGTACCGACCAGCGGCCGGTGGTAGAACCCCTTGACGAAGTCGACCGACGGGTCGGTCAGCAGCGGGCCGATCAGCCCGCTCACGAAGTGCGGACGGAACTCCCGCAGGTCGGCGTCGATGAAGGCCACCACGTCCCCCTCGGCGGCGGCGAGCCCGGCCCAGAGCGCGTCGCCCTTGCCGGTCAGCCGGGGCAGCCCCCGGGTCATCGCGTCCTGGCTGACCACCTCGGCGCCCGCCGCCCGGGCCACCTGTGCGGTGCGGTCGGTCGACCGGGAGTCGACCACGATCAGCTCGTCGACCAGCGGCACCCGGTCCACCAGGTGCTCGCGGATGGTCGACACGATGGCGCCGACCGTGGCTTCCTCGTTGCGGGCCGGCAGCACCACGCTGACCCGGGTGTCACCCTTGGCGCGCAGCAGCCGCCGCGCCGGCCAGTCGGCCGCTGACGTCGTCCGGTAGGTGGCCCACGCCTCCACCACCGGCGAAACCGTCGATTCCGTATTCCGCACAGGCACCCCCTGATCGAGGCGGAAAATCCAAGGGAGGGTTTTCCCACTTCCCACCACGCGCTAACCGGATCATCCCCGACAGCCTGATCACAAACGTGGCATGCGGGGGTTCCCGGGTCGTGAACGTTTGATTGCGCCCACCCGAGGGGAGTGCTGACCTCGACGACATGAACAGTGGGTGGGAGGGGCTTGGATGCGCACGTGCCGGGTGGGACTGGTAGGAGCCGGTGGGGTGGCGCAACGCCATGCCCGGGTGCTCAGCGGCTTCGCCGACGTGGAGCTGGTCGGGGTGACCGACGTGCTGCCGGCGGCCGCCGCCGAGCTGGCCGCCGCGTACGACACGCGGGTTTGCGCCGGCGTCGAGGAGCTGCTCGCCGCCGGGCCGGACGCGGTGTACGTCTGCGTCCCGCCGTTCGCGCACGGGCCGGCGGAGGAGGCGGTGATCGCCGCCGGGCTGCCGATGTTCGTGGAGAAGCCGGTCGCCGTCGACCTCGCCACCGCCGAGCGGATCGGCGAGCTGGTCGCCCGGCGCGGCCTGCGGACCGCGGTCGGGCACCACTGGCGCTACCTGCCGGTGGTGGAGCAGGCCCGCCGCCTGCTGGCCGACCGCCCGGTGCGGATGGTGGCCGGCGCCTGGCTGGACAAGGTCCCCCCGGTGGCCTGGTGGTCGCGGCGGGACCGCTCCGGTGGCCCGGTGGTCGAGCAGGCCGCGCACGTGCTGGACCTGATCCGGGTGCTGGCCGGCGAGGTGAGCGAGGTGACCGCGTACGCCGACGGCACACCGCCCCCGGTCGACGGGGCGGACATCGACTCCGTCACCACCGCCGCGCTGCGCTTCAGCAGCGGCGCGGTCGGCACGCTGACCGCCGCCTGCGTGCTCGGCTGGAAGCACCGCGCCGGGCTGGAGATCCTCGCCGACGGGCTGGCCCTGGCGCTGACCGAGGACGGCCTGGTCGTCCGGGACGGTGACGGGGAGCGCCGGTTCCCCGCCGACCCGGACGCCGCCCGGGTCGCCGTCGACCGGGCGTTCGTCGACGCGGTGCGTGGGGTCGGCGACGACATCCGGGTCCCGTACGCCGAGGCGCTGGGCACCCAGCGGCTGGCCGTCGCGGTGGCCGACTCGGCCCGCACCGGCACTCCCGTCCGGCTGGCCGCGCCGGCCGCCCCGGCGACCCTGCGCACGGGGGTGACGGTCGATGCGTGACAAGGTCGTCACGGTGCCCGGCCCGGGTCGGGTGGAGCTGGTCGAGCAGGACGCCGCCGAGCTGCGCCCCGGCACCTTCCGGGTCCGTACGCTGTTCAGCGGGGTCTCCGCCGGCACCGAGCTGAGCTACGTCAAGGGCACCAACCCGTATCTCAACGTCGCCTGGAACGCCGACCTGGGGCTGTTCCAGCCCGGGGAGGCGAGCACCCCGTATCCGGTCACCCGGCTGGGCTACATGCAGGTGGCCGAGGTGGTGGAGAGCGCCACCCCGGCGGTCGAGGTCGGCGCCGTCGGCGCGATGACCTACGGGCACCGCACCGGCCACGTCGCCGACCCGCTCGCCGAGCGGTTCGTCCCGCTCCCCGACGACCTGGACCCGCTGCTCGGCGTCTACGTCGCGCACATGGGGCCGATCTGCGCCAACGGCCTGCTGCACGCCGCCGCCGACCTCTACGGCACGGACGTGCGCGGGCTCGGCGACGGGGTGCGCGGGCGCCGGGTGGCGGTGGTCGGCAGCGGGGTGGTGGCCCTGCTCACCGCGCTGTTCGCCCGCCGGCACGGCGCCGCCTCGGTGGTGGTGCTCGACCCGACCCCGCAGCGGCGGGAGGTCGCCGAGGCGCTCGGCCTGGAGACCCTCGACCCGGAGGCCGACGACCCGGCGGTGGTGCTCAAGACCCGCTGGGCGCACACCGCCGGTGACCGGGGCGCCGACGTGGTGTTCCAGTGCCGGGGCCAGGCCTGGGCGCTGCACCTGGCGCTGCGCCTGCTCCGCCCGCAGGGCACCGTGATCGACCTGGCCTTCTACCAGGCCGGCGCGGACGCGGTCCGGCTCGGCGAGGAGTTCCACCACAACGGGCTGTCGCTGCGCTGCGCCCAGATCGGCCGGGTGCCCCGCGGGCTCGCCCCCACCTGGGACCGGGAGCGGCTCTCCGCCGACACCATCGACCTGCTGCGCGCGTACGGGGACCTGATCCGCAAGCACCTGGTCTCGGCGGTGGTGCCCTTCGAGGAGGCCCCCACCCTCCTCACCGCGCTCGCCGAGCGCCGCCGCCAGGAACTCCAGGTGGTCCTCACCCCCTGACCCGCCGCGATCTTGCAGTTCTGGTCCCTGTTCCGCGGCATCTGCCGCATTCGTCGGGGCAACGACTGCAAGATCGCGGCAAACGGGCGGCGCGCCCCGCGGCCGGGCGGGCCGCCCAAGGTCGGCCGCGTCGCGTACCGTTGCCGCTCATGGGTGTGTCGCAACGGTTGAAGACCAGGTTCCGCCGGTTCCTCCAGCGCCCGGGAACGACGGTCGACCTGGCGCCGCTGGAGAAGCTGCTGCCGGCCATCGAGGCCCGCGAGGAGGAGCTGTCGGCGCTCGACGATGTCGAGCTGACCGAGGCCGCCCGCCGGGCCGAGGGCTACGAGGAGATCTGCGCGATCGGCCGCGAGGCCGCCCGCCGCGGCCTCGACCAGCGGCCGTACGACGTGCAGCTGCTCGGCGCGATGGCGCTGCTCTCCGGCAAGGTCGCCGAGATGGCCACCGGTGAGGGCAAGACGCTCACCGCCACCATCGCCGCGTACGGGCACGTCCGGCTGGGCAACGGCCCGGTGCACGTGCTCACCGTCAACGACTACCTGGCCCGCCGCGACGCCCAGTGGATGGAGCCGGTCTACCACCTGCTCGGCCTCACCGTGGGCTGGGTCAACGAGGCCTCCACCCCGCAGGAGCGCCGCGACGCGTACGCCTGCGACGTCACCTACGTCTCGGTCAGCGAGGCCGGCTTCGACTACCTGCGCGACCAGCTGGTCACCGACCTCGCCGACCGGGTGCAGCCGGCGCTGCGCACCGCGATCGTCGACGAGGCCGACTCGATCCTGATCGACGAGGCCCGGGTGCCGATGGTGCTGGCCGGCGCGGTGCCCGGCGAGCAGGACCCGGTGCACGCGGCCGCCGCCCTGGTGCGCGGGCTGCGCAAGGGCAAGCACTACACGGTGGCCGAGGACGGCCGCAGCGTCGCCTTCACCGCCGCCGGCCTGGCCGCCGTGGAGGCCAAGCTCGGTCTCGACCTCTACGACGAGGAGCACGTCGAGCAGCTCTCCGCGGTCAACGTGGCGCTGCACGCGCACGCCCTGCTGCACCGCGACGTGGACTACATCGTCCGGGACGGGTCGGTCGAGCTGATCGACGAGATGCGCGGCCGGGTCGCCCAGCGCCGCCGCTGGCCGGACGGGCTCCAGGCCGCGGTGGAGGCCAAGGAGGGCCTGGACGCCACCGCCGAGGGCGAGGTGCTGGGCACCATCGCCGTGCAGGCGTACATCGCGCTCTACCCGAAGGTGTGCGGCATGACGGCCACCGCGGTGCTGGTCGGCGACCAGCTGCGCGAGTTCTTCGGCCTCGAGGTCGCGGTGATCCCGCCGAACACCCCGTGCGTCCGCGAGGACGAGCCGGACCGGATCTACGCCACCCGGGCCGAGAAGGAGGAGGCGCTGATCGACGAGATCAAGCGCAACCACGAGTGCGGGCGGCCGGTGCTGGTCGGCACGCTGGACGTCAAGGAGTCCGAGGGGCTGGCCGCCGGCCTGAACGCCGCCGGGGTGCCCTGCGTGGTGCTCAACGCCAAGAACGACGACGAGGAGGCGGCGATCATCGCCGAGGCCGGCGCGTACGGCGCGGTGACCGTCTCCACCCAGATGGCCGGCCGGGGCGTGGACATCCGCCTCGGCGGCAGTGACCAGGCCGACCGGGACCGGGTCGCCGAGCTCGGCGGCCTCTACGTGATCGGCAGCGGCCGGCACGACAGCCGCCGGGTCGACGACCAGCTGCGCGGCCGGGCCGGCCGGCAGGGCGACCCGGGTGGCTCGGTCTTCTTCGTCAGCCTGGAGGACGACCTGGTCGTCCGGCACGCCGGCGACACCGTCCCGGCGTCGCCGCGGATGAACGCCGACGGTCTGGTCACCGACGAGCTGGTGGACTACGCCGTGGAGCACGCCCAGCGGGTCGCCGAGGGCGTCAACCACGAGATCCACCGCAACACCTGGCGCTACAGCGTGGTCATCGAGCAGCAGCGCAAGGCGCTCGCCGAGCGCCGCGAGCGGCTGCTGACCACCGACGTGGCGGCGCTGATGCTGCTGGACAAGGTGCCGGACAAGGCCGGCGAGATGGACGAGGACCTGCTCGCCCGGGTGGCCCGGTCGATCGCCCTCTACCACCTCGACCGGCTCTGGGCCGACCACCTGGCCGAGCTGTCCGAGGTACGCGAGGGCGTGCACCTGCGCGCGCTCGGCCGGCTCGACCCGCTCGACGAGTTCCACCGGGCCGCGGTGCCGGCCTTCAACGAGCTGGTCCCGGAGATCGAGAGGCGGACCATCGCGACGTTCGAGGAGACCGAGTTCGACGAGGACTGGGAGCCGGACGCGGCGAAGCTGGTCCGGCCGAGCGCCACCTGGACGTACCTGGTGCACGACAACCCGTTCGGCTCCGAGCTCGACCGGCTGATCGCCTCGGTCGGGCGGCGGCTCACCGGCGCGTCCCGCTGAGGCCCGGGGGTCGCGTCCGGCGCGTCCGCGCGCCCGGCCGCGGCCCCCTTTAGGCCGTTTCGACCCATGTTCGCCGGGGTAGTAGGCCGGGGCCCTAGAGTCGGGAGAACAAGAGGATGGCACGGGTGATGACAGCACCGGCTGGCGGTTCGGGGGCGGCGGGGGCTGTGGACCGGTGAACCTGGACACGCGGGTGCCGGCGGTCGAGACGCTCGGGGTGCTGGAGACCGCGGCGCTGCTGCGGGAGCTGACCGCCGGCCTGATCGCCGTGGACGACTTCGACGCGGCGCTCACCGCCCTGGTGCGGATCACCCGGGACGCCGTCGACGGGGTCACCTGGTGCGGCTTCACCGCGCTGCGGGCCGGGGAGCCGGCCGGGGTGGCCGCCTCGGACGCCCGGCTGGCCGGCCTCGACGACCTGCGGCACGGCCCGGACACCCCGGCCATGGAGGCGATCCGCCGCCGGGAGATGATCCGCTCCGAGCACCTGGGCCGGGAGCGGCGTTGGCCGACCTGGACGGTGCGGGCACGCGACCTCGGCGTCCACGGGGTGATCTCGGCGCCGGTCGACGTGGACGAGCAGGTGATCGGCGCGATCAACCTGTACGCCGGCGCCTCCGACGCGCTCACCACCGGCCACCAGCTCACCGCCATGCTGCTGGCCGAGCACGCCGGGCTGCTGCTGGCCGCCGTCCGGGACCGGGCCCGGCAGGCCGCGCTGGCCGGGGAGCGGGACGCGTCGCTGCTCGGCGACGGGGTGGTCGGGCAGGCGATCGGGGTGATCATGACGCAGCGCGGCTGCCCGGCGCCGGAGGCGCTGGAGGTGCTGCGCAGCGCCGCGTCCTCGCTGTCCATTCCGCTGCGCGAGGTGGCCGAGCGGCTGGTCAGCACGGTCTCCCGGCAACGGAGCGGCTGACCGCGTCGTTTCACCCGGTTGGCGGCCGGGTAGCACCCTGGACTGGTGGGCTGAGCAGCGGACCAGGGGAGGACCCATGCAGAGCCGGCTGCGGGTGCAGGGACACCCGATCCAACCGATGCTGGTGACGTTCCCCTTCGGGCTCTTCGTCAGCGCGACCGTCTTCGACCTGACCGACGTCCTCGGCGGGCCCGCGTTCCTCGGCGAGGTCGGCTACTGGACGGCGGTCGCCGCGCTGGTGGCCGCCGGGCTGACCGCGATCGCCGGCATGATCGACCTGTGGGACGTGCCGGGCGACCGGACCCGCCGGACGGCGATCACCTTCAACCTGGTGAACACGGCCATGGCCGGCCTGTTCCTGATCGGCTGCCTGATCCGGGCGGACGCGCCGCAGCGCGGCGCGTCGGTGGTGCTGCTGCTGACCGAGGTGGTCGCGCTCGCCGTCGGCGGGATCGGGGTACGGCTCGGCGCCCGGCTGATGCGCCAGTTCGACGCCGGCCGGCGGACCGAGCCGACCACGTTCGACGCGCTCAGCGGCGCGACCGGCTCGACGGTGGAGATCGTCCCGCCGCGCTCCTGACCCGCTGGGCCCTCTCCGGCGGCGGGGCCCGGCCGGGGGCGGCGCCGGCGACCTGGCCGGCACGCTCGGCGGGGCGACCGGGTGCCGTCGAGATCGTTTCGCCGCGCTCCTGACCCGCGGGTCCTCTCCGGCGGCGGGGTCCGGCGGTGCGGCGCCGACGGCCCGGCGGGGCGGCGTCGGCGACCCGGCCGGTGGCGGCAATTGCGTTGCCCGGCCGGGCCCGGCCGGACAGGCTGGCCGGATGACCACCGACCCGAGCTTCGAGGAACTGCTCGCCGAGGGGGCGGCCGCCCCGGTCGAGGGCTGGGCCTTCGACTGGCTGGCCGGCCGGGCCACCGAGGAACGCCCGCCCTGGGGGTACGCCCGCCTGGTCGCGGCCCGGATGGCGACGGCGGACGCGGCGCTGGACGTGGACACCGGCGGCGGCGAGGTGCTGGCCGAGGTGCCGCAGCCACCCCGGTTGCTGGTGGCCACCGAGGGGTGGCCGCCGAACGTGCTCGTGGCCCGCCGGGTGCTGCGCCGGGTCGGCGCCACCGTCGTCGCGGTCACCCCGGACGCCCCGTTGCCGTTCCGGGACGCCGCCTTCGACCTGGTGGTCAGCCGGCACCCGGTACGCACCGACTGGGCCGAGACGGCGCGGGTGCTGCGTCCGGGCGGGACGTTCCTGTCCCAGCAGATCGGCCCCGGCACGGTCCGCGAGCTCAGCGAGGCGATCCTCGGGCCGCTGCCGCCACCGGCCGAGCGCCATCCGGAGCAGGCGGTGGCCGCCGCGCGGGCGGCCGGGCTGACCGTGGTGGACCTGCGCGAGGCGACTCTGCGCACGGTGTTCCACGACATCGCCGCGGTGGTCTGGTTCCTGCGCAAGGTGGTCTGGACCGTCCCCGGCTTCACCGTCGACCGCTACCGCCCCCAGTTGGCCCGCCTCCACCACCGCATCCGCACCGACGGCCCCTTCACCGCCCACGCCCGCCGCTTCCTCATCCAAACCCACCGCCCCTGACCACCACCACCACCCTGACCACCCGGTTGATCATGAGGTTGACGGCGGTGTCGATCTCCGTCGGTGCCGCCAACCTCATGATCAACGGGGCTGGTCGGTGGGGTGGGGGGTGGTGGGGTGGGGGGTGGTGTGGTGGTCGGCTAGGACGTCCTGGCCGAAGTCGCTGGTGGGGCGGCGGAGCACGGTGTGCGCGTGGTTGCCGTCGTCGGTGGTGTTGTCGTACTCGATCAGCAGGTCGTCGCCCTGCACCCGGTAGTAGTGGCGCTGGCCCGGGCGGGTGGGGCCGGCCCAGGCGAAGTGCAGCTGCCCGCCGGCGAGCCGGCGCGCCTCCCGGACGGCCAGCTCCGGCGGGAGCCGGTCCAGGTAGAGCGCGACCAGGTGGTCCAGCAGGGCCCGGGAGGTGGGCCCGAGCCGGTCGGCCGGTACGCCGAGCGGCTCCAGCGGCGCGTCCACCCGGGGCCGGGTGGCGCTGACGATGTCTGCGGGCGCCTCGTCGGCGATGATCGCGGCGGCCCGCCCGGCCGGGTCGAGCGCGTCCAGCAGCGCCCGGGCGAGGTCCTCCTCCACGCCGAGCGGCCGGGTCACCGGGCGGCCCGCGTACCGGACGGCCGCCGGGTTGGCGCCGAAGAAGATCGGCGCGGGGGAGACCTGGTCGTCCACCACCGTCATGCTCACCGAGAGGTGGTGCCCCTCGACCCGCCACGCCCACCGGTCGTCGCGGGCCGGGTCGCCGAAGACGGCCACCCAGTAGTCGTCGCTGCGCCGGCCGCGGCGCCAGCCCTCGGCCCGGTCCAGCACCTCCTCCAGCGCGATGATCGTCATGGCCTGCGCGTACGCGGTCGGGCTCAACGCCGTGGCCAGCAGCCGGTGCGCGGCCTTGCGTCCGGCCGGGTCGAGGTCGGCGAGGCTGACCCCGGGCCGGGGGCGCGGCCGGTACTCCAACCAGCGCCGGGCGGCGTCGTCGTCGAACCGGTGGGTCACGCGGTCACGGGACGGCTCGTCGAGCGCGGCGAGCAGCGCCGTGCCGGCGGCGCGCATCTGTTCGGGCAGGGGATCCTCCACCGCCCTTGTATACCGGCCCCGGCCCGATCGCGCCGGACCTCGGCCGTACCCGGCGCCGTCGGGTGGCCGGGAGGCTCAGCCGGTGGCCGGGCCGCCCTCCGGGCGCAGCAGGGCGAGCATCGGCGGCAGGTCGAAGAAGGTGGCGGTCTCCACCGCCGACGGGCTGCCGTGGTCCGGATCGGCGCCGGCGGCGAGCAGCGCGCGCACCGCCTCCGTACTGCTGCGGAAGACCGCCGCGGCCAGCGCGGTCTGCCCCCGGTCGTTGGTCCGGGAGTGGTCGGCGCCCCGGTCGAGCAGCGCGGCGACGGTGTCCGGGTGGGCGTGGTAGGCCGCCAGGATCAGCAGCGTGTCGCCCTTGTCGTTGGTCAGGTTGACCGGCAGCCCGGCGTCGACGTAGTCGGCCAGCTCCTCGGTGGCGCCGTCGCGGGCCAGGTCGAACATCCGGTGCGCGAACGCCAGCGTCTCGGCGTCGAGTTCCTCGGTCACCGGTCCAGGTTAGTCGGACCGGCGCCTGGTAGGTTCCTCGGCCGGTGCGGCGGGGGAGGGGCATGGACGATCAGGTGTACGTGGGCAACGCGGGCGTCGACGGCGCGACCAACGCCGGTTGGCTGCTCGGCCACTTCATGCCCCCCGGCGAGGTGCGGCACAGCACCGACGTCGAGGTGAAGTGGGGCGTGCACCCGGCCGGCGAGGCGCGCTCGCGGTGGGCCACCGGGGAGCGGCGTACGGCGCTGCTGGTGCTGGTGAGTGGACGGTTCCGGGTGGAGCTGCCGGATCGGACGGTGGTGCTCGGCGAGCCGGGCGACTACGTGGTGTGGGGCCGCGGGGTGGACCACTCCTGGTACGCCGAGCGGGAGTCGGTCGTGCTGACCGTCCGCTGGCCCTCGGTGCCCGGCTACCGGGTGGCGCCCCCGGTCCGCCGCTGACCCTTCCGCCGTGGCTTGGCCGGTAGTGACCTGACCTGCCCACGCCCGCGGCGGCCGGGTGCCGGTCGCCGCCCGGCGGCCTGGTGATGGTCCTGCGCGGCGTGGTGCCCGGCACGGCCGGTGGTCCCGTCAGATGGGATATCCTACTAAACCCATAGGGTTTATCGCTTAAGCTGGACGCGACCTGCCGCCGAGCCGCGAGGACCAGCCGTGACCACTCGACGCCCACCCGACCTGCTCGCCGTCGCCGCCCGGTGGGCCGCCGATCCGGCCGCCTGGCCGCAGCCGCTGCGCTTCGACCCGGCCAGCCGGTGGTACGCCCGGCTCGCCCAGGACGACGAGCACGAGGTCTGGGCGCTGAGCTGGCTGCCCGGGCAGGGCACCGACCTGCACGACCACGGCGGCGCCAGCGGCGCGTTCCTGGTCGCCGCCGGAGTCCTCACCGAGGAGACGGTCAGCGGCGGCGGGCTGCACGCGCACCGCCTGGCCGCCGGTGCCGGCCGCCGCTTCGGCCCCCGGCACGTGCACGTGGTCACCAACCGGGGCGCCGAGCCGGCGGTCAGCGTCCACGTCTACCGGCCCGCGTTGCGCCGGATGACCCGCTACCGGTTCGCCGACGGCCGGCTCCGGGTCGCCGAGGTGGCCGTGGCGGGTGTCGCGTGGTGACCGGCCCCCGGCCGGCGGCCGCCCCGGACGACCGACGACCAGTGGAGGAGAACACCATGCCGCAGACCGACCCGACCGGCTGTCCGGTCCCGCCGCCCGGCTCCCGGGGCATCGACGAGATCCTGGCGGCCGCCCGGTCCCGGCTGGACCGGCTCGGCCCCGAACAGGCCCACCTGGCCCACCGGGCGGGCGCGCTGCTGGTCGACATCCGCCCGGCCGCCCAGCGGGCCGCGTACGGCACCGTGCCGGGCTCGCTGGCCGTCGAGCGGAACGTGCTGGAGTGGCGGTTCGACCCGCGCTGCCCAGCCCGGCTGCCGGAGGCGGTCGGCTACCACCTGCGGGTGCTGGTCCTCTGCCAGGAGGGCTACACCTCCTCGCTGGCCGCCGCCGCCCTGCGGGACCTCGGGCTGTACCGGGCCACCGACGTGGTCGGTGGCTTCGCCGCCTGGCAGATCGCCGGCCTGCCGGTGCTCGGCCCGACCCCGCCGCCCCGACCGTCGCACCTCGCGCCCCCGGTCACCGCCGGGCCCGCGCCGTCCTGACCGCCGCGTCCCACCCGGGCGTGCCGGCCCCAGCCGCCGTAGGAGGCACCCATGTCCGTCGTCGCCATATCCCCGCGCCCCTACCCGCCCGGCCGGCTCGACCGGTCCGCGCCGTACCGCCCGGCCGCCACGCCGAGCCTCACCATCACCGTCGACCTCACCCCCGGCGCGCCCAGCCCGCGCCTCGCCCGGCTGCTGGAACTGCTCGGCGAACTGGCCGAGTCGGGGGAGGGGCGGCTGGTCCCCGTCGCCGGCGACGCCCCGTCGCCGGTCCGCGGGCCGGTCGCCGAGGTCAGGAGCGCGCACCCGGAGCCGGTGCATCCCGACGCGGTGCGCATCCTGGCCGGCTCGCGGGTGGTCCGGCAGGGTGACCGCGTCGTCCGGCTGACCCGGATCGAGTACGACCTGCTGCTGTACCTCGCCGAGCGGCCGCACCGGGTGTTCACCCGGCTCCAGCTGCTGGCCGGCGTCTGGGGCTACGAGCACGCGGTGGCCCGCACGGTGGACGTGCACGTGCGTCGGCTCCGCGCCAAGCTGGGCGCCCGCACGCCGGTGGTGACCACGGTGTACGGCGTCGGCTACCGGCTCGCCGACGAGGCCCGGATCGAGATCGACCGCACCCGCTGACCGGCTGCACCCCGGCCGCGTCCGGCGGCGGGCTGGCCGGTCGCCGCTCCGGCGGCGCCCGGCGGGGCGGGTGCCGCCGGTCGCCGTCCCGGCCGTGCTCGCCGTCCCGGCCGTGCTCGCCGTCCCGGCCGTGCTCGCCGGCCCGCTCCCGCCTGGCCGGCCGCCGTCGCCGCCACACCCGGCGGGTCCCGCTGCCGATCGCCGTTCCGACCGGCGACGCTGCTGACCGACCCGCCGACCCGCCGACCCGGCCGACCCGCAGACCCGCCGACCCGCCGACCCGGCCTACCCGCAGACCCGCTGACCCGCCGAACCCGGCGGCCCGGGTCGGCCGCTGGCCCGGGCGGCGCGGGAGGGCCGCGACGCGCGTGTCCCGCGTCCGGGACGGTGGCCGTCCATCTGGGAGCGTGCCCCGACCACGTGAGGACTCCTCGGTTGCCACGGTCGACGGCGACGCGCGGTGAATGTGAACCGGGCGGGCACCCCCCGTATCGGGTCAAGGTGGCGGCTCTGCTGTAATCATCTGGCTTCGTACGCAGAGCGAGCATCCGGCTCCGATGTGTTCGTCAATTGTCACATTCATGCAACGCAGCCGCCCCTTGACCCTCGCACGGACGCCGGGAAGCATCGATGAAGCGGCGTCCCGGGCCGTGGGGAGATACCCGGACCAGCCAAGGAGGACCATGTCGGTCAGCCCCGCTTCGTCGCGCGCCGGATGGCATACGTCCCAACCCGCTGTTCCCGGTCGGCCCCCCGGCGGCCAGCGCCGTCCCGCCAACACCGCGGCGCCGATGCTCACCGTGACCCTGAACATCCCGCTGGCCTGTGAGGAGTCGCTGACCCCGCCGGCCCGCCGGCTGCTCGAGGCGGCCCGGGAGATGCTCGAACGCGGGGAGGGCACGATCACCACCGCCACCACCGTGGAGCGCCGCCCCGACCCGGTGCCGGCCAACCGTTCGCCCGGCCGCCCGCTGGCCCCCACCATCCCGGCCCTGCACATCCTCGCCTCGTCCCGGTCGGTGCTGCGCGACGGCGAGCCGCTGCCGCTGACCCGACTGGAGTTCGACCTGCTGCTGCACCTGGTGGCCCACCCCCGGCGGGTGTTCACCCGGCTGCAACTGCTCAACGCGGTCTGGGGCTACGAGCACGCCGGCGTGCGCACCGTCGACGTGCACGTACGCCGGCTGCGCGGCAAGGTCGGCGTGGACGTCCCGTTGGTCACCACTGTCTACGGGGTCGGCTACCGGCTCGCCGACGACGCCCGGGTCACCATCGACCGCAGCGGCTGACCCGGCCGGGGCAAGATGGGTCGGGTGCGCGTCCGTCCCATCTCACCCGAACGACTCGTCACCGAGCTGGCCGACCGGTTCGCCGCCGCCCCGGGCCGGCTCCGGGTGGCCGTCGACGGCGCACCGGCCGCCGGCCCGGAGGACCTGGCCGCCGCGCTGGTCGACCCGCTGCGCGCGCTGGGCCGCCCGGTGCTGCACGTGCGCGCCACCGACTTCCTCCGCCCCGCCTCGGTCCGGCTGGAGCACGGCCGCACCAACCCGGACGCCTACTACGAGGGCTGGGTCGACGAGGCGGGGCTGCGCCGGGAGGTGCTGGACCCGGCCGGCCCGGACGGCTCCGGCCGGGTACTGCCCTCGCTCTGGGACGCCCGTACCGACCGGGCCAGCCGGGCCGGCTACGTCGAGCTGCCGCCCGGCGGGGTGGTGCTGGTCAGCGGCGCGCTGCTGCTCGGCGGCGGGCTCCCCTTCGACGTCACCGTCCACCTGGCGCTCTCCCCGGCGGCGCTGGCCCGGCGCACCGACCCGGACCACCGCTGGACGCTGCCCGCCTTCGCCCGGTACGCCGAGGAGGTCGCCCCGGCCACCTTCGCCGACATCGTGATCCGATTCGACGACCCCCGCCACCCCGCCCTGGTGGAACCACCCCCCGCCTCCGCCCGGTGATCATGAAGTTGTTGTCCCGACACGCCGTGGCGGGCGCCAACAACTTCATGATCAACCACAGCGAAAATCGGCGGTTTGATCCTTTCGGCGGGTGGGTAATCGCCCGGCTCACAGAGCACGGGTGATCGCCCGCGCGAAACGGACCGTTGCCGGGGCAGACCGCACCGGCGTCCCGGCGGAACCACGAGGCCCAGAAAGGCAGGCAGCGATGCTCGTCCACGACACGGTCGACACGGGCCGATCCCAGGCGGAGATCGACCAGATCCGGCGCTCCCTGCAGGCCCGCTACGACGAGCTGTCCGCGGAGTACGAGCAGGCGGTGCTGCAGAGCCAGGTGTTGCGGCTGGTGGAGGTCGGCGACACCGCCGGCGACGACCAGGCCGACAGCGGCACCAAGACGGCCGAGCGGGACACCGCGCAGTCCCTGCTGCGGACCATCCTCGACCGCCGGGCCCAGTACGAGCACGCGCTGACCCGGCTGGCGGAGGGCACCTACGGCTTCTGCGAGGGCTGTTCCGCGCCGATCCCGGTCGAGCGGCTGGAGATCTTCCCGTCCGCCACCACCTGCGTGACGTGCAAGCAGAACCGGGAGCGGCGGGCGGCCTGATCCCGTCCTGCGGTTGCCGGTCGGTCCGGAGCGCGGTGGACTCCACCCATGGGTGAGATCAAGGTGGGCACCGCGTCCTGGACCGACCGGACCCTGTTGGACTCCGGTTGGTATCCGCAGACCGCCGACACACCGGAGAAGCGACTGGCCTACTACGCCCGGCAGTTCCCGCTGGTCGAAGTGGACGCCACCTACTACTCGCCGCCCGCCGAGCGGACGGCGCGGCTGTGGGCCGAGCGCACCCCGGCCGGCTTCACCTTCAACGTCAAGGCGTTCAGCCTGCTCACCGGGCACCCGACGAAGGTGTCCGCGCTCTACAAGGACCTGCGCCCGGACACCGACAAGCGCAACCTCTACCCGGACGACCTGCCGCCGCAGGCGTACGAGGAGGTGTGGACGCGGTTCCTCAGCGCGTTGGACCCGCTGGTCGAGGCGGGCCGGCTCGGCGCGCTGCTGTTCCAGTTCCCGCCCTGGTTCACCATCAAGCGGGACAACAAGCAGTACCTGCTCGAAGTCCAGCGTCGCTGCGCCCCGCTGCGGCCGGTCTTCGAGTTCCGGCACGCGTCCTGGTTCGACGGGGCCAACGCCGACGAGACGCTCGCCTTCCTGCGCCAGCACCGGCTGGCGTACGTCTGCGTGGACATGCCGCAGGGGCACCGCTCGTCGGTGCCCCCGGTGCTGGCCGCCACCGCGGACCTGGCGGTGGTGCGCTTCCACGGGCACAGCGACAAGTGGACCAGCAAGGACATCCACGAGAAGTTCGGCTACCGCTACTCCGACCGGGAGCTGAAGGACTGGGCGCCGAAACTGCGCGAGCTGGCCGACTCCACCGAGCAGACCCACGTGCTGATGAACAACTGCTACCGCGACTACGCCCAGACCAACGCGGCCACCCTGGCCCGGTTCCTCGACGCCGACGACTGAGCGCCCCGGCTCACCCCGGTCGGGTGACGCGGGCTCACCCGGTCGGCGAGCAGCATCGGGGGTGCGTGCGGTCGACTCGCGGAGCCGGCCGCGGAACCGACACCACGGAGGTGCTGGAGATGACGGTTCGGGTGGTACCGGATCGACGACGCGGCGCCGTGCTGCACGTCGTCGGGTCGTCCGGCGACTCCCGGCCCGTGCCGCGGGCCGGCCGGGTCAGCCCGACCCGGCAGCCGCGCGGCCCGGTCGGGCCGCCGCGCCGCGACGACGACCGACGGTGGGAGACCGACGTACGGGGGTGGAGAGATGGCTGAGCAGTTCCAGTCGGCAATCGAGTCCTCGATGCAGAAGACCAACGAGATACTGCGGGACATCGAGCAGGCCTACGGCTGGCCGAAGGAGCAACGCAACCAGTCCTACTGTGCGCTGCGGACGGTGCTGCACCTGTTGCGCGACCGGATGCCGGTGCAGGAGAGCGTGGAGTTCGCCGCGCAGTTGCCGGTGGTGGTGCGCGGCGTCTACTTCGACGGCTGGAAGCCGATGGACGTGCCGGTCAAGCTGAACCGGGACGACTTCCTGCTGGAGGTCCGGCAGCGGTTCCCGTACGACGTCGAGGGCGGCCCGGAGCGGGTGGTGCAGGTGGTGCTGGACACCCTGCGCCGGCACGTGACCCAGGGCGAGTGGCAGGACGTGAAGGACACCATGCCCAAGGACATGGCCCGGATGATTCCCTGACCGGCGCCTCGACGACGGCTCGCTCCACCCGGGTGGGGCGGGCCGCTCGTGGTCTCAGGCCTCGGCCGGCGGCTCGGCCCGCCCGGCCGCCTCCGCCCGGGTCGGTACCCGGCTGACCCGCCGGTCGGCCCGCTGGGCCAGGCCGGCGAAGGCGACCGCGTCGAGCACCGCCGCGCCGCCGGGGTCGTTGTTGAAGTAGACGTACGCCGGCTCCCCGTCGTCGAACGCGGCGGCCAGCCGGCGCACCCAGGAGGCCAGCGCGGCCCGGCCGTAGTGGGGCCAGGGGCGGGCCCGCCCCTCGTGCAGCCGCAGGTAGCCGAAGTCGGTGGTGCGCCACAGCGGGGTCACCGGCCGGCCGCCCCGGTCGGCCCAGACCAGTGCCGCCCGCCGCCGTTCCAGCACCGCCCGGGTGGCGTCGGTCCACCACGACCCGTGGCGCGGCTCGACCGCCACCCGTACGTCGGCGGGGAAGAGCGCCAGCGTGGCGTCGAGGGCGGCCAGGTCGGCCGGCAGGTTCGGCGGCAGTTGCAGCAGCACCGGGCCGAGGCGGTCGCCGAGCGCGGTGGCCCGGCCGAGGAACCGGGCCACCGGTTCGGCCGGCTCGCGGAGCCGCTTGATGTGGGTCAGGTAGCGGCTCATCTTCACCGCGACGCAGAAGTCGTCCGGGGTGCGGTCCCGCCAGGCGGCGAAGGTGTCCCGTTCGGGCAGCCGGTAGAAGGCGTTGTTGACCTCCACGGTGGCGAACCGCGCGGCGAAGTGCTCCAGCCAGAGCCGTTGCGGCAGCCCGGTGGGGTAGAACCGGCCCCGCCAGTCACGGTACTGCCACCCGGAGGTGCCGAGCAGGATCATCCGGCGGCTACCAGAGGTCGAAGCGGAACACCTCGAACGCGACGCCGTACCGGACGCCGAGTCGGGTGCCGGTCGGCCGGGCCAGCCCCTCCAGGAACTCCTCGGCGTCGAAGCTGCCGTCGCCAAGCCCGGTCAGGTACGCGTGGTGCGCCCGCAGCGAGGCCACCCCCTGCGCGAAGGTGTCGGTGACGTCCACCCCGTGCGCCGAGCGGGGCGAGGCGGCGGCCCAGACCTGGCGCACCCCGTTCCACGGCTCGACCCCGTCGGTGAGCTGCTCCGGGAAGATCCACCGGTTGCCGGCGTCGCGGACCGCGTCCAGCACCGCCCGTCCGGTGGCGATGTGGTCGGCCTGGTTGAGCGCGTACGAGCCGTCCCAGGTGTCCCGGAAGTTGTTGGTGAGGACGATCTCGGGCCGGTGCCGGCGGACCACCTCGGCGATGGCGCGGCGCAGCGGCACGCCGTACTCCAGGACGCCGTCGGGCAGCCCGAGGAACTCGACCGTGTCCACTCCGACCAGTGCCGCCGAGGCCCGCTGCTCCTCCTCGCGCACCTGCCGCGCGCGTTCCGGCGGCATCCCGTCGATCCCCGCCTCACCGCTGGTGACCAGGCAGTAGACGACGTGCTTGCCCTGTGCGGTCCAGCGGGCGATCGCCGCCGCCCCACCGAACTCCAGGTCGTCGGGGTGGGCCACCACCGCCAGCGCGCGCTGCCAGTCCTCGGTCACCGGCTCCAGCGGGGCCAGCGCGGTCGGCTCGGTCATCGACACCTCCTGCTCCTCCGGTTCGCCGTGCCACCGCACCGCGTCGGCGGCCGTGAACGGACCCGGCCCGCCCCATCCTGCCACCGCGGCCCGCGCCGCGCCGTCCGGCGCGACCGGTGCCCGGTTGACGGAGCGCGCCCGGGATGCCAGCATGTGGAAGCGCTCCCATCGACCGACGTCGCCACACCGCCGCCTCCGGGCGGCCCGACGAAGGACAGGGACCGCATGCACCCGCACCGTTCACGCACCCGGCCAGCCCTGCTGGCCGGGGCGCTCGCTCTGGCCACGGTGGCCGCCGTCGGCCTGGGCTTCGCCCGGCCCGGCCCCGCCGACGCGGCCACCACCCTGAAGGCCCTGGCCGACGCCAAGGGCCGGGACATCGGCGTCGCCATCGACCCGAACCGGCTCAACGAGTCCGCCTACCGGCAGATCGCCGACGCCGAGTTCAACCTGGTGGTCGCCGAGAACGCGATGAAGTGGGACGCCACCGAGCCCAACCGGGGGCAGTTCACCTTCACCCAGGGTGACGCGGTGGCCAGCTACGCCGCCGCCGGCGGCAAGCGGCTCTACGGCCACACCCTGGTCTGGCACTCCCAGCTGCCCGGTTGGGTCAGCGGCCTGTCCGCCACCGAGCTGCGCCAGGCCATGCTCGACCACATCGCCGGCGTGGCCGGCCACTACCGGGGCAAGGTGGCCGCCTGGGACGTGGTCAACGAGGCGTTCGCCGACGGCGGTTCGGGCGGGCGCCGGGACAGCATCTTCCAGCAGCGCCTCGGCGACGGCTGGATCGAGGAGGCGTTCCGCGCGGCCCGCGCCGCCGACCCGGCCGCCAAGCTCTGCATCAACGACTACAGCACCGACGGCGTGAACGCGAAGAGCACCGCGATCTACAACCTGGTCCGCGACTTCAAGGCCCGCGGCGTGCCGATCGACTGCGTCGGCTTCCAGGCGCACCTGATCGTCGGCCAGGTCCCCGGTGACCTGCAGAGCAACCTGCAGCGCTTCGCCGACCTGGGCGTGGACGTCCGGATCACCGAGCTGGACATCCGGATGCCCACCCCGCCGAGCGCGGCCAACCTGGCCACCCAGGCCGCCGACTACCGCAAGGTGGTCAGCGCCTGCCTCGCGGTGACCCGGTGCGCGGGCGTCACCACCTGGGGCATCACCGACCGCTACTCCTGGATCCCGGACGTCTTCCCCGGCCAGGGCGCCGCACTGATCTGGGACGAGAACTACGCGCCGAAGCCGGCGTACCAGGCGGTGGTCGAGGCGCTCGGCGGCACCGTCACGCCGACCCCCACCACGCCCACCCCGACCACCCCGCCGCCGGGCGACGGGGGCTGCACGGTGACCTACGTGCCGAACAGCTGGAACACCGGTTTCACCGCCGAGGTGCGGGTGCGCAACGACGGGGCCAGCGCGATCAACGGCTGGACCGTCGGCTTCACCTTCGGCGCCGGGCAGCGGATCACCAACGCCTGGAACGCCACCGTCACCCAGTCCGGCACCCAGGTGAGCGCGCGCAACGCCAGCTGGAACGGCAGTGTGCCGGCCGGCGGCACGCTCAGCTTCGGCTTCCAGGGCACCCACGGCGGCAGCAACCCGGCGCCGACCGGCTTCACCCTCAACGGTTCGGCCTGCCGTACGGGCTGAGGCCGAACCGCCCGTGCCGGCCCCGCCGGGCGTCTACGGTGGGTTAGAGAAGATCCAGCGTGGGGTACCACCCGCTGCACGACGGACCCCGGCGCACGGCGGGGCGGCACACCCGAGGAGCACCCATGGCACTCAACGACGACGACATGCAGACCACCTCCGGCGGCGGCCTGGAAGGCCCGGCTGACGGCGGCGCGACCCCCGGCCAGCAGGACGGCGGCGCCGACGGTGGTGCCGACCGCGGCGCCGAGCGGGGCGCCGACCAGGGTGCCGACCAGGGCGCCGAGGGCCCGGCCGACGGTGGTGCGACGCCGGGTCAGCACGACGGCGGCGCCGACGGCAGCGCCGAGGGTCCGGCCGACGGCGGGGCCACCCCCGGTCAGCACGACGGCGGCGCCGACGGCAGCGCCTGAGCGGTACGCCATGACGCACACCGACCCGCCGGGCGGCCAGGGCCGCCCGGCGGTTCCGTCCGCGACCGCCGCCGCCGCGCTGGCCCGCTGCGTCTCGGTCGAGCCGGCCAAGTTCGCCGCCGCCCACTGGGGACACACCCCGCTCCTCTCCCGCGCCGACGAGCTGCCCAACCGGGCCGGTTTCACCGACCTGCTCAGCCCCGCCGACGCCGACGAGCTGCTCAGCCGGCGCGGCCTGCGTACGCCGTTCCTGCGGGTCGCCAAGGACGGCCAGCTGGTGCCGGCGGCCCGGTTCACCGGCGGCGGCGGGGCCGGCGCCGAGATCACCGACCAGGTCCTCGACGAGCGGGTGCTCGAGCTGTACGCCGGCGGGGCGACGCTGGTGCTGCAGGGCCTGCACCGCACCTGGCCGGCCCTGATCGACTTCACCCGCGAGCTGGGCGCCGCCGTCGGGCAGCCGTTGCAGGTCAACGCCTACCTGACGCCCGCCGGCAGCCAGGGCTTCGCCACCCACTACGACACCCACGACGTCTTCGTGCTCCAGGTCGACGGCCGCAAGCACTGGCGGATCCACCCGCCCGTGCTGCCCGACCCGCTGGAGAAGCAGCCCTGGGGCGGCCGGGCCGACGAGGTCTCCGCCACCGCCCAGGGGCCGGCCGCGCTGGACGTGGTGCTCGCCCCCGGCGACGCGCTCTACCTGCCGCGTGGCTGGCTGCACAGCGCCCAGGCGCAGGAGTCCAGCTCCCTGCACCTGACCGTCGGGGTCCGGGCGCTGACCCGCTACGCGCTGGTCGAGGAGCTGCTCGCGCTCGCCGCCGAGGACCAGCGGTTGCGCGCCACGCTGCCGTTCGGCGTCGACGTGGCCGACCCGGACGCCATCGAGCCGGAGCTAACCGAGACCGTGGAGGCGCTGCGCGACTGGCTGCTGCGCGCCGACCCGGCCGCGGTGGCCGCCCGGCTGCGGCAGCGGGCCTGGCCGGCCGCCCGGCCGGCGCCGATCCGCCCGCTCGCGCAGGCCGCGGCGCTCGCCGGGCTGGACGCCGACAGCCGGCTCGCCCCGCGCGCCGGGCTGCGCTGGCAACTCGCCCCGCAGGGCGACACGGTCGCGCTGCGGCTGTTCGACCGGACCATCACCCTGCCCGGGCAGTGCGCCCCGGCGGTACGCGCCCTGCTCACCGGCGCGGTCAGCCGGGTCGGTGACCTGCCCGGCCTCGACGACGACGCCGACCGGCTGGTGCTGGCCCGCCGGCTGCTGCGCGAGGCGGTGCTGGTCCCCGCCTGACCCGGTGCCGGCGGGGCGCCGCGGTGCCCCGCCGGCGGACCGGGGCCGGTGGTGCCCGGCTCAGGCGGCGGCCGCGACCGGGCGGACCTCGATCGGCAGCGTGGTGGCCCGGGCCAGCTTCGCCGCCCAGCCCAGCGCCGCGTCCAGATCCGGTGCGGCGATCACGGTGAACCCGCCGATGTGCTCCTTGCCCTCGGCGAACGGCCCGTCGGTCAGCAGCGTCTCGTCGTCGCGCACCCGGACCACCCGCGCCGCGGGCGCCAGCTCCAGCCCGGCGCCGAAGACCCAGACACCGGCCTCGCGCATCTCCCGGTTGACGGCCTCGACGTCCCGCATGATCGGTTCCAGGAACTCCGGCGGCGGCGGGGCGTCCCCGTCGGGCTGGATCACGTTCAGCAGGTACTGGCGCATCACACGCTCCTCAAGGTCGCGTCGGCCGGCGTGTTCCGGCCTCCCACCCCTACACGAACGGCGGGCGGCCGGATCGACACCACGCCGCCGGTGCCCGCTGGTGGACCCGCCTCCCGTCGTGGTCGACGCGCCGGGACCGGGTTCGACCGTCACCGGCCGGTCGGGCCCGTCACGACCCGGCGCGCCGGCCGGCTCGGCGGTCAGCGGGCGGCGACCAGCAGCAGGACGGTGGTCACCAGCCCGGCGGCGAGCACCACTGTCATCGGCCGCGGGCCGAGCACGGCGTGCCGGCGGTCGGCCAGCCGCTTCGCCGGCACCAGGCCGACCAGCGGCCCGAGCAGCGTCACCACCAGCGCCAGCACCGGCATGCCGACCGCGAGGTCGCCGCCGTTGCGCTCGCCGAGCGCGCGGGCCGCCGCCCCCAGCCCGTACGCCAGCACCGCGCCGAGCACCCCGCAGAGCGCGAGCAACGGGTTCACCGAGCCGGGCAGGTCACCCGGCCGGCGGGTCCGGTCGAGCAGCTCGCGTACCCCGTCGAGCAGCAGGGCCGGGTCGCCGGTCGCGTCGGGCGCCGGCCCGGGCGGCGCGCCGAGCCGCCGCGCCCCCGGGCCGAGCCGGTCCCGCAACTGCTGCCACAGGTGGGTCGCCTCGGCGTCCACCCGCTCCTGCGCCTCCCGCGCGTCGACCAGTTCCCGCTCGGCCCGCGCCACCCGCTCGGCGGCCTCGGCCACGGCCCGCTCGGCCGCCGCGCACTGCTGCTCGTACCAGGCGTGCGCCTCGGCCCGCTGGCCCTGCACCCGCGCGGTCAGCTCGGCCAGCCGCCGCACCTGCGCCGCGTACGTCTCACTGGTCACCGGTTGGTTCATCGGGACGGTCCGTAGGGGATGATCACCTGACCGGTGCGGTGCACCGCCCGGTCGAAGAAGAGCCCGCGCCACGGGCGGGGGTACCAGTCCGGCCCGCCGGTGCCCGGATACAGCGACGAGCCCAGCTCGCCACCGTGGGTGTCCAGCGCGACCCAGGCCCCGATCTGGTCCGTCCGCGCCGCCGGGCCGCCCAGGTCGGCCCGCATCCGGGCCACCCCCCGCCACCAGGCCAGCACGTGGGTCCGCCGCTCCGGACCGTCGTGCAGGATCCGGCGCAGGTGCTCCAGCCCGGTGCGCCGGCCGACCCGCGCGCCCAGCGAGCCGGCCGCCGCGTCGACGGCGAAGAGCAGCAGGTAGTGCGGCGTGCCGCTGGTGCCCGGTGCGCCCAGGCCGTCGGCGGTCTCGGCCGTCAACTCGGCCACCGTCTCCTCGTCGTACCAGGCCGCGTCGTCGGCCAGGTCCTCGTAGAGCGACCGGGCGGCCGGGTCGGCGTCCGGGTCCAGGCAGGCGATGGAGAACCGGGCGCTGCCCGGCCGGTGCTGCCGGGCCAGCGAGCGGGCCGCGGCGTCCAGCACCGCGCACGCCTCGTCGACCCGGGTGCCGAGCACTGCCAGGTTCCGCCCCGGCGCCCGGGGCAGCCGCAGCGCCGCCGAACGGGCCTGCACGTCGATGATCTCGCCGAGTAGCGCCACCGGGTTGCGCAGCGTCCCGGTCGCCGGCGCGCCCAACGCCCGGAAGTCCGGCGCGTCGGCCAGCCGGGGGATCGCGTCGCCGTCGAAGAGCCGGGCCGGCGCGGCGTCCTGCGGACGCATCCGCCACAGCCGGTGCTGCAACTCGCTCCAGGTCTCCCAGTCGCTGGCCGAGGGGATCCGGGCCACCTGGTTGCCCTCGGTCATTCCCGACTCGGCGTTGACCACCGCGTGGTGCCGCGGCAGCGACTGGGCGGCGTCGTTGCGTTCGGCGAGGATGCGCAGCGCCTTGGGCAGCGCGATGCGCAGGGTGAACTGGGCGACCAGCGCCGGGCGCCCCCACAGCGCCTCGATGCCCCGCACGTCCTGCGAGGCGAGCACCAGGTGGATGCCCTGCGACCGGCCCCGGCGGGCCAGGTCCTCCAGCAGGTCGGCCGCCTCCCGGGCCACCACGTCCCGGCCGGCCAGCAGCATCTGGAACTCGTCGACCACCGCCACGATCCGCGGCCAGTGCCCGGTGGGGTCCACCGCGCGCAGCTCGGCCAGCTTGGTCACCTCGTGCTTCTTCGCCGCGTCGGCGCGCCGGCGCAGCTCCTCGGCGAGGAAGCGCAGCAGCGCCAGGCCGAACTCCCGGTCGGTGTTGACGTTGATCCCGACCAGCCGCATGTGCGGCAGCCAGCTCGGGTCCCGCCGGCCCTGGGCGAACCGGGCGAAGGACACCCCCTCCTTGAAGTCGAGCAGGTAGAACTCCAGCTCGGCGGGGGAGTAGCGGGCGGCCAGCGCGCCGATCCAGGCGAAGATCAGGTTGGTCTTGCCGGTGCCGGACGGCCCGCCGATCAGCGCGTGCGGCGGGTAGTCGCCCAGGGTCAGCAGCACCGGCCGGCCGTCCGGACCCTCCCCGATGGGCGCGGTCAACCCGGTCGCCGAGTCCTCCCGCCACATCCGCTCCGGGGGCGGCAGCAGGTCGGTGAACGGGGTCGGGGCCGGGCCGGCGTTGACCCGCGCCGCCACCTGCCGGCAGGTCTCGGTGACCAGCGCCGCCGGCGGCGGCGGATCCAGGCGTACGGGCAGGCCGGGCGGGCCGCCGATCCGGGCGCCGTCCGGCTCGGCGCGGACCCGGGTCACCGTCGGGTCGTCCGGCAGCGACACGCCCCGGACCACCAGGTGCACGCCGCACGCCGCCCCGGTGCGCACCACCCGGTCCAGTTGGCCGCGCTCGTGCCGGGACGGCTCGTCCCCGCCGAGCAGCACGGCCACCCGCCACGGCTCCGGGCGGCGGCCGGTCGCCGCGGCCAGTTCGCGTAGCGAGCCGTACTCGCCGGCCAGCACGGTCTCGTTGATCCGGCGGATCTGCTCCACCAGGTCGTCGAGCAGCCGGCCCAGCCCGCCGGGACCGACGAAGGTCAGCAACCCGGCGGTGCCGAGCGGCGCGAACCCGGCCAGCCCGCCGCCGAGGTGCTCCGGGTCGTAGCCGACCAGCCGGACCCCGCCCGGGTCGGCCCGGCCCACCGCGCGCAGCAGCAGGGCGGCGACCACCGCCTCGCTTCCGTCCCGGTCCGCGCCGGTCAGTTCCACGTGCCCGGCGTCCAGCAGCGGCACCAGCGCGGGCACCGGCTCGGCGCCGGGGATGCGCAGCGTGCCGATCCGCAGCGCGCCCGGCGGCTCGGCCCGCCCCGGCGGGGTCGGCGACCACCCGGCCCAGTCGGCGGACGCGGCGCCCGGGGATTCGCGTCCGGCGGCGGCCGCGGCCCGGCGGGCCAGCTCGGCGATCCGGGCGGCGTGCCGTTCGTCGATCTCGGCCAGCCGGCGGTCGCGTTCCGCGCCCACCCGCTCCGGCACCGCGGCGGCGGCCCGCCGGATCCGGGTCAGCCGCTCGCGCTCGGCGGTCAGCTCCGCGTGGGCGCCGGACAGCCGGGTCCGGGTGGCGCCGAGCGCCTCGGCGAGCATCCCCCGGACCCGGGTGACCAGTTGGGCGCGGCGGTCAGCCATCGGTGCCCCGGCGCCGGTCCCCGCCGGCCGCCGCGTCCGGGCCGCCCCGGCCGGGCCCGCCCGAACCGTCGCGGTGCGACCCGTCCGGCCCGGGTGTGCCCGGGCCGCCCGGCCGGGGCGCGGCGCCGGCCGGCTCGCGGCCGGCCTCGGCGGGCAGGTCCCGGCCGAGCCGGGCCAGCAGCACCCCGGTCAGCACCCCGGCGGTGACCGCCGGGTCGGCGGCGTGCGGCTGGTCCTGCTCGCCGCGCCGGGGTGGGGGCATCCGGCAGACCCGGGTCAGCAGGGTGTCCAGCACCGGCGCGGGCAGCCCGGGCAGCAGGTCCCGGACCCGCCCGTCCACCTCCCGGCGCAGCCGGCCCAGGTCGTCCGCCCGGGGCGGGTGGCCGAGCAGCTCGCCGGCGAGGTCGCGCAGCAGTGGCGGGGCCACCGCCGCCAGCCCGAGACCGACGTCGGCGTGTGCCCGGCGCAGCTCGGCGTGCAGCCGGTCGCGGTCGCCGGCGCGGACCCCGCGCACCACCCGGCGCAGCAGCTCCCGGGAGTCGGCGACCCGCTCGTCCGGCCCGTCCGGCGGGCCCTCCCGGCCCCCGGTCAGCTCCGTTACCCGCACCGCCCACCAGCGGCGCATGGTCACCTCGCCGGCCGGTTCGGGCGCGGGCGCCACCGGCGCGGCCTCCCGGGGCGCGTCGTGCCGCGGCCGCCGGCCCGGCTCCTCGCGCGGCGGCGGCGCGCCGTCGGCGGCCAGCCCGATCGCGGCCAGGTACGCGGTGAGCTGTTCCTGCGCGACGCGCAGCGCGTAGTTGGCGGTCTCGGCGTGCTCGGTGGCCGCGGACAGCTCCGGCACCCCCATCGGGTTGGCCGACTCCTGCCGTACCCAGCGCAACCGCTCGGCGGCCAGGCCGAACTTCTCCAGCGCCTGACCGAGCAGGCCGACCGGCAGCTCCTCGGCGGCGGCCCGGACCTGCGCGCCGACGTCCTCCACGATGGACATACCCGGCGCCCTCAGAGGGCCGCGACGTAGAGCTGCGCCTGCTCGACCGCGACCAGGGTGGCCGCCAGGCACTCCTCCAGCTCCTGGCTGGCCTGGGTGAGCGAGGCCTGGGCCGCCTCGACTGTCTCGTGCCCGCTGCCCTCCAGCGCCCCGGCCAGTGTCTGCTGCGCCTCGGCCAGTTTCTCGCCGGCGGCCTGGACGGCGCTCTGGCCGTCGCCGATCTGTTGCAGGGCGACATCGATGGCTGCCTTGAGCTCGGCGACGCTCGCCACGGTGGAACCTCCTGGGGGCGGGGAGGCCTCCATTAGAGCCTATCCCGGTGGGTGAGAGAACAACCGCCCTGTCAGTGTTCCTGCCCCGTTGACCGGTTGTCGACCCAGAGCGCCGCAAGTCCGATTGGTGGGACCGCCGGCGGTCGGTCGGTCAGTCCCGCAGCCACCGTGGCCCGTACACCTCGGCGCCCAGCACGGCGACGCGTTCGCGCAGCTCACGGTCGGCGGTGACGACCAGCCGGCGGCGCTGCGGGGCGGCCGCGACCTCCTCGACGATCGCGTCGTCGCCGGAGCGGTCGGCGGCGACCACCCGCACCCCGGCCACGGACGGCACATCCCGCGCCGCGCCCTCCACGACCAGCACCACCTCCACCGGGGGTGGCAGCCGGCCGGGCAGCCCGGCCGCGCCCAGCGGGGCCAGCGCGTCGCGCAGCCGGGCGGTGGCGCCGGCCCGGTCCCGCCACCATCCGTCCGGGCGCGAGCCCACCACGTTCGCGGCGTCCACGATCAGCAGCGGCATCGACTCCATGCCGCCAGCCTGCCACCCGGCGCGGGGCGGCCGGGCGGCGCACCGCCGGGCGGGCACCTGCCCGGCGGTGGCACCGGTGCGGCGTTTGTCGGGCCGGCCGCCGGGTAGCCCCTGGCGACCGTGCCGCGCGCCCGACTGCGGAGGACAGACATGATGGGACCCGGTGACTTCGGCTCCGACCCGTGGGACGAATTCCTGGCCCGGTACTTCGGCCGGGGCGAGGGTGGGCGCCGGCCCGCGCACCGGGTCGACATCACCCGGCTGATGACCGCCGACGCCCGGGAGATGCTCGCCGACGCCGCACGGCGGGCCGCCCAGCGGCACAGCACCGACCTGGACACCGACCACCTGCTCTGGGCGGCGTTGCAGCGCGAGCCGCTGCGCGACCTGGTCCGCCGGGCCGGCGCCGACCCGGACACCCTGCTCAATGCCCTCGGCGGGCGGGGCGACGGCGCGCCGGGCGGGGAGGTGCCGCCGAACCTCTCGCTGACCCCGGCGGCCAAGCGGGCGTTGCTCGACGCCCACCAGCTGTCCCGGGCGATGGGCGCCAACTACATCGGTCCCGAACACATCCTGATGGCGCTGCCGCTGAACCCGGAGTCGCCGGCCGGGCGGATGCTGGCCGCCGGCCGGATCCAGCCCGAGTCGTTGCAGGCGGCCAACGCCGAGCGCGGTCCGATGGCCGGCCCGAAGCCGGACCGCGGCACCCCGACCCTCGACCAGTACGGCCAGGATCTCACCGACCTGGCCCGCAACGACCAGATCGACCCGGTGATCGGCCGGGCCGACGAGATCGAGCAGGCGGTGGAGATCCTCTCCCGACGGACGAAGAACAACCCGGTGCTGATCGGTGAGGCCGGCGTCGGCAAGACCGCGATCGTCGAGGGCCTCGCGGAGCGGATCTGCGACGGCGACGTGCCGCAGACCCTGCTCGGCAAGCGGGTGGTCCAGCTCGACCTGGCCGGCCTGGTCGCCGGCACCCGCTACCGGGGCGACTTCGAGGAACGGCTGAAGAAGGTGATCGAGGAGATCCGCGCGCACCGCGAGGAGCTGATCGTCTTCCTGGACGAGATCCACACCCTGGTCGGCGCGGGCGGCGCGGGCAGCGAGGGCGGGATGGACGCCTCCAACATGCTCAAGCCGGCGCTGGCCCGCGGCGAGCTGCGGGTGATCGGCGCGACCACGCTGGACGAGTACCGCAAGAGCATCGAGAAGGACGCCGCGCTGGCCCGCCGGTTCCAGCCGGTGTTCGTGCCCGAGCCGAGCGTCGAGGACACCGTGGCCATCCTGCGCGGCCTGCGCGACCGCTACGAGGCGCACCACCAGGTCCGGTTCACCGACGAGGCGCTGGTGGCCGCCGCCGAGCTCTCCGACCGGTACGTCACCGACCGCTACCTGCCGGACAAGGCGATCGACCTGATCGACCAGGCCGGCGCCCGGATCCGGCTGCGTACCCGCACCCCGGCCGAGGACGTGCGGGAGCTGGAGCAGCAGCTCGACGAGGTACGCCGGGACAAGGAGCAGGCGGTCGCCGACGAGCAGTACGAGCGGGCGTCCGCGCTGCGGGACCGGATCTCCGAGCTGGAGGGGCACATCCGGCGGGCCAAGGGCGACGAGGAGCCGTCCCAGGTGCCGGCGGTCGGGCCGGAGGAGATCGCCGAGGTGGTCTCCCGGGCCACCGGCATCCCGGTCGCCCAGCTCACCGAGGAGGAACGCGACCGGCTGCTGCGCCTGGAGGGGCACCTGCACGAGAAGGTGGTCGGCCAGGACGACGCGGTCAACGCGGTGGCCGAGGCGGTGCGCCGGTCCCGGACCGGGCTGGCCGACCCGGACCGGCCGATGGGCAGCTTCCTCTTCCTGGGCCCCACCGGCGTCGGCAAGACCGAGCTGGCCCGGGCCCTGGCCGAGGCGCTCTTCGGCGAGGCCGACCGGATGGTCCGGGTGGACATGAGCGAGTTCCAGGAGCGGCACACGGTCAGCCGGCTGGTCGGCGCCCCGCCCGGCTACGTCGGCTACGAGGAGGCCGGGCAGCTCACCGAGGCGGTGCGCCGCCGCCCGTACGCGGTGGTGCTGCTGGACGAGATCGAGAAGGCCCACCCGGACGTGTTCAACATCCTGCTCCAGGTGCTCGACGACGGGCGGCTCACCGACAGCCAGGGCCGGACGGTCAACTTCAAGAACACCGTCCTGATCATGACGAGCAACCTCGGCTCCGAGCTGATCACCGGCACCCAGCGCGCGGTCGGCTTCGGCGCCGGCGCGGAGGGTGGCGAGCAGGAGCGCGACGAGCTGCGCGAACGGCTGATGCGCCGGCTCCAGGAGAACTTCCGGCCGGAGTTCCTCAACCGGATCGACGAGGTGATCATCTTCCGCCGGCTGGAGGCGGAGCAGCTGCGCCAGATCACCGGGCTGATGCTGGAGGAGACCCGGCGCCGGCTGCACGCCCAGGACATCCAGGTGGACTTCACCACCGCCGGCGTCGACTGGCTCGCCGAGCACGGCTACCAGCCGGAGTTCGGCGCCCGCCCGCTGCGCCGGGTGATCCAGCGGGAGGTGGACAACCAGCTGTCCCGGATGCTGCTGGAGTCGGCGGTCTCGCCCGGCCAGAAGGTCGTCGTGGACGCCCGCGACGGCCGGCTCACCTTCGACGTCAGCGCCGGCGAGCGCGGCTACACCGCGGCCACGACCTCGCATCCGCGATGAGCCGGAGGGCGGAGATGACCGAACCCGAGGAGAGCCGGGACGCCAGCGACCGCACGGATCCGATCGTGGCCCCGCCGACGGCCAACCCGGCCCGGGTGCGGGTGCCGCCGGAGGGCCTGGGTCGGCGGACCGACGACGAGGAGGGGGACCCGGGTGCGTCCGGGCCACCGCCGGCAGAGGAGGGCTGATGGTACGAGAGCAGCGGCTCGATCCCGAGGTGGAGGTGCTCTGGGACGACTTCCACGCCCAGGTGAACGTCCCGTCCGAGAAGCTGCGGCAGTGGCTGCTCACCCGCGGCTCCGGTGAGGAGTCGTTCGGGCCGGACCCGGATCTCGACCTGCCCGAGCCGGGCCGACAGATCCTCAAGGTGCTGACCAAACGCAAGGTCGACCTGACGCCGGAGGACATCAAGGTGATGCAGGACGCGATCGACGAGATCCAGAACCTGCTGGAGGCGAAGCCGCCGCGCGGCAACGCCGACGACGAGTGGCGCCACGCCCTGCTCGACCTGGGCCACGACGTCCTCGTCGAACGCTGACCCGGCACCGACCCAGCAAAGCTGATCATGAAGTTGTCGTCACCCGCCACGGCGTGTCGTGACGACAACTTCATGATCGACGGGTCTGGCCGGATTCCGCGGGGGAGCCGGTCAGGTGCCCTGGTCGGATTCGAGGCTGCCGATGGTGAGGCCGACGGCGTCGGCGGCGGCCTCGCGGTCGGCGCGCTGGCGCTGCTCGCGGGTGAGCAGGTTGGCGTACTCGGTGATGGCCGACGCGTCGGGCACCTCCGGCAGGCGGCGCAGGAAGGCCTCCACGTCCTGGGCGGCGGCGGTGTGTGCGGCGGCGGCCCGGAGCAGCGTCTCCCGGTCGGCGGCGGGGTCGAGGTCGGTCATGCCGGGCAGATACCCGCCGTCAGGCGGTTCGCACCCCGCGCGCCCCGGCGACCGACCCGGCCGCCCCGGCGCCGCGCACCCCGAACTCCGGGTTGCGCATCAGCCAGGCCAGGTAGGCCGGGTGCGGCGCCAGCGCGTCGGTGTACGCGGCCAGCGCCGTCTCCAGCACCAGGTCGGCGCCGAGCGCGGCGGGGGAGTCCGGGTGGAAGCCCAGCAGCAGCCGCCAGCGCAGCGGGGTCCCGGCCAGCCGCCGGGTCACCAGGCCGGCCACCGGGCGGAAGGTGGCCTGGCACAGCGCCACCGCCTCGCCGGCGTCCACCAGGTCCACGCAGCCGCGCACGTCCGCCTCGTACACCTTGCGCGGGGTGAAGCCGGCGCGCGCGCAGGCGGCGGCGAAGCAGTCGCCGAAGCAGCCCTCGCCCGGCGCCGCCACCCACTGCTCGTGGCGCAGGTCCACCAGGCGCACCTCGTCCCGGTCGGCCAGCGGGTGGGTCTCCGGCAGCAGCACCATCACCGGGTCGACCGCCACCTCCCGCCAGCAGAGCCCGAACTCGGCCGACGGCGCGGAGTCGCCGCACACCCCGATCAGCGCGTAGTCCAGCCGCCCGCCGGCCACCGACTGCGCCAGCTCGTCCGCCGACCAGGACGCGTAGGTGCTGATCTGGGCCTGCGGCTGCTCGGCGGCGAGCCGGTGCACCAGCCGGCCGAGGATCGGGCTGTTCATCCCGCCGAACCGGTACCGCCGGGGCGCGTCGCCGGCGCCGGCCAGCCGGGCCGCCTCGTCCTGCAGGCCCTTCATCGCCGGCAGCAGCACCCGGGCCCGGGCGAGCACCAGCTCACCGAGGGCGGTGGGGCGGGCGCCGCGGCGGTCCCGCTCGAACAGCGGCCCGCCCAGGGTCCGCTCGATGCGCTGGAGCTGGGCGGTGAGCGCCGGCTGGGCCAGGCCGAGCGTCGAGGCCGCCTTGGTCACGCTCCCCGTCTCCGCGATCGCGCAGACCACCCTCAGGTGTCGCAGCTCCAGGTTCATGGATATGACGGTAGGTCCACCGGCAGTCGGCGGGAAGGGTCCGTACGGATCAACGCTTTCCGATATTTGCGGGCCAGGGCCGTCGGCGCGGCGGCCGGCCGGTCAGTTCTCCGGCGGCGCGGGCAGGTCGGCCAGGTAGGTGGGCCGGCCGGAGACCGCGTCACGCACCTTGTCCACCACCCCCACCGCCGGCTCGACGATCCGGTTCCACGGCGGGGTCGCCGGGGTGGCCGGGTGCGGCCGGGTCGGCGCGGCCTCCTCGGCGATCTCCAGCCGGTTGCCGAGCCGGATCAGCTCCTCGGCGGTGGCCACCTCGCGCAGCGCCGCGACCAGCGCGTCGACCCCGGCCACGTGCCGGCGCACCCGCTCGGCCAGCTCCGCCAGGCCGGTCGCCTCCTTGAGCGCGCCGAGCAGCCCGGCGTCCGCCTCGATCTCGTCGTCCACCCGCGCCGCGAGGTCCGGCCGGGCCGACCGTACGGCGGGCAGCAGGTACTGCTCCTCGGCCGAGAGGTGCCGGGACAGCGCGGCGGTCAGCACCTCCAGCCCGTCCGCCGGCGGCTCCGGCGCGCCGGTGAGCCGGTCCACCAGCTCCAGCAGCTGGCGGTGCTCACCGGCGACGATGTCGGCGATGCTGCGCCCGCCGGGCCGGTAGCCCTCCTCGGGCGCGGGCGGCAGCGGCGGCAGGGGGACGGTCATGGTGCCCTCCTCGATCGCGGACCGCGGTGGGGGCGCGGTCGCGTCCGGCGGTACCCGGCGGCGTCTGCGCCGAAACCGTGGGCGGCTGGTATGAAGATGCGATGACGAGCGACGCCGCCTCCGCCCGACCCGACCCCACCGCCGAGGTCGTCGACCTCTGCCGCGACCTGCTGCGCATCGACACCACCAACACCGGGGACAACGACACCAGCGTGGGTGAACGCCGCGCCGCCGAGTACGTGGCGGAGAAGCTGGCCGAGGTGGGCGTCGAGCCGGTGATCCACGAGTCCGCGCCCGGTCGGGCCAACCTGGTGGCCCGCATCCCCGGCACCGACCCGGGACGCGGCGCGCTGCTCGTGCACGGCCACCTCGACGTGGTGCCCGCGGACGCCGACGAGTGGTCGGTGCACCCGTTCTCCGGCGAGCTGCGCGACGGCTACCTCTGGGGCCGCGGCGCCATCGACATGAAGGACTTCGACGCGATGGTGCTGGCCGTGGTGCGGCACTGGCAGCGCACCGGCGTCCGGCCGCCGCGCGACATCGTGCTCGCCTACACCGCCGACGAGGAGGCGGGCAGCGACTTCGGCGCGCACTTCCTGGTGCAGCGGCACCGCGACCTCTTCGACGGCTGCACCGAGGCGATCGGCGAGGTCGGTGGCTTCTCGTACTCGGTCAACGACGCCCAGCGGCTCTACCTGATCGAGACCGCCGAGAAGGGCATCGACTGGCTGCGGCTGCACGCCAAGGGCCGGCCCGGGCACGGCTCGATGGTGCACGACGACAACGCGGTCACCGCGCTCGCCGAGGCGGTGGCCCGGATCGGCCGGCACCGCTTCCCGGTGGTGGTCACCGACACCGTGCGGGCGTTCCTGGAGGAGGTCTCCGACCTGCTCGGCGTCGAGCTCGACCCGGACGACCCGGAGACCGCCATCGCCAAGCTCGGCCCGATCGCCAACATCATCGGCGCGACCATCCGCAACACCGCCAACCCGACCCGGCTGGCCGCCGGCTACAAGGACAACGTCATCCCGGGTCGGGCCACCGCCACCATCGACTGCCGCAGCCTGCCCGGCCAGTCCGAGCTGCTGGAGCGGCAGCTGCGCGAGCTGATCGGCCCGGACATCGCGATCGAGTACATCCAGCGCCAGCCGGCGCTGGAGACCACCTTCGACGGCGACCTGGTCGAGGCGATGTCGGCGGCGCTGCGCGCCGAGGACCCGGGCGCCCGGCCGGTGCCGTACATGCTCTCCGGCGGCACCGACGCGAAGGCGTTCTCGCAGCTCGGCATCCGCTGCTTCGGCTTCGCGCCGCTGCGGCTGCCGGCCGACCTGAACTTCTCCGCGCTGTTCCACGGCATCGACGAGCGGGTCCCGGTGGACGGACTACAGTTCGGCGTGCGGGTTCTCGACCGGTTCCTGCGCACCTGCTAGCCGGGTCCGGCGCACCAACCGTCCGGCACCGAACCTCCCCATCGTGAAGGGACTGCCTCACATGACCGACCAGCACGGTGAGCTGGACGCCGCCCTCGAGCGCGTGATCGAAGCGGCCCGCCACCACCTGGCCGCCGTCCGCGCCGCGCAGGGCCGCATCGACGACGACGACGTCTGGCAGGCGTACGTGGCGTTGAACAACGCCTCCTACGCCTACGACGAGCAACTCCTGGACGCCTTCGGCGAGGTCACTCCCTGGGACGTCGAGTCCATCGACCCGGACGAGGCCGACCAGCGCTTCGGCGGCGGCGCGGAGGGCGTGGAGGCCAGCGACCCGCACCCGCGGGTGATCTCGGTGCGCCAGCGCCGGGACTACCGGGTGCCGAGCGTCTCGGCGCTGATCCGGGTGGCCGAGGTGGCCCGCCGGGAGGGCACGCCGGAGGAGGACGAGCCGGCGCCCGTCGAGGGCGTCGGCGAGGCGGTGCTGGAGCTGCTGCAGAGCGGCGACGGCTCGCTCGGCGCGCTGGACATCCCGGAGCTGGAGCCGCTCGACGGGGTGGTGATGGTCAGCGAGGTGGGCACCCCGGTCGACCTGGAGTCGTTCGACGACGACGACCCGGTGGGCCCGTTCCAGCCGGGGGCCGACGACCGGCTGGTCGGCCGGCTCGACGAGCACCCGTTCCTGGAGCTCGACGACGAGCACGACCACGCCCACTAGGCAGGGCGCGACGCCCCGGGGCCCGGCTCACGCGGCGCGGGCTCCGGGGCGCCGGCGGCACGGGGCCCCGGCCTCGCGGGGCCGTCAGTACGACAGGCCCGGCTGCGGCTGGTTGATCCGCCGGCGACGCAGCATCACCTGCCGCGTACCGTCCCGGAACAGCCGCACCCGGGCCAACTCCCATCCGGAGAACTCCGCCTGGATCGCCAGCTGCGCCGCGGCGGTCAACCGGTCGACGTTCGGCGGCAACCGCAGCGGCGCGTATTCGTAGTCCATGGGCACTATGCTGCCCAGCCCGGCGGCCGTCCGCCACCCCCTCCGCGGTGACCCGCGCCGCTGCCCGTGCCCGGTTTCCGCCGGCCCGCGCCGGGTGCCCGACGCCGCCGGCCGGCCCCGCCGCCGCGGGTGGCTCAGCCGGCCGGGGCGTTCGCCGCCAGCAGGTCGGCCAGGGCCGGCGCGGCCAGCGCGACCGACTGCGGGGTGCCCGGGTCGACCACCAGCCCCCAGGACCGGTCCGGCCAGTCGGCGAACAGGTCGGCGCAGGCCAGCGCGATGAACGGCACGTCCGCGCCGGCGAAGGCCGTCAACGCCTCCGGCGAGGTGAACACCGGCAGCAGCGGCGCGCCCGCCGGATCGGTGGCCACCGTCCACGGGAAGTCGGCCTCCGGGCTCGGCTCCGCCGCCAGCGGCACGCACACCGGAGCGGCCGCCAGCACCCCGAGGTAGCCGGGAAGGTCACGCCGACCGGCCGCCTCGGCGAGCAGCTCCGCCACCGTCCGCTCCGGCGCGCCGGTGCCGCTCGGTCCGGCTCCGGCCGCCGCTGTCGACCCGGCCGTGGGGTAGGGGCTGTCGGCCGGTCCGGCTCCGGCGTCCAGGGCGGCCCGGGGGCCCGTGGGGTTCGGGCCGCCGGCGGTCCCGGTTCCGGCCGCCGGGGTCGGCTGGGCCGTGGGGTACGCGCCGCCGGCGGTCCCGGCGTCCGTGGCCAGCCGAGGGGCGGTGGGGTTCGGACCGTCGCTCGGCCCGGTCCCGGCCGCCCGGGTCGGCTGGGCCGTGGGATGCGGGCCGGCGGCCGTCCCGGGTCCGCCGGTCGGCGTCGGCGCGATCGCGGGGCCCGGAAGGTCCGTCCCGCCGGCTCCGGTCGCCGTCGCCCGCGCGGTCGCCAGGGCCGGGCTGCCGACCGCCGCCGGCTCGCCGGTCGGGACCTCGGTCTGGCCCGGCGACCCGCGTAGCGCACCGACCGGCGCGTGGTCGACCGGCGGGTGGCCGCGGCCCGGCGCCGGGGCCGGCGTGGTGGCCGGTTGCGGCACGGCGGGCACCGGGACGGGCGTGGGCGGCAGGGCCCGGCAGGAGAGCGCGCCGGGATCGGCGGTGAGCACCTCGGCAGCGGTCCGCGCCACGAACGCGCTGAGCCGGTCGAGCCGCTCCGGGGTACGCGGCGTCTCGTACCACCAGCCGCCGCTGCCGTCGGCCGGGCGGTGCCAGCCGAGCGCGGCCAGGCGTGCCTCGTCGTAGCCCGGGCAGTGCAGCCGGACCGTGTCCCGGCGGACCAGCAGGTGCAGCCGGCGCGGACCGGCGGCCAACTCCAGGTCGGTGTCCCGGTCGCAGCGGGCGAGCGTGTCGCGCAGCCGGTCGACGATCTCCGGCCAGCTCGGCGAGGTCATGCCGGCGAGCCCGGCAGCTTGCCGTCCAGCCGGCCCAGCCGGCCGACGGCCTCCTCCAGCCGACCCAGCGCGGAGAAGTCGCCGGGCGCGCCGAACAGGTCGGTCAGCCCGGCACCGAGTTTCGCGTCGAGGCCCTCGGTGCGTTCCTCGAACCGCTCGGCCGCGGCGGCCTTGGCCCGCCCGTACGCCTCCAGCACCATCTCCGCGAGCCCGTCGGTGCCGGCGCGCAACGCGGTCGGCGCGAAGCTCAGGTCGGTGAGCGCTCCGGTGGCGTCGACGGTGGCGGTGACCAGGCCGCTCTCGTCGGTGGCGGTGCCGGACAGCTCGGACAGGTCGTCCTGCAGGCCGGCGAAGCGACGTTCGATGTCGGCGATCCGCCCGGCGAGCGCGTCGAACGCGGACAGCGGGTCAGCCATGAGATTCCTCCCCCGTGGACGGTGGCACCGGGGTGGTGCCCGGCGGCCGGATGATCGTATCGTCGGTGGGCCGCACGACACGGGGGAGGAACGGCGATGCCACCAGACATCGAAGTCGATGTGCACGCGGTCCGTCGACTGGAGACCGCCGCGAAGCAGGTCGCCAGCTCGCTGGCCGGTCTGGAGAGCCGGATCGCCTCGGCCGGCGACATCCCGTCGGGCGCCTTCGGTCACCTGCCGTTCGCCAGCGACATGCTCCGCGACAAGTACGCCGAGCAGGTCGAGGGCGGGATGGAGCTGTTCCGGTCGGCGCACGACGCGTTCGAGCGGGTGGCCACCGCGCTGGCCGGCACGGCCGAGGCGTACGAGCGCAACGAGCAGGACATCGACGCCGGGTTCAAGGCCATCCAGTCCGGGATGCCGCGGTGAGCGGGCCCGCCGGCAGCGCCGTCCAGCTCTGGAACGGCATCGACAACGCGCTCTCCGGCGTGCACGAGGCGGTGGACAGCGTCTGCCGCACCCTGGCCTGGCCGCTGATCCAGCTCGTCGACCTGGTCGACGGCGAGCCGGCGGCGCTGCGCGCCAAGGCCACCGAATGGGACGCGCTGGCCGCGCAGGTGCGCGAGCTGGCGCAGAGCCACCGCAGCACCCGCGAGGCCGCCCAGGCGGGGTGGCGCTCGCCGTCCGGTGAGGCGTACGGCCGCCGGATGGCCGAGGTGGAGCAGCAACTGCTCGACCTCGGCGAGCAGTTCGCCGCCACCGCGGAATACCTGCGCGGCGTCGCCGACGGCCTGCAGACCGTGCACGACGTGCTGGTCGACCTCTGCGTCGAGTTCGTGAACTGGATGCTGGTCACGCTGGTCACCGCGCTGCTGATGGCGCCGTTCACCGCCGGGGCGTCCTGGGCGGCCGGCATGGCCATCACGGTCACCCGCGGCATGATCGTGCTGACCCGGATGCTCAAGGTGATCCGGCCGCTGGCCGCGCACCTGCAGAAGGTGATCAAGCTGCTCCAGCGGGTGCTCTACTACCTGCGAAAGCTGCGCAGCCACCTGGACAAGCTGGTCGACAAGCAGAAGTGGCTGCGCACCGGCCAGAAGTTCGCCGACAAGCGGAGCGCCGGCGGCAAGGCGGACAAGTGGTACCACAAGGCCCTGGACCCGGCTCGGGGCCACCTCAAGCTGGGCAAGTCCGGTTCGCCGTTCGACATGGGCGCCTTCGAGCGGATGAAGGTGCTGCGCAGCGAGGGCATCACCAACGGCGCCCAGACGATCGCCCGCGACTGGGCCACCAACCTGCCGTGGAACGTGCCGAACACCATCGTGCACGGGGTCACTTGGGGCACCGCCGCGGTCGCCACCGGCCTCTCGATCCCCGGCGCCGACCTGGTCGACGACAAGGTCGGGCAGGCGGTGCAGGACGGCGCCGACTGGATCGACCAGAATGTCTTCGGTCAGCCGCCCGCGGAGCAGCCGGCGGGCCGGTGACGGTCGATCGAGGAGGTACGGCGTGAGCGCGAGGAGTGAGCCGGTCCGGCGAGCCCCGCAGTCGCGAACCGAGCTGGCGCCGGTGAGCGCGAGGAGTGAGCGGCGAACCGAGGTGGCGCCGTGAGCGGTGGTGGGCGGGGCCGGCTCGGGCGGCTCACCGAGGCGGTGCTCGGTGGCGCCCGGGCGGCCCGGGACAAGGCCCGCGAGCTGCGCGACGAATTCCGTACCAGCGACGAACCCGAGCGCGCGCTGGTCGCGCCGCTGGTGCCCGGGCAGGAGCTGCGCTACGTCGGGCTGGCCCCGGTCCGGGCGCCCGAGGGGCACCGCGCCGGCAGCCAGCTCGTCGACCGGGTCGGCGACGAGATGGCCGAGGCGCTCGACCCCCGGGCGCTGTTCGGGCTGCTCAACATCGTCAACCCGGTGGCCTGGGTGGACGCGGTGATGACCCCGGTGCGGCTGGCCGCGGGCGTACTCCTGCTCCCCGGCAAGGCCGCCGTGCTCGCGGCCGGCGTGCCGGGCGAGGATGAGCCGGCGGCCGGGCCGCCGCAGCAGGCGCCGGCCCGGGAGCCGCTGCCGCTGACCGAGGAGCAGGAGGCGTTCCGGGCGCTGTTCCGGCTCAGCCGCTACCGGCCGCTGGCCGACCAGCTCGCCGAGATCGCCTACCGGCGCCGGTACGTCTTCAGCGGCGACCTCGCCACCCTCGCCGGCAGCCTGCTGCTCTTCCTGGAGCGCTACACCGGCACCCCGCTCGCGGTGACCGACACCCACCTGCACCTGCTGCGGATGGGCCGCCGGCCGGACGAGGGGCGGCCGGACAAGCGCCAGCCCCGGCTGCTGTGGAGCGTGCAGCGCGACCGGATCGCCCGGATCGACTGCGACCACGGCGGTGCTCGGCTGATGCACTTCCCGTCGACCATCGGGTTCGACGACGGGTCCTGGATCCGGATCGTCAATCCGGCGACCCGGGACGACCAGAACCGGTTCCTCGCCGCCGTCCGGGAGATCCCCGGCCAGCGCCCGCCCGGCTGACGCCGCGGCGGCGTCGGTCAGCCGTCCCGCTCCGGGTAGCCGACCGGCACCGACGACACGTCGTCCAGCGCGGTGGTGATCTCCTCCGGCAACGTCATCCGCTCCACCTGGAGGGCGCCGAGCAGTTGCCCCACGGTACGGGCGCCGAGGATCGGCGCCACCACTCCCGGCCGGTCGCGGATCCAGGCCAGCGCCACCTCCAGCGGCGAGACCCCGAGCCCACCGGCCGCGGTGGCCACCGCCTCGACGATGCTGGAGCAGCGCGGCTCCAGGTAGGTGGCGACGAACCGCTCGAAGTGCGGCGACGCCGCGCGGGAGTCGGCCGGCCGGCCGTGCCGGTACTTGCCGGTGAGCACCCCGCGGCCCAGCGGCGACCAGGGCAGCACACCCAGCCCGAGCGCCTCGCAGGCCGGCAGCACCTCCCGCTCCACGCCCCGCTCCAGCAGCGAGTACTCCACCTGCGCCGCCACCACCGGGGCCCGCCCCGGCCAGGCGGCCTGCCAGGTCGCGGCGCGGGCGGTCTGCCAGCCGGAGAAGTTGGACACCCCGACGTAGCGGACCCGCCCGCTGGCCACCGCGTGGTCCAACGCCGCCAGGGTCTCCTCCAGCGGGGTGTCCGGGTCGTAGCCGTGCACCTGGAACAGGTCGACGTGGTCGGTGCCGAGCCGGCGCAGCGAGGCGTCGAGCGTACGCAGCAGGTGCCCGCGCGAGCCGTCACGCCGGCGGCCGCTGCCCGGCCGCAACCCCGCCTTGGTGGCGATCAGCAGCTCGTCGCGGGGGACCAGGGTGCCCAGCAGCGAACCGATCACCGACTCGGCGTCGCCGTCGCCGTAGACGTCGGCGGTGTCGACGAGGTTGCCGCCCGCGTCGAGGTAACTCTTCAACTGGGCGGCCGCGTCGTCGGCGTCGGTGTCCCGGCCCCAGGTCATGGTGCCGAGAGCGAGCCGCGAAACCGCCAGCCCGCTTCGGCCGAGCGGTCGCTGTTGCATGGGTGAACCTTATTTCGAACCGGGCCGGACGGATATCCTCGCTCGCCGGCAAGTCTGCCGCTCCGCCCCGGTGTCCGCTCGGCCCGGTGCCGGCTGGTCCGCCCGGCCGGCCGGAGCCGTCCGTCCGCCCGACCCGCCGGCCGCCCGACGCCGAGGTCGGGGCGATTCCGGTGAGCCGGTGATCGGCCCCGCGGGCGGCATTGCGTAACCTGGTGCGACCTGTGGTGCGGATGGGGGAGGACCAGTGCGACTCGGGCTCAGCCTCGGATACCAGACGGCGTGGAGCACGCCGGCCGACCACCTGGCCCTGGCCCAGGAGGCGGACCGGCTCGGCTACTCGGTGGTGTGGGCGGCGGAGGCCTACGGCTCCGACTCGCCGAGCATGCTCGCCTGGATGGCCGGCCAGACCGAGCGGATCGACGTGGGTGCCGCGGTGATGCAGATCCCCGCCCGCACCCCGGCGATGACCGCGATGACCGCGGCGACCATCGACGCCCTCTCCGGCGGCCGGTTCCGGCTCGGCCTCGGGGTCTCCGGCCCGCAGGTCTCCGAGGGCTGGCACGGCGTACGGTTCGCCAAGCCGCTGGCCCGCACCCGCGAGTACGTCGACATCGTGAAGCTGGCGGTGGCGCGCAAGGAGGTCGCCTACGACGGCGAGTTCTACACGCTGCCGCTGCCGGACGGCCCCGGCAAGGCGCTCCGGCTCGGCTTCCACCCGCCGCGCGAGCACATCCCGATCTACCTGGCCGCGGTCGGCCCCAAGAACCTGGAACTGGCCGGGGAGATCGCCGACGGCTGGCTGGCCGTCTTCTACTCGCCGGAGTTCGCCGAGGAGCACCTCGCCGCGGTCCGGGCCGGGCGGGCGAAAATCGGCAAGGACCTCGCCGGCTTCGACGTGGTCCCGTCCGTTCCGGTGGTCGTCGGCGACGACGTCGCCAGCTGCGCCGAGCTGGTTCGCTGGTACGCGGCCCTCTACGTGGGCGGCATGGGCAGCCGGCAGCAGAACTTCTACAACCAGCTGGCCACCCGGATGGGGTACGGCGACGCCGCCCGCGAGGTGCAGGACCTCTACCTCGCCAAGCGGCAGCGCGACGCGGCCGCCGCGGTGCCGATGGAGTTCATCGACCGCACCTCGCTGCTCGGCCCGAAGGAGCGCATCGCCGAGCGGATGCGGGAGTACGCCGCCGCCGGCGTCACCACCCTGTCGGTGAGCCTGTTCGCCGCCGATCGGGACAGCGGGGTGCAGACCCTGCGTACCGTCGCCGAGGCGCTCGACCTCGCCGGAGTCGGCGAGTGACCTGGGTCGAAGCCATCGTCCTGGGCATCGTCCAGGGTCTGACGGAGTTCCTCCCGGTCAGCTCGTCCGGGCACCTGCGGATCACCTCCGCGATCTTCTTCGACCGGGACGCCGGGGCGTCGTTCACCGCGGTGACCCAGCTCGGCACCGAGGCGGCGGTGCTGATCTACTTCGCCAAGGACATCTGGCGGATCACCCGCACGTGGCTGGTCGGGATCAGGGACAAGTCGGTCCGTTCCAGCCTCGACTACCGGATGGGTTGGTACGTGATCGTCGGCTCGATCCCGATCGGGCTGTTCGGCTTCCTGTTCAAGGACCAGATCCGGACCGCCGGCCGCAACCTCTGGCTGGTCGCCACCACGCTGATCGTCTTCGCGTTCGTCCTCGCCTTCGCCGAGTACTGGGGCCGGCAGACCCGGACCCTGCAGAACTTCCGGATGAGCGACGGCGTGGTGATGGGCTTCGCCCAGGCGATGGCGCTGATCCCCGGCGTGTCCCGCTCCGGCGGCACGCTCACCGCCGGCCTGCTGCTCAACCTGACCCGCGAGGCGGCCGCCCGGTACTCGTTCCTGCTGGCCATCCCGGCGGTGGTGATGTCCGGGATCTTCAGCATCGGCGACGTCTTCGAACCGGCCGCACCGGGCACGTCGGCGCCGTCGGTCGCCCAGATGGTCGTCGCCACGGTCATCGCGTTCGCCATCGGCTACGCGGCCATCGCCTGGCTGCTGCGCTACGTCGCCCACCACACCCTGTACGTCTTCGTGCTCTACCGGGTGGCGCTGGGCACCCTGGTCCTCGCCCTGCTGATGACCGGCACCATCAGCGCCACCTGAGCGGGCCCGACACTCGACGGCCCCCGGCACCGCGCGGTGCCGGGGGCCGTCGCGGTTCCACCGCGCATTCGCCAACGGCAGGGACTCGGGGCGCGGGCGCCCTGGCCGGGCGCGCGCCCCGGGCTGCCCGGCCGGGATGCGGGCTCGGGCGGCCGTCCGGGGGCCTGCGCGGCCGGGTGCGGGGTCGGCCTGCGGGCTCGGGCTCCGGTCTGCGCGGCCGGACGCGGCTCGGGCTCGGGGCGAGCGGGTCCCGGAGACAGCGCCGCCCCCGCGGCCTGGTGGCTGCGGGGGCGGTGCCTGGGGTGTCGGTGTGCAGGTCGCCTCTCGGCGAGTGGCGCGACGCGGT
>NZ_JAXCFQ010000020.1:0-110539 GCF_056150265.1 Micromonospora desertarenae
AGCCGCCGAACGCCGTGCCGGCTCACAAGGCGCGAAGAAAGTCGGACTGCGCGTCCTGGCCACCAACACCGGCGCCATACGGCTCTACGAACAGCACGGCTACACCGTCGAAGGCCGACACGTCAACGAGTTCCTGATCGACGGCACCTACGTCGACGACATCAGCATGGGCAAGTGCCTGACGCCGTCCTCGCGACGGAGCGTCTGAGGTAATGAGCAGACGCGCCAGCCCCACCTACGCAGCCAACTGCTGCGCCGCTACCGCGACGCACACCCCACCGAAAAGCCCACCCCGGCTGCCGCCCGCACCGCCGGGCAACTATCCGCCGCCGCCGCGGACCTGCGCGCCCAGCGAGAACGACGGGACGCCGAGCAGCGTGAACGCGCCCGGATTCGCCGGGATCGGTCCGCAGCAGCCGCCCGGCAACGGCACCTCGACACTCTCGCAGTTGACCAACCCGTCGCATGGCAGCGGGTCGCCGTACTCATCGCCACGAAGAAACCCCGCGAGTACGACACCGCTGTACAACTCCTCGTCGACCTGCGCGATCTTGGCGAACGCGACGGAGACAGCTCATCGCCCCGATGGTGTCAACCATCCGTTTAGCCGCGCAAGGCGCGGTAGCGTCTGCGGGCGGCCCACCCTGAGTACTCAAACCAGGGCCAGCTACTGCCGTAGGTTGGATCGAGTGCTCGACCTGCCACTGTCGTCCGCCTTCGTGATCTTCGACGCTCAGGGCTCTGGCCGATACCCTCGGAAGACGGCGCATGGAAGTTTGCCGATTCGGATGGCTGAGCACCAGAACCGCAGCCCTGGGGGACCAGTGACCCAAACTGTCTGGCAACAGCTCGACCCGGTCACCTACAACGACGGGGTGTTCTACGTGCCCGCCAAGGTCGAGTTGCAGCCACGGCTGCCCGACTGGGGGCATCCCGACGAGCCTGACCTGCGTGACCGCTTGGTCAATGATCGTCCCCACGGCATGGCGGTGAAAGCTTCTCTGCCTGCTCTGCATGCGTCATCAAGCCCAGAAAGGACTCCCCCGGGCCCCGGTCTGGCTGACCTTCGTGGAGGGGTGGTACGGCCCGACGTTCCGGCACGAGGACGGGCGCTCGCCGCACCCGGAACACCAGCCGGAGAGCGATACGCACAAGGCGCTCAAGGAGCGCAAGGCCCGCACGTGGATGTCCGTCGGCGGCACCGTAGAGGTCGAGGTGTGGCGTCCACGCGCCCGCCGCCGTCCGGACGTCGTGGCCGTCGGCCCAGTGCTGACCGTGGCTGGCGAGATCCAGCACTCCAAGGAGACCCCGCGGACCATCCGGGCCCGACAGCGGGCGCTCCACAAGGCTGGCGACCGCGTGGTGTGGACCACCGACCGCGGCGCCGACGACATCACTTTCCTGCGCCCGGTGCCGCACCTGTCAGTGCCCGCTCTCAGCGACCATCGCCTCTACCTGACTGAGCCCCGGCTAGAGATCGGCGCGGGCGCCATCATGTTCGAGACGCAGAGGGTGCGGGTGGGCGGACCTCTGGACCGGAACGAGCCGCTGCCCGGTCACCCGCAAGGCCGTACCATGCGGCCGCTTGCACCTCTACCCGACGTTCAACCCCCGCAGCTACAGCCGCCAGAAGGCCGCCACGACCCGCTGTGACGCCACCGCCATGCCGGCCACCCCGAGCACCCCCGCATTCCCGTGCGGTCCGCGCCCTCACCTGGACCACCTGCTGGAGGGCATCCTGCACGGGTCCTGGCTACCGTACCGGTACCGCGACCGCGTCACCTGGATCACGGCCGACGCCCACAAGGACGTCGTCGCCGAGCGGGCGGGACCGTGGAGCTGGCCGAGAACGGCAGCGCCCCACGCCGTGACCGGACGGGTGAACGGGCCTGCGAGCGCCGATACGGAACAGTCATCGCTCAGGGCGACGCGCCCGAGGTAAAGAACCTGCTCCTGTGCTGCGGCGAGAAGCCGCCAGGACCTGCCGGTCAACCGCTGGTTCTCGCCTGCAGCTTTGCCCGAAGTCGCCGACCTACTACCGACGCGACGAACTGGACCGCACTCGGGTCTAGAGCTGACGCCCACAAGCGGCGGCGCCTGAGCTGCGACGACCGCTCGGCGGCCGCCGTGGTCGAGCAGCAGCGGCACGTCGTAGACGGACAGGTCCAGCCGTGGGCGCAAGTGCCGGACCGGGTGCCGCTTGCGGTGGTGCTCGTACGCGGCGTCGACGTCAAATTTCCGCCACCACTACCGGCTCCACCTCCTGGTAGCGCAGGCGCTCGGGCCGGTCGAGCTGCCCGGACCAGCTCGCCCGAAGCGGCTGTGCTTTGGGTGCGCGAACGCGCCGCCTGGCAGCTGCCCGCGCCCGGTCCGTCGATGCTGATCCCGACCTCGAACCCGGAAGCGGTGAACAGCTCGCACCGCTGTCGGTTGATTAGCGTCGCGTTCATCTGAATCTCATGACGCACCGTTCGCAGCGACGGCTATCGGTCAGGCCGGTTGGCCATAGCCGCGACGTCCTCTCGTCACTCGGTGTCGATGGCGGTACATCGAGCTCTCGATCAGTCGGCGGGCCGGGTCCAAACCGGGCACCGGGTGCAGTTGCCGGGAGGCCTGGGCAGTCGGACGCCAGAACCCGGGCGCTGTGCTCCCAATCTGCTCCCAAGTTAAGGGGCAGCAACGCGAAAGCCCGTTACCGGTGGTTCCGGCGACGGGCTCGCTACCTGCAAATATTTACGGTGGGCGATACTGGGATCGAACCAGTGACCTCTTCGGTGTGAACGAAGCGCTCTCCCGCTGAGCTAATCGCCCTCAGCGCGGATGACTGTACCTGATCGGCTGCCGTCCCTGCGAATCCGGGGGTCAGTGCGTCGCGAGGTAGTGCAGCGCCCGGGCGACCACGTCGATGCCGAGGCTGTACTTGAGCGACAGCCAGACCACCGTGGCCACGAAGAGCAGCCCGACGGACCCCAGCACGAACCGTACGCCGAGTGATCTTCCCTTCACCCACTGCGTCCAGCCGTGCACGTGCCGGCGGGTGAAGCCGAGCAGCCGGCGGGCCCAGTGGAACTCCACCGCCCAGATGCCCAGCCCGGCGATCACCAGCAGCCAGCCCGGCCCGGGCAGCGGGATGAGGGCGACGCCGATGGTCACCACGAGGGCGCCGGCGATGGCGATGAAGATCTTGAGGGCGACCCGGCCGGTCGGGTTGGCGCGGATCAGGTCCAGCGTCATGCTGACCCGCTGCCGCCAGCGCGGCCGGGGCCGCCGGTCGGCCACGGCGGTGCCGCCGGCGCGCCCGGGCGCCCCGCGCCCGGCCTCCGGCTGGCCGTGCCGGTCGTGCTGTTCCATCGGCACCCCGTACCCCCGCTTTTCGGCTGCTCGGGCCGCGACGTTCGGCGGCCGCGACGCGGCCATCGGATCCACTGAGGATCGTTTCGTGCCCATTTCCACCCCCAGTGTCGCGCGGAACCGTCACCCCTTCCGACGACTGGACGTTACCGGAGTAAGTCGACGACTGAACCACCCGATGCCGGGCGGGATCACGCACTGGGCAGAACCGGAAATGCTACATGAATTTTCACATTCTGGCGGCTCTTCCGACCCCCTTCCCACCACTGGGTGAAGTCAGCGTATGGCGGAGCGTAGCCAGGAGTAGCACCTGAGTATGGGAAAAGCGGGACACGCGCGTTCCGCAGCGGTGCCGGGGGGAGAACGTCCATGAGTGTCATCCGACCGACGACCGTAGAGGTCGAGACGTCGCTAAGGCTCGTCGCGCCTGACGCCACCGCCTTGCCGGTGCGTGCCAGCCTGCGCTACGACCCTGCTGACCCGTATGCGGTCCATGTCCTGTTCCACGCCGAATCGGCCGGCGGCGAGGCGGTGAGCTGGTCCTTCGCCCGCGAACTGCTGGTCACCGGTCTCGACGAGCCGGCCGGCATCGGCGACGTGCGGGTCTGGCCCTGGGCCACCCCGCGCGGGGACTTCGTCGCGCTGGCGCTGTCGTCGCCCGACGGCAACGCCCTCTTCGAGGTGCCGCGCAGCGTCCTGGTGCGCTTCCTGCGGCGGACCTACGTCGTCGTCCCGCGCGGCCGGGAGGCCGAGCACCTGGACGTCGACACCGCGGTGAACCGGCTGCTCGCCGGTCGCTAAAACCGGAACAATCGGTCAGTCGGGGCCGCGCGGACCTGCCGAGTCCGCGCGGCTCCGGCTCACCCGGTGGTACGCGGGCAGCCTCCCGCCGCGCGCCGGGCTCAGCCGTGGGTGGTGATGCCCCCGTCGACCGGGATCACCGCGCCGGTCAGGTACGCCCCGGCCCGCGACGACAGGTAGATGGCGGTGCCCGCCATGTCCTCGGGCCGGCCGATGCGGCCCAGCGGCACCTGCGACTCGATGGCGGCCCGGGACTCCGGGTCGTCCAGCGCGAACGCCATCATCTTGCTCTCGAACGGCCCCGGCGCGATCGCGTTCACGGTGATCTGCTCGCCGGCGAGCTGGTGGGCCAGGCTGCGGGTGAGCATGTGCACGGCCGCCTTGGTGGCCGAGTACGCGTACACCTCCATCCAGGGCACCCGGATGCCGTCGATCGAGCCGATGTTGATCACCCGGGCCGGGTCGTCGGCGCTGGCCGCCGCCCGCAGCGCGGGCAGCAGCGCGGTGGTGAGCCGGAAGACGGCCTTCACGTTGACCGCCCAGAGCTTGTCGAACGCGCTCTCCGGGTACGCCTCCAGCGGCGCGCCCCAGGTCGCACCGGCGTTGTTGACCAGCACGTCGAGCCGGTCGACCCGCTCCCGGACGGCCGCCGCGAGGCCCTCGGCGCAGGCGTCGTGGCCCAGGTCGGCCGGGATCGCCTCGCAGCGTCCCTCGGCCGACAACTCCTTGGCCACCCGCTCGCAGACGTCGGCCTTGCGGGACGAGATGATCACCCGCGCGCCGGCCCTGACGAAGCCCTGGGCGATCATCAGGCCGATCCCCCGGGAGCCGCCGGTGACCAGGACCGTCTTGCCGTCGACCGAGAACAGATCCGTCATGCCCATCCCATCGCCCGTCGCCGCTACCGCTCGGTAACCTAACTCTCCCCCAGGTCCCGGACAACCCCCACCCGCCGCCGCGACCGCCCGCTTTCTCCGCAGGAGTGCCGTTCTGCGCGAACGGGCCCGTGGGGCGCTGTCCGCCGGGACGGGGTGTGTCGGGCACCCGACGGGCCGGGCCACGGCGAGGCTGTCGAGGTGCGCCGGCCGGCGCCGCGGGCTACCGTCGCAGGCGATGGTCTCTTCCGGTCAGCTCTCTCCGGCGTCGTACCCCACCGGTGCGCCCTGCCCCGCCGAGATCGACACCCTCACCCTGGGTGAGCTCGCTCCGGGCCCCGGCTGGCGCCGTCCGCTGCTGCTGGAGCGGGAACTGCTCGTGCTGACCACAGGCGGACACGGCACCGCCGAAGTGGACTTTCGCGCACTGCCCTGCCGGCCCGGCACGCTGCTGCGGGTGCGCGCCGGGCAGGTGCTGCGCTGCGCCGGGGCGCACCTCGACGCCACGGTGGTGCGCTGGCCGGCCGACGCGCTGCGCGGGCTGGACGTCGACCCGGACGCGGCGCCGACCTGGCTGCAACTGGCCGGCGAGGACGAGGACGCGGTGATCACCGAGGTCAGCCAACTCTCGGTGGACTGCCAGCGGCACCGCGGCACGCCGGCCGCCGGCGCCCTGCTCCGGCACCAACTCGCCGTGCTGCTGATCCGGCTGGCGCTGCTGCCGGCCGACCGGCCGGCGCCGCGCGCCGAGACTGCGACCTTCCACCGGCTCTGCCGGGAGATCGAGCGCGGCTACCAGCACACCCGCCGGGTCGAGGACTACGCCGACCGGCTGGGCTGCTCGGTCCGGACCCTCACCCGGGCCTGTCTCGCGGTCACCGGGCGCAGCGCCAAGCAGGTGGTCGACGAGCGGGTCGCCCTCCAGGCCTGCCGGCTGCTGGCGGCCACCGACGAGCCGATCGCCCGGATCGGTCGCCGCCTCGGCTTCTCCGAGCCGACCAACTTCGGCCGGTTCTTCACCCGCGAGGTCGGGGTGAGCCCGGGCGCGTTCCGGGCCGCCCGCGAGCAGCCCGTCGCGGGGCCGGTCGTCCGTCCCCGCCGGCCCGCCGACCCGCTCACCGGCGCCGGCCCGGCATGATGGCCCGGTGCAGATCTCGGCGCGCGGCGACTACGCGGTCCGGGCGGCGTTGAGCCTCGCCGCCGCGTACCCCCGGCTGCTCTCCACCCAGACCGTCGCCGCCGAGCAGGACATGCCGCGCAAGTTCCTCGAGGCGGTCCTGGCCGACCTGCGGCGGGCCGGGATCGTCCAGGCGCAGCGCGGTGCCGAGGGCGGCTACACCCTGGCCCGGCCGCCGCGCGAGGTGACGGTCGGCGCGGTGCTGCGCGCGGTGGACGGACCGCTGGCCGGGGTGCGCGGCGTACGACCGGAGCAGACCCGCTACGACGGCGCCGCCGAGCACCTGCCGGGGCTCTGGGTCGCGGTGCGCGCGGCGGTGCGCCGGGTGGTCGACGAGGTCAGCCTAGCCGAGATAATCAGTGGCCGGCTCCCCGCGCACGTGCGTAGGTTGACCGCCCTGCCCGACGCCTGGGAGCCGCGCTGATGCCCACCCCCACCCTGCACACCGACCGGCTGCTGCTGGAGCCCTACCGGCCGGGCGACGCCGAGGACTTCGTCACCCTCTTCACCGACCCGGAGGTCGGGCGGTTCATGGGCGACGGCCCGCTCACCGCCGAGGAGGCCGGCGCGCTCTTCGGCCGGGTCTTCACCAAGGTCTACGCGGCCGACCTGTTCGACGTCTGGGCGGTGCGCCGCGACGGCCGGTACGTCGGGCACGCCGAGATCAAGCGGACCGACCAGGTGGCCGGCCACGAGATCATCTACGCGCTGGCCAAGCCGGCGTGGGGCGGCGGCCTCGGCACCGAGCTGGCCCGGGCCCTGGTCCGGTACGGCTTCGACACCCTCGACCTGCCCCGGGTGTACGCGACGGTCGCCGACGCCAACCGCGCCTCCCTGGCGCTGCTGGGCAAGCTCGGCTTCGCCCACGAGCGGGACATCGTCGAGGACGACGGCAGCGTCACCCGGGTCCTCGCCGTCGACCGGGCCTGATCCCGCCGGCGCCCCGGACCGGCCCGGCCGGCGGGGCTCAGATCGTGCTGATCACCTCCCCGGCGTCGAGGCGGGGCAGCCGGTCGTGCCACGCGTCCGGCCCCGGGTGGCCGATGTTCATCAGCAACAGCACCTCGTGCCGGCCGTCCGGAAAGAACTCCCGCCGTACGCCGGCGGCGTCGAAGCCGGACATCGGACCGGCCGCCAGCCCCGCCGCCCGGACGCCGACCACCAGGTAGCCGATCTGGAGGGTGGCGTTGAACCGGGCCTGGGCGGCGCGCTCGGCCCGGTCGCCGAGCCAGTCGCCGGCCCGCGGGCGGTGCGGGAACAGCTCGGGCAGCCGCTGGTGGAAGTCGACGTCGGCGGCGAGCACCGCGACCAGCGGTGCGGCTGCCGTCTTGGCCCGGTTGCCGCCGGACAGGTACGGCAGCAATCGGGTCCGGGCCGCCGGTGAGCGGAGCAGCAGAATCCGCAGCGGCTGGCCGTTGAGCGCGGTCGGGCCGTACCGCACCAGGTCGTGGATGGCGGCGACCTGCGCCTCGGTGACCGGCTCGGCGGTGAACGTGTTCGCCGTCCGGGCCGCCCGGAAGAGCAGGTCCTGGGCGGCCCGGTCCAGGGCGAGCAGGTCACCGGGCGGCGCCGACGCGAGGGTCACGCCGGCACCACCGACCCGGCGGTGGTGTAGCCGCCACGGTGGTAGACCAACGGTCCGCCGTCCTCCCCACCGTCCAGGGCGATCGGTTCGGCGATCACCACGGCGTGGTCGCCGGCGGGCACCCGCTCCACCACCTGGCAGAGCAGCCGGGCCAGCACCCCGTCCAGCAGCGGCACCCCGAACGGCCCGGCCGTCCACCGCGGGTACGCGGCGAACCGGTCGATCCCGCTGGTGGCGAAGACCCGGGCCGCCTCCCGCTGCCCGGCGCCGAGCAGGTGCACGGCGACGTGGTCGGCGCGCGCCAGCACCGGCCAGCTGGACGACGCCAGGCCCAGGCAGAACGAGACCAGCGGCGGGTCCAGCGACACCGAGGTGAACGAGGTCGCGGTGAACCCGGCGCGCAGCGGCGCCGCCAACCCGCCGAGGCACGCCGCCTCGGTCTGCCGGGCCACGGCGGTGACCACGGTGACCGTGGCGGCCTGCCGGCGCAGCAGGGCCCGGAACAGGTCCCGGTCCGCCGGCAGCAGCTCGGCGCCCGCCGCCCGGGGGCGCTGCTCCACGGTGGTCACGCCGGCACCAGGGCGGACGGGGCGTACGAGCTGGCCGGGCGGGGCAGCCCGTAGTGCTCGCGCAGCGTGCGTCCGGTGTACTCGTGGCGGAAGAGGCCGCGGGCGCGCAGCAGCGGCACCACCTGGTCGACGAAGTCGGTCAGGCCGCTGGGCAGCAGCGGCGGCATGACGTTGAAGCCGTCCGCGGCGCCCTGGGTGAACCACAGCTCGATCTGGTCGGCGATCTGCTCCGGGGTGCCGGCCACCACCCGGTGGCCCCGGCCCCCGCCGAGGCGGCCGATCAGCTGCCGCAGGGTGAGCCGTTCCCGCCGGGCCAGCTCGACGACGAGCTGGTAGCGGCTCTGGTGCGCCTGCACGGTGTGCGCCTCGGGCAGGTCGGGCAGCGGGCCGTCCAGCGGGTACCCGCTGAGGTCGATGCCGGTCATGCCGGACAGCTGGGCGAGGGCGTGCTCGGGGACGATCAGCGCCTCCAGTTCGGCGGCCAGGGCGTGCGCCTCGGCCTCCGTACCGCCGATCACCGGGGCGATGCCGGGCAGCACGGTGACCAGGTCGGGGTCGCGGCCGGCGGCGGCGGTGGCCCGCTTCAGCTCGGCGTAGAACGCCTGCCCGTCGGCGAGGGTCTGCTGGGCGGTGAAGACCGCCTCGGCGTACCGGGCGGCGAAGGCGATGCCGTCGGCGGAGGAGCCGGCCTGGACCAGCAGCGGCCGGCCCTGCGGCGGGCGGGGCGTGTTCAACGGCCCCCGGACCGTGAACGTCTCGCCGGCGTGGGCCACCTCGTGCACCCGGTCGGTGTCGGCGAAGATCCCGGCGGCGGGGTCCAGGACCAGGGCGTCGTCCTCCCAGCTGTCCCAGAGCTTGATCGCCACGTCGACGAACTCGGCGGCCCGCCGGTAGCGGTCGGCATGGGCCGGGTGCTCGTCGAGGTTGAAGTTCCACGCCTCCCGCGGCTGGGCGGAGGTGACGATGTTCCAGCCGGCCCGCCCGCCGCTGAGGTGGTCCAGCGAGGCGAACTTGCGGGCCAGGTTGTACGGCTCGTTGTAGGTGGTGGAGGCGGTGGCGATCAGGCCGATGTGCTCGGTGGCGGTGGCCAGCGCGGCGAGCAGGGTGAGCGGTTCGAAGACGGCCTGGATGTTGTGCCGCACGGCGGGCCCGACGGCCAGCCCGTCGGCGAGGAAGACGGAGTCGAGGGTGCCGCGTTCGGCGATCCGGGCCAGTTCCTGGAAGTGCCGGACGTCGGCGATCCGTCGGGGGTCGGTGCGGGGATGGCGCCAGGCGGCCTCGTGGTGGCCGACGCCCATCAGGAACGCGTTCAGGTGCAGGGTGCGGGACATGGCGGTTCCTCTCAGGCGGTGACGTCGACGCGCCAGGTGGAGAAGCGGCGCTCGACGGCGACGAGGAGCTGGTTGACGACGAGACCGATGGCGGAGATGGTGATGATCCCGGCGTACATGTCGGGGATCGCGAAGTTGTACTGCGCGTAGTTGATGAGGTAGCCGAGCCCGGCCTTGGCGCCCACCATCTCGGCGGCGACCAGCACCAGGATCGAGTACGCCCCGGCCAGCCGGACGCCGGTGAAGATGGTCGGCACCGCGCCGGGCAGGATCACCTTCTGGAACAGCCGCAGGTGGTCCAGCCCCATCGAGCGGGCGGAGCGGACCAGCAGGGGGTCGACCCCCTTCACGCCGGCGACGGTGTTCAGCAGGATCGGCCAGGAGCAGGCGTAGAGCACCAGGGCGATCTTCGACGTCTCGCCCAGGCCGAGGATCAGCACGAAGACCGGCAGCAGGGCCAGCGCGGCGGTGTTGCGGAACACCTCCAGCAGCGGGCTGAGCAGCTCCGCCAGTGGCCGGTACCAGCCGATCAGCAGCCCCAGCGGGATGGCGGTGAGCACCGCCAGACCGAGCCCGGTCAGTGACCGGGTCAGGCTGGCCCCGACGTGGTCGGCGAGCTGGCCGCTGCGCAGCAGCTGCCCCCAGGCCCCGAGCACCTCCGACAGCGGCGGCAGGAAGACCCGGTCGACCAGGCCGGCGCGGGGCGCGGTCTCCCAGACGGCGGCCAGCGCGAGCAGCGCGGCGGTACGGTGCAGCGCGCGACCGCCGAGGCCGAGCAGCCGGCTGGCCGGTGCGGGCGCGTCGACCGGCGCCGGAGGTGCGGCGGCGGCCGCCAGTCGGGTGGGTCGTTCGGCGATGTCAACCAACGCGGGCCTCCTCGGCGCGGACCGGTGCGGACGTCCCGCGCCCGGCGGGGGCTTCCTCGGTACGGGTGGTCGACGGCCGTTCGGCCGCCTGGGCCGCGCGCACCTCGTCCCGCAGCAGGGACCAGATCTGGTGCCGGTGGTGCCGGAAGGCGTCGCTGGAGCGGACGTCCGCCACCGCTGACCGGTCGCCGAGGTCGATCTCGATGACCTGCTTGACCCGCCCCGGGCGGGAGGTCATCACCGCGACCCGCTGGCCGAGGTGGACGGCCTCGTCGATGCCGTGCGTGATGAAGACGATCGTCTTGCCGGTGCGTTCCCAGATGCGTACCAGCTCGTCCTGCAACGAGTCGCGGGTCTGCGCGTCGAGCGCGGCGAACGGCTCGTCCATGAGCAGGATGTCCGGGTCGTAGGCGAGGCTGCGGGCGATGGCCACCCGCTGCTTCATGCCGCCGGACAGCTCGTGCGGGTAGCGCTCGGCGAAGCCGCGCAACCCGACCAGGTCGAGGTGGCGCGCGACCAGTTCGGCCCGGTCGGCCCGGGGCACGCCCTTGGCCTCCAGCCCGAACGCGACGTTGCCGGCGGCGGTGCGCCACGGCAGCAGCGCGTACTGCTGGAAGACGATGCCGCGGTCCAGGCCCGGTCCGGTGACCGGGCGGCCGTCGACCAGGATCTGCCCGGCGGTCGGCTTCGACAGGCCGCCGAGCAGGTCGAGCAGGGTGGACTTGCCGCAGCCGCTGGGGCCCACGACGACCAGGAACTCGCCGGCGCGTACGCCCAGGGTCAGCCGGTCCACGGCGGTGACCGCGCCGCCGGTGGCCCGGCGGGCGGCACCGGCCGGGAAGGTCTTCGTCACCCGGTCGAAGTAGATCTTGTCGGTGGTCACGCGCCACCCCCGTCGGCGAACGGGTTGTACCGGTTGGTGTAGACCTCGCCGGGCGCGGGTTTGTCGCCCTTGAGTTCGCCCTCGGCGGCCAGCCAGTCGATCCAGGTGGCGAACTCCTGGTCGGTGATCACGCCGCCCCGGCCGGCCACCCCGCTGCTCTTCCAGTACCGCACCAGCGAGGGGTCCTCGTTGCGGCCGCGCTTGGCGATGATCGCCTCGAACCGGGCCACCACCGTCTCCCGGGGCTGGGTGCGGGCCCACTCGATGGCCTTGCCGACGCCGGTGACGAAGGTCTTCACCGTCTCCGGGTTGCGCCTGATGAAGTCGTCGCGGAACACGTACGCGCCGGCGCTGAACGCGCCGAGCAGCTCGTAGTCGGTGAAGACGGTGCGGATGCCGCCGTTCGCGACGGCCTTGTCGCGGATCACCCCGCCGAGCACGGCGACGTCGATCTGCCGCTGGCGCAGCGACTGTTCGATGTTGACCGGCGGCAGCGCGACCAGTTCGACCTGCCGGATCTCGGCCGGGCTGAGCCCGCCGCCGGCCAGCCAGGTCTTGAGCACCGCCTCGGCGTGCGCGCCCAGGGTGTTCATCGCGACCTTGCGGCCGATCAGGTCGCGCGGGCCGCGGATCGGGCTGTCGTCGAGCACGTAGTAGCCCTGGAAGCTCTGCGCGTCGGAGCCGTAGTAGCTGACCACAGCGGTGATCGGCGCGCCGGCCGAGGCGAGCTTGACGATGGCGCCGTTGAACGCGCCGCCGAAGTCGCTCTGCCCGGTGGCGGTGGCCTGGACGTCCTGCGGGCCGCCGGTGACGTTGCCGATCCAGTCGAGTCGGACGTCGCCGAGGTAGCCGAGGTCCTCGGCGAGTTCGGGCAGGGTGACCTGCCCGACCGAACCCTGGTAGCGCAGTTCGGTCACCTGCTCGCCGCCGGCGGTGGCCCGCCCACCGCATCCGGTGGCAGCGAGGACGACCAGCGCGGCGGTGGCGGCGAGGGTACGGGTGCGGGCACGACGGGGTGGGGACATGAGGTCTCCTGATCTGTCCACAGTCGGTGGGAGGGGCCCGGAGGAGGGCGCGACGGCACACCGCTCGGCGATGAGCGGGGGTGCGGTGAGAGGGCGGCGAGGTGGACCGAGGCGAAGGCGCCGGTCAGCTCAACAGAGCGCGCTCGCGTGCCGGACCAGGTCGACGTGCACGCGAGCGGTGAGGAGAAGCTCGTCCCGCTGCGACATGACCACATGCTGCCGGCGCCCGGACGACCCGGTCAACGCCCTTCCGAAAGATGAGACTCGCGTCGCTGCCTTTGTTACAACCCGTCGCTACCAGCGTTTATCCATCCGCAACACCTATCTGGTGGATAGGAATTGCTGGCCGCCACCGCCTCCGGCTGGATCGGGTTTCGCGAATCGCGCTCCCGGGCAATGTTCGGTTTGGACACGGCAGGGAATGGTGACGAAGGGAGCCCCGCGATGGGTCTGATGTTCCGCAAGCGCAAGAAGTACGGGCCGATCATCCTGAACTTCACCGAGAACGGTTTCTCGTCCTGGAGCATCAAGATCGGTCGCTGGTCCTGGAACTCCCGGGCTCGGGCGCACCGCGTCGACCTGCCCGGCCCGCTCTCGTGGAAGCAGGACAAGTCCCGGACCTGACGTCCCGGACGTCGCGCGGGGTGTCGGTGGCTCACCGGCACCCCGCTCGGTGTCCGGGCCCGTGACCGCTCGGACGACGGGCCGCGGCCGGGGCCGGCGCCCCTTCCGCGGCGTCCGGCCCGCGACTCGGGGGGTCAGGGCGCGGGGTGCACAGGCGTCAGGCCGGTGGCTCGACGGCGGTGACGACGACGTCGCCGCCGAGCCGGCCGTGTTCCGGGTCGCGGCGCACCGCCCCGGAGTGCAGCAGCCCGGTCAGCGCCCGGACGGCGTCGGCGGAGCGGTAGACGGTCGAGGTGAGCGCGTGCCGGCGCAGCTCGGTGACCGTACGCGGGCCGGCGCGGTGCAGTTCGGCCAGCAGTTCCCGGCGCAGCGGCCCGGGCTCGGGGTCCAGTGCGATGTCCAGCAGCCGCCCGGCCGGGTCCGCCGGGTCGCGGTAGCGGACCCCGGCGTACTCGTCGACCGCCCAGAGCGCCTCCTTGAACGCCTCCAGGCTCCTGTCCGACCCGGTGGCGAAGGCCAGCCGCCGCGCCGGTGAGCCGTCGGCGGGCACCAGGTCGACCTCGGTCACCAGCGGGAACCCGGCGGCCCCCAGCGCGGCCCGGGTCGGCACGTCGACGGCGGTCAGCAGCAGCAGCTCGGCCGGGCGGCCGGAGGCCGCGGCGGCGAGCACGGCCGGGTCCGGCGGAGCGGGGTCGTCCACGAACGACAGCGCGGGGGCGCCGGCCGCCCCGGCCGCCTTCAGCGCGACCGGCAGCCGGGCGGGTCGGCCGGGCACCACGTGCACGGCCACCTCGGCGGGCAGCTCCGCCTCGATGGGGCCGAGCCGGGCCGGCAGGTCCTCGCTCCCCTCGGCCAGCACCAGGACGGTCAGCCGGCGGCCGCGCAGCCGGTCGGCGTACTCGGCGACCACCCGCAGCGCGGCCTCGGCCCCGCCCGCGTCGCCCTCCGCGTACGCGCAGGCCACGGTGGCCCGGCGGGCACGGTGCAGCGCCCCCGGCAACCAGTGCTCCAGGTGTCGGACGAGCAGCTCGCGGAGTACGGCGTCGGTCGGCATGCTGCCGTTCTACCGCACCGGAGCGGCCGGCGGGCGGCCCGGCCCCGCCCGGGCCCGCGGCGGACACCCGCCGCGGGCCCGGGCGGGGGGCAGCCGTGACATCGCCGGCTCAGGCGGGGATGGAGATGCCCACCCCGCCGCGGGTCTGGCCGCCGTAGCGCCGCCGCTCGGCGTCCAGGTCGAGCCGGCCGATCCGCTTCCGCGCGGCCAGCGCGGCGTCGTCGAGCCGGTCGGCCGGTACCAGCCAGACGATCTCGAACTCCAGGCCGTCCGGGTCCTGGCCGTAGAGGCTCTTGGTGGTGCCGTGGTCGGAGGTGCCGACCAGGGCGCCGGCGGCGGCCAGCCGCTGGGCGGTGGCGGCCAGTTCGTCCAGCGTGTCCACCTCCCAGGCCAGGTGGTAGAGGCCGACGGTGCCCCGGCCGGCGGCGGAGCGGCCGGCGCCGGCGCCGATCTCGAACAGGCCGAGGTCGTGGTCGTTGGTGGAGTCGGGCGCCTGGAGGAAGGTGGCGCCCCGGAAGCCGTCCGGGGTCATCGCCACCGGGCGGAAGCCCAGCACGTCCCGGTAGAAGGCGACGCTGCGGGCGAGGTCACTGACGTAGAGGACGGCGTGGTTCAGGCGGTGGATTCCCATGCCCCCGACGCTAGCGCGATTTAGTTGAGCCTTCAACTAACTGGGCTATGATGGGCGCCATGACCCGCTGGCTGGACCCGGACGAGCAGCGCACCTGGCGGGCGTTCCTGACCGCCTCCCGGGCGCTGATGGAGACGCTCGACCGCGAGCTGCAACGCGACGCCGGGATGCCGCACGCGTACTACGAGATCCTGGTCCGGCTCTCCGAGGCGCCGGGGCGCCGGCTGCGGATGAGCGAGCTGGCCGAGGCGAGCGGCGCCTCGCGCAGCCGGCTCTCGCACGCGGTGTCCCGGATGGAGGCGGCCGGGTGGGTGCGCCGCGAGGAGTGCCCGACCGACCGGCGCGGGCAGATCGCGCTGCTCACCGAGGCGGGGTACGCCACCCTCGCCGCCGCCGCGCCCGGGCACGTCGAGGGGGTGCGCCGGCACCTGTTCGACGCGCTGACCCCGGCCCAGGTCGACCAGCTGCGCCGGATCAGCGAGACGCTGGCCGACCACCTGACCGCTTCCTGACCGAACCGCTTTGGCGCGGGACTTGTACTTACCGTCGTCGGTTGAGCACGATGGGGCGTGCCCTCCGGCTTCGGTGAACTGACTGACCAGGCGCACCACCTGGTGTCCGCCGGCGACCTCGCCGGCGCCCAGCGGCTGCTCGCCGACGCGCTGACCGAGGCCGACCCGCGACCGGCCAACGCCACCCCCGAGCTAGCCGAGGCGGCCAGCCTCCAGGCCCGGGTGCTGGTCGCCCTCGGCGAACCACACTCCGCCCGCGGCTGGGCCGCCTTCGCGTACGCGGCCACCACCCGGCTGCATGGCCGCTCCGACCAGCGCACGGTCGCCGCCGCGGCCACCCTGGCGGCGGTGCTGCACCGGGTCGGCAGCTGGTCCCGCGCCGCCCGGCTCTACCAGGAGGTCATCATCGAGCTGACCGCCCTGGACGGACCGGAGTCGCTGCGGGTGCTCGCCGCGCACGCCGACCTGGCCACCGTGGAGTACGCGCGCGGCCAGTGCCAGGTGGCCCGGGACCGGCTCCAGGACGCCTGGGAGCTGCACCGCGAGGTCTACGGCGACGGCCATCCCAGCGGCATCAAGATGCTCGCCCGGCTGGGCGCGATGCAGCGCGACTGCGGGCAGTTCGCCGAGGCGCACGACAACCTGGCGCTGGCCCGGGAGCTGTGCCGGCAGCACCTGCCCGCGGACGACCCGCTGACCGCGCAGGTGGCCACGCTGGCCCGGGCCGCGGCGAACCCGGACCACGTCTGCGCCGAGACCGCCCCGGTGAGCCGGGACGGCCCGGTCGTGCCGGCGGCGCGCACCCCGCCCCCCGGCGACGGGCCGGCGCCGGAGGACCGGCCCCGGTCCGCGGAGCACCCGCCGGAGGACTGGCACCGGTCGGAGGACTGGCACCCGTCCGAGGGGTGGCACCCCTCGACCGGCGAGCACCCGCCGGAGGGCTACCACCCCTCGGGCGGCTACCACCCGTTCGGCTGGCCGGAGGGCGGGGAGACCGGGCCGGCCGACGCCGCCGATCCCCCGGTGCCGACGCCCCGGCAGCCGGTGGACGGCCCGACCACCGCGCCGGAGCAGGGCTGGTGGCCCCCGGAGCAGGGCCCGGACGACGGGCCGGGCAGCGCGGTGCCCCCGTCGGTGGTCACCCTGGCCGACGGACCGGTCGACGAGGCGGACGGGGTGCGCCGGGTGCCCCGGCACGACGAACCGCCGTACCCGCCGTCGCCGCTGCTGCCCGTGCCGGTGGACCGGCCGCCGGGCCGGCCCACCAACCGGCTGCTGCTGCTCGTCGTGGCGGGCGTGGCCGTGGTGCTGCTCGGCACCGCGGCGGTCATCGCCGGGGTGTCCCGGATGGACGGCGACGCGGAACCGGCCGCCAGCGGCGGGCCGGCCACCTCCGCCGCGCCGAGCGCCGCCGCACCGGCCGCCCCCTCGCCGACCGGCGTCGCGGCCGCCCCACCCGGCACCCCGCCCGGCGCGGTGACCCTGCGGGACAACCGGGACAACGTGGCGCTGAGCTGGACCTACCCGGCCGGTGGCGAGGGGCCGGTGGTGATCTCCGGTGGCCGGGCGGGCCAGGCCCAGACCGCCTTCGCCGACCTGCCCGCCGGCACCAGCAGCTTCGTCGTCTACGGCCTGAACCGCAGCACTGACTACTGCTTCACGGTCGCCGTGGTCTGGTCCGCCGACACCGTCGCCCGCGCGGAGCAGGTCTGCACCCGCCGCCGCTGACACCCGGCGGGCGCGGCCGCGAGTCGGTGGCGGGCCGGGCCGATCCGGGCCGGCCCCGCCGTCGAAGCCTTCCGCCGCGCCCACCGGCCCCGGTTCGGCGTCGAGAGTTCGGCAGTGCCGGCGGACCGATCCGGGCCGGCTCAGGCCGGCTCGTCGGGAAGGGCCGGCAGCCGCAGCCGCACGCACAGCCCGGGACCGGGCTCGGCGTCGGCCAGCTCGACAGTGCCGCCCGCCCGGCGGACCAGTTCCCGGACGATGGCCAGCCCCAGCCCGGTGCCGCCGGCGTCCCGGGCCCGCGCGTCGTCGAGCCGGGTGAACCGGTCGAAGACCCGCGCCCGGTCCGCGACCGGGATGCCCGGCCCGTCGTCGGTCACCGTCACCAGGTGGTACCCGCCCGGCCCGGCACCGCGCGACGCCGGGGCGGCCGGGCCGGGCCAATCGGCGCTCGGCGCCGGCACGGCGGTCAGCACCACCTCGCCGCGGGCGTGCCGGACCGCGTTGTCCACCAGGTTGGCCAGGATCCGGTGCAGTTCGTCGGCGTCGCCCACCGTCCAGGCCGGCGCGGCCGGCGCGAGCACCCGTACCGGCGGCAACGGGTACCGGGTGGCCACGGCGGCCAGCAGCCCGCCCAGCTCCACCGGGCCGGTGGCCCGGGTCGGCGGCGCCTCGTCCAGCCGGGCCAGCAGCAGCAGGTCGTCGACGAGCCGGCTGAGCCGCTCGGTGTCAGCGAGCAGGTTCGCCGACACCGCCGTCCAGTCGGTCCGCCCGGCCAGTCGCTGCGCCACCTCCAGCTCGGTGCGGATGTTGGTCAGCGGGCTGCGCAGCTCGTGCGCCGCGTCCGCGACGAAGGCCCGCTGCCGGTTCCGGGCCGACTCCAGCCGGCCGAGCATGCCGTTGAGGGTGACCGCCAGCCGGTGGATCTCGTCCCGGGACGCGGGCACCGGCAGCCGGCCGCCGCCGTCGCGTCCGGTGATCTCCTCGGCCCCGCGGCGCAGCTCCTCCACCGGCCGCAGCGTCGCCCCGACCACCCGCCAGGCCACCACCGCGAGCACGCCCACCAGCAGCGGGAAGGCGACCAGCAGGATGGTGCCCACCACGTGCGTGCTGTGCCGCACGTCGGCCATCGACCGGGCGACCAGCACAGTCCGCGGGTCGGCCCCGGTGCCGGCCGGCACGGCCACCACCCGGACCGGTCCGGGCAGCCCCACCCGCTCCCCCGACACCGTCACCCGCTGCCGGGCGTCCCGGTCGATCTGCTCCGGCCGCAGCATCGGCACCAGCCGGTCGGCGTCGATCGAGGCGGCCCGCACCCGCCCTTCGGCGTCGACCACCTGCACCCTGGTCTGGCCCGCGGCCACCGGCAGCGGGTCGGGCAGCGCGTCCTCCGCGGCGAGCAGCGCGACCGCGTCGGCGGTGCGGAACGCCTCGGCGTCCACGCTGCGTTGCAGCACGAAGCGGAGCACCCCGAGCAGGACCAGCCCGCCGACCGCCAGCCCCACGGAGAGGCCGAGCACCCCGAGCACCATGAGCCGGCCGCGCAGCCCGAACGCGGCCCGCAGCCGCCCCCACCGTCCGCTCACGTCGCCAGCCGGTAACCCGCCCCGCGGACGGTCTCCAGCCGCTCCCGGCCGATCTTGCGCCGCAGGTAGCCGACGTAGACCTCGACCACGTTCGGCGCGGTGTCCATCCCGGCGTCCCAGACGTGGTCGAGCAGTTCGGTCTTGGAGACCACCTCGCCGGGGCGGCGCATCAGGTAGTTCAGCAGCGCGAACTCCCGGGCGGTCAGGTCCACCTCGGCGTCGGCCCGGGTCACCCGGCGCCGGGCCGGGTCGAGGGTGAGGTCGCCGACCGCGAGCACCGTCGGGCGTTCCGGCGCGCCCCGGCGCAGCAGCGCCCGCAGCCGGGCCAGCAGCACCACGTACGAGAAGGGCTTGGTGAGGTAGTCGTCGGCGCCGCAGTCCAGCCCGTCGGCCTGGTCGTACTCGCCGTCCTTGGCCGAGAGCATGAGCACCGGCAGCCAGTGCTCCTCGGCGCGCAGCCGGCGGACCACCTCGTAACCGGAGAGGCCGGGCAGCATGACGTCGAGGATCATGGCGTCGTAGCCGCCGTGCCGGGCCGCGTCCAGCCCGGCCGGGCCGGTCGCCGCCACGTCCACCGCGAAGCCCTCGGCCTGCAGGCCCCGTTGCAGGGCCGCCGCCAGCCGCGACTCGTCCTCCACCACCAGCAACCGCACGGGTCAAGGGTGCCACCCCCGGACGAGGGGCCGCGGCGGCGTCCTCAGCGCCCTCTCAGCCTCGATTGGGCAGGATGTGACCAGGAGGTGCCACACATGTCCGTCCTGAAGAGCCGTCCCGTCCTGCGCTGGCTGGTCCCGGTGACCGCCGCCGCCACCGTCATCGGCGGCGGTGCCGCGCTCGGCACGTTCGCCGCCCAGGCCGAGCCGAGCCTGCCGCCGCGCACCGCCGCCGAACTCCTGGTCGACCTGCAGACCTCGCGGCTGGAGGGGCTCTCCGGCACGGTCGTGCAGCGCGCCGACCTGGGCCTGCCGCCGCTCGCCGGGCTGGCCGGCGGCGAGCTGGGCAGCCTGCTGACCGGCACGCACACGCTGCGGGTCTGGCACTCCGGCCCGGACCGGCAGCGGATCGCGCTGCTGGACACCCTCGGCGAGAAGGATGTCATCCGCAACGGCCGGGACGTCTGGACCTGGGACAGCCGGACCAACACCGCCACCCACCGCACGCTGCCCACCGAGAGCGGCGAGCCGGCCGCGCCGGACCTGCCGGCGACCCCGCAGCAGGCGGCCGACCAGGCCCTCGCCGCGATCGACCCGAGCACCGAGGTGAGCGTCGGCCGCTCCGCCACGGTGGCCGGCCGGCACGCGTACGAGCTGGTGCTCGCGCCACGCGACGCCGCGTCGCTGGTGCACCAGGTGCGGATCGCCATCGACGCCGAGGAGCACGTGCCGCTGCGCTTCGAGGTCTTCGCCGACGGCAGCGACCAGCCGGCCTTCGAGATGGCCTTCACCCAGGTGGACTACGCCCGGCCCGCCGCCGATCAGTTCGCGTTCAACCCGCCGCCCGGCGTGACGATCACCGAGGAGTCGGTGGACCGGCCGGCGGGCGCGCACCGGGCCGAGCGGCCCGCGGGCGACCGGCCCCAGGTGCGTACGGTCGGCGAGGGCTGGACGACGGTGGTGGTCGCGCGGCTCGACGGCCCGGCCACCGGCGGCGCCGGTGAGCCGGCGCAGGCCCCGCCGGCCGAGGTCGCCGGCGTGCTGGACGCGCTGCCGAAGGTCAGCGGCGACTGGGGCAGCGGGCGGTTGCTGACCGGGAAGCTGTTCAGCGCGCTGCTCACCGACGACGGCCGGCTGCTCGCCGGCGCGGTCACCCCGGAGCGGCTCTGCGAGGTGGCGAAGGGCTGACCTTCGGTGGCGGTCGGGAGGTGTGCGGGCGCGCACCCTCCCGGCCGGCGCGTTTCGGGGGTGCGGGCCGGCGGGTGACGCCGGCCCGCGGCGCTTGGTCCGGCGGATCGGCGCGCGGTATCTTTCTCAGTTCAGGCAACAAAAAAGAACGGCCGAATAGCCGTTCCGGGAAAGATACTAACCAATTGGGAGACGGCTTGTCAAGGCACTCCGGCGATTCCGGTGAATTGCAGCCCGACGACGAGATCGGTCGCGAGCAGGAGTACGTCTCGATGCTCTACCGCCGGCTGGACGGGCTGCGTGAGCAGGCCTCCCGGCGGCTGGCCGAGGAACTGCGCAACACCGGCGGCACGTTGCAGGCCCGTTCCCAGCGCGACAGCGCGGTCGGGATGTACGCCGAACAGGTCGAGCAGTTCTCCGCGGTGGAGAGCGGCCTCTGCTTCGGCCGGCTGGACACCGACGACGGCGGCCGACACTACATCGGCCGGATCGGCATCTTCGACACCAGCGGCGACTACGACCCGCTGCTGATCGACTGGCGGGCGCCGGCGGCCCGTGCCTTCTACCTCGCCACCGCCGCCAACCCGCAGGGCGTGCGCCGGCGCCGGCACCTGCGGACCCGGGAGCGCAAGGTGACCGCGCTCAACGACGAGGTGCTCGACCTGGCCACCGCCTCCCCCACCGCCCACGAGGAGCTGACCGGGGAGGCGTCGCTGCTCGCCGCGCTCAACGCCGGCCGGACCGGGCGGATGCGCGACATCGTGGAGACCATCCAGGCCGAGCAGGACCGGGTCATCCGGGCCGACCTGCCGGGCGTGCTGGTGGTCCAGGGCGGGCCGGGCACCGGCAAGACGGCCGTCGCGCTGCACCGGGCCGCGTACCTGCTCTACACCCACCGCCGGGAGCTCGCCACCCGCGGCGTGCTGCTGGTCGGCCCGAACGCGACGTTCCTGCGCTACATCTCCCAGGTGCTGCCGGCGCTGGCCGAGACCGGTGTGCTGCTGCGTACCCAGGGCGACCTCTTCCCCGGGGTGAGCGCCCGGCGCACCGAGAGCGCCGAGGCGGCCGCGCTGAAGGGGCGGCTGGTGATGACCGAGGTGCTCGCCGAGGCGGTACGGGACCGGCAGTGGGTGCCCGACGAACCGCTGGAGATCGAGCTTCCGCAGCAGGAGGTCCTCCGGCTCGACCCGGACACCGTCCGCGCCGCCCGGGACCGGGCCCGCCGCTCCGGCCGGCCGCACAACCTCGCCCGCGCGCTGTTCGACATCGAGATCGTGCACGCGCTCGCCGCGCAGGTCGCCGACCGGATCGGCGCGGACCCGCTGGGCGGGGAGAACCTGCTCGACGAGGCCGACGTCGCCGAGATCCGGCGCGAGCTGCGCGAGGAGCCGGAGGTACGGGCCGTGCTCGACGAGCTCTGGCCGGTGCTCACCCCGCAGCGCCTGCTCGCCGACCTGTACGCCTCGCCCGAGCGGATCGCCACCGCCGCGCCGATGCTCACCGCGGCCGAGCGGGCGCTGCTGCACCGGGAGCCCGGCGGCTGGACCCCGGCGGACGTGCCGCTGCTGGACGAGGCGGCCGAGCTGCTCGGCGAGGACGACCGGGCCGCGACGGCCCGCCGGGAGCGGATCCGGGCGCTGCAACGCGAGTACGCCGAAGGCGTGCTGGAGATCGCCCGGGGTTCCCGGTCGATCGACGTGGAGGACGAGGCCGAGGGCGGTGAGATCCTCGGCGTGACCGACCTGCTCGACGCCGACCGGCTGCTGGAGCGGCAGGAGGAGGTCGACCGGCTGACCACCGCGCAGCGCGCCGCGGCCGACCGGAGCTGGGCGTTCGGCCACGTGATCGTGGACGAGGCGCAGGAGTTGTCGCCGATGGCGTGGCGGCTGCTGATGCGCCGCTGCCCGAGCCGGTCGATGACCATCGTCGGGGACGTGGCGCAGACCGGCGCGCTGGCCGGCACGCCGTCCTGGGCGGACGCGCTGGAGCCGTACGTGGCGCAGCGCTGGCGGCTGGAGGAGTTGACGGTCAGCTACCGCACCCCCGCCGAGATCATGGCGGTCGCCGCCGAGGTGCTGGCCGGGATCGACCCGGCGCTGCGCCCACCCCGCTCGGTGCGCGAGAGCGGGTTCCCGCCCCGGGAGCGCTCGGTGCCGGCGGCGCGGCTGGCGGCCGAGCTGGTCGACGTGGTGACCGGGGAGGCGGCCGGGCTGGCCGACGGCCGGCTCGGCGTGATCGTGCCGGCCGGCCGGGTGGCCGAACTCGGGGCCGCGGTCACCGGCGCGCTGCCCGAGGCGGCCGTCGGCGAGCACCCGGAGCTGGAGAGCCGGGTCGTGGTGCTCACCGTCGCCCAGGCCAAGGGCCTGGAGTTCGACTCGGTCGTGGTGGTCGACCCCGACCGCATCGTGGCCGAGTCCCCCCGCGGCCGCAGCGACCTCTACGTCGCCCTCACCCGCGCCACCCAACGCCTAACCACCCTCCACCCCACCCACTGACCCAGGGGGTCTCGAGGTCGATCATGAGGTTGGCGGCGATGTGGATCTCCTCCACTGCCGCCAACCTCATGATCAACGGGGGTCACTACTCGGTGGTGGTGTTGCCGGGGCCGGTGGCGATGGTGGACTGGTCGCTGGTGGAGCCGCCGGTGGGGGTGCTCAGGCCACCGGTGGTGGCGTCGCCGGTGGTGGTCGGGGCGACCTTGCCGGGGTGCCGCTCCGGCTGGCGGGCCAGCCGCCGCACGCTCGCCGGGCCGGCGGTGCCACCGGTCGTGGTGACCGCGCCCTGACCCCGGGTCGGGCCGCCGTCGCGCAGCACGGTGGGGTCGACCGACACGTGCGCCGGGTCGTCCGGGTCCTCCTCCTGGCGCACCCGCTCCACGTCCGTGCGGGGCACGGTCACCTCGTCCAGGGCGCCCTCGCCGTACACACCGCCGGCGATCCGGTTCTCCGCCCGCCGGGCGGCGTCCTGTCGCATGTCGTCCTCACGCACGATCCATCACCTCGCAGAAAAGGGTCGGTCTCTGTGCGTGCCCGACGACTGGCCGGCCAAACCCGCACCGCCGGTTCACCGGGGTGTCGTTCGCCGCTCGCCTGCCGGCCGTCCGGGCTGCCCATGCTGACCCGCGGACCGGCGGGAGATCCCCGCCGGAGGGAGAGAGGACAGCGTGCGCGCAGTACGCCGTACCGCCGTCGCGGCCCTGGCGGCGGCGACCGTGACGACCGGTCTCGCGGTGCCCGCGGAGGCGAAACCGCTACCGGACCGGACATTCGACGTGCAGGCCCACCGCGGCGGCCTGGGGCTGCGGGTGGAGAACACCCTGGCCGCCTTCGGCAACGCCCTCCAGCTCGGGGTGAGCACCCTGGAACTGGACGTGCAGATCACCGAGGACGGCCAGGCCGTGGTCACCCACGACCGCAGGGTCAGCGGCGCCAAGTGCGTGGACACCGCCCCGGTGACGCCGGGCGACCCGGAGTTCCCGTACGTCGGCAGGTACGTCAACACGCTGACCCTGGCCCAGGTGCGCACCCTGGACTGCGGGTCGCGGACGCTGGCCGACAAGCCCGGCCAGCTCGCCGTGCCGGGTGCCCGGATGCCGCTGCTGCGCGAGGTCTTCGCGCTGGTCAAGCGCTACCGGGCGGACGACGTGACGCTCAACGTGGAGACCAAGGTGGAGGCCGGCGCCCCGACCGAGACCGCCCCGCGGGAGCAGTTCGTGCAGGTCACCGCGGCCGAGATCCGGCGCGCCGGGCTGCTGCGGCAGGTGACCGTGCAGAGCTTCGACTGGGGCGCGCTGATGCGGATGCGCCAGGTCGAGCCCCGGCTGCCGCTGGTCGCGCTGACCAACTACGACTTCCTGCAGACCGGCCGGCCGGGCGCCTCGCCGTGGCTGGGTGGCCTGGACATCGACGACTTCGACGGCGACCCGGTCCGGGCCGTGCGCAGCTTCGGCGCCGACGCCTTCTCGCCGGTGCACGGCTTCCCGCAGAACGGAAAGGTCACCGACCCCGACTACCGGCCGTACGTCACCCGGGAGATGGTGGCGCGGGCGCACCGCCACGGACTCAAGGTCGTCCCGTGGACGGTGGACGACGTGCCGACGATGGCGAAGCTGATCGACGACGGCGTGGACGGCATCATCACCGACTACCCGGACCGGCTGCGCGGCCTGCTCGCGCAGCGCGGCCACCGGCCGCCGACGGCGTACGCCTCCCCGTTCGACGTGCAGGCGCACCGGGGCGGCCGGGCCACCCGCCCGGAGAACACCCTGCCCGCCTTCGCGCACGCGCTGGAGAACCCGGCGATCTCCACCCTGGAGCTGGACACCGGGGTGACCGAGGACGGCACGCTGGTGGTGCTGCACGACCGGACGATCAACGGCTCGCACTGCGTCGACACCGCCCCGGCCCGACCCGGTGACCCGGAGTTCCCGTACGTGGGCAAGCCGGTGCACGAGCTGACCCTGGCGCAGCTCAGGACGATCGACTGCGGCACCCGGACGCTGCCGGAGCTGCCCGCGCAGGTGCCCGCCCCGGGCGCCCGGATCCCGACCCTGGACGAGGTCTTCGCGCTGGTGCGGCGCAGCGCCCGGGCGGACGTCCGGCTGAACATCGAGACCAAGCTCAGCCCGTTGGCGGACGACACCGAGCCGTACCGGAGCTTCACCCGCAAGCTGGTCACCGCGATCGAGCGGGCCCGGTTCACCGACCGGGTGACCATCCAGTCGTTCGACTGGCGCACCATCCGCTACGCGAAGGATCTGGACAAGCGGATCGGCACTGTCGCGCTGGTCTGGCAGTACGGTCCGGCCGAGTGTGCCAGCCTCGCCGACGAGTGCTCACTGCGGGCGGTGTACGGCGACCCGACCGTGCGCAGCCCGTGGACCGGCGGGCTGGACTGGTGGAAGCACCGGGACCTGGGCCGGCTGACCCGGGCCGCGGGCGCCGGGACGGTGTCGGCGAACTGGCAGGTGCACGACCCGGCGCAGGGCACCGTGCCGGACGCCGACTGGTACCTGCGGGAGGACCCGGCATACTTCCACGGACCGGACGTGCGCACCCTGCAGGCCCGGTACGGCCTGAAGGTGGTGCCGTACACCGTCAACGACGCCCGGGTGATGCAACGGGTGATCGACCTCGGCGTGGACGGCATCATCACCGACGACCCGGATCTGCTGGTCAGCGTGGCGATCCGCAACGGCCTGCGCTGACGTGCCCCGCCGGTGGCACCCGGTCCCGGTGCCACCGGCGGATCGGCGGATATTCGGCTGTGACCCGGTGTTACTGCCCTGGGGGGGTCGGGTAGTCGGGGGGTGCCCCCGCCATGAACGCGAACCGTGCCGTGGCCGAAACGCGGTAGCGGGGCGAGGGAGTGCAGGGAACGACTCATCGCATCCGAGGAGGACAAGATGAGCACGCAGGCTGCATCCACCAGGCCGATCAACCGGCCCGCGCAGGACGCGCCCGACCGCACCATGCAGGACCGGGCCATCCGGGAGACGCCCACCCGTCCGATGCCGATGGTGAACGACGGGCGTCGTGAGGCCATGCAGGCGCCCGGCACGGAGACCAAGCCGTCGCTGCGTACCACCGAGTTCTGGGTCTACATCGCCGCCGTGATCGGCGTGCTGGCCGCCTCGCAGCTGGTCGGGCGGAACTCGACCGGGGTGGACATCTTCCGGGCCGACAACGCCTGGTTCATGGTCACGCTACTGACCATCGGATACCTCGGTAGCCGTGGTCTGGCCAAGGCCGGCAGCAACTGGCGCAGCGGTGAGGAGCGCAAGGCCCGGCACTGACCGCGTACCGCGCGCCGCAGCACGAATGGCCTCCGGGAGCAAGTCCCGGAGGCCATCGTCGTGTTGGTACTACTCCTCGAACCCGCCGAAGTCCTCGCCGAAGTCGCCCTCGAAGGCGTCCTCGACCATCTCGCCGGCGATCATGCCGCCGGCCACCCCGAGCGCGGCGCCGGCGACCATGCCGCCCATGCCGTGGCCCCGGCCGCGGGCGTGCGGCACGCCGAAGCCCTGGGCGCGCAGGCTGCCGTAGCGGGAGGTGGTCTCCCGCAGCCAGCCGTCGACCACCTGCGCCCAGTCGACCCGGTCGGCGTCGGTGTGCGGGACCCGGTAGCGGCCGAAGACGTCGTGCCCGGCGCTGAGGAAGCCGCCGCGCTTGTCGCACTCCAGGATCACGTCCACGCCGTCCCGGCTGGTGACGAAGGTCAGCTCCACCTCGGCGACGGTCTGCGCGTACTGCGGCGCGGCGAAGAACTCGATCTCCTGGTAGAAGGGGAGCGTCTGCTGCACCCCGTGGATCCGGCCGCGCTCCAGGTCGGCGTGCTTGAACCGGAAGCCGAGCCGCTGGAACGCCTCCAGGATCCGCTCGTGCACCGGCAGCGGGTGCACGTTGACCTGGTCCAGGTCGCTCTTGTCCACCGCCCGGGCCACCGCCAGCTCGGTGCGCAGCCCCATCGTCATGCCGCGCAGCCGCTGGCCGTAGACGTCGGTGATCGGGGTCTCCCACGGCACCGGCAGTTGGAACGGGATGGCGAGCTGCTGCTTCGGGGCCAGCTGGAGCGGCCCGCTGACCACCATCCGGTGGAACTCCATGATGCCGGCGTACTCGGTGTCGCCGCCCTCGATCTCGACCCGGGTGACCAGCCCGAGCACCACCTGCTCGATGTTGGCCGGCGCGTCCCCGCCGAGCAGGTTGACCTGGCCCTCGAGCGTCAGGCCCGGGCGGGTGTTCGGGTTCGTCAGGACGGTGTCCACGCTGGGACCGCCCACGCCGAGCGCGCTCAACATCTTCTTGAAGACCATGCGAACTCCCGTGCCGCCGGTCCCGCTCCACCCTGGAACGGGACGCTCACCCGGCACCCTAGCCGCCGCCGCTGTGAGGTGCCTGGGAGGCGCGACGGGCTCACTCCACCTCGACGACGATCAGCTCACCCACCTGTTCACCGATCGCGGCCCGGGCTTCCGCCGGCAGCCCGCCGTCGGTGATCAGCACGTCGGCGTCCTCCAGCGGGGCGATGGTGGCGATGCCGATGGTCTCCCACTTGGTGTGGTCGGCCAGCACCACCAGCCGGCGCGAGGCGTTGATCAGGCACCGGTTGACCCCCGCCTCCAGCAGGTTGGGGGTGGTGAAGCCGGTGCGCGGGCTCATCCCGTGCACGCCGAGGAAGAGCAGGTCGACGTTGAGCGCGCCGATCGCCGCCTCGGCCACCGGCCCGGTCAGCGCGTCGGACGGGGTGCGGATGCCGCCGGTGAGCACCACCGTCTGGTCGGCGCGGGGGTTCTGGTAGAGCGCGTCGGCGACCGGGATCGAGTTGGTCACCACGGTCAGCCCGCGTACGTCGGCGAGCAGGGTGGCCAGCGCGGCAGTGGTGGTGCCGGCGGAGAGCGCGATCGCCATGCCGGGCTCGACCAGCCGGGCGGCCCGCTCGGCGATGGCCCGCTTCTCGGCCTGCTGGCGGATCGACTTGGCGGCGAAGCCGGGCTCCTCGGCCGAACCGGGGCCGGCCAGCGTCGCCCCGCCGTGCACCTTGTCGACCAGACCCCGCTCGGCGAGCACCTCCAGGTCGCGCCGGATGGTCATGTCCGAGACGCCGAAGCGGCTCACCAGGTGACTGACCCGTACCCCGCCGCGCTGGCGGATCAGCTCGAGGATGGCGGTCTGCCGCTGCTGGGCCAGCATCTGGGTAACCTCCTTCGCGGCCGTCACTGTACGGGCCTCACGCCGGCCCGGCGGCCCGGTCCTCGCGGACCACCGCCACCTCTCCGGCGGGTACGACCAGCTCACCGGGGCACCGGCCGCCGGTCAACAGCTCGGTGCCGGTGGCCTCGATCCGGGCGGGCGCGTCGGTGTGGTTGACCACGAAGAGCCAGCTGCGCTCGCCGTCGCGGCGGCGCACCACCTCCACGCCGGGCGGGGCCGACGCCGCCGGGCGGACGCCGGACTCGGCCACCAGCCGGGCCACCAGCCGGTCGGTGGCCGGCTGGTCCAGCCGGGTGCCCAGGTACCAGGCGGCGCCGGCGCCGACCGGGTGCCGGGTCAGCGCCGGCACCCCCGGCAGCGGCCCGTCGGCGTACGCGGCGAGCACCCGCGCGCCCTCGGTGTGCAGCCACTCGGTCCACACGTCGGCGGTCGAGCCGTCGTCGAGGCGGACCCGCTCCCCCTGGCGCAGCGGGAAGAACTCCTCGGTGCGGACGCCGAGCAGGTCCCGGAACGCGCCGGGGTAGCCGCCGAGCCGGATGTGGTCGTGCTCGTCGACGATGCCGCTGAAGTAGGTGACCAGGGCGGTGCCGCCGGCTTCGACGAAGGCGCGCAGCGCCGCGGCGTGCGCGTCGCGGACCAGGTAGAGCGTGGGCGCCAGCACCAGCCGGTAGCCGGAGAGGTCGGCCGACGGGTGCACGATGTCGGCGGTGATCCCCTGCCGCCAGAGCGCGTCGTAGAGCGCCCGGAGCCGGTCGCCGTAGGTGACGTCGACGCTGGGGTGGGAGTCCAGCTCGGCACCCCACCACGCCTCGTAGTCGAACAGGATGGCCACCTGGGCGTCCACCCGGCTGCCGCGTACCTCGGCCAGGTTGGCCAGGTCGGCGCCGAGCCGGCACACCTCGCGGAACACCTTGGTCTCCGGCCCGGCGTGCGGGACCAGCGCGGAGTGGAACTTCTCCGCGCCGGCCCGGGACGCCCGCCACTGGAAGAACAGCACGCCGTCGGCGCCGCGGGCGACGTGCGCCAGGCTGTTGCGGCGCAGCTGCCCGGGGGTCTTCGCCACGTTGCGCGGCTGCCAGTTGACAGCGCTGGTGGAGTGCTCCATGAGCAGCCACGGCGCGCCGCCGGCGACGCCGCGGGTGTGGTCGGCCGACAGCGCCAGCCCGATGTGCGCCTCCGGGTCGGCGGCGGTGAGGTAGTGGTCGTTGGCGACCAGGTCCACATCCGACGCCCAGGAGTGGTAGTCGAGGTACTTGATGCCGGTGCCGATCATGAAGTTGGTGGTGACCGGTTGCCGCACCAGCCGGCCCAGCACCTCGCGCTCGGCCCGCAACTGGGCGCGCTGCTCGTCGGAGGAGAAGCGCAGGAAGTCCAGCTGCTGGGTGGGGTTGGCGAAGGTGGGCGCGACGCGCGGCGGGTTCACCTCGGCCCAGTCGCCGTAGCGCTGGCTCCAGAAGGCGGTGCCCCAGGCGTCGTTGAGCCGGTCCAGGTCGCCGTAGCGTCCGCGCAGCCAGCGGCGGAACGCCTCGGCGCTGACGTCGCAGTAGCAGTGCACGTTGTGGCAGCCCAGCTCGTTGGAGACGTGCCACATCACCACCGCCGGGTGCTCGGCGTACCGGGTGGCGACCGCCTCGACCAGCGCGAGCGAGCGCTCGCGGAACACCGGCGAGCTGGGGCAGTACGCCTGCCGGCCGCCCGGCCAGAGCACCGCGCCGTCGGCCCGCCGCGGCAGTGTCTCCGGGTGCCGGTGGGCGAGCCACGGTGGCGAGCTCGCGGTGGCGGTGGCCAGGTCGACCTGGATGCCCCCGCCGTGCAGCACCTCCAGCGCCCGGTCCAGCCAGCCGAACTCGAAGCGGCCCGGCTCCGGTTCCAGCAGGGCCCAGGAGAAGATGCCGACCGAGACCAGGTTGACCCCGGCGCGGCGCATCAGCTCGACGTCCTCGGCCCAGGTCTGCTCGGGCCACTGCTCAGGGTTGTAGTCGGCGCCGAAGTAGATGTGGTCGCCCTGCCATCGCCGCATGGCAGCAGAGCGTGCCCCGACGGCGTCGGCAAGTCAACAGTTTCCAACATCGACAACATTTCCAACGTTTACCTCGTAACGGGCTTGTCACGACTGGGTTATCGGCCCCTCACCAACCCCTTGACAGCGCCGGAACGACGAGTAGCTTGAGGCGCCACTGGCAGTTCGTGTTCGCCAATGTGGATTCACGGTGGATCCGGATGTGGGATCACGACCGGCCGGCCCCGCCACCACTGACGGCCCTCGGGCGCAGTGCACCTTCTCATCCGCAGGAGGCACCATGTCCCGTCCCCGATCCCACGCCGAGTACCTGGCCCGTCTCGTACCGCCCTCCGTCGCCGGCCTGAACCGGCGGTCCCTGCTGGCCGGCACGGCCGGCGCCGGTGCGCTGCTCGGCACCGGCCTGCTCGCCGGCTGCGGTGGTTCCGACTCCGGCGGGTCGGACGCCAAGACGGTCACCCTGGGCTCCAACCAGTCCGACCCCAAGCCCAAGGACGTCATCGCCAAGGTCATGGCGGGCTTCCAGACCTCGTCCGGCGTGCAGGTCTCGATCAACACGGTGGATCACAACACGTTCCAGGAGAACATCAACAACTATCTCCAGGGCAAGCCGGACGACGTGTTCACCTGGTTCGCCGGCTACCGGATGCGCTTCTTCGCCGCCCGTGGGCTGGCCGGCGACCTCAGCGACGTGTGGGGCAAACTCTCCGGCTACTCCGACGCGTTCAAGAAGGCGTCGACCGGTGACGACGGCAAGCAGTACTTCGTGCCGGCGTCGTACTACCCGTGGGCGATGTTCTACCGCAAGTCGGTCTGGCAGCAGTACGGCTACCAGGTGCCGAAGACGCTCGACGACCTGACCAACCTCGCCGGTCAGATGAAGAAGGACGGCCTGATCCCGATCGCCTTCGCCGACAAGGACGGCTGGCCGGCGATGGGCACCTTCGACATCCTCAACCTGCGGATCAACGGCTACCAGTTCCACGTGGACCTGATGGCCGGCAAGGAGGCGTGGACCTCCGACAAGGTGAAGAAGGTCTTCGACACCTGGGCGGGTCTGCTGCCGCTGCACCAGCCGGACAGCCTCGGGCGCACCTGGCAGGAGGCGGCCCAGTCGTTGCAGCAGAAGAAGTCCGGCATGTACCTGCTCGGGCTCTTCGTCGGCCAGCAGTTCAACAACGACGAGCAGGACGACCTGGACTTCTTCACCTTCCCGGAGATCGACCCGGCGATCGGGGCCAAGGCCCTGGACGCGCCGATCGACGGCTACATGCTGGCCCGCCGGCCGAAGGCGGAGGAGAACGCCAAGAAGCTGCTGGAGTACCTCGGCTCCAAGGCGGCCGCGGACATCACCGTGAAGAACGACCCGAGCACCCTGGTCGCCAACGGCCAGGCCGACACCAGCGGCTACACCGCGCTGCAGAAAAAGGCCGCGGAGCTGGTCGGCTCGGCCACCGAGATCGCCCAGTTCCTGGACCGGGACACCCGGCCGGACTTCGCCTCGACGGTGATCATCCCGGCCTTCCAGCAGTTCATCAAGGACCCGAAGGACATCAGCGGCCTGCTGACCAGCATCGAGAACCAGAAGAAGTCGATCTTCACCGACTGACGGCGAGAGGGGGAGGACCACCGTGTCCGACCTGCCCCTGATCCAAGCGGATCGCGCCGTGCCGTCGCCGGCCGCGGCCACCCCCACGGGTGGCCGTGGCCGCCGGCTACGGCTCCTGTCCCGCACCGACCGCGTGGTGATCGCGCTGATGGTGCTCGTACCGCTGCTGCTCGTCGTCGGCCTGGTCTGGCTGCCGGCGCTGGCCACGGTGGCGCTCTCCGGCACCGACTGGGACGGCATCGGCCCGTTGAGCGAGATCGAGTGGGTCGGCGGCCGCAACTACGCCGACGTCGTACAGATCTACCCGCCGTTCGTCCCGGCCGTGCAGAACAACCTGCTCTGGCTGGCCGCGCTGTTCGTGGTGGCCACCCCGCTGGGGATGTTCCTGGCCGTGCTGCTCGACAAGGAGCTGCGCGGCAGCCGGTTCTACCAGACCGCGCTCTACCTGCCGGTGGTGCTCTCGCTGGCGCTGATCGGCTTCGTCTGGCAGCTGCTCTACTCCCGCGACCAGGGCCTGATCAACGGGGTGTTCGGCACCGACGTCGACTGGTACGGCGACCCGGACGTCAACATCTGGGCCGTGCTGGTCGCCTCGGCCTGGCGGCACGTCGGCTACATCATGCTGCTGTACCTGGCCGGGCTGAAGGGCGTCGACCCGTCGCTGCGCGAGGCGGCGGCGGTGGACGGCGCCTCGGAGGTCAACACCTTCTTCCGGGTGGTGTTCCCGGTGCTCCGCCCGATCAACATCATCGTGCTGGTGGTGACGGTGATCGAGTCGCTGCGCGCGTTCGACCTGGTCTGGGTGGTCAACAAGGGCCGCAACGGGCTGGAGCTGCTCTCCGCGCTGGTCACCCAGAACGTGGTCGGCGAGGCCAGCCGAATCGGCTTCGGCTCGGCGCTGGCGACCATCATGCTCGTCGTCTCGCTGGTCTTCATCACCATCTACCTGGCCACCGTGATGCGGGAGGGGCGCCGATGAGCACCGCGACGACGACCCGCCCGACCGACCTGGCGGACGCCCCCCGCCGGCAGCGCCGCCCGCTGCGCCCGCAGCGGGTGGTGCTGCACGTCTTCCTCACCGCGGTGGCGCTCGGCTGGCTCTTCCCGATCCTCTGGGCCGTGCTGACCTCGCTGCGCTCCTACGAGTACACCGCCGCCAACGGCTATGTCTCCTTCGGCGGCTGGACCCTGGACAACTACGTCACCGCCTGGCGCACCGCCGAGTTCGGCCAGCACTTCCTCAACTCCGTCTACATCACCGTGCCGGCGGTGCTGCTGACCCTCTTCCTCGCCTCCTGCGTGGCGTTCGTCATCGCCCGGTTCAGCTGGAAGGTCAACATCGTCCTGCTCGGCCTGTTCACCGCGGCGAACCTGCTGCCGCAGCAGGCCCTGCTGATCCCGCTGTTCCGGCTCTTCACCCAGGTGCCGCTGCCGGCGTTCCTGAGCGACTCGGAACTGCTCTACGACAGTTACTGGGGCCTGATCCTGGTCAACGTCGCCTTCCAGTGCGGCTTCTGCGTCTTCGTGCTGAGCAACTACATGAAGGCGCTGCCGCGCGACCTGTACGAGGCGGCGATGGTCGACGGGGCCAGCGTCTGGCGGCAGTACTGGCAGGTCACCATGCCGCTGTGCCGGCCCGCCCTGGCGGCGCTGGCCACCCTGGAGGTGACCTGGATCTACAACGAGTTCTTCTGGGCCACCGTGCTGATGCGCACCGGGGACAAGTTCCCGGTGACCAGCTCGCTGAACAACCTGCGCGGCGAGTTCTTCACCGACAACAACCTGGTCTCGGCCGGCTCCGTGCTGGTCGCGATCCCCACCCTGGTGATCTTCTTCCTGTTGCAGAAGCAGTTCGTCCGGGGGCTGACGCTGGGAGCTTCCAAGGGATGACGATCGTCCACCTGCGCCGCGGCGGGACCCACCTGGTGCTCGACGCGCGCGGCCCGGGCCTGCCCCGGGTCGTGCACTGGGGCGGCGACCTCGGCCCGCTCGACGCCGACGGCCTGCGGCAGCTCGCGGCGGCCAGCGTCGCGCCGGTGGTGCCGAGCGCCTTCGACGCGCCCACCGTGCTGTCCCTGCTGCCCGAGGCGAGCGCCGGCTGGAGCGGCCGCCCCGCCCTGGCCGGGCACCGGGAGCGCGCCGCCTGGTCGACCGCGTTCCGGCTCGACGCGGTCGAGGTCTCCGACGACGACCCGGCCTCCGCCGCGCGGGTCACCGTACGGGCGGTCGACGCCGGGGCCGGGCTGGCGCTGGCCGTCGAGCTGGAACTGGACCCCACCGGCCTGCTGCTGCTGCGCCACCGGTTGCGCAACACCGGCGCCACCGCCTACGAGCTGCGCGAGCTGACCCCGGTGCTGCCGGTGCCACCGGTCGCCACCGAACTGCTCGACCTGACCGGGCGGTGGTGCCGGGAACGCTCGCCGCAGCGGCACCCGTGGCCGATGGGCGCCTGGGTCCGGGAAGGGCGGCACGGGCGTACCGGGCACGACGCCACGCTGCTGCTGGTCGCCGGCACTGCCGGGTTCGGGTTCGGCCACGGCGAGGTGTGGGCGGTGCACACCGCGTGGAGCGGCGACCACGTCACCGTCGCCGAGCGCCGGCCGACCGGCGAGTCCACCCTCGGCGGCGGCGAACTGCTCGCCCCCGGCGAGGTGCTGCTCGCCCCCGGCGCGGAGTACGCCACTCCCCTGCTCTACGCGGCCTGGTCGGACGCCGGGCTGGACGGGCTGAGCGACGTGCTGCACCGCCACCTGCGGGCCCGGCCCCGGCACCCGCGCGGCCCCCGCCCGGTCACCCTGAACGTCTGGGAGGCGGTCTACTTCGACCACGACCTGGACCGGCTGCGGGCCCTCGCCGACCACGCCGCCGAGGTCGGCGTGGAACGGTTCGTGCTCGACGACGGCTGGTTCCGCGGCCGGCGCGACGACACCGCCGGGCTCGGCGACTGGTACGTCGACCACGACGTCTGGCCGGCCGGGCTGCACCCGCTGATCGAGCACGTCACCGCGCGCGGCCTGCAGTTCGGGCTCTGGGTCGAGCCGGAGATGGTCAACCCCGACTCCGACCTGTTCCGCGCCCACCCCGACTGGGTGCTCGCGGTGCCCGGCCGGCTGCCCCCGACGTGGCGCAACCAGCAGGTGCTCGACCTGGCCCACCCCGAGGCGTACGGCTACCTGCTCGACCGGCTGGACGCGCTGCTCACCGAGCATCCCGGGATCGGCTACCTCAAGTGGGACCACAACCGGGACCTCACCGACGCCGGCCACCACGGCCGGCCCGGGGTGCACGAGCAGACCCTCGCGGTCTACCGGCTCCTCGACGAGCTGCGCCGCCGCCACCCGGCGGTGGAGATCGAGAGCTGCGCCTCCGGCGGCGCCCGGGTCGACCTGGAGATCCTCGCCCGCACCGACCGGGTCTGGGCCAGCGACTGCAACGACGCCCTGGAGCGGCTGGCGATCCAGCGCTGGACCGGGCTGCTGCTCCCGCCCGAGCTGGTCGGCAGCCACATCGGGCCGGAGCGCTCGCACACCACCCACCGGGTGCACGACCTCAGCTTCCGCGCCACCACCGCGCTCTTCGGCCACTACGGCATCGAGTGGGACATCGGCTCGGTCGACGCGGGCGAGCGGGCCGAACTGGCCGCCTGGGTGGCGCTGCACAAGCGGCTCCGCCCGCTGCTGCACGCCGGGCGGGTGGTCCGGGTGGACCACCCCGACCCGGCCGTCTGGGCGCACGGCGTGGTCGCGCACGACCGCTCGCAGGCGGTGTACGCGGTGGCCCGGCTGGCCACCTCGGTGGCCCAGGTGCCCGGCCCGGTCCGGCTGCCCGGCCTGGACCGGCGGCGGCGCTACACCGTCCGGCCGGCGCGCGGCGTACCCGGGCCGGCGACCCTGGACCGGGTGCCGCCGCCGTGGCTGGCCGCCGGCGCGACGCTGACCGGCGCGGCACTGGGCACGGCGGGGTTGCAACTGCCCGCGCTGCACCCGGAGCAGGCGCTGCTGCTGGAGGTCACCGCGCTGGACTGAGCCGCGTCGGGCCGGCCCGAGAATCCGCCGGAAATTTCTCCGACGCGGATGTCGAGAACGGGTGCGCCTGCTTCTACCTCAGGGTGAGAGCACCGATGATGGTGCGCAGACGTGAGGAGCGAGACGTGAAGTACATGTTGCTGATGCAGTTCAGCTCGGCGGGCACGGACTTCCCCTCGATCGAGACGTGGACGCCCGAGGAGATCCAGGCGCACATCGCCTTCATGGGGGACGTGAACGCGAAGCTGGTCGCCGACGGGGAGTGGGTCCAGGGCGAGGGGCTCGCCGGGCCGGCGCAGGCGAAGATCGTCCGGGCGGGCGCGGACGGGGCGCCGGTGGTCACCGAGGGCCCGTTCGCCGAGACCAAGGAGTTCCTCGCCGGCTGGTGGATCGTCGACACCGACAGCCCGGAGCGGGCCGTCGAGATCGCCGCGCACATCTCCACCGCGCCCGGCCCGGGTGGCCGGCCGCTGAACATGCCGATCGAGGTGCATCCGGTGATGTCCGCGCCACCGCAGGAGATGTGACGACTGTCCGCCCCTGACCGAGGTGTCGAGGACCTGCTGCGCGAGCTGGCGCCGCAGGTCCTCGGCGTGCTCGCGCGCCGGTTCGGTGACTTCGCCACCGCCGAGGACGCGGTGCAGGAGGCGCTGCTGGCGGCGGCGACCCAGTGGCCGGCCGGGGGTACGCCGGACAACCCGCGCGGCTGGCTCATCCAGGTCGCGTACCGCCGGATGGTCGAACTGGTCCGCGGCGAGGCGGCCCGGCGACGCCGGGAGGATCTCGTCGCCCGCCGCGAGCCGGACGACCGCCAGGTCGTGCCGGCGGTGGACGAGCAGCTGACCGCCGACCGCGACGACACGCTGGTGCTGCTCTTCCTCTGCTGCCACCCGGCGCTCTCGCCGGCCTCGCAGATCGCGCTGACCCTGCGCGCGGTGGGCGGGCTCAGCACCGCCGAGATCGCCCGCGCCTTCCTCGTGCCCGAGGCCACCATGGCGCAACGGATCAGCCGGGCCAAGCAGCGCATCCGCAGCTCCGGCCTGCCGTTCCGGATGCCCGACGAGCGGGACCGGGAGCGACGGCTGGCCGCGGTGCTGCACGTGCTCTACCTGATCTTCACCGAGGGGCACACCGCCAGCCTGGGCGCGGAACTGCGCCGGGTGGACCTGGCCGAGGAGGCCATCCGGCTGGCCCGGGCGATCCACCGGCTGCTGCCCGACGACAGCGAGGTCGCCGGGCTGCTGGCGCTGATGCTGCTCACCGACGCCCGCAGCGCGGCCCGGACCGGGCCGGCCGGCGAGCTGATCTCCCTGGCCGAGCAGGACCGGAGCCGCTGGGACGCGGCGCTGATCGCCGAGGGCGTCGCGCTGGTCACCCGGGCGCTGCCGCGCGGGCCGGTCGGGCCGTACCAGCTCCAGGCGGCCATCGCGGCGCTGCACGACGAGGCGCCCACCGCTGAGCAGACCGACTGGCCGCAGATCCTCGCCCTGTACCAGGTGCTGGAGCGGCACTCCGCCAGCCCGGTGGTGGCGCTGAACCGGGCGGTGGCCACCGCCATGGTGCACGGCCCGGCCGCCGGGCTGGACGCCCTCGCCGCCCTGGCCGACGATCCACGGCTGGCCGGGCACCACCGGCTGCACGCGGCCCGCGCCCACCTGTACGAGATGGCCGGTGACCGGGACCGCGCGGTGCACCACTACCGGGTGGCCGCCGGGCTCACCACCAGCCTGCCCGAGCAGCGTTACCTCACCATGCGCGCGGCCAGGATCGCCACGGCCGAGGGCGCCGCCCCGTCCTGACCGGCCCGGCGGCGACCGGTCGGCGGGGTGGCCGGGCCCGCGCGGACCCGGCCACCGGTGGTGCTCGCCGGTCAGCCGGCGGCGCAGCTCACCGCCGGCACCGCGTTGGCGCCGTTCCAGCTGGCGATGAAGCCGAAGCTGGTGCTCGCGCCGGCGCCGAGCCGGCCGTTCCAGTCGACGTTGCGCGCGGTGACCGCCGACCCGCTGCTGGTCAGCCGGGTGTTCCAGGACTGGTTGACCGCCTGGCCGTTGGCGAACGTCCAGGTCGTCGTCCAGCCGGTGATCGCGGCCGACCCGGCGGTCACCTTCACCTCGCCCTGGAAGCCGCCGGGCCACTGGTTGACCACCGCGTAGCTGGACGTGCACCCGCCCGGCGGCGGGGTGGTCGGCGGCGGCGTGGTGGGCGGCGGCGTGGTCGGGGGCGGGGTGGTCGGCGGGGTGCCGAAGACGGTCGCCTCCCGGGCGGTCTGCCGGATGCCGTTGGCGCCGTTGAAGATCCGCTGCCCCCAGCTGGTCAGGCTGGCCGGGTTGAAGTTGGTGGCCATGTCGAGGTACTCGACCCCGCCGCCGTTGCCGCTCCACGACCAGCCGAGCCAGCCGATCCCGTTGGCCTGGGTGTAGGCGAAGATCGCCTCCTCGTCCGGGTCGCCGTCGGAGTGGTTGTGGCCGAACTCCCCGACCACGATGGGCAGTCCGGCGCTGCGGAACCGGCCGAGGTAGTCGCTGATCTCGGCGGCGGTGTCGAAGACGCCGTACATGTGGACGGAGAAGACGGTGTTGCGGTCCGGGTCGGCGGCGAACACCGACGCGGCGTTGTCGCGCATGGTGAACGCCCAGTCCTGACCCCAGTTCGGGGCGTCCACCATGATCGTGTGGTCGAAGCCGGCGGCACGCAGCCGTTTGATCGCGTTGCTGGTGTCGGTGGTCCAGGCCGCGTAGCCCTGGTTGCCGTACGGCTCGTTGCCGATGTTGACGATGACGTACTCCTCCTCGCCGGTGAGCACGTCGGCGAGGCTGATCCAGTAGTCGACGGCCTGGTCGAGGCTGGCCGCGCCGCTCTGCTCGCCGTAGCCGGTGGTGTCGTGCACCTCCAGCACGCAGATCAGCCGGTTGGCCTTGCACAGCGAGACGACGTTGGCGACGTCGGCGTCGGTGTTGCGGGTCCAGCGCTGGCCGCTGGCCAGCACCACCCGGACGGTGTTCGCGCCGAGCGCCTTGACGTTGGCGAACGAGCTGGTCTGCTGCGGGTACCAGGTGTGCGCGTGGTTGACGCCGCGCATGACGAACTCGGCGCCGTTGGCGTCGTAGAGCTTGCCGTTGGCGACGGTGAAGCCGGCCGCGGCCCGCGCCGGTGGCCCGAACGCCAGCACGGCGGCCAGGAGGGCGAGCAGGGCCGCGCCGGCGGCGGTGAGTCGTGTCTTCATGGCCTTCCTCAACGGGAGGACCCCCACTGCCCGGTGGGGAGGGAACTGACAGGGGAAGGCGGCCGCAGCCCGACGGCCGCCGCCCGGATCCCGGCGCAGGGATCAGCGTAGGCCGATGGGTTCGGGAACGCAATGAACCGGTTAAGGTCCGCCCGTCGGGGCGGCCCACGAACCGGACGGGAGGGTTGACCGACGGCCGCCGGGGTATCCGGGGATGTTCCGCCCGGGTCGGAAGGAGAGGCGTCATGGTCAGCGTGGGCTACACCCTGATGTGCGAGCAGGCCGGTCCCAAGCAACTGGTCGACCATGCGGTACGGGCCGAGGCGGCCGGCTTCGACCAGCTCGTCGTCTCCGACCACTACTACCCCTGGCTGGACTCCCAGGGGCACTCCCCGTACGCCTGGTCGGTGCTCGGCGCGGTCGCGCACGCCACCTCCCGGGCGGAGCTGATGTCTTTCGTCACCTGCCCGATCCGCCGCTACCACCCGGCCGTGGTGGCGCAGAAGGCGAGCACCGTCGGGGTGCTCTCGGACGGCCGGTTCACCCTCGGCCTGGGCGCCGGGGAGAACCTCAACGAGCACGTGGTGGGCGGCTGGCCGCACGTGCAGCAGCGGCACGAGATGTTCGAGGAGGCGCTGCAGATCATCCGGCCGCTGCTGAACGGCGAGACGCTGACCTTCTCCGGCAACCACTACGACGTGCCGGACGCCTACGTCTGGGACCGGCCGGACACCCCGGTGCCGATGGCGATCGCCGCCTCGGGCCGGCAGTCGGCCACCCTCGCCGCCGAGTACGGCAACGGCGTCATCGCCACCGAACCGGACCCGCACATCGTCGAACTGTTCGAGGACGCCGGCGGCGCCGGCCAGCCCCGGTACGGGCAGGTGGCCATCTGCTACGGCCCCGACGAGGCCGAGTGCCGCAAGATCGTGCACGACCAGTTCCGCTGGTTCGGGCTGGGCTGGAAGGTCAACGCCGAGCTGCCCGGGCCGGAGGGGTTCGCCGCGGCCACCCAGTTCGTCCGCGAGGAGGATGTCGCCGAGGGCATCTCCTGCGGGCCGGACGTGGACCGGCACGTCGAGGCGTTCAAGAAGTTCGTCGACGCCGGCTTCACCCACGTGGCGATCGTGCAGGTGGGCGGCGACAGCCAGCCGATGTTCCTGGACTGGGCGCAGGAGCAGCTGCTCCCGCGGCTGCGCGACCTGTGAGGCCCGCCCGACGCCCGGCCGGGAGCGCGACCGGCTCACCCGGTGGTCACGAACCGCCCGGGCCGGCCCGACGCCCCGCCGGGAGCGCGACCGGCTCACCTGCCGGCGGCGAACCGTCCGGGCCGGCGACGCGGGCGGTCGACCCACCGCGGCGGCCCACCACGCCGGATCCGGTCACCGAGCTGCTCCGCCGGCCGGCGAGCATGCCGCCCGGGCGGTTCGGGCCGGCGGACCTCCGCCTGGCGTTCGCCGCGCCACGCCCGGCCGCCGGGCTGACCAGCGAGTGGCGGCTGGTCGCCGGGCTGCGGACGCACACCCGCCGGGGCGGCGACCCGGGCACCGGCGCACCGCCGGTGGTGCTGGTGCACGGGCTGGCCGTGTCGCACCGCTACCTCACCCCGCTGGCCCTGGCGCTGGCCGCCAGCCATCCGGTGTACGTACCGGACCTGCCCGGCTTCGGGCTCTCCGCCCACCCCGACACCGCGTACGACGTGCCCGGGCACGCGGCGCACCTCGCCGCCTGGCTGGCCGCGTACCGGCTGCCGCCGGTCTGCCTGGTCGGGCACTCCTTCGGCGCGGAGGTCGCCGCGGCGGTCGCCGCCCGGCACCCCGACGCGGTCCGCGCGGTGGTGCTGGCCGGGCCGACCACCGATCCGACCTCGCGCTCCCGGCGTGCCCAGTTCGGACGGTGGCTGGTCGACACCCTCCGGGAGGCGCCGTTGCAGGCGCCGATCCTGCTGCGCGACGTCTGGGACGCCCGCCCCTGGCGGGTCTCCGCCACGCTGACCCACTCGGTGCGCAACGCGGTGGAGGCCGACCTGGTCCGGATAACCGCCCCGACCCTGGTGGTCACCGGCGCCCGGGACCCGGTGGTGCCACCGCCCTGGCGCAGCGAGCTGGCCCGGCTCGTCCCGGACGCCCGGGAGGTGGTGGTGCCCGGCGCCGCGCACAATGTCGCCACCACGGCCCCGGCGCAGGTCGCCGCCGCGATCCGCGCCTTCCTCGACCCCTCGACGACGGAGAGGTGACCCGATGCGCTTCGGAAACGTGGAGATCCGCCCGCTCGGCGGCGGCGTCGGCTGCCTGCTGATGATCCTCTTCTCGCTGGTCGCCTCGATCGTCCTGACCGTCGGGCTCAACCTCCTCTTCTGAACCCCGCCCCGCGCCCCACCGGGGCGCGGCCCACCGGGCGATCTTGGTAGAAAATGGCCCCTGTTGGGGCCGTTTCGTACCAAGATCCGAGCCGCTCTGCGCGTGCGGGGGGATCGGGCCGACAGCGGGTGCGGGGGTCAGTGGCGGAGGCCGAGGGCGGTCAGCACCTCGCGGGTGGTGGTGCGGATCGGGTCGAGCACTGTGTGACGGAGCCAGCGGGCGGCCGGGGTGACGGTGGCCCGCCAGGCGGCGGCGAACGCCCGGCCCACCGGCACCACGGCGTGCCGCCACAACCAGCCCGCCCCGCGCACGAACGGCCGCAGCGTCACGACGTACCCCCACCAGAGCAGCCGGCCGGCCGCCCACCAGGCCCAGCGGAGCGCGCCGAGCAGCACCCGGGCGACGGCCGCCGCGCCGCGCAGCAGCCACCGGCCGACGGCGGTCAGCCCGGCCAGCAGCCACCGGCCGAGCGGCGCGAGCCGGCGGGCCAGCCACGCCGCCGGCAGCCACACCAGGTGGTACGCCAACCAGGCCAGCGGCAGCCAGACCACCGTGCGCGCCAGCCAGGCGAGCCCGCGCCCCAACCAGACCAGCGGCACCCAGACCAGGATCCGGGCCAGCCAGGCCAGTCCCCGACCCAGCCACACCAGCGGCAGCCAGATGAGGTTGCGGAACAGCCAGAGCAGCGGCAGCCAGAGCACGTGGTGCAACAGCCACCGCAGCGGGCGCAGCAGCCACCGGTCGACGAAGCGGCCGACCGGGGCGAGCAGCCACCGGTGCAGCGCGGCCCCGACGACGGTGACCAGTTCCCAGGCCAGCCGGACCGGCAGCACCACGACCAGCGCGATCGCGCGGGCGACGGCGGCCACCAGCGGCGGGGGCGCGTCGGACCGGACCGGCGGCGGTGGCGGTGCCGGGGTGTCGGACGGGACCGGCGGCCGGGGCGGTGCGGGGGCATCGGGTCGGGCCGGCGGCCGGGGCGGTGCGGGGTCGATCACCGGATCACCGTAGCCAGCCGGGGCACCGCCATGCCGTCCGCGACCGTGTCCCCCTCGTCGCGCAGCCCGGTCCCCGCCGGTGGTTCCGGCGCGCGGTCGAACAGGTAGACCCCGAGCCACCGGGACCGGCGCTCCTGCCGGAAGGCGTTCACCAGCATCCGGTGCACGTAGGCGCCCAGGTCGTCGGCGTCCCGCACCCGGTGCCACTTCACGTAGAGCTGGACGAGCGTCTGCTGCACCACGTCGTCGGCGCGGTCGCCGTCGCCGGTCAGCAGGTACGCGGTGCGCCGCAGCTTCGGGGTGGCCCCGGTGACGAACTCGACGTACTCCTGCCGCTGTGTCGCCTGCATCGGCCACTCCCCGCTCCGGTCCGCGCGACTTCACCCGTACCGATGAGCGCCGGAGCGGAAAGGGTTGCACGCCCGCGCGGTCGATTTCGCGGACCGGTCAGCCCGGGGTCAGGTCCACCTCGGCGACGAGCGGGTAGTGGTCGGAGGCGTACTCCGTCTCGCCGCCGCGGAGCACCCGGCAGTCCCGCACCCGGGCGGCCAGCGCCGGCGTGCCGAGCAGGTAGTCCAGCCGCATCCCGGAGAACTCGCCGCCGCCGTGCCGGGTGGGCACGGTCAGCCCCTCGTCCGGCGTCCCGGCCGGGTACAGGTCGACCAGACCCGCTTCCAGCAGCCGGGCCACCGCCCGACTGTCCACCGTCCGCCCGTCCCGGCGCAGGTGCCGGCGGCGGTACGGCGGGGCGAGCCGGGCGAGCCGGTCGGTGTGGTCGGTGACCGGGTCGAGGGTGTTCAGGTCGCCGGCCAGCAGTGCCAGCTCGCCCGGCGCCCGGCGCAGCGCGGTCGCCGCCCAGCCCGCCTCGACCAGCCGCCGGGTGCCCGAGTACGGATGCAGGTGGGTGCTCAGCACGGTGAGCGGGCCGGCTCCGGTGGCCAGCACCACCCGCTGGGCGGCGTGGTGGAACGGCCGGCGCAGCGGACCGGCGCCCACCACCCGCCACGGCGGGCGGACCAGCACCGCGACCGGCTGCCCGAAGCAGGAGCGGGCCAGGTGGCCGCGCATCCCGAGCCGGGCGGCGAACCCGGCCAGCGCCCCGCCGTCGAAACCGCGCAGCTCCTGCACCGCGAGGACGTCCGGCCGCTGCCCGGCGACCACCCGCGACACCTGGTCCCGCCGGTCGGGGCCGCCCCGGTCCCGGCCGCCGGTGCGGATGTTCCAGGTCATCACCCGCAGCACGGGCCGCTCACTCCACCCGGGCGGCCTTGGCCAGCTCGTCGTCGAGGGTGCGCACGTCCTCGGACTCGATGCTCGGCCGGTTGCCCTCGCGCAGGTCCTCGTTCGGCCGGACGACCCAGTACAGCAGCCCGATCCAGAGTGTGGTGAGCATGATCGCGCCCATGAAGTCGGTCGGGTGGTGCATGCCCCGGTACATCCGGGAGACCGCCACCCCGACCGGCATGACCACCGCCAGCGCCACGAAGATCCACCGCCACCAGCGGTCGGTACGCGGGAAGACGATCAGCGTGATCGCGATCCAGACGCAGAGCGTGGCCGCGATGTGCCCGGACGGGAAGGACGAGGTGGGCATCGGCCCGTCCAGGTTCCCCACCGGCGGGCGCGGCCGGTCCACCGCGGCGGCCGCGGCGAGGAAGAGGCTCAGCTCGCCGAACATGGTCAGCGCCACGAACAGCACCGGTCGCCAGCGCCGCCACACGGCCAGCACCAGCGGGCAGAAGACCAGCGAGATGAGCAGGATGGCGTGGGTGTCGCCGGCCTTGCTCCACCACCAGCTGACGTCGTCCCGGCCCGGCGTGCGGTGCTCGGCGAACCACCGCGGCACGTCGGTGTCCAGGGTGGCGAAGAAGGTCCCGCCGGCGTGGTAGCTGACGAACATGCCGAAGCCGTAGAGGGCGCCGAGCACCAGCACCCAGCCGACGATCAGCTCGAACACGGCGGCCCGGGGGTGCGGCAGCAGGTGCGCCTCGTCCGGGGCGGGGGCCACGTCGTGCGCGGCCTCCGGCTCCAGCCCCTCGGTGATCGGCGGCACCGGCCGGCCGCGCTCCAGCCGCCACAACCGGAAGGCGTACGCGGTGACGCCGAGCCAGGCGGCGCCGAGCAGCCAGGCGCCCAGCACGTCGGAGACGAAGTGCACGCCGAGCGCGATCCGGGTCAGGCCGATCAGGATCACCACGGCGGCGACCAGGGCGATCGCCGGCTTGCGCCAGCGGCGCGACATGGCGGGCAGGAAGACCAGCAGCAGCGCCCCGTAGGCGACCATCGAGCCGAGCGCGTGCCCGCTGGGGAAGCTGTCCCCGGCGTAGCTGCCGATCGGCACCTCCACCTCGGGGCGCAGCCGGTCGACCAGCGTCTTCAGCGCCGGGTCGAGGATCAGCGCGCCGAGGCCGGTGACGATCAGGAAGACCGCGAGCCGGCCCTGCCGGCGGATCAGCAGGCCGATCACGGCGACCGACACCAGCCAGATGATGACCGCCCGGCCACCGAGGTCGGTGAGCGCGTTGAGCACGGTGACCAGCGGCCCGTGCGGGGCGACCAGGTCGTTGAGCCAGGCGGCCACGCCGTGGTCGACGTCGTAGAGCGGCGTCCACCGCACCCGGACCAGGACCAGCAGGATCCCGAAGCCGACCCCGGCCCCGAGCACCAGCGCCAGGCCGGCGAGGGTGCGTTCGGTGAAATGACCCAGGGGTCGTCGCAACGCCTCTCGGACCGTGGTCACGGCAGCCTCCCTTTCGCCTTCGGCGTGCCGCTTGTACCCGATCGGCGATTCTCGTACACCGGGCCGGGCCGGGGCCCGCTAGAGCGAGGTCATCTCGCCGGTGTCGAAGACCTCGTCCCGCTCGGACTCGGGCTCCCACAGGTCGGGCTGGGCCGGCTCCTGCACCCCGATCCGCACCGCCTCGAGCTGGGCGGCGAAGGCCAGCCCGCCGAAGAGCGCCATCCCGGTGAGGTTGGCCCAGAGCAGCAGGGCCATCATCCCGGTCAGCGCGCCGTACGTCTGGCCGAACCCGTCGCTGTACGCCACGTAGGCGGCGAGCAGCAGGCTGGCCAGCCACCACAGCGCGGTGGCGATGGCGGCGCCGAAGATCAGCCAGGACAGTCCCGGCTGCTTGCGCCGGGGCGCGTGCCGGAACAGCACGGCGACGGCCAGCACGGTCAGGCCGAGGCTCAGCGGCCAGCGGATCACGTCCCAGAAGCCGTGGACGAACTCGCCCCACTCGTAGTGCCGCTGCACGGAGTCGCCCATCGGACCGCCGCCGACCAGGATCAGGAAGCCGGTGAGCGCCGGCACGCCGGCGGTCAGCGCGAGGACGGCGGCGCGCACGTACTTCCACAGCGCCGGGCGGTCCCGCTCCACGCCGTAGATCCGGTTGGCGCCCCGCTCGATCTGGGCCATGGTGCTGGTCAGCGCCACCAGGCCGGTCAGCAGACCGAGGCTGAGCGCCAGCTCACCGGCGCGTTCGGTGCTCTCCCGCTCGCCCAGCAGTTCGGCCACCATCGGCTCGCTGGCGCCCGGGGTGAGCGCCAGGACGGTGTCCGCGACGACCTGCCCGCCCTCCTCCACGCCGAGTTCGCTGATCAGGCCGGTCAAAGCGATCATGAACGGCACCACGGCGAGGCAGAGTTGCAGCGCGAAGGCGCGCGAGTGGCTGAACCCGTCGCCGTAGCGGAACCGGATGAAGGCGTCCCGCAGCAGGTGCCAGCCACCCTCCCGGCGCAGGGTGTGCCAGGCGTCGTCGGCGGAGAGCTCCTCGTCGGCCATCAGCCGGGTCTCCGGCACCATCCGGGTGCTACTCACGGCGGGCCTCCTCGATGAGCTGCTCGCCCCGCTCGGCCGCGGCGTCGACGTCCACCGTCAGGTCGCGTGCCCGCTCCGGCTGCGGTACGCACAGCCAGAGCGCCCGGCGGCGGATCTCCGCCTTCAGCGTGCGGCCGGGGGCGATCAGGTCGCCGTCGAGTTCCCGGGGCTGGGCCCGGTTGCTGGTGATCTCCACCCGCCGGCAGCGGAAGACCTCCATCCGGGGTACCCGGTCCTGCCGGCGCAGCACGGCCCAGCCGAGCGCGAGCCAGTGCCGCAGGGTACGCGGGGTGAGCACGGCGACGTCGAGGTAGCCGTCGTCCGGCTCGGCCTCGGTCAGCAGGGTCAGCCCGCCCTGGAGCCGGCCGACGTTGGCGACCAGCACCGACCGGGCCCGCCGGCGCAGCGGCGGCTGGTCGTCGAGGCTGATCGAGACCCGCATCGGCCGGTCCCGCAGGTGCCGGGCGGCCCCCACCACGTACGCCGGCCAGCCGATCCGCGCCTTGGTGGTCTCGCTGGTCGCGGCGAGCATCTGGGCGTCGAAGCCCATCCCCGCCATCACGGTGAAGTAGTGGTCCTCGACCGCGCCGACGTCGAGCAGCCGCCGGCCGCGCTCGACGGCCACCTCGATGCCGGCGGCCAGGTCGGTGGAGAGGCCGAGGTTGGCGGCGAGCAGGTTGCCGGTGCCCTGGGGCAGCACCGCCAGCGCCACGTCGGTGCCGACCAGCCCGCGGACGCAGGACATCACGGTGCCGTCGCCGCCGCAGGCGAAGACCACCTCGACACCGGCCTTGACCGCCTGCTCGGTCTGGCCCCGGCCCGGGTCCTCGACGGTGGTCTCGTACCACAGCGGCTCCGGCCAGCCGGCCGCGGCGAGCGCGTCGTTGACGGTGCTCCGCAGCTCGTCGAGGTCGGCCACCTTGACCGGGTTGACCACCACGGCGGAGCGCGGCCCGCCGGCGCCCGCCGGTCGGCTCTCCTGTCCAGCATCCACGGCGTCAGTGTGCAGCACCGGGGGGCGTTCAGCGAGCCCACGGCGACCGCCCGTTGGCAGTGCCACAGACAGGTTTGCCGGCGCGGCCCGCCGACCGGCGGGCCGCGGCTCGGCCGAGCGGCGGGTCAGGCCGCGGTACGGAGCGCGACCTCCACCCGGCGGCGCAGGTCGGCGAGGTCGAGCCCGGCCTCGGTGAGCACCAGCGCGGCCAGCCCGTGCCCCTCGCGCAGCAGCCCGAGCAGGATGTGCTCGGTGCCGATGTGGTTGTGCCGCAGCCGGATCGCCTCGCGCAGGGACAGCTCCAGCACCTTCTTGGCGCGGGGCGAGAACGGGCCGCCCGCGTACCGCCGGCGCCACCAGCGGCGCGGGGCCGGCGCCGCCTCGCGGAGCGCGTCCGGGCCGAACGACTCCTCGATCCGGGCCACGATGGCGGCCAGGTCGATGCCGATCTCCCGCAGCGCCGCGGCATCGGCGTCGGCGAGGCCGGTGGCCCCGTGCGCGGTGTGCCGGTGGATCCGCTCCCGCAGGTCGTCGCCGCGGACGCCGGCCTCGGCGAGCACCCGCGCGGCGAGGCTGTCGCCGTCGGCGAGCAGTGCAAGGAGCAGGTGCTCGGTGCCGACCGGCCGCTGGCCCTCGCTGCGGGCCTCCTCGCGGGCCTGCCGCACCACGGTGCGGGCGCGGTCGGTGAACCGCTCGAACATCACGCCTCCCAGGATTGTCCGACCGCCGGTCGACCGGCGTGCTTCTTGTGGACCGCCTGCCGGCTGACCTCGAGCGCGTCGGCGATCTCCTGCCAGGACCAGCCCTGTCGACGGGCGTTGTCCACCTGGACCACCTCGAGCCGCTCGAGCAGCCGGCGCAGCGCGCGGACGGCGCGCAGGCCGACCCGGGGGTCGGTGCTGCCCGCGGCCGCCGCGAGTTCCGTCGCCTGACTCATGCCGTCAACTTACGTTGACACAGGCGGAGTTGTCAACCCTTGTTGACACGCGAGCCGCCCTCGGCCGGTGCTACGGTCCGCGCGTGTCCGCCGCAGCCCTTCCCGTCCGCCGGTGAGCACCGTGGTCGGCGACCCTCCTCCCACCGGGACGCACCGCTGGTCGGCCGGCGGGTTCACGCTGGAACTCACCGGCGGCAGCGTCGTCGGCAACCGCTACCGGGCGAACTACGACGTGTTGCACGTCGACCCGGCGTTGCCGTTCGCGGCGGTGGCCGACGGGATGGGCGACGGCGAGGGCAGCCGGCGGGCCGGCCGGCGATGGGCACGCTGGTCGAGCAGGTCCGGGCCGGGTGGCCGGCGACCGGCCCCCGCCCGTTGCGCGCCGCGGTGGCCCGGGCGCAGGCAGCCGTACGCGCCGCCGGCGCGGGCCGTCCCGAGCTGACCGGCTGTACGCTCACCGCCCTGCTCGTGGAGCCGGACGGCGGCCAGGGCTGGCTGGCCCAACTGGGCGACTCGCGCGCCTACCGACTCCGCGGCGGCCTGCTGGAACTGCTCACCGTGGACCACACGGTGGCCTGGCTCGGCGTCGTGCACGGCTGGTACCCGGCCGACTCCCCCGCCGCCGCCCGGGCCCGCTACCAGCTCACCCGGTACGCCGGCCACCCGGACGGACCCGAGGCGGACCTGCTCGCCGTCACGCTGCGCCCCGGCGACACCCTGCTGCTCTGCACCGACGGGGTCAGCGACCAGGTCGACTACCACCGGCTGCGGGACCTTCTGTCGACCCGCCAACCGGCCGACGCCGTCCGCGCGCTGCTGGACGCCACGCTGGCCGCCGGCGGCGACGACAACGCCGCGGCCGTCCTCCGCGTCCACGCCCCGACGCGCTGACGGCACCGACCCGATCGACACGTCTGCCCACCCCTGCCAGGCGGGTGTAGCGGCGCCCTCACCCCCCACCGGCGTGTGCCGGGCAAGGGCTACCGCGCCCGGAACCGGACGCGGAAACGCCGCTGGCCGGCACCCGTTCCGGTGCCGGCCAGCGGTCGGTCCTTCATGTTCGGTTGTCAGTTGTTCCAGTGCTCGGCGACGAGGTCGGCGGCCTGCTGTTCCCACTGGGCGTAGTGGTCGGGGTAGGCCGACACCTGCACCGTCTGGGCGGCGACGGTCAGGGGCATGTCCTGCCAGCCGTCGACCTGCTTGAGGCCCTTGAGGAACGCCATGGTGGAGTACTCGGGGTCGGTGATCTGCTCGACCGTGCCCCAACCCGAGGACGGGCGCTGCTGGAACAGGCCCTGCGAGTCGTGGTCGTTGCGGTCACCCAGGTGACCCAGGTTCTCCAGCTTCGACTCCTGCAACGCGGTGCCGATGGCCACCACGGCGGCCCGCTCGTCCATGCCGGACTTCTTCGTCGCCGCGATGATCGCCTTCACATTCGCGGTCTGCTCATCGTTCAGCTCGATGCGCGACTGCTCACCCTGCACACCATGCGGGATCAGCTTCGCCTTGTCCGGCTTGTCGGCCTGCACGGTCACGGCGACCGGCTTGACCGCCTCAACCGGAGCAGCGTGGGCGGCGGTGGGGCCGGCGACGACGCCACCGGCGAACGCCAGACCAGCGATACCCAGAACGCTCTTACGCATGATCGTGTTCATCACAAAAGCTCCTTCGGGGGTCAACGCCACCAGCCCAAAGGGGGAACGGGCACAGGGGCGCAAGCACCACCAGGGCGCTCAGAAAGACTTCGGGGGATCCGGCACGCGCGGGCGGGGGATGCCCTGGTACCGGGATGCCCGGCAGACCTGCGAGACGGTGTCCTTCGCGGTGCCGGACTGTATGTAACGACCACCAGGCCACCATCATTCCGGGGCCCTCAACCCTCACCGGCGTGCGCCGGTGGGGACCGGTGCGGCGATCGTTCGGGGGGATGCAACGACCACCGGGCCGCCGTCATTCCGGGGCCACGACCCTCAACCGGCGGGTGCCGGCGGGACCGGTCCTGCGATCGTCAGGGAGATGTAACGACCGGCCGCCCGCCATCATTCCGCCAGGCCCGGGACCCTCTCGCCGGCCATACCAGCGAGCCCTTGCTCGATCGTTCGCGAGGTATAACGCCCCCGACCCGGGCCCGATTCCGCCACCTGGATGCCGCCGGTCACACCCACGAACCCGACAAACCCCCCAGGCGGCACGGCGGCTCATACGGCCGGCCCTCAATCGCCGGGAAGATCGACTCCATGTCGCCGATATGGGGCCATCCCGACCCAGTTGACACCGCCACATCGGCGAAACGGCGCAGGCCGCCCGGGTCGATACCGCCACATCGGCGAAACAGCGCCAACCCCGCGGCACACCCGACAAGCCCCGTGCGCGGAATATCCCCGACACGGGGCGACCCCGACCACGAACCGGGACCGAGCGACCAGAACAGGCCCGCCGCGCCGACACGGGCGGCCTGGACCACGACGGGGGTGTGGCCCGCCGTGACCGGCGCAGGGATCAAGCCTGACCGCCCGGAGCCGGTCACGGCGGGCCACACCCCCAACCGCAACCACCCACCCACCGCAAGACGAACCCCGGCCAGGAACCAAGCCTGACGCCCGAAGCCGGTCCCGGCCGGCCACACCGCAACAGCCTGCACCCCGAGCCGACCGCGGCCCAGGGAGCAAGCCAGACCGCCGGGTCACGGCGCCCACACCCGCAACCGCAACATCCACGCACCCCAAGCCGACCCCGGCCCAGGGATCAAGCCGGTCGCTGGAAGCAGCCCGAGGAGACCGGGCAGCCCGGAACGCCCCCGCCGGAGCCGGACCCGGAGCCGGCGATACCGCCCCGAGCCCGTACGGTCGGGACTAACCTCGGGTGGGAGCCAGTCGTGCCGGGCGCGACGCCTGCGGAGGTGATGCCGGATGGCCGCAGCCGCCGACGCAGCGGTGCTGGTCGGTGTCGGCTCGGAGCGCAACTACCCCGCGGTCCGGCTGGCCGCGCAGGAGGCCGCCGCGCACGAGCGGCAACTGCACCTGCTGCACGCGTTCAACTGGACCGCCGCCTTCGAGGCGCCGACGATCGCCCAGCCCCGTGTCCACGCCGAGGAACTGCTCACCGAGGCACACCGGATCGCCGCCGAGGTCGCGCCGGACCTACCGGTGCACGAGGAGATCGTGGAGGGGCCGGCGGTGGCCGTGCTGGTCCGCCGGTCGGACTCGGCGTTCCTGGCCGTGGTGGGCGACGGCGGCATGGCGGCCTGCGCGGACTGCGTACCGGCCGAAGCGCCGGCCGTGCAGTTGGCCGCGCGGGCCGGCTGCCCCGTGCTGGTGGCCCGCCGGGAGCCGCCGCCACAGGGCCCGGTGCTGGTCGGCGTGGACGGCACCGCCAGCTCCGAGGCCGCGCTGGAGTGGGCGGTCGACTGCGCCGCCCGGCGGGAGGCGCGCCTGCTGGCGGTACGGGTGGTCGAGCCGGACGAGACCATCGAGGACGCCACCGGCCAGCTCGAAGCGGTGGTGGCCCGGTACGCGGGCCGCCGCCCGGACCTGCCCACCGAGTGCCACGCGATCCGTGGCGACCCGGGCAACGTCCTGGTCGACCAGTCGCGCTCGGCCCAGCTGGCCGTGGTCGCGGCCCGGGGCGACGAGCCGGCGCGGGGCATGCTCGGCGCGGTGAGCCAGTCGTTGCTCTACCACTCACCGGCGCCGGTGATCGTGATCCGGGGGTTGACCGGGATCCCGACGGGTGGGGCCTAGCGCCCGGCCGGCGCGGGACCAACGGCCCTGAGCCGTACCGGCACGGTCGGCGAAGCTGGGATCGGCCCGGATGGATCCGCGCTGTGAAGATGCAGGATTCCCCTACCCGCGAGAGGCTCAGGCAGTATGGACACCGCTCTCGACCTGCACGGCCCCCTGACCGAAGACGAGCTGCGCCGGCTGGACGCCTACTGGCGGGCGGCGAACTACCTCACCGTCGGGCAGATCTACCTGCTGGACAATCCGCTGCTGCGCGAACCGCTGACGCCGGAGCACGTCAAGCCGCGGCTGCTGGGCCACTGGGGCACGTCGCCGGGGTTGAACCTGCTCTACGCCCACCTGAACCGGGTGATCGTCAACCGTGACCTGTCGGCCATGTTCATCACCGGGCCCGGCCACGGCGGGCCGGCGATCGTGGCGAACACCTGGCTGGAGGGCACCTGGAGCGAGAAGTACCACGGCACCGGCCGCGACGAGGCCGGCATGGCGCGGCTGTTCCGCCAGTTCTCCTTCCCCGGCGGCATCCCCAGCCACGTGGCGGCGGAGGTGCCGGGTTCGATCCACGAGGGCGGCGAGCTGGGGTACGCGCTGAGCCACGCCTACGGCGCCGCGTTCGACCATCCGGACCTGCTGGTGGCCTGCGTGATCGGTGACGGCGAGGCGGAGACCGGCCCGCTGGCCGGCAGTTGGCTCTCCAACGTCTTCCTCAACCCGGCCCGCGACGGTGCGGTGCTGCCGATCCTGCACCTGAACGGCTACAAGATCGCCAACCCGACGGTGCTGGACCGGATCCCGGCCGACGACCTGCTGGAGATGATGCGCGGCTTCGGCTACCAGCCGTACGTGGTGGCCGGCGACGAGCCGGCGCAGGTGCACCAGGCGCTCGCCGCGACCCTGGACCGGGCGCTGGACGAGATCGCCGCGATCCAGCGGGCGGCCCGCTCCGGTGGCGCCGTCGAGCGCCCGCGCTGGCCGATGATCATCCTGCGGACGCCGAAAGGCTGGACCGGGCCGCGCGACGTGGACGGCAAGCAGGTCGAGGGCACCTACCGTTCGCACCAGGTGCCGCTGTCCGAGGTACGCAAGAACCCGGACCACCTGGCCGAGCTGGAGCGCTGGCTACGCAGCTACCGGCCGGAGGAGCTCTTCGACGCCACCGGCGCCCCGGTCGCCGAGCTGCTCGACCTGCCGCCCGGGGGCGACCGGCGGATGAGCGCCAACCCGGTCACCAACGGCGGGGTGGTGCTGCGCGAGCTGAACCTGCCGGACTTCCGCGACTACGCGGTGGACGTACCCCGGCCGGGTGCGACGGTCGCCGGGGCCACCGGCGCGCTGGGGCCCTGGATCCGGGACGTGATCGCGGCCAACCCGGAGACGTTCCGGCTCTTCGCCCCGGACGAGGTCGCCTCGAACCGGCTCGGTGCCGCGTTCGAGGTCACCGACCGGGTCTGGCTGGCCGGCACGGTGCCGGGCGACGACCACCTCTCCCCCGACGGCCGGGTGATGGAGGTGCTCTCCGAGCACCTGTGCCAGGGCTGGCTGGAGGGCTACCTGCTGACCGGCCGGCACGGCCTCTTCACCAGTTACGAGGCGTTCATCCACATCGTCGACTCGATGGTCAACCAGCACGCCAAGTGGTTGAAGGTGACCCGCGGCATCCCCTGGCGGCAGCCGGTGGCCTCGCTGAACTACCTGCTCTCCAGTCACGTGTGGCGGCAGGACCACAACGGCTTCTCGCACCAGGACCCGGGCTTCATCGACCACGTGATGAACAAGAAGGCCGAGGTGGTGCGGGTCTACCTGCCGCCGGACGGGAACACGCTGCTCTCGACCATGGACCACTGCCTGCGCAGCCGGCACTACATCAACGTGGTGGTCGCCGGCAAGCAGCCCGCCCCGAACTGGCTGTCGATGGACGAGGCGATCCAGCACGCCCGGCGGGGCATCGGCATCTGGGACTGGGCCAGCACCGACCAGGGCAGCGAACCGGACGTGGTGCTCGCCTGCGCCGGGGACGTACCGACGCTGGAGACCCTGGCCGCCGCGGACCTGCTGCACCGGCACCTGCCCGAGCTGAAGGTGCGGGTGGTCAACGTGGTGGACCTGATGCGGCTCCAGCCGGCCTCGGAGCACCCGCACGGCCTGTCCGACAAGGAGTTCGACACGATCTTCACGCAGAACCGGCCGGTCATCTTCGCCTACCACGGCTACCCGTGGCTGATCCACCGGCTCACCTACCGGCGCACCAACCACGACAACCTGCACGTGCGCGGCTACAAGGAGGAGGGCACCACCACCACGCCGTTCGACATGGTGATGCTCAACGACCTCGACCGGTTCCACCTGGTCATCGACGTGATCGACCGGGTGCCGGGGCTGGCCGCCCGGGCCGCGCACCTGCGCCAGGAGATGGTCGACGCCCGCCAGTCCTGCCGGGACTACACCCGCCGCTACGGCGAGGACGACCCGCGGGTGGCGGAGTGGCGCTGGATCCGCGAGACCGATCCGGGCCTGCGGGGCGGGCAGTGAGCGCGCCGGGCGCGGCGGTGGCCACGGGCAGCGGCCGGGCCGGCGGGACGGAGGTGCGGACCCGGTGAGCGGTACGGAGATCCTGGTCGGCTACGACGGTTCCACCGAGGCCGCCAGGGCGCTGGAGTGGGCGCTGGACGAGGCCGGCCGCAGCGGCCACCCGGTCCGGCTGGCGTACGTCTACGAGTGGCTCACCGTGGCCGGCTGGCTCGGCCCCGGCGTGGCCCCCGGCGTCTGGCCGGACGAGACGGCCCGGCGGCAGGTCGAGGACCTGGTGCGCAGGGCGACGGCGGACGCCGCCACGACGAGCCCCGGGGTGACCGTGCACGGCGAGGTGTTCGACGGGCCACCCGCGCTGGTGCTGGAGGAACGGTCGGCGCGGGCCGGCCTGCTGGTGCTCGGCAGCCGCGGGCACGGCGGCTTCACCGGGCTGCTCGCCGGGTCGACGGCGGTGGCCGTCGCCGGCCACGCGCACTGCCCGGTGGTGGTGGTCCGCGGCGAACCGGGCCGGCGCGGCGGGCACATCGCGGTCGGCGTGGACGGCTCGGAGTTCTCGCTGGTGGCGCTCGGCTTCGCGGTCGAGCAGGCGGCGGCCCGGCGGGTGCCCCTGCACGTGCTGCGGGCCGCGCACCCGCCCGCCGGCCAGCGGTCGCCGTCCGGCCCGGAGGAACGGGAGGCGGCGGCGACCGACCGGGCCGAGCTGGAGGAGGCGCTGGCCCGCTGGCGGCCGGCCTTCCCCGACGTCCAGGTGACCGTCGAGGTGGCGGCCGCCGCGCCGGCCGCCCTGCTGGTCGAGGCCAGCCGCAACGCGCAGCTGGTGGTGGTCGGCAGCCGTGGCCGCGGCGGGCTGCGCGGGATGCTGCTCGGCTCGGTCAGCCAGCAGCTCATCCAGCACGCCCACTGCCCGGTCGCGGTGGTCCGCGAACGCTGACCGCAGTGTCCGGGTGCACCCCCACCCCCGCCGGGCGAGCAGCACGCGGGCCGAACGACCCGGCGACGGCGGGACCTGGGTACCGTGCGGTGGCCTGACGGATGTCGCAGGATGGAGCGGCAACCCCACCCCCGACGCCACCCGGGTGCGGCACGATGGGCAGAGACGAAAGGGTCGTGACGATGAGCCAGGAGACGCCGGCGAGCGACCGGCCGCTGACCACCGCGCTCGCGGAGGCGGCCGCCATGGCCGGTCACGCCCCGTCGGTGCACAACACCCAGCCGTGGCGGTGGCGGGTGCTGCCCGACGCGCTGGAGCTGTACGCCGTCCCCGACCGCCGGCTCACCGCGACCGACCCGGAGGGGCGGCTGCTGGCGATCAGCTGCGGCACGGCGCTGCACCACGCGCGGCTGGCGCTGGCCGCCGAGGGCTGGACGGCGATGGTGGAGCGGCTGCCCGACCCGGACGAGGTGGACCTGCTGGCCCGGCTGACCGGGTTCTCCCAGAGCGGGGCCGACCCGGACGCGATGCACATGGTCCAGTGCATGCAGGTGCGGCACACCGACCGGCGGCCGGTCAGCGACGAGCCGGTGTCCACCGCCGCGCTGGGGCAGATCACCTCGGCGGTCGCCGCCGAGGGGTGCCGCTTGCAGATCCTCGACCGGGACCAGGTGATGGAGTTGGCCGCGGCGGCCGGGCACGCCGCCACCGTCGAGGCGGAGGACCCGCTGCTGCGCGAGGAACTGGAGTACTGGACCAGCCGGGCCGGCACCGGCACCGGGCTGCCCCCGGAGGTGCTGCCCGAGCAGGCGCCGCAGACCACTGTGCCCGGTCGCGACTTCGGCCGCGCCGGCAGCCTGCCGATCGGGCCGGGCCACGACCGGGCGGCGGTGTACGCGCTGCTCTACGGCGACGAGGACGAGCGGGACAGCTGGCTGCGCGCCGGCGAGGCGCTCTCCGCGGGGTGGCTGACCGCCACCCGGCAGGGCGTGTCGGTGACCCCGCTGAGCGGGGTGGTGGAGGTGGAGCGCACCCGGCAGGCGCTGCGCGGACTGCTGGCCGGGCTCGGCCACCCGTACATCGTGCTGCGCCTGGGGATCGCCGACCCGGCGCACGCCGGGCCGCCGCACACCCCGCGGCTCCCGGTGGAGCAGGTGGTGGACACCTCGGCGGTACGCGGCCAGCGCTGACGCCCTCGGGCCGGCGGCCGGCCGGCCGATAGGATCGGCCGATGGCCGCCAACGCACCGAACCCTCGACCGGAGCCCCCGGCGACCCCGTCGCTCGGCCTGAGCCCGCTGTCCCGGGTTCGCCTGGACGAGCTGTTGCAGGAGATGCTCGACCGGGTCGGCGAGGTGGTCACCAGCCGCGAGCGGCTGCGGGCGCTGCTGGACGCGGTGGTCGGCATCGGCACCGACCTGGATCTGCGCAGCACCCTGCAACGGATCGTCGCGGCGGCGTGCGAGCTGGCCGGCGCCCGCTACGGCGCGCTGGGGGTGATCGGCGCCGATCGGATGCTGCACGACTTCGTCACCTACGGCATCGACCCCGAGCTGCACGCCAAGATCGGTGACCTGCCGCACGGGCGGGGCGTGCTCGGCCTGCTCATCGACGACCCTCGCCCGGTGCGGATGCCCGACATCACCCGGCACCCCAAGTCGTACGGCTTCCCGCCGCACCACCCGCCGATGCACAGCTTCCTCGGCGTGCCGGTGCGCATCCGCGACCAGGTCTTCGGCAACCTCTACCTGGCCGAGAAGCAGGGCGCCGCCGAGTTCACCGAGGACGACGAGGAGATCGTGGTCGCGCTGGCCGCCGCGGCCGGCGTGGCGATCGAGAACGCCCGCCTGTACGCCCTGGCCCACCAGCGGGAACGCTGGCTCGCCGCGACCGCCGAGATCACCTCGGTGCTCCTCGGCGAGGTGCGCCGCACCGACGCGCTGGCGCTGGTGGCCCGCCGGGCCCGCGAGGTGGCCGAGGCCGAGCTGGCGCTGGTGCTGCTCTACGACCCCGAGGCCGGCCGGTTCACCGTCGAGGTCGTGGACGGGGCCGGCGACCAGGCCGCGGCGCTGGTCGGGACGGCCTTGCCGGCCGCCGAGACCAGCTTCGCCGCCGCCGTCGCCGAGGGCCGGCACGACGTGGTCGACGACCTGGCGCACGCCGCGCCCTGGCCGGCCCTGCTGCACACCGGGCCGGCGGTGGTCTCCCCGCTGGCCACCGCGGACACCCTGCACGGGGTGCTGGTGATCGCGCACCGGCCCGACCACGTGCCGCCGGGCACCGAGGACCAGATGCTGGCCCAGCTCGGCAGCTTCGCCGGGCAGGCGGCGCTGGCCATGGAACGGGCCCGGGGACAGGAGGAGCGGGAGCTGCTGGTCGTCCTGGAGGACCGCGAGCGGATCGCCCGGGACCTGCACGACGTGGTGATCCAGCGGCTCTTCGCCACCGGCCTGCAACTGCAGAGCGCCGCCCCGATGGCGGCGAAGCCGGAGCTCGCCAAGCGGATCAACGCGGCGGTCGACGACCTGGACGCCACCATCAAGGACATCCGGCGCACCATCTTCGAGCTGCGCACACCGATGAGCGCGGCGTTGCGCACCGAGATCCGGGAGGCGGTGGAGGTGGCCGCCGAGTCGCTCGGCTACCGGCCCAGCCTGGAGCTGGCCGGCCCGATCGACAGCGCCGTGCCGGACGCGGTCCGCCCGGACCTCACCGCCGTGCTCCGCGAGGCGCTGTCCAACGCGGTACGCCACGCCCAGGCCGACCGGGTGGCGGTCGCGGTCCGGGTCGACGCCGGGCAGGTGTCGGTCACCGTCACCGACGACGGGGTGGGCTGCGACCCGGCCGCCGCCCGGGGCGGACTGGTCAACCTGCGCGAACGCGCCGAACGGCACGGCGGCGTCTTCGAGGTGCGCCCCGTCACCCCCCACGGCACCGAACTCCACTGGTCAGTCCCCCTCCGCGACTGACCCTCCCCGCCCTTACCCCGGCCCCGACCTCATCGGGCGCTCCTACAGAGAACGAGTGGCCTCCGGGCGCGACGAGGCCACTCGTTCTCCGGAAGTGCGCGCCGGGGTCGGCGGGCGGGTAAGGGGTGGGTCAGGAGGTTTTGCCGAGGAGGCGGGTGGCCAGGACGGCGGCCTGGGTGCGGCGTTCCAGGCCCAGCTTGGCCAGCACGCTGGAGACGTAGTTCTTGACAGTCTTCTCGGCCAGGAACATCTTGCCGGCGATCTCCCGGTTGGTGAGCCCTTCGGCCACGTACTCCAGGATCCGCCGCTCCTGGTCGGTGAGGTCCTTCAGCTCCCGGGGCTGCTCGACGCCGCTGCGGATCCGCTCCAGCACCCGGGTGGTGATCGCCGGGTCGAGCAGCGACTGCCCGGCCGCGACCCGGCGCACCGCGTCGACCAGGTCGGTGCCGCGGATCTGCTTGAGCACGTAGCCGGCCGCGCCGGCCATGATCGCGGCGAACAGCGCCTCGTCGTCCTCGTACGAGGTGAGGATCAGACCCTTGATCGAGGAGTCCATGGCCCGCACGTCCCGGCACACGTCGATGCCGTTGCCGTCGGGCAGCCGGGCGTCGAGGATGGCCACGTCCGGCCGCAGCGCCGGGATCCGCCGGGCCGCCTCCTGGGCGGAGCCGGACTCGCCGACCACTTCGATGTCACCGCTGCTGGTCAGCAGGTCGGCAAGGCCACGACGGACGACCTCGTGGTCGTCGAGGAGGAACACCCGGATCATTCCTCGTTTCTACCCGGTGCGGGGCGGATCGGCACGGGCCGAAGGTCCCGAACCGCCATGACCTGCGGCCGAACGGTCAGCCGACGGGCAACCGCCCGGACGGAACCGGCGTGGTCGCACCGGGGCCGGGCCGGCCGCGCCGGGCCGGCCGAGGGGTTGGCCGCGCCGGGCCGGCCGAGGGGTTGGCCGCGCCGGGCCGGCCGAGGGGTTGGCCGCGCCGGGCCGGCCCGCACCCCGGGGCGGTGGTCACAAGCCCGTTGACCTGCGGCGGGGGGCGCTCGGGCCCGGACGGACGGGACGTCCGGCCCTGTCCGGCCGGTGGCCGGCCGCGGCACGGTGGGAAGGAACCCGGCGCGGGCCGAAGGAGCCGAAGATGGACACCGCCTACACCGTCGAGCAGCTGCGCAACGCCGTGACCGACGCGGTACGCGCGCCGTCGCTGCACAACACCCAACCGTGGCGGTTCCGCCTGCGCGACGGCGGCATCGAGGTGCTCGTCGACGCGTCCCGGCGGCTGCCGGCCACCGACCCGAGCGGCTGGGGCGTCCGGATCGCCTGCGGGGCGGCCCTGTTCAACCTGCGGCTCGCGCTGGCCGTGGCGGGCACCCCGGCGCGGGTGCGGCTGCGCCCCTACCCGGCCGAGCCGGACGTGGTGGCCCGGCTGGTGCCCGACGTGCCCCGCCGGGCCACCCCGGCCGAGCAGAGCCTGTACGCGGCCGTCCCCCGCCGGTTCAGCAACCGGGCGCCGTTCTGGCCGGACCCGGTGCCGGCCGACGCCCGGTGGCGGCTGGCCGAGGCGGCCCGGGCCGAGCAGTGCTGGCTGGAGCTGCTGATCGGGGTCAGCGCGGTGAACGCCTTCGCCGAGATCGCCCGCAGCGCCCACCGGGTGCTCGAACGGGACCCCGCCTACCGGGCCGAACGCGCCGACTGGGTGCGTACCGATGCGGCCCCGGACGGGGTGCCCGCGGCCGCCGGTGGGCCGCGCGGCGAGCCGCAGGACCTGCTGCCGTCCCGCGGCTTCGGCGGGCTGGACCGGGCCCCGGGCCGCGACTTCGAGCCGGAGCCGCTGGTCGCCGTGCTGGGCTCCGCCGGCAACACGGCGGTCGACCAGGTGGTCGCCGGGCAGGCGCTGCAACGGGTGCTGCTCACCGCCACCGACTCCGGGCTGTCGGCGTCGATGCTGTCGCAGCCGATCGAGGTGGCCGGGGCCCGGGAGCAGCTACGGCTCTCGCTGGGCCGGTTCGGCACCCCGCAGATGGTGCTGCGGATCGGCTACGGCCAGCCGGGGTCACCGACGCCCCGCCGCCACGTCGACGAGGTGCTGGACCTGCCGGTCCGCCCGTGACCCGACGGGCCGGCCCCGGCCCCGGCGTCGGAGAGGGCTGACCCGGCCCCCGGAGGCTGCCCCGACCCGGCGGGGCGGCGGGGGCGGCCGGCGGTCAGGCCGGGGCCGGGCCGGCCAGCAGCGCCGCCTCCCGGGCCGGGTCGAGCCCCACGTTCGCCCGCCGCGGCCGCCCCGCCCGCGGCGGCACCGTGCCGACCTGGCCCAACCAACGCCAGGTGTCGGCGACCGTCTCGGTCACCGGGCGGCAGGTCAGCCCCGCCGCGTACGCCCGGCTGACGTCGCGCTCCTGCAACCAGCGGTACTCGTGCCCGGGCGGGAGCCAGATCGGCAGGTCGTTCCAGGGCACCACGCCCGCGGCCAGGATCGGTTCCGGGTCGACCCAGCGCAGCCGGGCATCCGCCCCGGTGGCCGCCACGCAGGCGTCGAGCAGCTCGCCCATGGTGGCGTGGCCGGTGCGGCTGACCACGTTGAACGTCCCGCCGAACCGGTCGGCACCCCGGTCGAGCAGCCAGCCGGCCAGGTCCCGCGCGTCGACGTACTGCAGGGGCAGGTCGGCCGGGCCGGGCGCGAGCACCTCCCCGCCCCGGGCGATCCGTGTCAGCCACCAGGGCAGCCGGCCGATGTCCTCGCCCGGCCCGAGGATCAGCCCGGCCCGGGCGATCAGCGCGGTCTCGCCGTACACCTGCCGAACGGCCCGCTCGGCACCCGCCTTGAGCTGCGGGTAGTCGCCGTCGGTGGCGTCCGGGTCGGCGGCCACCACCGGCGCGTCCTCGGCGGAGCCGGGTTGCACCGGGTCGGCGTAGACCGAGCCGCTGGAGACGTAGACGTAGTGCCCGACCCGGCCGTGCAGCGCCCGCGCCGCCTCCCCCACCGCCCGCGGCGCGCCGTCCCAGGTGTCCACCACCACGTCCCATTCGCCGTCGGCCAGCGCGGCCAGCCCGCCGGGCGCGGTCCGGTCACCCCGCAGCCGGCGTACGCCCTCCGGGGTGCTCCCGGAGACGCCCCGGTTGAACACCGTCACCGACCAGCCCCGGCGGACCCCCTCGGCCACGGTCGCCCCGCCCACGAATCCAGTACCACCCAGCACCAGCAGTCTCATGGGCTCCACTGTGCCGCCTCGCGGGGGCGCCCCGGCCCGCGGTTCACGGTGAGCGGATCTGCCGAGGGCAGAACGGGCCCGGCCTCCTGCCACCGGCCTCCTGCCGTCGGAGGAGGCGCGGCCGGTGGCAGGAGCCCGATCCGGCCGTGCGGCAGGAGGTGCCGGCCATCCGCCGCGACGATCGTCGGGGCATGACCACCTCACTGCGCACCGCCTGGCGGGGCAGCCCCGCCCTCACCCTCCTCGCCGCCCTGATGGGCGGCCTGCTGCTGGTCAGCGCCGTCGGCCTGGTCGTCGACGACCGTACGCTCGGCGGGCAGCCGATCTGGTTGAAGCCCGCGAAGTTCGCCGCCTCCTTCGTGCTCTACGGGCTGACCCTGGCCTGGCTGATGGCGCACCTGCGGCGCGGCCGGCGGATCGCCCGCTGGACCTCGTACGCCGTCGTGGTCACCGCCATCCTCGAGGTCGGCATCATCGTCGCCCAGGCCGCCCGCGGCCGGGCCAGCCACTTCAACGAGGCCAACCCGCTCGACCAGACGTTGTGGCAGGCCATGGGCGGCCTGATCAGCGTGCTCTGGCTGGGCACCGCGGTGCTGACCGTCCTGCTCTGGCGCGACGGCATGCCGGACCGGGCCGGCACCTGGGCGGTCCGGCTCGGCATGGTGGTGCTGCTGGTCGGCCTGTTGCAGGGGCTCACCATGGTGGTGCCGACCGACGCCCAACTGGCCCTCGACGAACAGGGGTTGGGCACCGCCATGGGCGCGCACGCGGTCGGGGTGCCCGACGGCGGGCCGGGCATGCCGCTGACCGGCTGGAGCACCACCGGCGGCGACCTGCGGATCGGCCACTTCGTCGGCATCCACGGCCTGCAGGCGGTGCTGCTCTTCGCGATGCTGCTGTCCGGGCTGGTCCGCGACGCCGCCCGGCGGACCCGCCTGGTCGTCGTCTTCGCCGGCGCCTGGACCGGGCTACTGGTGCTGGTGACCTGGCAGGCGCTGCGCGGCCAGCCGCTCACCGCGCCGGACGCCGCCACCCTCGCCGCGGTCGCCGCCCTGGTGCTGGCCACGGTCGTGGCCGCGGCGGCGTCCTGGCTGGTGCCCGTCCGTTCCGCGGCGCTACTGCCCGCCCGCACCGCCGCATAGGATGCCGGCATGCTCTGGGTGGAGCGGCTGTTCGAGGAGCGGTACACCGCGATCCGGCTCACCCTGGTGAGCCTGACCGGGGTCGGCTACCTCGTCCTGACCCCGGACGGCAGCACCCTGAGCCCGCTCGACCGGGGGCTCGCGGTCGGCGTCCTGCTCTTCGGCTTCGTCGGGATCTGGTCCCCGTTCACCGTCGTCTGTGGAGTGTCCACGGCGTTCGCGGTCGGCTACCTGTTCGGCGCGGACAACGACGCCGTCCCCTCGGTCGCGCTGGCCTGGGCGATGTTCGAGCTGGGCGCGCGCCGCTCCGGCTGGCAGGTGTGGACCGGCCTGGTGGTCGGCGTCACCGGCAGCATGCTCTCCGACTACGACGAGCTGATCGACGTGGCGCTCACCGTCCTCTACGCCGCGGCCGCCGCGGTGGTGGCGCCGTTGCTGCTCGGCCTGCACGTCCGGGCCCTCGGCGAGCTGAACCGGCAGGCCGCCGACCGCGCCCGGCAGGAGGTGGCCCGGGTACGCGCCGAGGAACGCACCGCCATCGCCCGGGAACTGCACGACCTGGTGGCCCACCACGTGGCCTCGATCGTGCTCCGGGTCGCGGTGGCCCGCAACGTGCTGCCGCTGGACGACCCGCGGGTCCGGCAGGTCCTCGACGACGTGCACGCCACCGGCTCCGGGGCGCTGACCGACCTGCGCCGGCTGGTGGCCGTGCTGCGCGATCCCGGCTCGGCCCGGGAGGTCACCTTCGTCGACCCGGAGGGCCTGCCGGTGGCCCTGCGTACCGCGGTGGACCGCAGCCACCGGATCGGCCTGGAGGTGCAGGCGGACATCGACCCGGACGTGGTCCGGCTGGATTCCCGCACCGCGCTGGCCGTGCTGCGGCTGACCCAGGAAGGACTGGCCAACGTGGCCAAGCACGCCGGCCCGGCGGCCCGGGCCCGACTGTCGATCCAGGTCGACGACGACCGGGTGGAGTTCGAGCTGCGCGACTGCGGCGGCCCGGCCGGGTCGGCCCCCGGCGGGCCGGCCGGGCACGGGCTGGTCGGCCTGCGGGAGCGGGTCGAGGTCCTCGGCGGCCGGCTCGACGCCGGCCCGGCGGGCACCGGCTGGCGGCTGGCCGCGCGGGTGCCCACGGGGGTCGCCGCGTGATCCGGGTGCTGCTCGTCGACGACCAGCAACTGGTCCGCGCCGGCCTGCGGATGCTGTGCGGCTCGGTGCCGGACATGGAGGTGGTGGGCGAGGCGGCCGACGGGGCCGCCGCCGTCCGGCTCGCCGAGCAGCTCCGCCCGGACGTGGTGCTGATGGACCTGCGGATGCCCGGCGTCGACGGCACCACGGCCACCGCCCGGATCCTGGCCCACCGGCCGGCCACCCGGGTGGTGGTGCTGACCACCTTCGACGACGACGACCACCTCTACCCGGCGTTGGCCGCGGGCGCCTGCGGTTTCCTGGTCAAGGACACCAGCCCGGCCGAGCTGCTGGACGGGGTGCGGCGGGCGGCCGCCGGCGACAGCCCGTTCAGCCAGCCGGTGCTGCGCCGCCTGGTGGAGCAGGCGGTGCACACCCAGGCGAACCGGGCCCCGGTCGCGGCGCCGGCGGGCGTCACCGATCGCGAGCGCGACGTGCTCGCCCTGGTCGGGCAGGGGTTGTCCAACCCCGAGATCGCCGCCCGGCTGCACCTCGGCGTCACCACCGTGAAGACCCACGTGGCGAACCTGATGACCAAGACCGGCAGCGCCAACCGGGTGCAGCTCGCCGTCTACGCCGCGACCGGCGCGGACCGCCGGTGAGCCGGCCGCGACCGGCGGCATGATGGTGGGCGATACTGGGTTTGAACCAGTGACCTCTTCCGTGTCAAGGAAGCGCGCTCCCACTGCGCCAATCGCCCCTGGTGACCACCCGGCACAGCCGCGGGGTGGCTCGCGAGCGGACGACGGGATTCGAACCCGCGACCCTCACCTTGGCAAGGTGATGCGCTACCAGCTGCGCTACGTCCGCGTGCCGCCGGCGTTCCCCGGCGACGGGCCAACTCTACCCGATGACAAGATCCCCCGGTCGGTCGCCCCACCCGCCCCCGCCGCCCGGCCCGGGACCGGCATGGTTGCGCTGGTCAGCCGCGGGGTACTGAAGACCTTCGACAGCACACCACATCCCCTGACAAGGAGGCTGTCGTGGGTATCGGCACCAGCATCTTCCTGATCGCGGTCGGCGCGATCCTCACCTTCGCGCTGGACGCGAGCGTCGGCGGCATCAACCTCGACGTGGTCGGCTGGATCCTGATGGCGGCCGGCGTGCTCGGGCTCATCATGACCACCCTCATCTGGGGCCGGCGCCGCCAGGTGGTCAGCACCACCGAGCCCGTCGAGCCCGTGGAGTACCGCCGGGTCGAGGAGCGCCGGGACATCGCCCCGCCGCTCTGACCGGCCCGCGCGGCCGATGGAGCTGGACGGTCGCGGCGGCGACGTGCCGACCACCCCCCACACCGGGTGGCCGGCACGTCGTCGTGTGCCGGGTCAGCGCATCAGGGTGTTCAGCGCGCCGTAGTCGAACCCGCCGGCGAGCGCCTGGTACGTCCCCGTGCCGAACGCCTCCTCGGCGGCCCGCCGGGCCACCGCGTACGCCGCCTCGGCCACCGCCGAGCCCAGGCTGACCCGGGCGACCCCCAGCCGGGCCAGCTCGGGCACCGCCGGGGCACCCGGCCCGGCCAGCACGTTGACCGGTGCGGGCAGCGCGGTGACCAGGGCCCGGACGGTGTCCGGATCGACCACGCCCGGCACGAACACCCCGTCCGCGCCGGCGGCCAGGTACGCCCGGGCCCGCGCCACGGTCCCCGTCACCCCGTCCACGCCCCGCAGGAAGGTGTCCGTGCGGGCGTTGACGAAGATCGGCACGCCGGCGGCGTCGGCGGCCGCCCGCACCGCGGCGATCCGGGCGCACTGGTCGGCCACGTCGCGCAGCGCCGACCCGCCGTCGTACCGGCCGTCCTCGATGTTCACCCCGACCGCGCCGGCGGCGATCACCGCCCGCGCGGTCTCGCCGACCTCCGCCGGATTCGCCCCGTAACCGGACTCGATGTCCGCGGAGACCGGCACCGGCACCGCGGCGGCGATCCGGCGCACCAGGTCGACGGCCGCCTCGCGGCCGAGGGCGTCGCCGTCCGGAGCGCCGAGGCTCCAGGCCACACCGGCGCTGGTGGTGGCCACCGCGCGGGCGCCGGCGGCCGCCACGATCCGGGCGCTGGCCACGTCCCAGGCGTTGACCAGGACCAGCGGCGACGCGGCGGTGTGCAGGGAACGGAAGAGCTCTGCTCGACTGTGTTGATCACTCACCCGGTCAGTCTGGGCCGGTCCGGCCGCCGGCAGTATCGTTTCAGTCCCAGCTGAATCCACCGGGGGTGCCGTGGTCTCGATCGGGCTGTCGGCGGCCGGCGTCGCCCGGATCCGCTTCGCCGTCTCCTGCCTCTGGGAGGTGGCCGCCGGCGTGCGGGTGCTCCGCGAGCCCGGCCGCCACGCCGTCCACCTGCCCTGGGTGCGCCGGGTCCGGCCGCGCCTGGCGGAGGCCGGGCTGCTCGGCCCGGACGGGTTGCTCTGGCAGCTGATCCCGGCCGCGCCCGGCTACTTCCCCGACTTCCTCACCCCGCCCCCGGCCGGGCTCAACCCCGACCTGGCGGCCGAGCTGGCGGTGCTGCGGGCCACCCCCGCCGCGACCGTACGCGCGCAGCTCGACCTCGCCCCCGGCGACCGGCCGCCCGCGGTGGCCGCCCTGCACGCCGACCCGGAGGCGGGCCTGCGCCGGCTGGCCGGGGAGATCGAGACGTACTGGCGGATCGCGGTGGCCGCCGACTGGCCGCGGATCCGGGTGCTGCTCGACGCCGAGGTGTTCGCCCGGGCCCGCCGGCTGGCCGAGGACGGCGTCGCCACACTCCTGAACGACCTGCACGACTGGGTCCGCTGGGAGGACGGCACGCTGCGCATCGCCCAGCGACACTGCGCCGCCCCCGACGTGCCCGCCGGTGGCGCCCTGGTGCTGGTCCCCTCGGTCTTCGTGTGGCCGTCGGTGCTCAGCGTCGCCGCCGGGGACGCCCCGCAGCTCAGCTACCCGGCCCGCGGGGTCGGCACGCTCTGGGAGAGCCCGGCGGGCACCCCCGGGGCGCTGGCCGCGGTGCTCGGGCCGGGGCGGGCCCGGCTGCTGACCGAGCTGGCCGCGCCGACCGCCGGCACCGAACTGGCCCGGCGGACCGGGATGTCCCCGGCCGGGGTGTCCCAGCACCTCACCGCGCTGCGCGCGGCCGGGCTGGTGACCACCCACCGGCAGGGCCGAACCCTGCTCACCGTCCGTACCGAGGTCGCCGAGGCGCTGCTCGCCGCCGCCGGCTGACCCGACCGGCGGGGAGGGTCGGCGCCGCCCACCGCTCCGGGTGCCGGGCGCAGCGGCCCGGAAGGCCCCGGACCGGCCGCGGCAGGCTCAGGGACGCGACACCTCCCCCGGGGTCGGGAACACCGCGCGCGGCTCGCCGCCCGACCACCACAGCCCGATCGCCAGCGCCGCGGTCGCCTCGAGGTACGCCGCCCGCGCCAGCCCGCCACACGGCGCCGGCGTGCAGCCGATCGAGCTGATCAGGGTCTCCGTCGCCGCGGCCGCCGCCGGGTGGTCGGCGCAGTAGGGCACGGCCAGCGGTACGTCCTCGAAGGTCGGCGGACGCAGTGACCAGATGCTCACATGGCAGAGGTTGAACGCCTTGACCACCCGCGCGTCGGGCGCGGCGGCCGCCAGTTGCCGCGCCACGGACGTGGCGCCGCCGGTATCGAGCATGAGCCCGTCGCCGGTCGGTACGAGGGCGTTGGTGCAGTCGATCACCGTCCGTCCGGCGAGGCCGCTGGCGAGGCGGCCCACCAGTGGCGGCGCCGCTGCCGCCGGGACCGCCACGAGGACGGCGTCGCCGTGCGCCGCGGCGTCCGCCAGGCTGCCGTGCCCGGCGGCACCGATCTCCCGGGCGGTCCGCTCCGCACGCTCTGGACTCCGGCCGCCGATCACCACCTCGTGCCCGGTCGCCGTCCACGCGCCGCCGAGCGCCGCCGCCATACCGCCCGTCCCGAGAATGCCGATCTTCACGTGTCGTACTCCGTTCCCTGCTCCGCGGTGCCTCGGTGTTGACCGCCGGGCAGGACGATAGGCAGGCCGATGCACACCGAACGGTGTGCGACAGAGCGGGCAGGATGGACGCATGGGTGGTGCCGCTGAGCAGCTCGACGACTACACCTCCGACTGCCGCGCCCGGGTGGCGTTCGAGGTGCTCGCCAACCGCTGGGACAGCGTCGTGGTCTTCACGATCGCCGCGTACGGTCCGATGCGCCCGGCTGTGCTGCGCACCCGCATCGGCGGGATCAGTCAGAAGGTCCTCAACGACGCGCTGCGCCGGCTGGAGTACAACGGCCTGGTGGAACGCCGGCCGTACCGGGAAGCGCCACCCCGGGTGGACTACGCGCTGACCGAGGCGGGCGCCGCCCTGCTGGAGCCGATGCGGATGATGGGCGCCTGGGCCGTCCGGCACGCCGATGCGATCCTCGACGCCCAGGAACAATTCGAGGCACGCCGACGTCCACCCGGGCCCGATCCGCTCGCGCGCGCGACGTGACGCCTCAGGGCGCGCGCCGCTCGACCCGGTTCCACCCGATCCAGCCCCGCTCGGCGATCAGCTCCCGCAGCCGCCCGACGGCGGGGTGGACACCGTCGACGAACGAGTCCAGCAGGCGAACGAACGCCGCGTCGGGCATGGCCTCGTCCTGCCAGTCCAGCTCTCCACGGGCCGCCGCCTGCTCGAACAGGTCGATCATCGCGTCCGCCGTCTCGCGCAGCAGTGCGTCGTCCGCGCTGTTCTCGGCGAGCCGGCTGACGAGCCGATAGAGCCGGACGACCTTCGGGTCGGCCAGCTGGGCCACCTTGTCGGCCATGAACGCCGGGATCGCTTCCGGCCAGCGCGCCGCCACCAGGATCCACGCGCCGCGCTCCGCCTCGATGACGGCTTCCGGCGCTCCGATGGCCCGCAGGCGGTCCAGGTAGTCGACCACCTCCGCCGGCACCGCCAGGGAATCGCCGCAGCCCAGCAGCGCGATCCGCCGCCGATGCTCCCGCAGCGTGCGGATCCGCGCCCGCAGCTGCCGGTCGATCTCGCTGATCGCGGCGGCGAACGCCGCCGGGTCGGCGTCGAGCAACTCGCGGACCCGGGCCAGCGGGACGCCGGCCTCGGCCAGGGTCCGGATCCGGACGAGTCGCACGACCGCGTCCGCGTCGTACGTCCGGTAGCCGGAGGCGTCGCGCTCCGGCTCCGGGAGCAGTCCGATCTGGTGGTAGTGCCGCACCGCCCGGATGGTCACCCCGGCGTAGGACGCCAGCCGTCCGATCGTCAGCATGGCCTCAGCCTGCCCCAAGGAGACCCGTCGTCAACCGGTCCGGCGGTGGTAGACGGCCATGGCGGCGCCGTAGGCGACGACGAGGAGGCCGACACACCAGGCGAGCGCGATCCAGATGTCGCCACCGACCTGCTGCTGCGCGAACAGGTCGCGGATCGTGTTGGCGATGGACGTCACCGGCTGGTTCTCGGCGAAGGCCCGCACCGGGCCGGGCATGCTCTCCGTGGGTACGAAGGCCGAGCTGACGAACGGAAGGAAGATGAGCGGGTAGGAGAACGCGCTCGCGCCGTCCACCGACTTCGCGGTCAGGCCCGGGATGACGGCCAGCCACGTCAGGGCCAGCGTGAACAGCATCATGATGCCGGCGACCGCCAACCATTGCGCGACGCCGGCGCCCGAGCGGAAGCCCATGCCGAGGGCGACCAGCACCACCAGCACGAGCGAGATCAGGTTGGCGACCAGCGAGGTCAGCACGTGCGCCCACAGCACGGACGAGCGTGCGACCGGCATGGACTGGAACCGCTCGAAGATGCCGCCCTTCATGTCCAGGAAGAGGCGGAACGCGGTGTAGGAGATGCCCGAGGCGACAGTGATGAGCAGGATGCCGGGCAGCAGGTAGTTCACGTACCGGTCCGAGCCGGTCCGGATCGCGCCGCCGAACACGTAGACGAACAGCAGCATGAAGGCGATCGGCATGATCGCGGTCGTGATGATGGTGTCCGGGCTGCGGCTGATGTGGCGCAGGGACCGCCCCAGCAGCACCAACGTGTCGCTGACGAAGTGCTTGGTCATCGAGGGCCTCGGTTCTTCGTGCCGGCGGGGCTGGCGGCGCCCGCCGTGCTGTCGGTGCGGTCGTCACCGACGATGGCGAGGAAGACGTCCTCGAGCGTGGGCTGCTTCTCGACGTACTCGACCTTGGCGGGTGGGAGCAGCCGCTTGAGCTCGGGGAGGGTGCCGCTGGCGATGATCCGCCCCTGGTGCAGGATCGCTATCCGGTCGGCGAGCTGTTCGGCCTCGTCGAGGTACTGGGTGGTGAGCAGCACCGTGGTGCCCTGCCGGGCCAGTTCCCGGACGGCCTGCCACACCTCCAGGCGCGCCTGTGGATCGAGCCCCGTCGTCGGCTCGTCGAGGAAGATCACCGGTGGGTCTCCGATGAGGCTCATCGCGATGTCGAGGCGGCGGCGCATGCCGCCCGAGTAGGTCGACACCCTCCGGGTGGCCGCGTCGGTCAGTGCGAAGCGGGCCAGCAGCTCGTCCGCGATCCCACCCGGATCCCGCAGATGCCGCAACCGGGCGACCAGCACCAGGTTCTCCCGGCCGCTGAGGATCTCGTCGACGGCGGCGAACTGCCCGGTCAGGCTGATCGACTCCCGCACCCTCGCCGCCTGCGTGACGACGTCGAAGCCGTTGACCGTGGCCGTTCCCGCGTCCGGCTTGAGCAGCGTGGACAGGATCCGCACGACAGTGGTCTTGCCCGCCCCGTTGGAGCCGAGCAGGGCGAAGATGCTGCCCCGCGCCACCTCGACGTCCACGCCACGCAGCACGTGCAGCTCCTTGTACGCCTTCGCCAAGCCGCGCACCTGGATCACCGGACCCCGGACCCGCTCGGCTGTCATCTGGGGATCTGTGGACATGGCGCCAGCATGCGGGGTTGACGCTGCGTCAAGGTCAAGCCCGGTTGCGAGGCAGCCCGTCCGGTCCGCTTGCGTCGGCCGGTTGCGGACCAGCGGGTCCCGCACGGGGAGTTGCAGATCAGGTCGCGGGGCTGTCCCGGATCGCGAGGGCGGCCTGGCCGAGCGCGGCGTGGGTCAGCGTCTGCGGATAGTTGCCGAGACCGGCGGCGAGCGGCCCGATGCCGCCGCCCATCGGGTCGAGACCCCCGCGCCGCGCGCAGGCCCGGAGGTGGCCTGGACAGAGGAAAGCGGCCGGCCTCAGCCCGCTGACGCCCACGCCGGCGGCAACCCGTCAGCGCTGTCCGACGCGGTCCGGCAACCCATCAAACGTATTTGATGTAAAGTCGGTCCATGGCGCCATCGAGCCCCGACGCCCCGGCGTTCCTGTATCTGGCCGCCCATCCTCTGCGCTGGCGGCTGTTGACCGCGCTCGCGGCGGGCGACCACCGCGTCCGGGAACTCGTGAGCCTGGTGGACGAGCCACAGAATCTGGTTTCCTACCACCTTCGACTGCTGCGTGACAGCGGGCTGGTCACCGCCTCGCGCAGCAGCTTCGACGGCCGTGACAGCTACTACCACCTCGACCTGGACCGGTGCGCGCGGGCACTGGCCGACATCGGAGCGGCCCTGCACCCCGCACTGCACCGGGAAACAGCGCCCCCTCCCGTGGACCCGCGGCGCTCACCGCGTCTCGACGTGCTGTTCGTGTGCACCGGCAACAGCGCGCGGTCGCCCATCGCCGAGGCCCTGCTGGGCCATCGCGCCGGCCGCCAGGTCAGGGTGCTCAGTGCCGGCACCCGGCCCAAGCCACGTCTTCACCCCTACGCCGTACGGGCGTTGCGCGACAGCTTCGGCATCGACGTCACCGGACAGCAGCCCCGCCACCTCGACACGGTGACCGGCCGCCGGTACGACTACGTGATCACCTTGTGCGACAGGGCCCGCGAGGTCTGCCCCGACTTCGCGGGCGAGCCTCGGCGGATGCACTGGAGCCTCGCTGATCCCACCACCACCGGCGACACCGGCGAACCCGACTACTCCGCCTTCCAGCGCGCCGCGACGGACATCGACACCCGCATCAGCCACCTGTTGCCCCTGCTCGCCGCCACCCGACCCGCGAAGGAGACCGCGCCATGACGGCACCCAGCCAGTACGCGAGCGTGCGTTACCTCGTCGACGACGTCCAGGCCGCCGTCGACTTCTACACGACCCATCTCGGGTTCACCGTCCACACCAGTGCCGCCCCCGCGTTCGCCGACGTGGTGCGCGGCCCGCTACGGCTGCTGCTGTCCGGACCGACCAGTTCCGGCGCCCGCGCCACCCCCGCCGACGCCGCCACCGCCGGGCGCAACCGTGTCCACCTCGTCGTCGACGACCTGGATGCCGAGGTCGACCGCCTGCGCGGCGGCGGACTGACCTTCCGCAGCGAGGTGGTCACCGGCCCGGGCGGACGCCAGATCCTGCTCGCCGACCCCGCCGGCAATCTCATCGAACTGTTCCAGCCCGCCGACAGCACGCCCACCGCACCAGTCACGCCCTGACCAGCAGCCGGCCGGCGACTCCTCACCGATGTCCGACGCCGCTGGTACGTTCGCCCGCGCTGACCGGTTGCTGGACCAGCCTAGGGGGCACTTGTGGTTGACGTGGCGTTGCGGCCGATCGACGACTCCGATGTCGACGCGTTGTTCGAACAGATGCGGGATCCCGAGTCGGTCCGGATGGCCGCCTTCACCGCCGAGGATCCCGACGACCGCACCGCGTTCGACGCCCACATGGCGAAGGTCAGGGCGTCATCCACGGCCGTCAATCACGCCGTCACCGCCGATGGACGGCTGGTCGGCAGCATCGCCGCCTTCGTCATCGACGGAGTCACCGAGGTCACCTACTGGATCGACCGGGCCTACTGGGGGCAGGGCATCGCCAGCCGAGCGCTCGCCCTGCTGATCGAGTCGGTTCCCGTCCGGCCCCTGTTCGCCCGCGCCGCCAGTGACAACGCGGGATCACTGAAGGTGCTGCGGAAAGCAGGCTTCGCCATCACCGGCACGGAGACCTCGTACGCCAACGCGCGGAAGACGGAAATCGAAGAAACGATCCTGCGCCTCGACGAGCCCGCGCAGACCGCGCCATCCGACCCGGATCCGGATGGACCGTGACGAGCTGTCACCCGACGAGCCGGCGGCACGGCCCGGCCCCGTCCGTGGGCTACCGATCGACCTGAGGGCTGTCGCGGATGGCGAGGGCGGCCTGGACGAGCGCGGCGTGGGTCAGCGTCTGCGGATAGTTGCCGAGGTGGGCTCCGGTCGCGGGATCCATCTCCTCGGCGTACAGGCCGAGCGGGCTGGCGTGGTCGAGCAACGCCTGGAACAGCTCGATCGCCTCGACGCGTCGTCCGGTGCTGGCGAGGGCCTGGACGAGCCAGAACGAGCAGGGCAGGAACGCCCCTTCGGTGCCGGGCAGGCCGTCGCGCCCGGGCGGGTATCGGTAGAGCAGCGGGCCGCCGGCGGACAGCCGCTCGCGGATGGCGTCGATGGTGCCGTGCACCCGGGCGGACTCGGTACTGTCCATGCCCAGCAGGGGCAGGACGAGCAGGGCGGCGTCCAGGTCGGCGGAGCCGTAGCTGCGGACGTAGCTGGCCTGCGCCGGGTCGAAGCCGCGGGCGCGGACCTCGGCGGCGATGGCATCTCGGGCGCTCTGCCAGCGCCGGCGTTGCCGCGCGGACAGCCGGTGCGTGTCGGCGATGCGCAGCGCCCGGTCGAGGGCGAGCCAGCCCATGAGCTTGGAATGCACGTGCTGGCCGGGCTCGCGGACCTCCCAGACGCCGGCGTCGGGCTCCCGCCAGCGGCGGGCGACAACGTCGGCGAAGCCGCGCACCGCCCGCCACGTCTCGGAGTAGAGGCGGTGGCCGGCCTGGACGAACACCCAGGCGGCGTCGACCACCCAGCCGTAGCCGTCGAGCTGGTGCTGGTCGGCGGCGCCGTTGCCGACCCGTACCGGCACGCTGTCGTGGTAGCCGGGCCATCCCGGCAGCTCCCGTTCCGGTGGCACGTGGCGGCCGTTCAGGGTGAACAGCGCCGGCAGCCGTGGCCGTTCCAGCCGGCTGGCGTGCAGCAGCCACGCCAGGAAACCCTGGGCCTGGTCGAGTTTGCCGACGCCGAGGAACGCGTTGACGCCGATACTGGCGTCCCTGGGCCAGACATAGCGGTAGTCCCAGTTCCGCGCCCCGCCGGGATCCTCGGGCAAGGATGTCGTCGGTGCGGCCACCGGGGCCTGCGAGGGGGAATAGGTCAACAAGCGCAGGGTCAGCAGACTGCGGACGACGTGCTCCCGGAACGGGAGCGACTCCTGGATACCGGCCGTCCAGGCTCGCCAGCGGGCCTCGTCCTCGCCGACGAGGTCCCACGCCGCCGCCGGCTCGACGTGGATCAGCGGTTCGCGGTAGGCCACGGCGAGGACCAGGGTGAGCGGGCGGCCCGGGAGGACCGTGACCGGGGTGGGCCGGCCCGGTTCGACCGCCAGTTCGGGTGTGCCGGTCAGGGACACGGCCAGCGCGCCCCACTCGCACACCAGGATTCCGCCGCGATGGCGGGCTCGGGGCCGGCGGTGCGGCGCGCCGAGGCGGGGGTCGAACTCGACGGCGGCGTCGACCGCTCCCCCCTCGGCCGACAGGCGCCGCACCAGCAGGGTCGTCGGCAGCAGACGTCCGGACACCTCGGCCACCATGGCCTCGGTGAGGGTGAGCCGACAGCCGTCCACCGCCCAGGTGGTCTCCAGCGTGGCGGTGTGCCGCCGGTACCGCCGCCCGACGACCGTGGCGGCCGCGGCCGGGCCGACCCGGAACGTTCCCGCCGGCGGGCCACCGACGAGTCGGCCGAAGAGGGGTTCTCCGTCGAAGCGGGGTACGCAGAGCCAGTCGATGGCGCCGTCACTGGCGACGAGGGCGGCGGTGCGGGTGTCGCCCAGCAGCCCGTAGTCGCTGATCGGGGCCGGCGGCCGGGGTGCGGTCACGGTCGGCTCACCGGCCGCTCGGGTCCCCCACCGGTGGCGCGCACGGGCCGCCGACGATCACCGCCGCGGGTACCGACCCGCGGGCCGACGCGGATCAGTGGGCCCGCAGGAGCAGCCCGAGGACGACCCCGTAGATGACGTGGACGACGACCGCCACCGCGGGAGTCTGGACGCCGTAGTTGAGGGCGAACAGGCCGGGCGGCTCCAGCACGGCCGTGCTGGAGGGTCCGGCCCGCAGCGAGGCCATCCGCGGATGGGCGCCCGGGAGCAGCGGCAGGAGCACGGTCAGCGCGATCGCGACATGCAGCCCACCGAACAGCGCACCGATCCACCAGGTGGCGCTGTGCAGCACGGCGAACGCGGCCGCGTACCCGAGGGCGAAGCCCTGACCGGCGACGAGGTGGATGAAGAAGCCGACCACCCGGGCCCGGTCGGGATCCCCGGTGACCAGGGTTCCGAGCACCAGAGGAAGGTCGAGGCGAGTGAGCCCGGCCAGTTGCGCCGCGATCATCGTCGCGGTGAGTGCGGCCGTCGCGACCAACCCGAACACTGCCCATCCGGCCCAGTCCATCTCAGCAGGGGCCGGCGAGGTGTGCCCGGGCGGTCGGCGCGGAGCGCACTTTCCGCGGGGAACCGCGGAAGCCGACAACGCCCGTCCCGCCGAGCAGTGGCCGCCCGGCGTCCCGTACGCGGCCCCGCGCACCTGTCTCGGACATCGTCGCCTTCCGGCTGGACACACGAGGTCGTGTACGGCCCTGGACCGGGGCGCGCCTCGCGACAGTGTCGCGGGCGGTCGCCCGGGCCTCCACCCTAGGCCCACCAGACCTCGCACAGCGTCGGTTTGCCGAACAAACCAGCGCAATCCAGCCGAACGGTGCGGGCGGGACGGCGCCGTCGAAGCGGGCCGACCGCTCGGGCCGACGAGGGGTCACGCGATGTCACCGAGGCCGCGAAAGCAGCGGGCCCGCCACCTGTCGGTGACGGGCCCGCTGCGTACTTCTGGTGGGCGATACTGGGTTTGAACCAGTGACCTCTTCCGTGTCAAGGAAGCGCGCTCCCACTGCGCCAATCGCCCGCGTCTGTGTCGAGGTGGGGACGGGATTTGAACCCGCGTACACGGCTTTGCAGGCCGTTGCCTCGCCTCTCGGCCACCCCACCGAGGTTGCCCCCGTCATGCGTGGCGGCAGCTCCGAGCGGACGACGGGATTCGAACCCGCGACCCTCACCTTGGCAAGGTGATGCGCTACCAGCTGCGCTACGTCCGCGTGCCCCCGGCATTCCCCGGTGACGGATGAGAACTTTAGCCGAGCCGACGAAGGGTTGCCAACTCGGGGGGAAACTCGGCGCGTCCGGGTCGGGGCGCACGCCCCGCAGAGCTTCCTAGGAGGATGCCCAACCTACGACTGGCCGATTGGCGTAGATCATGGCAGATAAAGACCGACAACGATTCGTGATTCACGTTTTCCCAGGTCAGAAACTGTCTGACTTTTGACTTTCGACGCAGGGCAGGCCGTTTCGGTAACGGGCCGTGTTCGGGCGAATGGGTTACGGTAACGGCGTGACGAGACGTGCGGCCGAGATCCGCCTGGATGCCCTGCTGCGCACCGCCTGTGACGTGATCGCGGAACGCGGTCTGGCCAACACCCGGACGGCCGACGTGGCACAGGCCGCCGGGGTGAGCCAGGCACTGGTCTTCTACCACTTCGCCACCAAGGACCGGCTGCTCGCCCAGGCGTTCGCGTACGCCGCCGAGCAGGATCTGGCCCGGCTCGACGCGGTGGTCCGGTCCACCGCCCCACCCCTGACCAAGCTCCGCCGGATCCTGAAGATCTACACCCCGGCCGGGCGGACCATCTCCTGGGCCATGTGGATCGACGGCTGGGCCGAGTCGCTGCGTACCCCCGAGCTGGAGAAGGTCTCCCGCCGGCTCGACCTGCGCTGGCGGGAGGACCTCGCCACGGTGATCGCCGACGGGGTCCGCGACGGCACCTTCGAGTGCGCCGACCCGGCCGGCGCGGCCTGGCGGATCAGCGCGGTGATGGACGGCCTGGCGGTGCAGCTGGCGGTGCACGACCGGGTGATCTCCCGCCGGCAGTTCACCGAGTGGGTGCGCCTGGTCACCGCCCGGGAGCTCGGCCTCGACCCCGCCGAGCTGGACTAGCACGGCGCCGAGCCCCGCCGGGCCGGACGGTTCACGGCGCCTCGACCGGCCGGTGGGCCTGGCGGTCGGCCAGGGTGGCGGCGCGCCGGCGGTGCCGCTCGCGCAGCCGGGGCAGGTCCGGCGGGTGGACGTTGGCCCGCTCGATGTCGCCGGCGTAGTGGTCGATCACCCGGTGGTCCATCACCCGCCGCCACAGCGGCGGGACCAGCGCGGCGACCACCATTGTCGCGTAGCCGGCGGGCAGCTGCGGCGAGCTGTCGAAGCTGCGCAGCGTCTGGTAGCGGCGCAGCGGGTTGGCGTGGTGGTCGCTGTGCCGCTGGAGCTGGAAGAGGAAGACGTTGGTGACCACCCGGTCGCTGTTCCAGCTGTGCCGCGGGTCGACCTTCTCGTACCGGCCGGCCGCGGTCCGCCACCGGGCCAGCCCGTAGTGCTCCAGGTAGTTGACCACCTCCAGCAGGGAGAACCCGAGCACCGCCTGGAGCAGCAGGAACGGCAGCACACCGGGGCCGAACCCGAGGACCAGCGCCCCGAACAGCGCCACCGTCATCGCCCAGGCGTTGAGCACCTCGTTGCGCCAGGTCCACGGGGACCGGCCGCGGAGCCGGAACCGGCCGGTCTCCAGCCGCCAGGCCGAACGCAGGCTGCCGAGGACGGTACGCGGCCAGAACCGCCAGAAGCTCTCCCCCAGCCGGGCGCTGGCCGGATCCTCCGGGGTGGCCACCCGCACGTGGTGGCCCCGGTTGTGCTCGACGTGGAAGTGCCCGTACCCGGTCGGCGCGAGGGCCACCTTGGACAGCCAGCGCTCCAGCCGCTCCCGCTTGTGGCCCAGCTCGTGGGCGGTGTTGATGGCGATGCCGTTGACCACCCCCGCGGTGAGCGCCAGACCGGCCGCGCCGAACGGGGAGAGCCCGCCACGCACCCAGACCGCGCAGCAGAGCACCAGCGCGGCGTACTGCGCGGGCAGGTAGAGGTAGGTCAGCCAGCGGTAGTAGCCGTCGGCCGCCAGGGCGGGCACGGCCGCCTCCGGCGGGTTGCCCCGGTCGTCGCCGATCAGCAGGTCGACGACCGGGATCAGGCCGAAGACGATCACCGGGGTGAGCCACCAGGCCCAGCCGGCGTCGGTGCCCCGCCAGGTCGCGTAGCCGAGGAAGGGCAGCGCCGGGACGAGCAGCGCCAGGGGCCAGAACGGCCGGCGCGGATCGCGCCAGCGGTCGGCGGGGACGGTCGCGGGGGCACCGGTCGCCATCGTCAACCTCCGATCCGGGGGACTGTCTTCGACCCTGACACCCGGGCCGCGGCTTTACAAGAGCAGCGCTTTTGTCAAGAACCTGGCCGCGAAAACGGACAGTCGCGGACCTTGTCCCCACCGCGACCGGCTGGTATCCACAGATGCGCATGCGTCACCACGCGGCACCGGCCGGCGGAGGGCCGGCCATCCCGCTCCCACGAGGAGGACCCGTGGCACAACCGGAGTGGACACCCTGGATGAGCCGGCGCCGACGCCGGCTCGTCCCCGTTCTTGCGGCGACCGCGGTGGTCGCCGCCCTGCTTCCCGCCGGCCCCGGCGCCGCCGCGCCGGCCGGCGGCGCCACCGAGGAACGGCGCTCCGGCCCGTTCGCCGAGGGCCACCAGCACGCCGACGTGGACAACCGCGCCGGCACCGCCGCCCCGGACGCCAACCAGCGCGGGCTGGCCCGCAAGGCCGACCCGGACGTGCGGTGGAACCGGCTGGGCACCCCGCACGCGCTCGGCCCCGGCCGCGCCCCGCTCGCCACCGGCCTGCCGGCCGACCCGGAGGCGGCCGCCCGCGCCTACCTGACCGGCAACCAGGACCTCTTCGGCCTCGACGCGGCCGAGGTGGCGGCGATGGACCGGCTGCTGGTCCGCCCGATCGGCACCGGCGCGGTGGTCACCCTGCGGCAGCGCTTCGGTGACCTGCCGGCCGGGCACGACGGCCTGGTCACCCTCGCGGTCGCCGACGGCACGGTGCTGTCGGTGAGCTCCTCGCTGGCCCGCGACGCGGCGGCGCCGGCACCGGCCACCCTCACCGAGGAGCAGGCGTACGCGGTCGCGCTGGCCGACGCCGGCCTGGAACCGGCCGGGGTGCGCAGCCACACCGTGCACCGGGTCGCCGTACCCACCCCGCTGGACGGGGCCCGGGACGCGTACGAGGTGACCCTGATCGGCGCCGACGCCGACCACCCGACCGCCTACACCACCTACGTCGACGGCATCACCGGTCAGGTGCTGGTCCGCGAGGACCTGGTCGACTACGACTCGGACAACCCGAGCTGGGCGGTCTTCCCGGCCACCCCGCCCCGCGACCTCGGCCCCGGCGTGGACCCGCGGGTGCGCTGGTGCGGCGACCCGGCGCCGGACTGCCAGGCGGCGTTCCGCGACCCGGCCACCGGCCAGCCGTGGGACGTCGACGCGGCCACCGGCACGCCGACCCTCACCTCGCGGGGCAACTCGGCCAACACGGTGCGCTCCTGGGGCGCCGGAACCCCGGTGGTGCCGGCCACGGAGAGCCCGGAACGCCGCTACGAGTACCCGTTCACCGACCAGTGGCACCAGGCCCGGTGCAACCCCGAGGTGTTCACCTCGGCGCAGCGCAACGACGACGACGCGGCCATCGCCAACCTCTTCGCCATGCACAACCGGATGCACGACTGGGCCTGGCACCTCGGCTTCACCGAGGCGACCTGGAACCTCCAGGCGGTCAACCTGACCCCGGACGGCCTCGGTGGGGACGCCGAGCAGGGCCGCGCCCAGCAGGGCGCGCTGAGCGGCAACCGGAACAACGCCAACCAGGGCACGCCGCGCGACGGCCTGCCGCCGACCACCAACATGTACCTGTGGCAGCCGCAGGCCGGCGGGCCGTACCCGCCGTGCGTGGACGGCGACTACGACATGACGGTGATCGGGCACGAGTACACCCACGCCATCACCAACCGCATGATCGCCGGCCCGAACAGCGGGATCGGCGGGCACCAGGGCGGTTCGATGGGTGAGTCGTGGAGCGACCTGCTCGCCGCCGAGTACCTGTTCCAGCACGGGCTGCGCGCCCCCGGCGAGACGCCCTACATCACCGGCGGGTACGTCACCGGCAACCTGGTCAGCGGCATCCGCAACCACGACTTCAGCCGCAGCCCGCTGAACTACTCCGACGTCGGCTACAACACCGGCGGCCCGGCCGTGCACGCGGACGGTGAGATCTGGAGCGCCACCAACTTCCGGGTCCGGGCCGCGCTGATGAAGCGGTACGGCGTCGGCACCCCGCAGCGGCAGCTCGACTGCGCGCGCGGCAAGGTGCCGGTCGAGCAGTGCCCGGGCAACCGGCGCTGGTCGCAGCTGGTCTTCGACTCGTTCCTGCTCCAGGCCGCCAGCCAGGTGAGCATGCTCGACATGCGGGACAACATGCTCACCGCCGACCTGCTCCGCTTCGGCGGCGCCAACCAGGACCTGATCTGGGCCGAGTTCGCCCGCTCCGGGATGGGCCGGGACGCCGCCACCAACGGCGCCTCCGACACCGACCCGACGCCGAGCTTCGCCGCCCCGAACGCCGACAACGCGCTGCTCACCCTCCGGCCGAAGGGCGACAGCGCCGACGCGCCGATCCGGGTGTACGTCGGGGCGTACGAGGCGCGGGCGGTGCCGGTGGCCGACACCGACCCGGCCACCGCGCTGCCGGACACCGTCGAGCTGGTGCCCGGCACGTACCAGTTGCTGGCCGTCGCGCCCGGCTTCGGGCACCAGCGGCTGACAGTGGTCGCCAAGGCCGGCAAGGAGGGCTACGTCGACCTGCGGATGAGCCGCAACCTGGCGTCCACCGCGTCCGGCGCGACCGTCACCGGGGACGGGGTCAACCTGGACCGGATCGCCGACGACACCGAGGCCACCAACTGGGCCTCGCTCGACGGCGTGGCCGGCCGGCAGGTCACCGTGGCGCTGCCCGGCGACGCGCCGCAGGTGGTGAAGCGGGTGAACGTCAGCGCCATGCTGCGCCCGGCGATCGCCGGCGACGCCGATCCGGGCAGCCAGAACGCGCTCAGCGCGCTGCGCTCGTTCGCGGTGTCGGCGTGCAACGCGAAGACCACCGACTGCGCCGATCCGGCGAACTGGCAGCGGATCCACACCAGCGCGGCGGACGCGTTCCCGGGTGGGGCGTACCGGGCCTACGTGCGGGACATCAACCTGCGCGAGTTCCGGGTGCCGACCACGCTCGCCACCCACCTGCGGCTGGAGGTGCTGGCCAGCCAGTGCACCGGCGGCCCGGCGTACGCCGGTGAGCAGGACGACGACCCGGCCACGACGACCGACTGCGCGACCGCCAGCCCGGCGCGCGACCAGGTACGGATCGCCGAGTTCCAGGCGTTCTCGAAGTGACGCCTCCCGGGGCCGGCCGGCGCGCGCCGGCCGGCCCCGGGCACCGGCCGCCCGTTCCCGGCGGGCCGGTCACCACCGTCGTGGCCCGGCGGGCCGCTCCCACCGGTCCACGGGTTCCGGGTCGCCGTCCCCGCCGGCGGTCCGGGTCAGGTGGCGCAGCCGCAGCAGCAACCCGACGCCGAGGAAGAGCAGCAGCCCGCCGAGCAGGAACGCGGCGTGCACCGCGCCGAAGCCGCCGGACTGCGCGACCGGGCGGCCCGCGGCCGGGGGCACCTCGGCCACCGGCTCCTCGGTCGGCTCGACCTCCGCGGTCTCCTCGGCCGGCTCGATGGGCTGCGCGGGTGGGGTGCTCTCCGGCGCCGGCTCGGTCGGGGCGGCCGGCCCCACCACCGACCGGGTCGCCGTCTGCCGGGCCAGCAGGCGCAGGTTCGCGTCGTACGCCTCGGCCGCCAGCGTGACCCGGCCCCGCGTGACGTCCTCGGCGAAGGCCAGCCGGTAGCGGGCGGTGACGGTCCGGTCCGGGCAGAGCGTGCCCGGGTCCAGCTGCCGGTCGGTCAGCCGGGCCACGTCCCCCTCGGTCCGGATCTCCAGCGGGAACGAACCGGTCTCCTCGACCCGGTCCACCTTCACCTGGTCCAGCCGGATCCCGCGCACGGTGAGCACCATCGACCAGCGCACCTTGACGCACCGCCCGGGGTCGGTGCGGGAGACCACCGCCGAGACGGTCGCCACCCGGTCCCCGGCGGTGAACTCGTCGGGCAGGCCACTCAGCTCGGTGGCGAAGGCCGCCCGCGCGGGCGCGGCCGGGCCGAGCGCCATCCCGCTCAGGCAGGCCAGCACCACCCCGGCCCGCAGCGCGTACCGCCGCATCGTCACCGTTCCGCCCTCCCCGGTCGCCTCCTGTCCGGCAACGCTAGGAGCACGCGGGCCGGCCGGCCAGACGGGTGTGTTCGCACCGATCGGCAAGTGCGGGGGTGGATGTCACTGAGGGTGGTGAACCGGTCACCCCTCCCCCGCGACACGCCGGGTCGGCGGGCCACGCGAGAATCACCCGGTGTCCGAGCTCTCCGCCGCCTTCGTCCGGCTGCACGCCCGCCTCGCGCCGGTCGCCTTCGTCCCCGAGGTGCGGCTGCACCAGGCGGACGAGCCGATCGGGCTCTGGGAGCTGACCGAGGGCGAGTTCCGCAGCGCCCAGCCGCCGCCGTTCTGGGCCTTCGCCTGGGCCGGCGGGCAGGGGCTGGCCCGGTACGTCACCGACCACCCCGAGCTGGTCGCCGGCCGCCGGGTGCTCGACCTGGCCGCCGGCTCCGGACTGGTGGCCATCGCCGCGGCCCGGGTCGGCGCCGCCGCGGTCCGCGCCGTGGAGGTCGACGAGCTGGCCGTCGCGGCGGTCGCGCTCAACGCCGAGGCCAACGGGGTACGCGTCCACGCCGAACTGGGCGACGTCCTCGACGGCGACGCCGGGGACGCCGAGGTGGTGCTCGCCGGGGACGTCTTCTACAGCGAGGCGATGGCCAACCGGATGCTGCGCTTCCTGCTGCGGGCCGCCCGCTCGGGGGCGCGGGTGCTGGTCGGCGACCCGGGCCGGGCGTTCCTGCCCCGGGACCGCTTCGACGAGCTGGCCGGCTACGACGTCCCGGTGCCGGAGGCCCTGGAGAGCGTCCGGGTGAAGCGCACCACGGTGTGGCAGTTGCGTCCCGGCCGGCCGGGGGCCGCCGACTAGCGTGTCGGCGTGCTGTTCCGCAGCTGGGCGCAGGCCGCCGACGCCTCCTGGCCCGACGTGGCCCGGGTCGCCGACCACACCGGCGTCGAGCACCTGGTGGTCACCCGGCACGCGCTGGTCCGCGAGGTGCTCACCGACCCGGTGACCTACCGGCCGGACAACGCCCTGGACGCGGTGACACCGATGCCGGTGGCCGCGCTGCGGGTGCTCGCCGGACACCGGTTCCGGCTGCCGCCGACACTGGCCAACAACTCCGGCGCCAGCCACCCGGCGATCCGGGCGATCGTCGCCGACGCGCTGCACCCGACCCGGGTGGCCGCCCAGCGGCCCTGGCTGACCGACCTGGTCCGCGGCCGGGTCGCGGCGCTCGCCGCCGAGCTGGACGCCGGGGCGCCGGTGGACCTCTACGCCCGGCTCGCCGCCGACCTGCCGCTGCTGGTGCTGGCCCGGCTGGTGGACCTGCCGGACGCGCCGGTCGGCGCGGTGAAGGCGTTCGCCCGGGCCGCGCTGGAGCTGTTCTGGGCGCCGCTGGACGCCGAGCGGCAGCTCACCCTCGCCGCCGAGGTGGGCCGGTTCCACCGGGTGCTGCGCGAGTTCGCGGCCGCCGGCGGTGGGCTGGCGGCCGACCTGCGGGCCGCCGGCCACCCGCCCGACACGGTGGTCGGTGCGCTGTTCTTCCTGCTGGTCGCCGGCCAGGAGACCACCTCGCAGTTCCTCACCCTGCTGCTGCACCGGCTGGCCGGCGAGCCGGAGGTGCTGGCCGGCCTGCGCGCCGGCAGTGTGCGGGTCGCCGACGTGGTCGAGGAGGGACTGCGGCTGGAGCCGCCGATCGTCACCTGGCGGCGGGTGGCCGCCACCGACACCACGCTGGGCGGGACGGCGGTGCCGGCGGGCACCAGCATGGTGCTCTGGCTGGCCCGGGCCGGCCGGGACCCGGCCACCGTGGACGCCCCCGACGAGTTCCGCCCCGGCCAGCGCGGGTCGCGCCGGCACCTGGCCTTCGGGGCGGGCGCGCACCGCTGCGTCGGCGACCAGCTGGCCCGGATGGAGGCGGCGGTGGTGGTCGCCGAGGCGGCCCCGCTGCTGGCCGGGGCGACGGTGGTCCGCGCGCCCTGGTGCCCGGACAACCTCACCTTCCGGATGCCGGACGCCTTCGTCATCCGCCGGCGCTAGGCCGCCCGCGAGGGCTCCCCCCGTGGTGCGTACCTGACGAAAGTGGGGTGCGGGTGGTGCCGTTCGGGCGCGGCGGCGGCGCCGGCCGGCCACCTAGCGTCGAGGCATGATCACATTACGTGGGTTGACCAAGCGGTTCGGGCGGACGACGGCCGTCGACGACCTGACCGTCGACATCGCACCCGGCCGGGTCACCGGGTTCCTCGGCCCCAACGGCGCGGGCAAGTCCACCACCATGCGCATGGTCCTCGGCCTGGACCGGCCCACCGCCGGGCGGGCGTTGATCGACGGCCGGGCCTACCGGGAGCTGCGGCGACCGCTGCGCGAGGTCGGCGCGCTGCTGGACGCCCGGGCCATCCACCCGGCCCGGTCCGGCCGGGCCCACCTGCTGGCGATGGCGCGCAGCAACGGCCTGCCCACCCACCGGGTGGACGAGGTGCTCGGCACCGTCGGGCTGGACGCCCGCGCCGCCGCCAAGCCCGGCCGGACCCTCTCGCTCGGCATGGCGCAGCGGCTCGGCATCGCCGGCGCCCTGCTCGGCGACCCGCCGGTGCTGATGTTCGACGAGCCGGTCAACGGCCTCGACCCGGACGGGGTGCGCTGGGTCCGGCAGCTGATGCGGTCGCTGGCCGACGAGGGCCGGACGGTCTTCGTCTCCAGCCACCTGATGAGCGAGATGCAACTGACCGCCGACCGGCTGGTGGTGATCGGCCGGGGGCGGCTGCTCGCCGACGCGCCGATCGGCGAGGTGATCGCGGGCAGCGCGGTGGCGGTACGGGTGCGCAGCCCGCACCCGGCCGGTCTGGCCGCGCTCGCCGAGCGGCTCACCGCGACCGGGGCCACCGTCACCCCGGCCGGCCCGGACGAGCTGACCGTCACCGGCGCCACCGTGGACCGCATCGGTGACCTGGCGTACGAGCTGGGGGTCCGGCTGCACGAGCTGAGCCCGCACGGGGCCTCGCTGGAGCAGGCCTTCATGGAGCTGACCGCCGGCAGCGTCGAGTACGCCGGCACCCCGACCGGAGGGACCGACCGATGAACACGATCGCCGCCGAATGGACCAAGCTGTGGTCGGTGCGCTCCACCTGGTGGACCATGCTGGCCGGGCTGCTGGTCACCGCCGCGACCGCCGGCCAGCTCGCCATCTACGCCGCCAACGCGAACACCAACGACGACCCGGCCGACGACGCCGGCGTCGTCACCGTCGGCAGCATCGTGATCGGCTCGGTCGAGCTGACCCAGTACGCCGTGCTCGCGCTCGGCCTGCTCCTGATCACCAGCGAGTTCACCAGCGGCACCATCCGGACCACCCTGCAGTGCACCCCGTCGCGCGGGCGCGTACTGCTGGCGAAGGCCGCGGTGACCGGGGCGGTGACCTTCGCGCTCGGCCTGCTGCTCGGCGCGGTCGGCGCGGCGGTGGCCCGGCCGGTGCTGGGCCGCTGGGGCACCGCGCCGGCCGCGGAGACGCTCTCCGACGTCGCGGCCGTGGCGGTCTACCTGGCGCTGGTCGGCGTGCTCGCGCTCGGCCTGGCCGCGGCGCTGCGCAGCGCGGTGCTCACGCTGACCGTGCTGGTCGCCACCCTGATGATCGTGCCGCTGTCGTTGCAGGAGCCGGACATCGCGGTGCTGAACCGGATCGCCGACGCCTTCCCCGGGGTGGCCGGGGCGCACTTCCTGGCCGGCGACTCCGACCCCTACCCGGCGGCCGTCGGGTTGCTGCTGCTCGCCGGGTGGGCCGCCGCCGCGCTGGCCCTGGGCCGGGTCGCGCTGCGCCGCCGGGACGCCTGACGTGCGCGGGCGGGGCGGGTCAGCCGGCCGGCTCGACCAGCCCCGCCTCGTACGCGAGGATCGCCGCCTGCACCCGGTTGCGCACCTCCAGCCGGGTGAAGATGCTGGTCAGGTAGCTCTTCACGGTGCCCTCCACCAGGTGCAGCCGGCGGGCGATCTCGGCGTTGGACAGCCCCGCCCCGACCAGCGCCAGCACCTCCCGCTCCCGGTCGGTGAGCCCGGCCAGCCGGTCCCGGGCGACCGGACGCCGGGCCAGCCGCCCGCCGCCCAGCTCGATCACCCGGCGGGCCACCCGCGGCGACAGGTACGCCCCGCCGTCGGCCACCGCCCGCACCCCGGCGATCAGCTCGCGCGGGTCGCCCGCCTTGAGCAGGAAGCCGCTCGCCCCGTGGCCGAGCGCCCGGGCCACGTGGTCGTCCTCGCCGAAGGTGGTCAGCATCACCGTGGCGGTCTGCGGGACCAGCCGGCGGATCTCCGCGGCGGCGCTGAGCCCGTCCAGCTTCGGCATCCGGATGTCCAGCAGCGCCACGCTCGGCCGGTGCGCCCGGACCAGTTCCACCGCCGCCCGGCCGTCACCGGCCTCGGCGACCACCTCGATCTCCGGGTCCGCGGCGAGGATGGCCCGGACGCCGGCCCGGATCATCGCCTCGTCGTCGGCGAGGACGACCCGGACCGGGCCGGTCGGGATGCTGTCGGTGCTCACTGGTCGATCCGCTCCTTGCTGACCAGCCGGCCGTCGGCGAAGCAGAGTCGCCAGGTCGGCTGGGCCAATGGGAAGTTCCCGTCGGTGTAGTACTCGCAGCCGGCCCGGTCGGCCCAGGGATCGGGCCGGTCGAGCTGCCGGCGGGGCAGCCCGGTCAGCTCCGCGCGGACCGTGCCGACCCGCATCGCCTCGAAGGTGGCCTCATCCAGCACCGTCCCGGCGGTCGCCACCGGGTAGTAGACGAGGGAGAGCACCAGGGCGAGGCCGGCCGGCGCGCCGAGCGCGGCGAGCAGGCTGCGCCGGACCCGCCGGCGGGCGTCGCGCAGCCGCCGCTCCGCCTCGGCCGGCCACTGTGCCGGGCCGCTCCGGTCGCCGCCGGGCGACGCCGCGGCCGGCGACCCGTGCGCCGGGATCACCCGTGCCGGTTCGTCCGCCGGGCCGGTCACGTCGCTCCCGACGGGACCGGTGACCGGCAGCCCGGCGCGCACGGCAAAGCCGCCGTCGGGCCGCGGGCCGGCGGCGAGGGACCCGCCGGCGAGGCGTACCCGCTCGGCGAGCGCGAGCAGCCCGCTGCCGTGCGAGGGCGGGCCCGGCAGCGGGCCGGCCGGCGGCGGCGCGTTGACCACGGCCACCTCGATCCGGCCGCCGGTTCGGGTGAGGCGCACGTCGACAGCGGCGCCGGGGGCGTACCGGGCGGCGTTGGTCAGCGCCTCGCGCACCACCCGGTGCGCGGCGTGCCGGACCCGCGCCGGCAACTCCGCCGTGTCGGGGGTCGCCGCCAGCCGTACCGCCATGCCCGCCTCCCGGGCGCCGTCGACCAGTTCCGCCACGCTCTCCTCGGCCGGCCGGGTGGAGCTGGCGCCGCCCTCCTCGCGGAGCAGCCCGATGATCTCGTGCAGCCGCTCGGTCGCGGTGGCGACGCTGGCCCGCAACTCCCCGGCGGCGGCCCGGTGCCGCGGCTCGAGATCGGCGGCGACCTCCAGGGCGGCGGCGCGCAACGCGATCAGGCTGAGGTCGTGACCGAGCGAGTCGTGCATCTCCTGGGCGATCCGGGCCCGCTCCCGCAGCCGGATCCGCTCCGCGGCACCGCGCTCCTCCCGCACCAACGCCTCGGCGTGCCAGCGGCCCGCCTCGACCAGCTCGTGCTGCTGGCGCCGGTACCGGCCGACCAGCCACGGGAACACGCCGGCGAAGAGCAGCACCGAGGCGAGCAGGAACCAGGTGGCCGCGCCGGTGCCGAGCAACCCCAGGTTGAGCACGGTGCCGCCGGCCGCGAGCCCGGCGAAGGCGACCGCGGCGGGCACGGCGGTGCCGCTGCGCCGCCCGGCCAGGTAGCTGAACACCGGGATCGCGAAGAGGAAGTTGCCGTTCAGCAGCGACCCGAGCACCGCCATGACCAGGGCGGCCACCGGCCAGCGCCGGCTGACCCCGACCGCGGCGGTGAGCACGAGCAGCGCGCAGACCGTCAGCACGGTGGCCCGCCCGGAGTGCGGCGGGGTCACCCCGGCGTACCCGATCGGAGCGGCGGTCACCAGCCACAGGGCGGCGTCACCGGCCCACCGTCGCCGGTCGGCCCCGGACCACCGGCCGCCTGCCACCCGGGCCACCCGGGACGCCCACCAGCTCTCCACGGCGGCCAGGCTACCCACGTCCGACCTGGGCGGGCACCGACGAAAGTCAGGTGTTCAGCTGATCTCCTCGGCCCAGGCCCGCCAGTCGTCGAGCACCCCGTAGAGCGCCGGGGTGAGCCAGCCCGGCGCGGACCGGCGGAACACCCCCGGGTCCATCGCGCCGGCACCGGCGGGCACCGCGCCGAGCAGGTTCGGCACCAGGTCGGTCAGGTTGGACCAGTGCACCAGCTCCGGCTCGGCCGGCCAGGCGCCGATGACCACGCCCGCCGGCACCGCCCGCCGGTCCAGCGCCTCCAGGGTGAGCGCCGTGTGGTTGAGCGTGCCCAGCCCGGCCCGGGCCACCACCACCGCCGGCGCGCCCAGCGAGACGGCCAGGTCGGCCACCGTCCACGGCTCGCCCGACGGGCGCAGCCCCATCGGCACCAGCAGCCCGCCCGCGCCCTCGACCAGCACCAGGTCGTGCTTGTCGGCCTCCTCGCGGACCGCGTCGACGGCGGTGTACAGCTCCAGCGGCTCCAGCTCGGCCACCCGGGCCGCGGCCAGCGGGGCCAGCGGGTCGGGGAAGCTGGCCAGGGTGCGGCCGGTCAACGGGGCCGCCAGCCGGGTCACGTGGTCCACGTCGCCGGGCTCGCCGGTGGCCGTACCGGTCTGGCCGGGTTTGACCACCGCGACCCGCAGGCCGGCCGCCTGGGCGGCGGCCGCGATCGCCGCGGTCACCACCGTCTTACCGACCTCGGTGTCGGTGCCGGTCACCAGCACCGGCCCCCGCCACGGCTCGGTCATGTGCCCACCTCGGTTCGCGACCGCGGGGCTCGCAAACCCGGCTCACTCCTCGCGCTCACGGCGCACACTCCACGATGACCTCCAGGGCCCGCTCGAAGTCCGCCCGGGGCACCCCGGCGCCGATGGTGAGCCGCAGCCGGGAGCGGCTGTCCGGGGTCGACGGCGGTCGGAAGCAGCCGACCGCGACGCCGCGGTCGCGGCAGTCCGCCGCCCAGGCCGTCGCGGCCTCCGGGCCGGGCGCGGTCACCGAGACCACCGCCGCGTCGGGCTCGGAGACGTGCAGTCCGGCGGCGCGCAGCCGGCGCACCGCGAGCGCGGCCCGCTCGGCGATCTCGGCGCGCGGCCCGTCGCCGGCCCGGGCCAGCACGACGGCGGCGTGCACCCCGGCGGCGACCGCCGGGGGCAGCGCGGTGTCGAAGATGAAGGTGCGCCCGGTCTCCACCAGGTGCCGGACGAACTCGGCCGGTCCGGCGACCACCCCGCCGGCGCCGCCGAGGGCCTTGGACAGGGTGGCGGTGACCACCACGTCCGGCGCGCCGGAGAGCCCGGCGGCGGCCACCCCGCCGGCCCCGGCCGGGCCGATGACGCCGAGCGCGTGCGCGTCGTCGACCAGCAGCAGCGCGCCGTGCCGGCGGGCGACCGCGTGCAGCTCGGCCAGCGGAGCGAGGTCGCCGTCGACGGAGAAGACCGACTCGGTGACCACCACCGCCGGCCGGCCGGGCGCGGCGGCCAGCGCGGCGGCCACCGCGGCCACGTCGTTGTGCGGGGTCACCATGGTCTCCGCGCCCGAGATCCGGCAGCCGTCGATCAGCGAGGCGTGGTTGTGCGCGTCGGAGACGAGCAGCGTACGGGGCTGCACGAGCGCCCGGACCGCGCCGAGGTTGGCCAGGTAGCCGGAGGAGAAGACCAGTGCCCGGTCGGTGCCGAGCCAGTCGGCCAGGTCGTCCTCCAGCGCGTGGTGGGCGTCGGTGGAGCCGCGCACCAGCCGCGACCCGGTGGCCCCCAGCCCGTACGCCGCCAGTGCCCGGCCGGCCGCGGCGGTGACCTCGGGGTCGGTCGCCAGGCCGAGGTAGTCGTTGCCGGCCAGGTCGACCACGGCGTCGCCGGCCGCGCGCGGTCGCAGCCGGCGGGTCAACCCCGCCTTCGCCCGCAGCTCGGCGCGGCGGTGCAGCGCCGCCAGCCAGTCCGCCACCGTCACCCCCACACCGCCGTCGCGGCCGCCGTCGCCGAGCGCGGCCGCCGGGCGAAATTACCATCCGTGACCCGCGGCCCGGCGCTTCCACCCCGGCCGGCGGCGCCCGGTCACCGCGGGCCGCGCGGCCGTTCCTGTCGATCGGGCGGGCTTGTAGGGTACGAGCCATGCCAGAGATCCTCGACCAGGCCCGTACCCAGGTGCTGGAGAACGGCGTCGGTCTCGACGAGGCCGGCGTCCTCGCCGTGCTGAACCTGCCCGACGAGCACCTGCCCGCCGCCCTCCAGCTCGCCCACGAGGTGCGGATGCGCTGGTGCGGCCCGGAGGTGGAGGTCGAGGGGATCGTCTCGCTGAAGACCGGCGGCTGCCCCGAGGACTGCCACTTCTGCTCCCAGTCCGGCCTGTTCACCTCGCCGGTGCGCTCGGTCTGGCTGGACATCCCGTCCCTGGTCGAGGCGGCGAAGCAGACCGCCGCGACCGGGGCGACGGAGTTCTGCATCGTGGCCGCCGTCCGCGGCCCGGACGCCCGGCTGATGAAGCAGATGCGCGAGGGCGTCGCCGCCATCAAGGCGGAGGTCGACATCCAGGTGGCCGCCTCGCTGGGCATGCTCACCCAGGAGCAGGTCGACGAGCTGGTCGACATGGGCGTGCACCGCTACAACCACAACCTGGAGACCTGCCGCTCCTACTTCCCGAACGTGGTCACCACCCACTCCTGGGAGGAGCGCTGGGAGACGCTGCGGATGGTCCGCGAGTCGGGCATGGAGGTCTGCTGCGGCGGCATCCTCGGCCTCGGCGAGACGGTGGAGCAGCGGGCCGAGTTCGCCGCGCAGCTCGCCGAGCTGGACCCGCACGAGGTGCCGCTGAACTTCCTCAACCCGCGTCCGGGCACCCCGCTCGGCGACCGGCCGGTGGTCGAGGGCAAGGACGCGCTGCGGGCCATCGCCGCGTTCCGGCTGGCCATGCCGCGCACCATCCTGCGGTACGCGGGCGGCCGGGAGATCACCCTGGGCGACCTGGGCACCCGCGACGGCCTGCTCGGCGGCATCAACGCGGTGATCGTCGGCAACTACCTGACCACCCTGGGCCGGCCGGCCACCGAGGACCTGGCCCTGCTGGACGACCTGAAGATGCCGGTCAAGGCGCTTTCCGCGACGCTGTGAGGGGTTGACGGTGACGGACGCTGCTCCGCTGGCGGCGCCGAACACAACGGCGCCGCTCTGGTGCGACCGCTGCGGCGAAGCCGCGGCGGCCGGGTCGCACGAGGCGTGCGTGGCGGCGCGCGCCCTGGAGCCGCCCCGGTTCTGCGCGCGCTGCCGGCGCCGGATGAAGGTGCAGGTGCTGCCGGTGGGCTGGGCGGCGGTCTGCGTCGAGCACGGCGAGATCCGCGGCTGAGGCCCCCGTGACGCCCGGTTCCCTCGTCGCCCGCGGGCCGCTCGCGCCGCCCCGGTCCCGGTGGCGCCGGTGACCGGGGAACTGCGCGGGCGGGCGGTGACGCTGCGGCCGGCCGGCGCGGCCGACGTGCCGGCGCTCGCCGCGATCCGGGCCGATCCGCAGGTGCGCCACTGGTGGCGGGGCGGTGACGACCTCACCGCCGCCGTCGCGGCCGACCTGGCCGACCCCGACCTGACGGTGTACGCGGTGCTGCACGACGGCCGGGTGGTCGGCGCGATCCAGTGGTACGCCGAGGACGACCCCGACTACCGGCACGCCAGCCTGGACATCTTCCTCGACCCGTCGGTGCACGGTCGGGGCCTCGGCCCGGACGCCATCCGCACCCTGGTCCGGCACCTGGTCGAGGCGCACGGGCACCACCGGTTCACCATCGACCCGGCGGCGGCGAACACCCCGGCGATCCGCAGCTACGCCAAGGTCGGCTTCCGGCCGGTCGGCGTGCTGCGCCGCTACGAGCGCGGCGAGGACGGGCGCTGGCACGACGGGTTGCTGATGGACCTGCTCGCCGACGAACTGGTCGACTGACGGGAGCGGATTGTCCCGACACCCGCGCGGAGGGCGGCGGTCAGCCGTCCCAGACGAGATCGCGGTCGCCGTCGCGGCGGGCGCCGGCGGCCGGCCGGTGCGGGGCGAGCCGGCCGTCCGGCATCAGGTGGCGCACCGGCACGTCGTGGCCGAGCACCGCGACGTCGGCGATCAGCCGCCGGTGGCAGCGCCACCAGACGCTCTCGCTGCACATCACCGCCGTGGTCCGGGCCGCCGCCTCGGCGAGCACCGCCTCCAGCGCCGCCCGGAAGTCGGCGGTACGGGTGTACGCCGCGTACGCCCGGAAGGCCGCCACCGTCCACCAGGTGTCCGGCTCCGGCGTGCCGGCCGGGGTGTGCCGCCGACCGCCCAGCCGCGGCTCCCAGCGGTAGCCGATCCCGGCCCGCGGCAGCCAGCGTTCCAGCTCCTCCCGGCGGACGTCGGGGTTGGTGCGGCTGGCCGGGAACCGCCGCACGTCCACGACCAGCTCGATCCCCGCCCCGGCCAGCAGCTCTTCGAGCCGGGCCCGGTCGGCCGGCCCGTGCCCGACGGTCACCAGCGCCCGCTGCACCACCCCATCCTGCCCCGGATCCCGGACATTCACCGTGCCCGGCGGCTGACGCCTCCCCTGGCCGCGGGGCGTCGGGCGGTTCGCCTCCGCCACCCGGTGGCCGGAGCGCGGGTGGCGATATCCATCGCGCCGGGACCCGTACCGCCGGCCAGCCAGCGGGCCGTGCTGCGGCTACGGCCGCCGACAGGTGGGCGGTGGCCTGGCCGGTGCCGCCGGCGGCACCGGTGACGAGGACGACCGTGCCGGTGAGCTGACGATCCATGGTCTTTCCTTCCGGGTGGTGGAGGATCCGAGGGACGGATGCGGCGGGCGTCGTCCGCCCCTCGGATGCCGGGCCAACCGGCATCGCCCGTACCGGACGAGCTGCTGGCAGCGGTGGCGGGATCTCGACCGGGGTCGCAGCGTGGACGTCGGCGCTCCGCACCGGGTGTGCCCGCGGGGGTTGGTTGCGTCAGGCGGGTTTGGCCCGCAGGAAGACGGCGGCGATCAGGACACCGAGCACCACCAGGGCGGCGTTGACGGCGATCGCGATGGTGACGCCGTCCAGGATTGCCGTGGCCGTGGCGGCGCCCGCGGCGGCAGCGGTCACGATCGCGGACATGATCGGGGTGCCCATGGTGATGCCGACCTGCTGGGACATGGTGGCCAGGCCGGTGGCCAGGCCCTGTTCCCGGTCGGGCAGTCCGTTGGTGGCGGTGACCATGAAACCGACGATGACCAGCATGTTCCCGGCGCCACCGAGGAAGGTGGCGGGCAGCAACAGCGCCATCGAGGAGGCGGTGCCCGTGCCCAGGAAGAACAGGGCGGCGGTGAAGACGGCCTGGATCAGACCGCCGGCGACCAGCGCGGTCAGCGTGGAGGTCCGGGCGATCACCTTCGGGGCCAGCAGGCCGCCGACCACCGTGCCGAGGCCCAGGACGCCGAACGAGATCCCGGCGACCAGGGCGGAGAAGCCGAGGGTCTTCTGCATGTAGAGGGTGAGCAGGTACACCAGCGAGGTCTCCGTGACGAAGGCGAGCAGGCCCAGCGCGTTGCCCCAGGCCACGTTCCGGCGACGCAGCACCCCCAGCGGGACCAGCGGCTGGGCCACCTTCCGCTCGACGAGGTAGAACACCACCAGCAACAGGGCACCGGCGGTCAGCCCGGTCACGGCGTGCGGGCTGGTCCAGCCGTGCTCGCCGGCCTGGGTCAGGCCGTAGACGAGCCCCAGCAGGCCGAAGGTCACGGACAGGGCGCCGGGCAGATCCAGGTGGGGACGGCCGGCAGGCCTCGACTCCTGGATGACCGAGGGAGCGATCAGCAGGACGGCGGCGGCGACGGGCACGTTGATGAAGAAGGCCCAGCGCCAGGACAGCAGATCCGTGAGGACGCCCCCGAGGATGGCGCCGGTGGTGAATCCGGCGGACATCAACGCGCCGCTGAGGCCCAGGGCCCGCTGCCGCAGCGGCCCTTCGGGGAAGGAGGTGGTCAGCAGGGAGAGCCCGGCGGGAGTGGCGGCCGCGGTGGCCAGACCCTGGGCGACCCGGGCCAGGATCAGGATCTCGGGGCTGGTGGTGAGACCGCCCACGAGGGAGGCCACCCCGAGCAGGCCCAGACTGCCGAGGAAGATCCTCTTACGGCCGACCAGGTCACCGATGCGGCCGAAGAGGAGGGTGAACCCGGCCGCGCTCAGCGCGAACGAGGTGGCGATCCACTGGAGGTTGGACAGGGAGAAGCCGAGACCCTCGCCGATCGCCGGCAGCGCGACGTTGAGGATCGAGAAGTCGACGGCCAGCATGAACTGGGTGACCAGCAGGACGGCGAGGACCAGCCGGAGTCGGCCGGTCAGCCGATGCGGGTGCGGGGCGGTGGCGGCGAGCGGAGCGGTGGGCTGCGGCGCGGCAGTGGTTGTGGACATGACCTTCGTTTCGTTCGAGTCCACCCGGAACGAGCGGGGGGACGAGGTGGCAGGACCCGGACACACCAGGAATCGTTAACGGGATCGCAGTACCGTTACGCGGCAGACGCTACCACCCGGAACGCCGTAATGGAACTGTCGTCCCGATAACATGTCCTGTGGCATCGTGAAGCTCCGCACGAAGGAGATCCATCCGTGGCTGACACCCCTGTTCCCGGCACCGTCCGGCCTGGTGGCCGCACCGCTCGCGTCCGCGAGACCGTCCTCCGGACGGCTGCCGACGTCCTGGCCGAGGCGGGCTTCGAGGCCCTGGACCTGGCCGAGGTCGCCCGTCGAGCCGGGGTGGGCAGGACCACCGTCTATCGCCGCTGGGGGACCCCGAGCGCGCTCGCCGCCGACCTGCTCGACGACATGGCGGCCCAGTCCCTGCGTCGCGCCGACACCGGATCCATCGAGGACGACCTGCGCGCCAACGCCCGCCTGGTGGTCGAGACGCTCACCGACCCGCGGCAGGGACGGCTGTTCAAGGCCCTGATCGCCGCGTCACTCTGCAACGAGCAGGCGGCCGAGGCACTCCACCGCTTCTACCTCACGCGCATCGAGGAGTGGGCGGGCTGTGTCACCGACGCCATCGATCGCGGCGAACTCCCTGTCGGCACCGATGCCCATCGCGTCATCGGCGCCGTCTCCGCCCCCCTGTACTACGCACTCCTCAACACGGGTGCCCCGCTCACGGAGGCCGACGCCCGCGGCGCCGCCGAAGCCGCACTCGCCGCGGCACGCGCCGGAGTCTGGGTCACGACCGCCGACCAGACAGCGGGCCCACGCCACTCGCACTAGAGACAGTAGATCTTGGACAGTTACCGCTCGCGGGGAACGGTAACTGTCCAAGATCTCGACGGAGCGGTGGTCAGGCCAGGGTGCAGGGGGCGCCGTTGAGGGTGAAGGCGGTGGGTTTCGGGTTGCTGCCGGTGTGGGTGCCGTTGAAGCCGAAGCTGGTGGACGCCCCCGGCGCCAGCACGCCGTTGTAGGAGACGTTCGTCGCGGTCACCGCCGTCCCGGTCTGGCTGTACGTCGCCGACCAGCCCTGCCCGACCCGCTGCCCGGTGCTCGGGAAGGTGAAGGCGAGGCTCCACCCGTTCAGGGCGGTGGTGCCGGTGTTCGTGATGCTGATGTTGGCGGTGAACCCGGTGCTCCAGTCGCTCGTGACGTACCCGACCCGGCAGCCGGCGGTCGGCGTCGGGGTGACCGGCGTGGTCACCTCCAGCACCGGGGAGGCGGCGGAGCGGTTGCCGGCGCCGTCGCGGGCCCGCACCGAGAACCGGTACGTCCGCTCCGGCGTCAGGCCGGTCACCGCGAGGGCGTTGGTGGTGGCGTTCAGCAGGACCAGCGCGTCGCTGCCGACCTGCTCCTGGGTGACCTCGTAGCCGGCCAGCCCGCTGCCGCCGGCGTCGGTGGCGGCGGGCCAGGTCAGGGTGAGGCCGGTCGGCGTCACCGCCGAGGCGACCGGGGTGCCGGGCACGGTCGGCGCGGTGGTGTCCGGCGTGGCGGGGCCGGGCTCCTCACCCCAGACCCGGGCGCTGCCGGAGTAGAGCGGCACCTTCCGGTTCGGGCCGGCGGCGGTCTGGTACGACGGGTCGTTGCTCGGGTCCCAGGTACCGCCCTCCGGCACGCCGACCTTGAACTGCACCTCCATCCGGTGCTGCGACTGGCCGGCCGGCGCGATGGTGTGCCCGGTGCAGTCCACCTCGACGTACCAGATGTCGCCGGAGTGCTGCCGGGCGGCGTTCGGCGCCGGGCAGCCCTGGGTGTAGCCGGGGGTGACCTGCACCGGGCCGGGGCCGTCCGGGCGGAAGTAGTACCGGAACCGGCCGTCGGTGAGCGCCCGGGCCGGGAAGCCGGACCGGTTGTAGACGATCGCCTTCAGCCCGGTGGCCCGCGGCTCGGCCTGCATCACCGTGGTCTCCACGGTGAGTTCGTCCAGGTCCGGCGTCTCCGGGGTGGGGAAGTTCGCCAGCGGGGTGCCGCCGTACTCCTGGGCGAGCCGGGCCAGCGCCGAGGTGAAGCCGGCGTTGTAGTCGGTGGCCACCTCGTTCATCACGTAGTCGGAGCGGTTGTCGGTGTAGGCGTCGTTGGCCGCGGAGGGGCCGCCGACCAGCGCGCCGTAGAGGGTGTGCCGGGTCTCGGTGGGCACTGTCTGGCTGTCCCACCAGGAGCCGTGCGCGGTGCGGTGGTGCGGGTTGCGCGGCGGGTTGGCCCCGAAGCCGATCACGTAGCTGGAGTTGCGCGGGTTGTCGCCGAGCGCGTAGTTGATCTGCCGGACGGCGAAGTCCTTGTAGCGGGCCTTGCGGGTGGCGTCGGTGGTCTTGTCGCTGTAGACGAGGGCGGCGAAGGAGGTGTTCGCGGCGTAGCGCAGCGCGCCCCAGGAGTCGAGCACCGCCATCCCGCCGGGCGAGTACGGCACCCGCTGCCCGTTGACGCCCACGGTCCAGTAGTCGAGCCACCGGTTGGCGTCGTCGACGTACTTCTGCTTCCCGGTCAGGTTGGCCAGCAGCACGTACGCGCCGAACTGCTTGTTGTCCCAGGCGATGGTCCACTTGTAGGACCGGGTGGTGGTCTGGTTCTCGGTGCCGAGCCGGTCGTACTCGCTCTCCGCCTTGGCCAGGTAGGCGGCCTCGCCGGTGGCCCGGTGCAGCCAGATCGCGGCCCAGACCAGCTCGTCCTGCCAGCCGCTCCAGGAGCGGTAGAAGTTCGTCGCGTCGGTGATGCACTCGTGGTAGCTCTTCCGCACCGTGTCGGCGAAGGTGTAGAGCTGCCGGGCGTGGCCGAGCAGCGTGTCGGCGTAGGCGGGGTCGGTGGGGCGGAACACCATCGAGGAGGCGGCCATCGCGGCGGCCGTCTCGCCGGCCAGGTCCGCGCCGCCACAGCTGGCATCGATCTTGTACGCGGGTCGCGCCATCGGCAGCACCTCGGCCGGTCCCCACCACTTGTGGTCGTCGTCGCCCTTGCCGACCTGTCCGTAGAGGACGTTCGGCGCCGGGTGCGCCCTGACGAAGTAGTCGTTGACGAAGCGCAGGTTGTTGAGCAGGTGCGGCAGTTGACCGGTGGCGGCGTAGCCGGCCCGGTACTCCACCGCGCCCCAGGCGAGCATGGTGGCGCTGAACGCCATCGGGAAGCCGAACTTCACGTGGTCGCCGGCGTCGTACCAGCCGCCGGTGAGGTCGAGGCCCGCGTCGGCGCCGTCGGTCAGCGCCGAGTCGCCGCGCCAGGAGACCCGGTTCCAGTCCGGCAGCCGACCGGACTGCTGCGCCTCGTAGAAGAGGAGCGACTTCTGCAACGCCTCCGCGTAGTTGAAAGCGGGCGCGGCGGAGGCGGGCGCGGCCGGTACGCCGACCGCGAGGGCGAGCCCGGTGGCGAGGGCGGCGCAGGCGGCCAGCAGGCGGCGCGGCCAGGGTTGGTCGGCCGGTCCGGGCCGTCTCGGGTGGGACATGGCGTGCTCCTGTCGGTGACGCCGCCGGGCGGGACGTCGTCGGGTCCGGCGTGGGCTGCGGGCGGCGGTGGTGGGGGGTGGGCCACGGGTCCGGGAGCGCTCCCATGGACAATCAGCAATGTAATCTCGCCCGTGCCGGTTTGGGAAGACCGGCCCGCACCGACGCGCGCCCGCACCGGCCGGAGCTGGCTGCAGCGTCACATCGCGCTTTTCCGTTACAGCGACACGCCTGCGGAGAGTAGCGGATTTGCCCGAACGGGTCGCTTCCGTCGGCACGTCCGCGCAGGTCAGACCGATCACCTGATGTCGACGGCCGTCACCGTCCGTGCGATCATGTGCTGTCCCCTCGATCCACTCCGGAGGAATCCTCATGCCACAGCGTCGGCGCGTGGCGCGCGCGGCCGTCTCCACGGCCGCCGCCACGGCCCTTCTCGCCATCGCTACCCCCGCCTGGGCGTCCAGCATCACCATCCCGCTGCACGAGCCGCACAAGGGCTCGACGGCGGCGAAGTTCCAGCAGGAGTGCGGAGACGAGAAGTTCGACAACCTGCCGGACGGCTACGACGGCTGGCACTTCGTGCTGCCCACCGGGGGCGCCGACTTCGAGAGCCTCACGCTGACCTTCTCGAACGGCACCGGCACGGTGACGGTGAAGGTGCCCGACCCCACGGACCCCTACACCGACTTCCTCGACTCGACGGGCGGCAAGAACCCGCAGGTCAAGCACGCCTACGTCTTCACCCCGGCCGGGTGGACGCTGGTCGACGGCAGCGCCACGGTCGACGGCGACGCCGACCGGTTCAACCTGAGCCACACCTGCGCCGGCACCCCGGTCACGCCGACCCCGTCGACGCCGACCACCCCGACGACCCCGGCCACGCCGACCACGCCCGCGACGCCCACCACGCCGGCCTCGCCGTCCGGGTCGGTCACGCCGTCCACGTCGGTCACCCCGTCGGACTCGGCCACGCCGTCGACCTCGGTCACGCCGTCGGAGAGCACCGGCGCCGGGGGCGGCGGCGGCGACAACGGCGGCGGCCTGCCGCTGACCGGTGTCGCGACCACCAGCATCGCGCTGGGCGGCCTGGCCCTGATCGGCGCCGGCACCCTGCTGGTGCTGCGCCGCCGCCGGGACAACGTCACCTTCACCAGCTGATCTGACGCAGCACACCGAACGGCCGCCGGACACCCGTCCGGCGGCCGTTCGCATGTCCGCCTCGCACCGCCGGCCGCGGCGCACTCGGCGGCGCGGCCGTCGCCGTCGCCCGGCCGATCCGGCCGCCGTCCATCCGGTCCGGAATTGATCCCCCTCGGGCCGAGATCCGTACCGACGGGTAACCCGGTCGACGGCGCCCGGAGATAGCTCACATTATCGATAGATCTGGATGCGCTGACCGCGTACGCCCAGGTCAGGCCAATCGGGACCGGCCGCGACCTGCGGTCGGGGCCGGCGCGGCGCGGGCGTCGCGTTCCGGCATACGAACGTACTGTTGCCCGGCCGCCGCGCGGCGCGCGACAGTACGCGACACCAAGCGGTGCCATCGACGCCGCCGCTCTCCGGACGACCCCTGAGGAGATCGCGATGGCTCTACGACTCGCCGACGGCACCGCCTGGTCGGACACCCTGGCCCGCGCGGTGGCCGCCGCCCCGGAGGCGTTCGGCGCGCCGGCCGACGGCGTCATCACCCTGCACAACCTCGTGGAGGGCGACTGGCGCGCGGTCGGGGCGCCCACCCCGGTCCGCACCCCGGTGGACAACACCGTCCTGGTCAACCTGCCCCGGTTGGACGCGGAGACCGCCCGGGCCGCCGTGGCGCACGCCGCCGCCGCGCACCGCGGCTGGGCCGCGACCCCGCTGGCCGACCGGAAGGCCCGGGTCACCGACGCGCTCGACGCGCTCACCGCGCACCGCGACCTGCTCGCCCTGCTGCTGGTCTGGGAGATCGGCAAGCCGTGGCGGTTGGCCTGCGCCGACGTGGACCGCGCGCTGGACGGCGTGCGCTGGTACGTCGACGAGATCGACCGGATGCTCGCCGACGGCCGGGAGCCGCTGCCCGGCCCGGTCAGCAACATCGCGTCCTGGAACTACCCGATGAGCGTGCTGGTGCACGCGGAGCTGGTGCAGCTGCTGGCCGGCAACGCGGTCATCGCCAAGACGCCGTCGCAGGGCGGCGCGGTCTGCCTCACCGTGGCGCACGCGCTGATGCGCCGGGCCGGGCTGCCCGCCACGCTCGTCTCCGGCAGCGGCGAGGAGCTCTCCGAGGTGCTGGTCCGGGCGCCGGAGATCGGCGCGGTGGCGTTCGTCGGCGGCCGGTCCAACGGCGGCAAGGTGGCCGCCGCGCTGCTCGACTCCGACAAGCGGCACTTCATCGAGCAGGAGGGGCTCAACGCCTGGGGCGTCTGGAACTTCTCCCAGTGGGACCTGCTCGCCGGGCACCTGAAGAAGGGCTTCGAGTACGGCAAGCAGCGCTGCACCGCGTACCCCCGGTTCGTGGTCCAGCGGGACCTGGTCGACGAGTTCCTCGACATGTACCTGCCGGTGGTGCGCTCGGTCCGGTTCGGGCATCCACTCGCGGTGGACGAGACCTGGCGGGCCGGCGACCCGCTGCCGGAGCTGGACTTCGGCCCGCTGATCAGCGCCGCCAAGGCCGACGAGCTGCGCCGCAAGGTCGACGAGGCGGTACGCGGCGGCGCGGTGCCGCTGCACCGGGGCAAGCTGGACGGCGCGCCGTTCCTGGACGGGCAGGACACCTCCGCGTACGTGGCGCCGGCGGTGCTGCTCGCCCCGCCCGGCCGGTCCCGGCTGATGCACGCCGAGCCGTTCGGGCCGGTCGACACCATCGTCGTAGTGGACACCACCGACGAGCTGCTGGCCCAGATGAACGCCTCCAACGGCGCGCTGGTCGCCTCGCTCGCCTGCGACGACGAGGAGTTGGCCGGCAAGCTCGCGGTGGACCTCCAGGCGTTCAAGGTGGGCATCAACAAGCCCCGCTCCCGGGGCGACCGGGACGAGCCGTTCGGCGGCCGGGGCGCCTCCTGGAAGGGCGCCTTCGTCGGCGGCGACCTCCTGGTCCAGGCCGTCACCCAGGGCGGCGACACCCGCCTCTACGGCAACTTCCCCGACTACAGCAGCTACCCCGCCACCTGACCCCACCCCCCACTCCCCTCCCCATCCCCCTCCCCATCCCGCGATCTTGCACTTTCGGCCCGTGAAACGCGGCATGTGCCCGGTTCGCCGGGGCCGAAAGTGCAAGATCGCGCGGGGCGGTCAGCGGGGGCGGGCGGGGGCGGGGGTGGTGAGGGGGACGGTGAGGGTGAGCAGGGCGCCGTCGCGGTCGGTGGGGGTCGGGCGGTGCAGGCGGCGGAGGGTGCGCAGCATCGGGGCGTTCTCCGCCTGGACGTGCAGCACCAGCGCCGCGTAGCCGGCCCGCTCGGCGTGCCCGACCAGCCGCCGCAGCAGCGCCGAGCCGAGCCCGCGACGCTGCCAGTCGTCGCGCACCAGCAAGGCCGCCTCGGCCTCGTCGCCCTCGGCGAGCAGGTTCGCCATCGCCACCACCGGCTCCCCCGCGCCGGGGCGGGCGGGCGCGGCGGCGAGCAGGGTCAGCCCGCGCGCCGGTTCCAGCAGCCGGCGCAGCCGGGCCGGCGACGGGGCCGCCGCCCCACCCAGGTAGCGCCGGTACCGGCTGCGCGCCGAGCACGCCTCGTGCAACTCGACCACGCCGGCCAGGTCGTCCGCGCCGGCCGGGCGTACGCCCACCTCGGCGCCGTCCGGCAGCACCAGGGTGACCTGCTCGGCGGCCCGGCGCGCGACGGTCGCGGCCAGCTCGAGCAGGGCCTGCGCCCGGGCGTACTCGGCCGGGGTGAAGTCCGGGGCGGCCCGGCGCAGCTCGAACGACCCGCCGCCCGAGTCGGCCAGCAGCATGGTGCGTGCGGTGATGCCGCTGCGGACGCCGGCCGGCGCCGGCCGCCAGCTGACCGTGTCCGCGCCGAGCAGCGAGCGCAGCGCCTCGCCGGTCGCGTCCGGGTCGCGCACCAGGCGGTTGGCCAGCCCGAGCACCCGGGTCGGCTGGTCGGCCAGGCCACGCGCCTCGCTGCGGGCGACCCAGCAGTCCCGGCCCCGTCCCCGCTCGACGGCGGCCACGAGGTCGGCCTCGCCGAGTGAGTCCGGCGCGTCGACCAGGAAGTCGTCGACCGCGCCCCGCTCGGTGGTGTGCACCTGCACGGTGAGGATGTTGACCCCGCGCAACGCGAGGCTGGCCGTGAGCACCGACAGGTAGCCCGGCCGGTCGTCCACGGTGGCTCGGATCCGCCACAACGTCATGGGTGCCTCCCTTCCCCGGGTACGACCCTCGCGGGTGGCTGTTGCCGGCCGGTTGCCCCGGGGTGACGGCCGCGGAACCGGGTACGCGACCTGCGCCACACCCGGCCCCGGCGGCCCGGGTCAGGGGCCGGCGACCACCGGCGGCACGCCGACCAGGTCCAGCCGGTCGCCGAGGATCACCGCGCCGGCCCGGACCAGCTGCGCCAACCGGTCCACCTCGGTGCCGTGGAACGCCGGCGCGGCCAGCGGGTCGGTGCGTTCCCGGGCCACCACCAGCACCAGCCCGGCCCGGCCGAACGGGGCGACCGCGAAGTGACCGCCGTCGGGTGCGCTGACCGCCCGGGCGCGCAGCGGGGTCACCTCGGGCAGCCGCGGCGGGACCGGCGCCCGCCAACTGGCGTGCCCGACGGTCGGCTCCCCGCCGCCGGCGCGGGTGGCCCAGTCCAGCGGCACCACCGCGGCGACCGCCCAGTCGGCGGCGAGCAGCCCGGGCACCGCGTCGACCAGGGTGGCCACCCCGTCGGCCGGGTTCGCCGCCACCTGGGCCAGCAGCTCGGCGTCCTGGCCGGTGGTGGTGGGCGCGCCGATCGCCCGCCACACGCCGTCCACCCGTACCCCGGGGATCGCGGCCAGGCCGGCCAGCAGCCGCTCCACCCGGGCCGCCCCCGGCCAGACCACCGTGAAGTCGTCCACCGCCCGCCCGCCGAGCCGTTCCAGCACCACCACCTGGACGATGTCCGCGCCGGAGACGCCCATGGTGCGGGCCACCTGGCCGAGCGTGCCCGGACGGTCCGGCAGCGTGACCCGAACTCGCAGCAACATCTGGGTACCCCTCCGCTCGCGGGGCCGGCGGCGCGGCCGGCAGGCTGGGCACCAGCCTGGCCGGTGCCCATTTCGTCCCTGTTGCCGCGGCATGTCCCGGGGGCAAAATCCGACCTTGACAACCCGGTCGGGCTGCCATCAACTAGTCGGATGACCGATCCGGCCGTCGACGCGCTCCGGCCGGGGACCGCCCCGGCCACCCCGCCGGAGCGGGGTTCCACCCCCACCTCGTCCCCCGCCGGCCTGGACCTCGACCGGCTCGCCGGCTACCTCGCCGAGCACCGGCCGGAGCTGGCCACCGGCCCGCTGCGGGCCCGGCTGATCGCCGGCGGCAAGTCCAACCTGACCTACCTGCTGCGCGCCGGGGAGCGCGAGGTCGTGCTGCGCCGCCCGCCGCTCGGGCACGTGCTGGCCACCGCGCACGACATGGGCCGCGAGTTCCGGGTGATCTCCGCGCTCGCCCCCACCGACGTGCCGGTGCCCGCGGCCCTGCTGCACTGCCCGGATCCGGACGTCATCGGCGCGCCGTTCTACCTGATGGAACGGGTGCCCGGCGAGGTGTTCCGCACCCGCGCCCAGACCGACCCGCTCACCTCCGACCAGCGGCGGGAGCTGGCGATGGCGATGATGGACACCCTCGCCGCGCTGCACGCCGTCGAGCCCGCCTCGGTCGGGCTGGCCGACTTCGGCCGGCCGGAGGGCTACCTCGCCCGGCAGGTGCGCCGCTGGGCGGGGCAGCTGGAACGCTCCCGCAGCCGGCCGCTGCCGGGCATCGAGGAGCTGCGCGACCTGCTCGCCGCCACCGCTCCCGAGGGCGCCAACGCGGGCCGGATCGTGCACGGCGACTACCGGCTGGACAACCTCCTCGCCACCGTCGACCCGGTGGCCGTCCGGGCGGTGCTGGACTGGGAGATGGCCACCCTCGGCGACCCGCTGGCCGACCTCGGGCTGCTGCTGACCTACTGGGACGTGCTCGGCGGCAGCGAGACGGCAGCCGGCAACCCGGTTGCCGACGGGCTCGGCCCGCGCGCCGGCTTCCCCACCGGCGACGAGCTGATCGAGCGCTACGCCGGCCGCGGCGACGTCGACGTCGGCCCGCTGCACTGGCACCTCGCGCTCGGTTGCTTCAAGCTCGCGGTGATCTGCGAGGGCATCCACTACCGGCACACGCTGGGGCAGACCCTCGGCGAGGGCTTCGACCGGATCGGCGAGATGGTGGCACCGCTGGTCGCGCACGGGCTGACCGCCGCCAGGGAGCGCTGATGGACTTCGCGTACGACGCCCGCACCGAACAGCTGCGCGGCGAGCTGACCGCGTTCCTGACCGAGCACGTCTACCCGGCCGAGCCGGTGCACGCCGAGCAGGTGGCCGCCGCCGGCGACCCGTGGGCCCGGCCACCGGTGATGGCCGAGCTGAAGGCCGAGGCGCGCAAGCGCGGCCTGTGGAACCTCTTCCTGCCCGACCCGCGCTACGGCGCCGGGCTGACCAATCTCCAGTACGCCCCGCTCGCCGAGCTGACCGGGCGCAGCCCGCACCTGGCGCCGGAGGCGGTCAACTGCGCCGCGCCGGACACCGGCAACATGGAGCTGCTCGCCGAGTTCGGCTCGGAGGCGCAGCGCAAGCGCTGGCTGGAGCCGCTGCTCGAGGGCGAGATCCGGTCGGCGTTCTGCATGACCGAGCCGGAGGTGGCCTCCTCCGACGCCACCAACATCGCCACCCGGATCACCCGCGACGGCGACCACTACGTGATCAACGGTCGCAAGTGGTGGTCGTCCGGGGCGATGGACCCGCGCTGCGAGGTCTTCATCGTGATGGGCAAGACCGACCCGGGCGCGGACCGCCACCGGCAGCAGAGCATGGTGCTGGTCCCCCGGGACACCCCGGGGGTCACGGTCCGCCGGGGCATGACCGTCTTCGGCTACAGCGACGCCCCGCACGGCGGGCACGCCGAGATCGACTTCGTCGACGTACGGGTGCCGGCGGAGAACCTGATCGGGGCGGAGGGGGCCGGGTTCGCCATCGCCCAGGCCCGGCTCGGCCCCGGCCGCATCCACCACTGCATGCGGCTGGTCGGGATGGCCGAACGGGCCCTGGAACTGCTCTGCCGGCGGGCCGGCGAGCGGGTCGCGTTCGGCCGGCCGCTGGCCGAGCAGGGCGTGGTGCGGGAGTGGATCGCCGAGTCCCGGGTGCGCATCGAGCAGGCCCGGCTGCTGGTGCTCAAGACCGCCTGGCTGATGGACACGGTCGGCAACAAGGGCGCGCACACCGAGATCCAGGCCATCAAGATCGCCACGCCGGCGATGGCCGAGTGGGTGATCGACAAGGCGATCCAGGCGCACGGCGGCGCCGGCGTCAGCCAGGACACCCCGCTGGCCGCGCTCTGGGCCCAGGCCCGCACGCTGCGCCTCGCCGACGGCCCCGACGAGGTCCACCGCGCCTCCCTGGCCCGCCGCGAACTCCGCCGCCACACCCCACCCCCTGCCTAACCCCCTCCCCGGCCCTCAAGCCGGTGATCATGAAGTTGTTGCGCCCGACACCGGCGTGTCACGCCAACAACTTCATGGTCACCGGGGAGCAGGGCGGAGGGTCAGGCGGAGGCGCGTTCGACGAGTTGGGTGTCGAGGAGGATGTGGGGGGCGGGGATCTCGTCGCCGCGGATCCGGGCGACCAGCAGCTGGGCCATCTGCCGGCCCATCTCCTCCACCGGCTGGAAGACCGTGGTCAGCGGCGGGTCGGCCTGCCGGGCCACCGGCGCGTCGTCGAAGCCCACCACCGCCACGTCCTCGGGCACCCGCCGGCCCGCCTCGCGCAGCGTCCGCAGCGCGCCGAACGCCATCAGGTCGGAGGCGACGAAGACCGCGTCCAGCTCGGGGCAGACCTCCAGCAGCCGCCGCATGCCGGCCGCCCCGCTCTCCTCGCTGAAGTCCCCGTACGCCACCAGGTCCGGGTTGACCCCGCCCCCGGCGGCCCGGACCGCCTCCGTGTAGCCGGTCAACCGGGCCAGGCCGGCGCCCATGTCCTGTGGGCCGGCGATGGTGGCGATCCGCCGCCGCCCCCTGCCGGCGAGGTACTCCACGGCCCGGCGGGCGCCGCCGACGTTGTCCACGTCGACGTACCAGGCGGGCTGGGCGCCCGGTTGCAGCATCCGGGCCGGGCGGCCGCCCAGCACGGTGGGCAGGTCGCGCTCCTCCAGCAGGGTGGGCAACGGGTCGGCGTCGTGCAGCGACAGCAGCAGCACCCCGTCGACGTGCTGGTTGGTCAGGTGGTGCTCGACCCGCTCCCGCTCCACCGGGGACTGCGCCATGGCCAGCCAGAGCTGCATCGGCGTCTCCAGCAGCGCGGAGCTGATGCCACGGACGATGCCGGCGAAGAACGGCTCGGTGAAGACCCGGTCACCGGACTCGGAGACCACCAGCGCGACCGAGTCGGTGCGCTGGGTGACCAGGGCGCGGGCGGCCCGGTTCGGCACGTACCCCAGCTCGGCGATGGCCTGCTGCACCGCGGCCCGGGCCTCCGGGCTGACCTGGGGCGAGCCGTTGACCACGCGGGACACCGTCCCGCGGCCGACGCCGGCGCGGGCGGCGACGGCGTCGAGGGTCGGGCGGCCGAGCGACCGGGTGCGCTGCGTTGTCATGGTCTGCTCCTCCGACGTCGGGCGGACCCGGCGCACCTCGCGGGAGGTGGCGCCGGGACCGCCCGGTGCTGGCTGGTCCTCGCTATTGTGCGGCCAGACCGTTGCGTCGGATCACCTCGGCGTACCACCTGGCGCTGGACTTGGGGATGCGGGCCTGGCTGTCGTAGTCGACGTAGATCATGCCGAACCGCTTGGTGTAGCCCCAGGCCCACTCGAAATTATCCATCAGCGACCAGGCGAAGTAGCCGCGCAGGGGCACCCCGGCGCTGATCGCCTCGTGCGCGGCGCGCAGGTGGGCGTCGAAGTAGGCGAGCCGCTCGGTGTCGTCGACCCGCCCGTCGACCACCGCGTCGACGAACGCCGAGCCGTTCTCGGTGACGTAGAGCGGCAGGTCGGTGTACTCCTCGTGCACCCGGCGCAGCGTCTCCACCAGGCCTGGCGCGTCGATCTCCCAGTCCATGTCGGTCACCGGCACACCCCGGGTGACGAACCGGACGTCCTCGCTCCCCGGCCAGCAGGACGGCGACCGCCAGTACTTCTCCGGCGCCACCCCGTCGACCGGCGCGGCCACCACGTGCCGGCTGTAGTAGTTGACCCCGACCAGGTCGAGCGGGCTGGAGATCACCGCCAGGTCGCCGTCACGCACGTGCCCGAAGTCGGTGACCGTGGACAGGTCGGCGAGGAGGTCGGCCGGGTACGACCCGCGCAGCAGCGGGTCCAGGAAGAACCGGTTGGCCAACCCGTCGATCCGCCGCGCGGCGTCGGCGTCGGCGGGCGAGTCGCTGGCCGGGGTGACCGGGTAGAGGTTGACGGTCACCCCCACCTCGGCCGACGGCCGGGCCGCGCGCAGCGCCTGCACGGCGAGGCCGTGGCCGAGCATCAGGTGGTGCCCGGCCCGGACCGCGTCCGCCCCGTTGGAGCGGCCCGGGGCGTGCACGCCGGAGCCGTAGCCGAGGAACGCCGAGCACCACGGCTCGTTCAGCGTGGTCCAGTAGCGCACCCGGTCGCCGAGGGCGTCGGCGACCAGTCGGGTGTAGTCGGCGAACCGGCCCGCGGTGTCCCGGGCCGGCCAGCCGCCGGCGTCCTCCAGCGGCTGCGGCAGGTCCCAGTGGTAGAGGGTGAGCCACGGCTCGATGCCGTGCGCCAGCAGCCGGTCGACCAGCCGCTGGTAGAAGTCCAGCCCCTCGGCGTTGGCCGGGCCGGACCCGCCGGGCTGCACCCGCGACCAGGAGACCGAGAACCGGTACGACTTCAGCCCCAGCTCGGCCATCAGCGCGATGTCGGCGTCGAGCCGGTGGTAGTGGTCGCAGGCCACGTCACCGGTGTGCCCGGCGACCACCCGCCCCGGCGTGTGGCTGAAGGTGTCCCAGATCGACGGGGTCCGGCCGCCCTCGGCCGCCGCGCCCTCGATCTGGTACGCCGCGGTGGCGGCGCCCCAGAGGAAGCCGGGCGGGAAGGTCAGCGGCGGGCGCTCGTCGAGCACGCCGAGGGCGGGTGGGGTGGCGGGGTTGCTCACGACTTGACGGCGCCTTCCATGATGCCGCCGATGATCTGGCGGCCGAAGATGATGAACACGATCAGCAGCGGCAGGGTAGCCAGCGCGGTGCCGGCGAACAGGGCCACGTAGTCCGTCTGGTACGGCCCGGACGAGAGGATCTTCAGGGAGTACTGCACCGTCGGGGTGTCCGGGGTGAGCACGATGAACGGCCAGAGGAACTCGTTCCAGGTCTGCATGAAGGTCAGCAGTCCGAGCACCGCCGCCGCCGGCCGCAGCCCGGGCAGCACCACGTTCCAGTAGATCCGCCAGGTGGAACAGCCGTCGAGCCGGGCCGCCTCGATCAACTCGTCGCTGATCGCGGACATCGCGTACTGGCGCATCATGAACACCCCGAAGCCCTGCACCAGGAACGGCACGATGACCGCCTGCAGGGTGCCGGTCCACTCCAGCTCGACCATCATCATGTAGAGCGGGATGACGCCGAGCTGGGTCGGCACCATCATGGTCAGGATGATGACCAGCAGCAGCGCGTTGCTGCCCCGGAACTTGAGCTTGGCGAAGGCGAAGCCCGCCAGGCTGGAGAAGAAGATCACCGAGATGGTGACCACGCTCGACACCACCGCCGAGTTGACCAGACCGTAGACGAACGCGGCGTCCTCGTTGGCCAGCATCCGGTCGATGTTGGTGAACAGCTGGTCACCCGGGACCGGCGGCATCTCGTAGACCGCGCTGTTGTCCCGCGAGGCGATGATGAACGACCAGATGATCGGGAAGACCGAGAGCACCGAGCCCATGATCAGCGCGAGGTAGGTCAGCGGGCTGGCCTGCCAGAGCTGAGCGCCGGGCACCCGGCCGCGCCGGCGGCGCGGCGGGGCCGGTGTGGGCGGGGCCACCGACCGGGGAAGGGTCTGCGCGGTGGTCACTTCTTCTCCCCCTTCACCGAACGGCGTACCAGCGCGAAGTTGATCAGCGCGAAGATGATGATCATCATGAAGAGCAGCCAGGACATCGCCGAGCCGTACCCGTACTCGGCGTTGCCGGTGAAGGTCTGCTCGTAGATGTACATGGCCAGGGTCTGGAACTGGTGGTCGGCGCCACCGCGGACCAGACCGAACCCGTACATCAGGGGCTCGGTGAAGATCTGGAAGCCACCGATGGTGGAGATGACGACCGTGAAGAGGATCGTCGGCCGGATCAGCGGCACGGTGATCGTCCAGAACTGCCGCCAGGCCGAGGCGCCGTCCAGCGCGGCCGACTCGTACAGGTCCTTCGGGATGGCCTGCATGGCGCCGAGGTAGATCAGCGCGTTGTAGCCGGTCCACCGCCAGTCGACCATGAACGAGATCGCGAACCAGGAGGCGTAGCGGTTGTCCCGCCAGGCGATCGGGTCGAAGCCCACGGTGCCGAGCAGCCAGTTGATCAGGCCGTACCGGTCGGCGAAGATCAGCGCGAAGATGATCCCGACCGCCGCCACCGAGGTGATGTTGGGGATGAGGATGCCCATCCGCAGCACGGTGCGGGCCCGCATCTGCCGGTTCAGCAGGTTGGCGAGGAGCAACGCCACGACGAGCTGCGGCACGGTGCTGAGGACGAAGATGCCGACGGTGTTGTAGGCCGCGTTCCAGAACTGGGCGTCCGCCATCAGGACGCGGTAGTTCTCCAGTCCCGCGAACTCCTTGGTGCCGCTGAGCAGCTCGTAGTCGAAGAGCGAGACGTAGACGGTGTAGAGGACCGGGAAGAGGCCGAAGACCCCGAAGAGGACGAAGAACGGAGCGATGTAGAGGTACGGGGAGTACTTGATGTCCCACCGGCCGAATCGGTACGACGGGCGCCGGTGTTGCGGGACGGACGAGGGCGGGGAGGCGGCAGCCGATGGCGGCACCGCGCCGACGGTGGAACTCATTGCGGGGTCCTTCCGGAAGATGGGCTTGGTGACCTCGGCGCAGGTCGCCGTTCGGCGTCCGCGGGGTCGGGGGGCCCCCCCCCCCCCGGGGGGGGGGCGCGCCCCCGGCGGCCGCGGCCGCCGCGACGCCCGCGCCCCGGC
>NZ_JAXCFQ010000021.1:0-101667 GCF_056150265.1 Micromonospora desertarenae
CCCGGTCACATTCCGAACCCGGAAGCTAAGCCCTCCAGCGCCGATGGTACTGCACTCGCGAGGGTGTGGGAGAGTAGGACACCGCCGGACAATCTTCCATTCAGGGCCACCCCCACCAAGGGGGTGGCCCTGAATGCGTTCACCCCCACCTTCCCACCCGGCCGCCAACCACCCCGCCGAACACAGCGGGGCCACACCCCACCCGGCCGCTAACCATGATCACCGCCGAGCAGTTGGAGGCCCGACCCGAGACCGCCGGCGCCTTTTGCGGTGTGCGCGCGATCGCTCTGAAGGCCCTCGCCCGCTTGGCGGGTGGACTAAACCGCGGCCGGGAGCCGTTCCACCGCTGCGTTTCTGGCGCTACCGCTTGGCCGCACCGACCGTCGAGCCCTGACCTCGACGAGGGTGTGGCCCGCCGTGCCCGGCGGAGGGACCAAGCCTGACCGCCCGGAGCCGGCGGCGGGCCACACCCCCAACCGTAACCGCATAGCGGCGGCCCAGCCACGTTCCAGCCGCCGCGGGAAAGTAGTCGGAGGGCACGCCGATAACGACGGCCGCGGGGGCGGCGAAAGGGCCTCAGTCCCGGGTCTGGATGCCCTCGCGGATCTTGCGCAGCAGCTCGCCCGCCTGGTCGACCGGACGTCCGGGGAACATCGCCATCACCACGCTGCCGTGGTCGGCCCAGCCGCAGATGGCGAAGTCGCCGCCCTCGCCGCTGGTGCTGCCGCACTTCATCACCCCGCCGAGCCGGCCGGCCGGCACCTCACGCAGCCCGGTCACCTTGCCGGTCTCGTCGGACATCAGGCGGAAGAGGGTGTCCAGGTCGCGCTCGGGCTGCCAGAGCAGCGTGGCGCCGCCGAAGATGAGCACCGACTTCCGCTCGTCGGCCGGGTCGCGGTAGACGGTGCCGAAGCTGCGGTCCAGGTCGATGTCGGCGGCGAAGCCGCTGCGCAGGTAGTCGGCGGTGCTGCGGGCCCGTTCGCTGTCGTCCCGGGTCAGGCCGGCCACCCGCTCCGGCGTGGCCAGGTCGGTGTCCTTCTGCTGGCTCACCCGCCAGCCGGCAGTGCCCAGCGCACCGGCGCCGGCCAGGCCGGCGACGAGCAGCGCCGCGAGCAGCACCCGCCGGCGCCGCGACCGGGGCCGCCGTTCGGCGGCTGCCTCCGGGTCCCGGTTGCTCAGCTGGATCGGCTCCTCGGTCAGGTCGATGGGCTCCCGCCCGTCGTCGACCGGGCGCTCGGTGAGATGTGCGTCGGACATAGCCGACACCGTACGCGAAGCACCGGTGGCGCACGTCAGGTCCGCGGAAGCGCTCCGTAGACTTTCAGGGTGACCGAGAGACTGGATGCCCGACGCCCCGACGCCCCGACCCTGCCCGGCCAGTACCAGCCGGGCGAGGTAGAGCAGCGACGGTACGAGCAGTGGGTAGCCGCCGGCCACTTCCGGGCGTCGGCGGAGAGCGACAAGCCCCCGTTCACCATCGTCATCCCGCCGCCGAACGTCACCGGCTCGCTGCACATGGGCCACGCGTTCGAGCACACCCTGATGGACGCGCTCACCCGGCGCAAGCGCATGCAGGGCTACGAGGCGCTCTGGCTGCCCGGCATGGACCACGCCGGCATCGCCACCCAGAACCTGGTGGAGCGGCAGCTCGCCACCGAGGGGCTGTCCCGGCACGACCTGGGCCGGGAGAAGTTCGTCGAGCGGGTCTGGCAGTGGAAGGCCGAGTCCGGCGGCGCGATCCTCGGCCAGATGCGCCGCCTCGGCGACGCCGTCGACTGGGACCGCGAGCGCTTCACCATGGACGAGGGCCTGTCCCGGGCCGTGCAGACCATGTTCAAGAAGCTCTTCGACGACGGTCTGATCTACCGGGCGAACCGGATCATCAACTGGTGCCCGCGCTGTCTCACCGCGCTCTCCGACATCGAGGTGGAGCACACCGACGACGAGGGTGAGCTGATCTCGATCCGCTACAGCGACGAGGTGGTGGTGGCCACCACCCGGGCCGAGACGATGCTCGGCGACACCGCGGTCGCGGTGCACCCGGACGACGAGCGGTACCGGCACCTGATCGGCACGGAGGTGGCGCTGCCGCTCACCGACCGGCGGATCCCGATCGTCGCCGACGAGCACGTCGACCCGAGCTTCGGCACCGGCATGGTCAAGGTGACCCCGGCGCACGACCCGAACGACTTCGAGATCGGCCAGCGGCACGACCTGCCGGCGCTGACGATCATGGACGAGCGGGGCGTCATCACCGCGCCCGGCCCGTTCGAGGGGCTGGACCGGTACGAGGCCCGCCCGGCGATCGTCGCCGCGCTGCGCGAGCAGGGCCTGATCGTGGCCGAGAAGCGGCCGTACCTGCACGCGGTGGGGCACTGCTCGCGGTGCAAGACCACCGTCGAGCCGCGGCTGTCGCTGCAGTGGTTCGTGAACACCGGCCCGCTCGCCCAGGCCGCCGGCGACGCGGTGCGCGACGGCCGGGTGAAGATCGAGCCGGCCGAGCTGGCCAAGCGCTACTTCGCCTGGGTCGACAACATGCACGACTGGTGCATCTCCCGCCAGCTCTGGTGGGGGCACCGCATCCCGGTCTGGTACGGCCCGAACGGCGAGATCGTCTGCGTCGGCCCGGACGAGCAGCCGCCGACCGGCGAGGGCTGGCGGCAGGACGAGGACGTCCTGGACACCTGGTTCTCCAGCGGCCTGTGGCCCTTCTCCACACTGGGCTGGCCGGAGCAGACCCCGGACCTGGCGAAGTTCTACCCGACCAGCGTCCTGGTCACCGGCTACGACATCCTCTTCTTCTGGGTCGCCCGGATGATGATGTTCGGCCTCTACGCGATGGACGGCGTACAGCCGTTCGACGTGGTGGCGCTGCACGGCATGGTCCGCGACGAGCACGGCAAGAAGATGTCCAAGTCGTTCGGCAACGTGGTCGACCCGCTGGACTGGATCGACCGGTTCGGTGCCGACGCCACCCGGTTCACCCTGGCCCGGGGCGCCAACCCCGGTCAGGACGTGCCGGTCAGCGAGGAGTGGTGCCAGGGCTCCCGCAACTTCTGCAACAAGCTCTGGAACGCCACCCGGTTCGCGCTGATGAACGGCGCGCACACCGAGGGGCCGCTGCCGGCGGCCGAGGCGCTGTCGACCGTCGACCGGTGGATCCTGTCCCGGCTGGCGCACGTCACCGCCGAGGTCGACGAGCAGTTCGAGGCGTACGAGTTCGCCAAGGTCTGCGACCTGCTGTACCACTTCGCCTGGGACGACGTCTGCGACTGGTACGTCGAGCTGAGCAAGCCGGTGCTGGCCGAGGGGGGACCGGCCGCCGAGGCCACCCGCCGGGTGCTCGGGCACGTGCTGGACCAGCTGCTGCGGCTGCTGCACCCGGTCATCCCGTTCGTCACCGAGGAGCTGTGGTTGGCCCTGACCGGCGGCGAGACGGTGATGACCGCCGCCTGGCCGACCGCCGACCGGGCGCGGCTCGACGACGCCGCGGAGGCCGAGGTCGGCACCCTGCAACGGGTGGTCACCGAGGTCCGCCGGTTCCGCTCCGACCAGGGCCTGCGCCCCACCCAGCGGGTCGCCGCCCGGCTCGACGGCCTGGCCGCCGCCGGGATCGCGGCGCACGAGCCGCTGATCCGGTCGCTGGCCCGGCTGGACGCGGCCGGTGACGACTTCCAGGCCAGCGCCACGCTGGCCATGCCCGGCTCGGTGAACGTCGCCCTGGACACCCGGGGCTCGATCGACGTGGCCGCCGAGCGGGCCCGGCTCACCAAGGACCGGGCGGCGGCCGAGAAGGAGGCCGCGCAGGCCCGGGCCAAGCTGGACAACCCGGCGTTCGTCGGCAAGGCCCCGGAGCCGGTGGTCGCCAAGATCCGCGACCGGCTCGCGGTGGCCGAGGCCGACCTGGCCCGGATCGACGCGGCTCTGGAGGCGCTGCCCTCGTGACCGATCGTGACTCGTTCGCCGCGCTGGAGGCCGAACTGGCCGGCCGCGGGTTCACCCGGATGGTCTTCGAGCTGGACCGGATCCAGTCCCTGCTCGACCTGCTGGGCGACCCGCAGCGGGCGTACCCGGCCATCCACCTGACCGGGACGAACGGCAAGACCTCCACGGCCCGCATGATCGATTCGCTGTTGCGGGCGTTCGGCCTGCACACCGGCCGCTACACCAGCCCGCACCTGGAGACCGTCCGGGAGCGGATCAGCCTGGACGGCGAGCCGGTGAGCGAGGAGCGGTTCACCGCGACGTACCGGGAGGTCGAGCCGCTGGCCCGGCTGGTGGACGAGCGGTCGGCCGAGCCGCTGACCTACTTCGACATGACCACCGCACTGGCGTTCGCCACCTTCGCCGACGCCCCGGTCGACGTGGCGGTGGTCGAGGTGGGCCTCGGCGGCGCCGAGGACTCGACCAACGTGATCCAGGCCGGCGTCGCGGTGATCACCCCGATCGGGCTGGACCACACGGAGTGGCTCGGCGACACGGTCGAGGACATCGCGCTGCACAAGGCCGGCATCATCCACAAGGGCGCGACCGTCATCTCGGCGGCGCAGGAGGAGGAGGCGGCCCGCCCGATCCTGGAGCGCTGCGCCGAGGTCGGCGCGACCATCGCCCGCGAGGGCTCGGAGTTCGGCGTGCTCCGGCGGGCCGTCGCCGTGGGTGGGCAGGTGCTCACCCTGCAGGGCCTGGGCGGCGTCTACGAGGAGGTGTTCGTCCCGCTGCACGGCGCCCACCAGGCGCAGAACGCGGCGGTGGCGCTCGCCGCCGTCGAGGCGTTCCTCGGCGCCGGCGCCCGGCGCCAGCTGGACGTCGAGACGGTCCGCGAGGGATTCGCGGCGGCCAGCTCGCCGGGGCGGCTGGAACGGGTCCGCAGCGCGCCGACGATCCTGCTGGACGGGGCGCACAACCCGCAGGGGATGGCCGCCACGGTCACCGCGCTCCAGGAGGAGTTCGCGTTCAGCAAGCTGGTGGCGGTGCTCGGCGTGCTCGCCGACAAGGACGCCGCGAGCCTGCTGGAGCTGCTGGAACCGGTGGTCGACCAGGTGGTGGTGACCCGCAACAGCTCGCCGCGGGCGATGCCGGCGGGGGAGTTGGCCGCGCTGGCCGCCGAGGTGTTCGGCCCGGACCGGGTCGAGGTGGCTGAGGAGATGCCGGACGCGATCGAGGCGGCGGTGGCGCTGGCCGAGGAGGACGTGCCGGGCGAGTTGAGCGGGGTCGGCGTACTGATCACGGGCTCGGTGGTGACCGTGGCCGACGCCCGCCGGCTGCTGAAGCGATGACCGGCCCGGAACAGCAGCGGGCCGGCGCGCCCGACGGGCCGGCCGGTGCACCGGGCGAGCCGGGCGGGCGCGGCGGGCCGCCGGCGGGTGGGCCGCGGCGGTCCGGGCTGCGGAACCCGGGGCGGGCGGTACGCGGCCTGGGCGCCGGCACGCTGAGCCTGGAGGCGTTGGTGCTGCTGCTCGCCATCCAGCCGATCCGGGTGGTCGGCGGTGACCTGAGCGGCACCGCGATCGGCGCGGTGGTGGCGCTGGCCGTGACGGCGGTGGTGCTGGCCGGCATGATGCGCCGGCCGTGGACCTGGCACGCGGGCACCGCCCTGCAGGGGCTGCTGATGCTGGCCGGCCTGCTGCACTGGTCGCTGTTCGCGCTGGGCGTCATCTTCGCCCTGGTCTGGGCGTACGCCCTGCACGTCCGCCGGGTCATCCTCGGCTGACCGCGGCCCGGCGCCGGGCGGCGGCGGTTCAGGCCTCGGCGCGTTCCCGCCACTGGGTCAGCGCGATGCCGTGACCGTCCGGGTCGCGGAAGGCGGCCGCCCACACCTCCAGCCGGCTGCCCCGGTTGACCACCCGGGGCGCGTAGGTGAACCGCACCCCGGAGTCGCGCATCCGGTCGTACGCGGCCTGGATGTCGTCGACCTCCAGGTTGACGTGCACCAGCCGCCGGTTCACCGCCGCCGCCTCGGTGTTCTCCCGCAGCACCAGCCGGGTCGCGCCGGAGGCGAGCACCGCGTTGCCGGCGCCCCGGTCGACCTCGGTGAAGCCGAGCACGTCCCGGTAGAACGCCAGCGAACGGGACAGCTCGGTGACCAGCAGGGTGAGCCCCACCCCGCTGATCGGTGCGGCCGGGTCGGCCGGCGCCGCGTCCGGGTCGAAGCCGAAGATCGCCTCGTCCAGCTCCTCCGGGGTGACCGCCTCCTCGCGCGGCCGGGGCGGCGGCAGCGGGTCGTCCAGCGGCAGGTCGATCGGGTCCAGCGGCTCGGCCGCGGGCGGGTCGAACCGCTCCTCGGCGGGCGGCCGCGGGGCGGGGGTGGCCCGGCGGGGCAGGGTGCCGCTCTCCGTCGACTGCTCGACCACGGTGCCCTCCAGCACCACCGGACCGCCGGGACGCTGGTGCATCCGCACCGGCTCGCGCTCGTCGGCGGGTGGGCCGAGCTCGTCGACCAGCGGGTCCGGCCCGAGCGGCCCGAGCGGGTCGTGCGGTTCGTCGCGCAGGTCGTCCTCGGGCGCCCGGTCGGCCCACGGCGGGGCCTCCTGCTGGATCAGCACCTCCTCCACCGGCTCGGCGTCGGCGTACTCGGGCGGGAGGTCGGCGGCGGCCGCGGCGGTCTCGGTGTGGGTGGGCACCTCGTCCCAGAGGACCCGGACGTGCCGCTGGTCGTCCAGCGCCACCCGGATCGGCAGGGCCTGGCCGAGCGAGGGCCACTTCGCCACCGGCACCCGCGGCTCGATGATCTTCTTGGAGCGGGGCGGCAGGCCGGGCGCGTCGATCACCAGTTGCAGCTCGCAGCGGCCGAAGGCGTACTGGGTGGGTGGCTCGGAGGCGCTGTGCACGTGCCCGACCCCGACCACCCAGGTGCGCCCGCCGCCGCGCACCGTGGCCAGCGCGATGGCCAGCACCAGCAGGGCCACCCCGAGCGCCACGATCGCCCAGCTGGTCATGCCGAGGCCGAAGAGGATCACGAAGGTGGCCACGGTGCCGAGCACCGCGGCGATCAGCTTGCGTACCGGCGCGATGGGTCGGTTCCCGCCATTCGCCACTGTGGACCTCCCGGGGGTCAAGGGCCAGGCTAGGCCGGACCGGTGGCCGGGGGAAAGACCGGCCGCCGCGCCGGCGCCGGGACCGGGTCGCTAGGCTGACCGTACCCAGCAGGACGGTCTTGCGCGCACAGGAGGAACCCAGCGTGTCCAGCAGCAGCCCGGATGAGCGCACCCTCGTACTGATCAAGCCGGACGCGGTGCGCCGCGGGCTGGTCGGCGAGGTCATCTCCCGTTTCGAGCGCAAGGGGCTGCGGATCGACGCGATGGTGACCCGGACGATGGACGCCGCGCTGGCCGACGAGCACTACGCCGAGCACGTCGACAAGCCGTTCTACCCGCCGCTGAAGGACTTCATGACCGGCGGCCCGCTGGTCGCCCTGGTGCTCTCCGGCGACCAGGTCATCGACGTGGTACGCGGGCTGGTCGGCGCGACCGACGGGCGCAAGGCGGCCGCCGGCACCATCCGCGGCGACTTCTCCCTGTCCAACCGGGAGAACCTGGTGCACGCCTCCGACTCCCCGGACAGCGCCAAGCGCGAGATCGCGCTCTGGTTCCCCGAGCTGGGCTGACCGACCTTCCCGGGTCCGGGATGCCGAACCTCCCCGCGGAGCCCGGCGGCGGCCGCCGCCGGGCCGTACGGGCTCCGGACCCCGGCTCAGTCGGTGAGCGCCGATAGCTTGTCCGGGTTCCCCATGACGTAGAGCCCGGTGATCCGGCCGCCGGTGGCGGCCACGGTGATCGCGTACCGGCTGCCGTCGGGCCGGACGATCAGCGCCGCCGGCTGGCCGTTGAGCTCCAGCCGGCGTGCCGAGAACGGGACGCCGCCGTAGATGCCGGCGAAGAAGCGGGCGATCCGGTCCGCCCCGGCCACCGGGTTGCGGGCCGCCTTCACCCGACCGCCGCCGTCGGTCCAGGCGGTGGCGTCCGCGGCGACCAGCCCGGTCAGCCTCGCCAGGTCGCCGTCGCGGGCGGCGGCGAGGAAGGCGTCCAGCAGCCGCTCCTGCTCGGCCCGGTCGGCGGCGAACCGGCGCCGGTCCTGCCCGATCCGGGCCACCGCCCGGTGGTGCAGCTGCCGGCAGTCCGCCGGCGACCGGTCCAGGATCTCCGCGATCTCGGCGTACGGCAGCTCGAAGGCGGTGTGCAGCACGTAGACCGCCCGCTCCGGCGGGCTGAGCCGTTCCAGCAGGTGCAGCAGCGCGGTGGCCAGCGAGTCGCGCTGCTCGGCGCGGTCCAGCGGGCCGAACGGCGAGGGCGCGGTGGGCACCGGCTCGGGCAGCCAGGGGCCGACGTACGCCTCCCGGGTCGACTGCCGGGCCCGGAGCCGGTCCATGGCCAGCCGGGTGACCACCCGGGACAGGTACCGGCGCGGCTCGGCCACGCGCGTCCGGTCGACGGTGAGCCACCGCAGGTAGGCGTCCTGGAGCACGTCCTCCGCGTCGTGCCGGCTGCCGAGCAGGCGGTAGGCGAGGCCGAGCAGCATCGGCCGGTGCGCGTCGAGCGCACCGGCCGCCTGTGCCGCTTCGGTAGTGGTCACACGTCCAGCGGCGGCTGGGTCCGGCTGGGCACCGCGATCCGGTTCCACACGTTGATTGTGGCAATCGCGATCAGGAGATCCGCGAGTTCCTTCTCCGACCACACCTTCGCCGCGGCGTCCCACACCTCGTCCGGCACGCCGTCCTCGCCCAGCCGGGTGACGGCGTCGGTGAGCGCCAGCGCGGTCCGCTCCCGCTCGTCGAAGAAGGGCGCCTCCCGCCAGGTGGCCACCGCGAAGAGCCGCCGGCTCGACTCGCCCTCGGCGAGCGCGTCCCGGCTGTGCATGTCGACGCAGAACGCGCACCCGTTCAGCATCGACGCCCGGAGCTTCACCAGGTGGTACACGGTGCGCTCGACGTTCGCCCGGGCGTACTTCTCCAGCCCCAGCACGGCCTGGTACGCCTGCGGCGCCACCTCGGCCACGTTGATCCTCTGCATGACGACCTCCTCGGTCCGGTCGGTGTCGACACCCGAACGACGGATCGGCCGGGGCCGGGCGTGACAGCCGGCGCTGTGACGCCGGTCATGCCCGCCGGCCCGCCACCGCGGCCGTTACTCGGCGGCGATCTCCGCCGGAGGTCGGGTAACCTTGACTGCCGTAAGGCGATGACCCGGCCATCACCGGCGAGCCTCCGGAAGAACAGCCGGGTGACCGGCCCAGTAGAACCGGACGGGTCCGGCCCGTCACAGCCGGCCAACGAGCGGGCGGTCGATCCTGACCGCCAAGCGGGGTGGTACCGCGGGCCCACCCGGGGCGCCGACAGGCGTACCGGAACGGCTCGTCCTCGCAGACCCACACGACGCGTGAGCTGCTGAGGAGAGCGACCCCCGATGGCCTATCCGTTGCACGACCCGACCGCCGCCGGCGTGCCGGCGAGCCCGGACCTGCCCGCGGTCGAGCGCCGGGTGCTGGAGCACTGGACGGCCGACAAGACCTTCGAGGCCAGCGTCGAGGCCCGCCCCGCCGGCACCGACGGCAAGAACGAGTACGTCTTCTACGACGGCCCGCCGTTCGCCAACGGCCTGCCGCACTACGGCCACCTCTTCACCGGCTACGTCAAGGACGTGGTGCCGCGCTACCAGACCATGCGCGGCCGGCACGTCGAGCGGCGCTTCGGCTGGGACTGCCACGGCCTGCCCGCCGAGGTGGTGGCCGAGAAGCAGCTCGGCATCACCAGCAAGGCGGAGATCCTCGACCTCGGCGTGGCCCGGTTCAACGAGGCGTGCCGCACCTCGGTGCTGGAGTTCACCCAGGACTGGGAGCGGTACGTCACCCGGCAGGCCCGCTGGGTCGACTTCGCCAACGACTACAAGACCCTCGACCTGGACTACATGGAAAGCGTCATGTGGGCCTTCAAGACCCTGCACGACAAGGGTCTGGTCTACGAGGGCTTCCGGGTGCTGGCGTACTGCTGGCGCTGCGAGACGCCGCTGTCGAACACCGAGACCCGGATGGACGACGTCTACCGGGACCGGCACGACCCGACGCTGTCGGTGTGGTTCGAGCTGACCCCGGACGAGCGCGCCCCGGAGCTGGTGCGCGGGCCGGTGCGGCTCGGCGTCTGGACCACCACGCCGTGGACCCTGCCGTCCAACCTGGCGCTCGCCGTCGGCCCGGACATCGAGTACGCGGTGCTGGAGCGCGACGGCCAGCGGTACGTGGTCGGCGCGGCCCGGCTGGCCGCCTACGGCAAGGAGCTGGAGGGGTACGAGCAGGTCGGCACGGTGCGCGGCGCGGACCTGGTCGGGCGCCGGTACACCCCGCTCTACGACTTCCTCGTCGAGCAGGCCGGCCCGAACGCGTACCAGGTGCTCGGCGCGGACTTCGTCACCACCGAGGACGGCACCGGGATCGTGCACCTCGCCCCGGCCTTCGGTGAGGACGACCAGAACGTCTGCAACGCGGCCGGCATCCCGACCGTCGTCACGGTGGACGACCACACCCGGTTCACCGCGCTGGTCCCGCCGTACCAGGGCGAGCAGGTCTTCGACGTCAACAAGCCGGTGATCCGGGAGCTCAAGGAGCGGGGGGTGGTGCTCAAGCAGGACACCTACACCCACTCCTACCCGCACTGCTGGCGCTGCGACACCCCGCTGGTCTACAAGGCGGTGTCGTCGTGGTTCGTCGCGGTGACGCGGTTCAAGGACCGGATGGTCGAGCTGAACCAGCAGATCAACTGGACACCGGGGCACATCAAGGACGGCTCGTTCGGCAAGTGGCTGGCCAACGCCCGGGACTGGTCGATCAGCCGGAACCGGTTCTGGGGCTCGCCGATCCCGGTGTGGAAGTCCGACGACCCGAACTACCCGCGGGTCGACGTCTACGGCTCGCTGGCCGAACTGGAGCGGGACTTCGGCGTACGCCTGACCGACCTGCACCGGCCGGCGGTGGACGAGCTGGTCCGCCCCAACCCGGACGACCCGACCGGGCGCTCGATGATGCGCCGGGTCCCCGAGGTGCTGGACTGCTGGTTCGAGTCCGGCTCGATGCCGTTCGCCCAGGTGCACTACCCGTTCGAGAACCGCGACTGGTTCGAGCACCACTACCCGGGCGACTTCATCGTGGAGTACATCGGGCAGACCCGCGGCTGGTTCTACACCATGCACGTGCTGGCCACCGCGCTGTTCGATCGGCCGGCGTTCCGCAACTGCCTCAGCCACGGCATCCTGCTCGGCTCCGACGGGCGCAAGATGTCCAAGAGCCTGCGCAACTACCCGGACGTCTACCACGTCTTCGACTCGTACGGTTCGGACGCGATGCGCTGGATGCTGATGTCCTCGCCGGTGCTGCGCGGCGGCGACATGCCGGTCACCGAGGCGGGCATCCGGGACGCGGTGCGCCAGGTGCTGCTGCCGCTGTGGAACGTCTGGTACTTCTTCTCGCTCTACGCCAACGCGGAAGGGTACCAGGCGCGCCGCCGGACCGACAGTAGCCACCTGCTCGACCGGTACGTGCTGGCGAAGACCCGGGAGCTGGTCGACACGGTTCAGGCGCAGCTGGACGCGTACGACATCTCCGGTGCCTGCGCCACCGTGCGGTCCTACCTGGACGCGCTGACCAACTGGTACGTGCGCCGCTCCCGGGACCGGTTCTGGTCGGGTGACCACGACGCGTTCGACACCCTGTGGACGGTGCTGGAGACGCTCTGCCGGGTGGTGGCGCCGCTGGCGCCGCTGACCGCCGAGGAGATCTGGCGCGGGCTCACCGGCGAGCGGTCGGTGCACCTGACCGACTGGCCGGACGCCACCGGGTTCCCGGCCGACCACGAGCTGGTGGCGGCGATGGACGACACCCGGGCGGTCGCCTCGGCGGCGCTGTCGCTGCGCAAGGCGAAGGGCCTGCGGGTGCGGCTGCCGCTGTCCCGGCTCACCGTCGCCTCCCCGGCGGCGGAGCAGCTGCGGCCGTTCGCCGACCTGGTCGCCGACGAGGTCAACGTCAAGGCGGTGGAGTTCACCGGCGAGGTGTCCGCGTACTGCCAGCAGGTGCTGACAGTGGTGCCCCGGGCGCTCGGCCCGCGGGTCGGCAAGCAGGTGCAGCAGGTCATCAGGGCGGTCAAGGCGGGGGAGTGGGAGCTGGTCGACGGCGCCCCGGTCGCCGCCGGGGTCACCCTGGCCGAGGGTGAGTACGAGCTGCGCCTGGTCGCCGCCGACGCCGAGCACTCCGCGCCGCTGCCCGGCGGTGAGGGGGTGGTCGTGCTGGACACCGAGGTCACCCCGGAGCTGGCCGCCGAGGGGCTGGCCCGGGACGTGGTGCGGGTGGTGCAGCAGGCCCGCCGGGACGCCGACCTGGACGTCTCGGACCGGATCGTGGTGGCGCTGTCGGCGTCCGAGGAGGTGCGCGCGGCGGTGGCCGGGTTCGCCGACTTCGTGGCGCGGGAGGTGCTGGCCGACCAGATCGACGTCGTCGAGGGCGTCGAGGGGTTCACCGGGGAGGTCGGTGAGGGCGATCGGGTGACGGTCGCCGTTCGCCGGGTATGAGATCCGGGTGAGCCGGCCGTAGTGGCCCCTTCCGTCGCGTTCGCGCGGCGGAAGGGGCTCTCCCGGTCCCTCGCCGCCCACCCGGACCAGCCCGCGGACCGCCCGCCACCCGCGCGGGGTGTCCCGGTGGCGTCCGCTAACGTGACACCGCCCGACCAGCCGACCAGTCCGACCGCCGGAGGATCCGTGCCCCTGCTCTACACCATCGGCAAGCTCACCGTGGCGCCCGCGCTCCGGTTGGCCTGGCGCCCCACCGTGGAGGGGCTGGAGCACATTCCGCCGACCGGCGGGGCGATCTTCGCCGCCAACCACCTCTCGGTCGCCGACGAGCTGCTGCTGGGCACGGTGGTGCCCCGGCACCTGGCGTTCTGGGCCAAGTCGGACTACTTCAAGGGCACCGGCCTGCGCGGCCGGTTCAGCAAGGCGGTGCTCACCGGCCTCGGCGCGATCCCGGTCGAGCGGGCCGGCGGGCGGGCGGCGCTGTCGGCGTTCGACGCGGCGATCCCTGCCCTCAAGGGCGGTGACCTCGTGGTGGTCTATCCGGAGGGGACCCGGTCGCCGGACGGTCGGCTCTACCGCGGGCGCACCGGGGTGGCCCGGCTGGCGGTCGCCGCGCAGGTGCCGGTGATCCCGGTCGGCACCATCGGCACCGAGAAGGTCCAGCCGATCGGCGCCCGGATGCCCCGGCTGCTGCCGGCGGACATCACCATCCGGTTCGGCAAGCCGCTGGACTTCACCGGCCGGCCGGACGACCGGACCTCGTTGCGGGCGATGACCGACGAGGTGATGAGCGAGATCCAGAAGCTCACCGGCCAGGAGTACGTGCCCCGGTACGCCCCGCCGCGGACGCACTCGGCCACCCCCGGCGACACCCCGGCCTGACCCCCGGCCGACCCGGTCGGTCGGGGGCCGCCCGTCGGCTCACTTCTGGTCGGCCGTCACGATCTGCCTGCGCATCCGGTCGAGCAGCCGGGCGCTGTCGTCGACGGAGAGCCGGGTGAACACCGCGGTGGCGATGCTGCCGTGGTCGGCCGAGGTGCAGACCACCACGTCCGTGCCGCCGTCCCGGCCGACCGCGCAGCGCCCGTGCCGGCCGCGCACCCCGGTCTCGACCACCTGCGCCTCGCCGAGCTGGTACTGCTCGGCGAGCCGGTTCAGTTCCTCCTCGGCGTCCGACTCCGGGGTGATCCGGAAGCCGGTGCCGCCGAACACGGTCACCCGCTTGCCGTCGCCGGTGGCGTAGACGCCGGCGAAGGTCTCCTCGGCCAGCCAGTGCGCCTTGCGTACCTCGGTCTCCAGTTGCCGGGCGGTCTGCTCCGACCGGCTGTCGTCGCGCAGCCGCAGATCGTCCACCTCGGCCGGCAGCGCCGCCTTCGCCGGGTACTGCGCCGTCATCGGCATGCCGTAGTAGGCCGGGCAGCCGCAGCAGCAGGCCAGGGTGAGCAGCAGCAGCCAGGGCCAGCGCCGGCGCTTGCGGACCGGGACCGGGACGTATCCCTTGGGGGCCTGCCAGCCGGGCGGCGGCGCCACCGGCGGCGGGGTCTTCCCGCGTCGTTGCCGGGGTGGCCGGACCGGGGCCGCCGGCGGCGGGGCGACCGGGGCCGGTGGACGGGCGACCGGGGCCGGTCGGGCGACCGGGGCCGCTGGCGGGGCCGGCGGACGGGCGACCGGTGGTGGCGGCAGCGGCGCGGGCGGCGGCGCGACCGGGTTGGCGGGTGGTGGGGCGGGCGGCCCGGAGTACGGCCGGGTCGGCGGCGGGGCCGGGTAGGGCAGCGTCGGCGGCAGCGCGGGCAGCTCGGCCGAGGGCAGCTCCCAGCCCCCGGTGTCCGCGCCCGCCCACGGGTCGACCGGCGGCCGGTGCTCGGGCGGCTCGGGCGGGGCCGGCGGCACGGGGGTCGGCTCCGCCGACTCACCCCAGGCCCGCCGGCGCGGCGGCGGGGGCGGGACCGGTGCCGAGCCGCTCCACCGGGGCGCGGGTGCGGCCGCCGGCTCACCGGCCGGCAGCCGCCGGGTGCCCTGCGGCCCACGGTCCGGACCGCCGTCCCCGGCGGCGGGGTCCGGGGTCGGCGCGGTGGCGTCGGCGGGCAGCCGGCGGGTGCCCTGCGGGCCGTCGCCGGCCACCGCGTCGACCGGTGTCGCGTCGGCGTCCCGCGGGCCCGGACCGGGCTGGTCGGCGGGCGGCTCGGGGGCGTCCGCGGGGGCCGGGTGCGGGGCGGCGTGGTCCGGCTGGTCGGCGGCGGCGCCCCGCGCGCCGATTTCGGGCGGGCTGGCCGGGGACGGGTGCGGGGCGGGCGGCTCGGGTTCGCCGGTGGTGGCGGCCCGTGGGTCCGCGCCGGGCTGGTCGTCGGCCGGCGGCGGCCCGCTCGCGGCCGTGGTGGGCGCGCCGGCCGGGCCGTCCTCCGGGGTTTGGCCGGGCCGGTCGGTGGGCAGCTCCCGGGTGCCCGCCGGGCCGGTGCGGGGCGCCTCGTCCGGCGGTACGGGGGAGAGGGTCGGCTCCTCGTTGACCGCCGGATCCCGGTCCGGGTGCTGCTCCGGGGGGCTCCCGTCGGCCGGCCGGTCTGCTCCCGGCTGCGGCTGCGGCATCGCGGCAATCTCCTCTCGCGCCGATCCGAGGTTAGTACCGCTGTGCCACCGTCGCCGATCCGCCCACCGCCAGCGCGGGTGACCCGGGCCGGCGGCGGCGGAGCACCCCGTCCGGTCACGTGCCGGTGGCGTGCACGCCACCACCGCCACCGGGCCGCGTACCCTTGGGCATCATGAGCGTCCCGTCCACCACCCCGCGCCCCGTCGCGGGCGAATCCGTCTGGCCCCGGCTGGAGCCGCTGCTGCCCCAGGTGACCAAGCCCATCCAGTACGTCGGTGGCGAGCTGGGTGCGGTGGTCAAGGACTGGGCCGCGGCGACCGTGCGCTGGGCGCTGATGTATCCCGACGCGTACGAGGTGGGCCTGCCCAACCAGGGCGTGCAGATCCTCTACGAGGTGCTCAACGAGCTGCCCGACGTGCTCGCCGAGCGCACCTACGCGGTCTGGCCGGACCTGGAGAAGCTGATGCGCGCGCACGGCGTGCCGCAGTTCACCGTCGACGCGCACCGCTCGGTGCGCGACTTCGACGTGTTCGGCGTCTCCTTCTCCACCGAGCTGGGCTACACCAACCTGCTGACCGCTATCGACCTGGCCGGCATCCCGCTGCTCGCCGCCGACCGCACCGACGCCGACCCGGTGATCGTGGCCGGCGGCCACGCCGCGTTCAACCCGGAGCCGATCGCCGACTTCGTCGACGCCGCCGTGCTCGGCGACGGCGAGGAGGCGGTGCTGGAGATCACCGCTATCGTCCGGGAGTGGAAGGCCGAGGGCTCCCCGGGCGGGCGCGACGAGCTGCTGCTGCGCCTGGCCCGCACCGAGAGCGTCTACGTGCCGCGCTTCTACGACGTGGACTACCTGCCCGACGGCCGGATCCAGCGGGTCGTGCCGAACCGGGCGGATGTGCCGTTCCGGGTGCACAAGCGCACGACGATGGACCTGGACGCCTGGCCGTACCCGAAGAAGCCGCTGGTCCCGCTCGCCGAGACGGTGCACGAGCGGTACGCGGTGGAGATCTTCCGGGGGTGCACCCGGGGCTGCCGGTTCTGCCAGGCCGGCATGATCACCCGGCCGGTCCGGGAGCGGTCCATCACCACGGTGGGGCAGATGGTGCAGCAGGGGCTGGAGTTCTCCGGCTTCCACGAGGTGGGCCTGCTGTCGCTGTCGTCGGCCGACCACTCCGAGATCGGCGACATGTGCTCCGGCCTGGCCGAGCAGTACGCGGGCACCAACGTCTCGCTGTCGCTGCCCTCCACCCGGGTGGACGCGTTCAACATCGACCTGGCGCAGGAGCTGTCCCGCAACGGCCGGCGTACCGGCCTGACCTTCGCCCCGGAGGGCGGGTCGGAGCGGATCCGCAAGGTCATCAACAAGATGGTGTCGAAGGAAGACCTGATCCGCACGGTCGTCACCGCGTACACCAACGGCTGGCGGCAGGTGAAGCTCTACTTCATGTGCGGCCTGCCCACCGAGACCGACGAGGACGTCCTCGAGATCGCCGACATGGCGCACGAGGTGATCCGCGCCGGCCGGGCGGCCACCGGTTCCAAGGACATCCGCTGCACCGTCTCCATCGGCGGTTTCGTGCCGAAGCCGCACACCCCGTTCCAGTGGGCGGCGATGGAGCGGCCGGAGGTCATCGACGCCCGGCTCAAGCTGCTCAAGCAGGCGATCAACGCGGACCGCTCGCTGGGCCGGGCGATCGGCTTCCGCTACCACGACGGCGAGCCCTCGCTGATCGAGGGCCTGCTCAGCCGGGGTGACCGCCGGGTCGGCGCGGTGATCCGCAAGGTGTGGGAGAACGGCGGCCGGTTCGACGGGTGGAGCGAGCACTTCTCCTACCAGCGCTGGGTGGACGCGGCGGCCGAGGTGCTGCCCGCGTTCGGGGTGGACCTCGACTGGTACACCACCCGGGAGCGCGACGAGCTGGAGGTCCTGCCCTGGGACCACCTGGACTCGGGGCTGGACAAGGACTGGCTCTGGCAGGACTGGCAGGACTCGCTGAGCGAGTACGAGCAGGACGACTGCCGGTGGACGCCGTGCTTCGACTGCGGCGTCTGCCCCGCCATGGACACCGAGATCCAGATCGGCCCCACCGGCAAGAAGCTTCTCCCGCTGACCCCGATCAACGGCCTCAAACTCCCCACTCCCCAGTAGCCCGCCCGCCCCGCGCCCCGGGCCCACTCGGTTGATCATGAAGTTGTCGTCACCGCCACCGCGTGTCGCCGACGACAACTTCATGATCAACGAGCACTGACCGAACGAGGAGCACGACGATCAGTAAGAGACCACAGCCGGAGGGCGGGCAGGCGCCGGTCGTCCAGCGCGTCCGGATCCGGTACGCCAAGCGCGGACCGTTGCGGTTCACCTCGCACCGGGACTTCGCCCGCGCCTTCGAGCGGGCGCTGCGCCGGGCCGGGGTGCCCGTCGCCTTCTCCCAGGGCTTCACCCCGCACCCCAAGATCTCGTACGCCAGCGCGGCGCCGACCGGGGTGGCCAGCGAGGCCGAGTACCTGGAGATCGGCCTGCGCGAGCAGGTCGACCCGGCGGAGCTGCGCGCCGCCCTGGACGCCGCGCTCTCGCCCGGCCTCGACGTGCTGGACGCCGTGGTGGCCAGCGGGGGCAGCCTGGCCGACCGGATCGAGGCGTCCCACTGGCGGATCGAGCTGCCCGAGGTCGACCCGCGCGTGCTGTCGGCCGCCGTGTCCGCTTTCACCACCGCCGAGGAGGTGCTGGTGGAGCGGATGACCAAGCAGGGCCGGCGTACCTTCGACGCCCGGGCGGCAGTCATCGCTATCGATGTCGTCGCGCCGACGGAGACGCCTTCCGAGGTGGCGGGCGTACCGTGTGCGATACTCGAACTGGTCGTGCGGCAGGTCACCCCCTCCGTACGGCCCGATGACGTCCTTTCCGGCCTCCGCGTGGTGGCCGCCCTGGAGCCGCCGGTTCCGCCGAGAGTGACCCGGCTGGCTCAGGGCACGCTGACCGCGCAGGGTGCGATCGCGGATCCGTTGGACGCGGACCGCGACGGGGCAACCATCGGCGGGCACTGACCGACGGTCAGCGCCCAGGCAGGCAGACTTCGCCGGTCGCACGACTCGCGCGCCCGGCGGAAACACCTTTGCGGCAACCCTGCGTGGCAGCGCTCACCCGCGCCCGGGGTAGCCAGAACTGGAGAACGTCCATGCTCGAGAACGAGCCCGAGGGCGGCGAACGGACCGGTTCACAGCCGGCCGGCGAGACCGCCGACAGCAGCAACACCCTCGACGGCAGCGCCGTCGGAAGCGCCCCGCTGGCGGGACCGGAGGGCGAGGCCCCGGCCGCGCCGGCCCGGCGGCGGGCCACCCGGCGGCGGACCACCCCGCTGAACCAGCCGGAGCAGGTCGAGACGCCGGTCGAGGCGTCCACCGCGCCCACGCCGGGCAGCGGGGAGGCCCCGGAGGCCGAGGTCCTCGCCCCGATCTCCGGCGACCTCGACGCCACGCCGAAGACGCCGCGTCGCCGGCGCAAGGCCACCACCGCGAAGGCCGCCGAGGAGCAGCCGGCCGAGGTGACGGAGGCGGCCGCCGAGGCCCCGCCGGTCAAGGCGACCCGTACCCGGCGGCGGAAGGCCGCCCCCGCGGCGGCCGAGCCGGCCGCCGAGACGCCGGCCGAGGGCGCCGCCCCGGACACCGAGCCGGCGGCCGGCACCGACTTCGGCGCGGCCGCACCGGCGACCGACAGCGGGGCGGAGCCCCGCTCCGGCGAGGTGCCGCCGGGCGTGGCGGTCAGCCCGCCCGCCGACGAGGAGACCGAGCCGGTCGCCGTCGAGCCGGAGGTCGTGGAGCCGGAGGTGGTCGAGCCGGAGCCCCGGACCCGCCGCCGGCGGGCCGCGCTCTCCGCGCCCACCGTCCTGTTCATGGCACCGCAGCCGGAGGAGATCCCGGTCGCCCGGGTCGTGCCGCCCGCTCCGGTCGAGGAGCCCGCCGAGGAGGCGGCCGAGCCGTCCCGCCGGCGCCGCCGTGGTCGCCGCGAGGCCGAACCGGTGGAGGCGGTGGAGGTCGAGGAGGAGCCGACCGAGGAGCCCGAGGAGGGCGCCGAGGAGGACGAGGACGAGACCGCGGCCGCCCGCCGTCGTCGCCGCCGGGGTCGCCGGGGCCGGGGCCGCGGCAAGGGCGGCGTCGAGGACCTCGAGGACGAGGAGGCCGAGGAGGCCGTCCGGGCCGACGCCGAGGAGGCCGACGCCGAGGAGGCCGAGGCGGAGGAGGCCGAGGAGGACGAGGCCGAGGGCGGCGAGGGGCTGACCCGCCGCCGGCGTCGTCGTCGCCGCCGGGGCGCCGGGGACACCGAGGGCGCCGCCGAGGACGGCGTGCCGACCGTGGTCAAGATCCGCGAGCCCCGCCGGACCGTCGACGAGGTGCAGGGCGTCTCCGGTTCGACCCGGCTGGAGGCCAAGCGGCAGCGCCGCCGGGACGGCCGCGAACAGCGCCGGACCCGCCCGCCGATCCTCAGCGAGTCGGAGTTCCTGGCCCGCCGCGAGGCGGTCGACCGGGTGATGGCGGTGCGCCAGCGCGGTGACCGCACCCAGATCGCCGTCCTGGAGGACGGCGTGCTGGTCGAGCACTACGTCACCCGCAACTCCGCCGGCACCATGGCCGGCAACGTCTACCTGGGCAAGGTGCAGAACGTGCTGCCCAGCATGGAGGCGGCCTTCGTCGACGTCGGCCGCGGCCGTAACGCGGTGCTCTACGCCGGCGAGGTCAACTGGGACTCCACCGGTCTGGAGGGGCGGGCCCGCTCGATCGAGCAGGCGCTGAAGTCCGGCGACTCGGTGCTGGTGCAGGTCACCAAGGACCCGATCGGGCACAAGGGCGCCCGGCTGACCAGCCACATCGCGCTCTCCGGCCGGCACCTGGTCTACGTGCCGAACGGCAACGCCTCCGGGATCAGCCGGAAGCTGCCGGACAACGAGCGCAAGCGGCTGCGGGACGTGCTGAAGAAGCTGGTTCCGGACGGCGCGGGCGTGATCGTGCGGACCGCCGCCGAGGGCGCCAGCGAGGACGAGCTGGCCCGCGACGTGAAGCGGCTCCAGGCGCAGTGGGAGGACATCCAGGCCAAGGCGGCCTCCGGTGGCGCCCCGGTGCTGCTCTACGAGGAGCCGGACCTGGTCATCCGGGTGGTCCGGGACCTGTTCAACGAGGACTTCCGCGAGCTGGTCATCGAGGGCGACGAGGCGTACGACATGGTCGAGTCGTACCTGTCGCACGTCTCGCCCGACCTGGTGGCCCGGCTGCGCCGGCACGTCGGCACCACCGACGTCTTCGCCGAGTACCGGATCGACGAGCAGATCCTCAAGGGGCTCGACCGCAAGGTCTTCCTGCCCTCCGGCGGCCACCTGGTGATCGACCGGACCGAGGCGATGACCGTGGTCGACGTGAACACCGGCAAGTACACCGGCGCCGGCGGCAACCTGGAGGAGACGGTCACCCGGAACAACCTGGAGGCCGCCGAGGAGATCGTCCGCCAGCTCCGGCTGCGCGACATCGGCGGCATCGTGGTGATCGACTTCATCGACATGGTGCTGGAGTCGAACCGGGAGCTGGTGCTGCGCCGGCTGACCGAGTGCCTGGGTCGGGACCGCACCAAGCACCAGGTCACCGAGATCACCTCGCTGGGTCTGGTGCAGATGACCCGCAAGCGGATCGGCGCCGGCCTGCTGGAGGCGTTCAGCGAGACCTGCGACTGCTGCAAGGGTCGCGGTGTGATCATCCACACCGAGCCGGTGCCCGAGAAGCCGCGTGCCGGCGGGACGGCGGAGAAGGTCAAGGCGGTCGCCTCCGCGGTCGCCGCCCCCGAGTCGGCCGGCGGGACGTCCCGGCGGCGGGCCCGCAAGAGCGCGCCGGCCGAGCGGACCGTGGTCGAGGTGACCGACACCGACACCGCCGCCACCACCACGACGGACGCCGACTACCACGACACCATGGGCTACGACCTGTCCCGCTACGAGGCGGACACCGCGGCCGCGCCGGAGGTGTCCGACAGCCAGCAGGGCGAGTCGGCCCGGCTGGCCGCGCCGGACGACCCGGACGCGCTCGCCGAGGCCGAGGCCGAGGAGTCGGAGGGCGGCGCCGGGCGGCGCCGGTCCCGCCGGGGCGGCGCGCGGCGGCGTACCCGGCCGTGACCGGCTGACCAGCCTCGGGTTTGACAGGGCCCCTTCCCCGGCAAAGTCCGGTGGGAGGGGCTCTGCCGTCCGCGCCGGCCGGGACGGGACCGGTTCGCCCCGGGACTGGAGGAGAAGGATGCGCCGTCTGCTCGCCGTCACGGTGGCCGCCACCGCCCTGCTCGTTCCGGCGGGTTGCGCCGCCGACCGGCCGGAGCCGGCCGAGCCGGTCACCCCGGCCGCGTCGGCCGGCGCCCTGACCTCCGGCCCGGCGGCGAGCGGGGTGGCTGGCGGCGACGCCACCGGGGCGTGCGCCGCCGCGCGGCAGGCCGGCGCCACCGCGGTGAGCACGTACGTCGAGCAGGTGGGCAGGATGCTCGCCGCGACCGGGGCGAACGACGCCGCGACGGCGGAAACCGCCCGCCGGCGGGCCGAGGCCGCCCTCGTCGGCTGGCGGACCGCCCTGCGGCAGCAGGCGGAGCGGGCCGGGGATCCCCAGCTCAAGACCCTGCTGGCTGACCTGGCCGGTGAGCTGGAGGCGCTGGGCACCGACCTCGACGCGATAGACGAGAGCGAGCTCGACCGGCTCCAGCAGCGCCTTGACCAGCTCTGCGGCCGCTGACCGGCCGGCCCGGTTTGGGCGTCCGGCCTGCCATGGCGTACGCTTGCCTGCGGCGCACTTTGGTGTGCCGAGTTCCCGCGTGCCCACGCCGCCGTGCCACTGCTACCCGGCGAGCCGCCGCGGGGACTACCGCCAGCAGCCTCAACGACAGGGAGTCCGCCTCCGATGTACGCGATCGTCAAGACCGGCGGCAAGCAGTACAAGGTCGCCGAGGGCGACGTGATCGAGGTCGAGAAGCTCGCCGGTGCCCCCGGCGACGCGGTGAAGCTCGCCGCGGTGCTCCTCGTCGACGGTGACGACCTGGTGACCGACGCGGCGAAGCTTGCCAAGGTCGAGGTGTCCGGCGAGATCGCCGCGCACACCAAGGGCCCGAAGATCCGGATCCACAAGTTCAAGAACAAGACCGGCTACCACAAGCGCCAGGGTCACCGCCAGCCGCTGACCCAGGTCAAGGTGACCGGCATCTCCAGCGGGAAGTAGGTCGTCCTCCAATGGCTCACAAAAAGGGTGCGTCCAGCTCGCGTAACGGCCGTGACTCCGCGGCCCAGCGGCTCGGCGTGAAGCGCTTCGGTGGTCAGGTCGTCAGCGCCGGCGAGATCATCGTCCGGCAGCGTGGCACCAAGTTCCACCCCGGTGACCTGGTCGGCCGCGGCGGGGACGACACGCTCTTCGCGCTGGCCGCCGGTGCTGTGCAGTTCGGCACCAAGCGCGGTCGCAAGACCGTCAGCATCGTGCCGCAGCAGTAGTTGTTCGGTCGAAGCGGGCCGCGGACCTGGTGTCCCGGCCCGCTTCGCCGTTTCTCGTGCGGGGGCGTGCCTCGCTGGAAGGATTGGCGTCGTGACGACGTTCGTTGACCGGGTCGTCCTGCACCTGCAGGCCGGCGACGGCGGGCACGGCTGTGTCTCGATCCACCGGGAGAAGTTCAAGCCCTTCGGCGGGCCCGACGGCGGCAACGGCGGGCACGGCGGCAGCGTCTCGCTGGTGGTCGACCCGCAGGTGCACACGCTGCTCGACTTCCACTTCCGACCGCACGTCAAGGCGCCGAACGGCAAGGGCGGCGCCGGCTCGAACCGGGACGGCGCCAACGGCGGCGACCTGGTGCTCAAGGTGCCCAACGGCACGGTGGTGCAGACGCTCGACGGCACGGTGCTGGCCGACATGGTCGGCGCCGGCACCACCTTCGAGGTGGCCCGGGGCGGCCGGGGCGGCCGGGGCAACGCCGCGCTGGCCAACGCCCGGCGCAAGGCCCCCGGCTTCGCCGAACTGGGCGAGCCCGGCGAGCAGCTCGACGTGGTGCTGGAGCTGAAGAGCGTCGCCGACGTCGGCCTGGTCGGCTTCCCGTCGGCCGGCAAGTCGTCGCTGATCTCGGTGCTCTCGGCGGCCAAGCCCAAGATCGCCGACTACCCGTTCACCACCCTGGTGCCCAACCTCGGTGTGGTCCGGGTCGACAACCACACCTTCACCGTCGCGGACGTGCCCGGCCTGATCCCCGGTGCGGCCACCGGCAAGGGGCTCGGCCTGGAGTTCCTCCGGCACGTCGAGCGCTGCGCGGTGCTGGTGCACGTGATCGACACGGCGACCCTGGAGCCGGGGCGGGACCCGCTCGCCGACATCGACGCCATCGAGTCCGAGCTGACCGAGTACGGCGGGCTGGCCGACCGGCCCCGGCTGGTCGCGCTGAACAAGGTCGACGTGCCGGACGGCCGGGACCTCGCCGAGATCGTCCGCCCCGACCTGGAGGCGCGTGGCCTGCGGGTGTTCGAGGTCTCCGCGGCCACCCGGGAGGGGCTCAAGGAGCTCAGCTACGCGATGGCCGAGCTGGTGGAGGCGTCGCGCAAGGCGGCCCCGCCGGCCGAGCCGACCCGGATCGTGATCCGCCCGACCGCGGTGGACGACGCCGGGTTCACCATCGAGCCGGCGCCGGACGGCGCCTGGGTGGTGCGCGGCGTACGGCCGGAGCGCTGGGTGCGGCAGACGAACTTCGACAACGACGAGGCGGTCGGCTACCTGGCCGACCGGCTGGCCCGGCTGGGCGTCGAGGAGAAGCTCGCCAAGGCCGGCGCCGAGGCGGGCGACCTGGTCCGCATCGGCGACCGGGAGTTCGACTGGCAGCCCACCCTCTACGCCGGCGTCGACTTCATCCCCGGCAACCGGGGCACCGACGTCCGGCTGGAGGAGAAGTCGGCCCGCGCCTCGGCGGCGGAGCGGCTGGCGGCCCGCAAGGCCCGCCGGCAGCGGCCGGCCGACGAGGTCGAGGCCGGCGAGGTGGCGGCCGGCGAGTCGGCCGTGGAGGCCGACGCCGAATAGCTCGTTGCGCTCCGTGACCAGGTTGCCCGCTGGAAACCTGGGCGAAATCCGCGCGTCGTAACGTGGCGTGATGCTGATCGAGTCACGTCCCGCCACCGATCCGGAGATCGCCGCCCTGGTCGCGGCCCAGCAGCGCGAGCTGCGCGAGGCCGACGGCGGGCTGGACGGGCAGGCCACCGTGACCCACGACGACATCCGTTACCTGGCGGTGGTGGTCGACGGGCGCGCGGTGGCCTGCGGCGGGATCCAGGCGCTGGACGCCGGCACCGGCGAACTCAAGCGGATGTACGTCCGGCCCGCGTACCGGGGGCGGGGGATCGCCCGGCAGTTGCTCGTCGCGCTCGAGGAACTGGCCTTCCAGCAGGGGCACGAGAGGCTCTGCCTGGAGACCGGCAGTTACCTGCCGGCGGCCATCGGCCTCTACACCTCCTGCGGCTACCAGCCGATCCCGGTCTACGGCGAGTACGTCGACAACCCGTACAGCGTCTGCTTCGCCAAGCGGCTGCCGGTGCCGGCCTGACGGCCGGTCGACCGCCCGGCGGGCTGGCGGCCGGTCGACCGGCCGGGCGGCTGCCGGCCGGTCAGGCGCCGGTGTGCGCGTGCTCGACGGTGACCGGCTTCGACTCCGGGGAGGCGTGCTGGCGCAGGAAGATGCTCAGCACGATCAGGGTGCCGACGGCGAGGAACTCGCTCTGCCAGTTCTGCATGGACTGGAACCAGAAGTCGCTGGTGCCGAGGAAGTCCCAGACGCCGATCGGCGGGGCGCCGCTCTGCAACGCCTGCTGCTGGTTGTACTCGGCGGTGCCGGCGAACAGGTGGCCGAGGAACGAGCCGGCGAAGATCAGCAGCAGCGCGATGGAGAGGCTGTTGCGGTACACCACCAGGGGCAGCCCGCCGACGCGTACCGGCCAGGGGGATTCCGGCTTGGCCCGCCGCTCGTCGTCCTCCGGCCGGTCGGTCTGCTCCAGCGGCTTCGACTCCGCCGATCCGCGCTGCACCAGGTACGCGGTGAGCAGCACGTAGCCGCCCATCTGGAGGAACTCCGACTCCCAGTTCTCGAAGACCGCCTCCAGGAAGTGTCCGCTGCTCAGGTACGCCACCCAGCTGACCTGGGGGGCGCCGAACTCGGCCAGTTCCTGGTTGTGGGTCTGCCAGCCGAACACGCTCTGCAGCACCAGGAAGACCAGGAACGCGCCGAACATCGACACGCTCAGTGCGTTGTTCCGTAGCCACCGGGGCATCGTCGCCTCCTCGTCGGAGATCCGGTGACTCTCCGTTGCCCCAACGGATCAGCCGGCAAACTCCGCCGCCGCCTCCGTCACCCGGTTGGTACGGCGGCAGCACCGCCGGTCAGGGGCGGTCGAACGGGGTGTCGAGCCGGCTGCCGGTGCCGAGCCGGTTGGACAGCAGCAGGCCGAAGGCGAGCATGCCGAAGCCGAGCACCAGGTGCAGCCAGTTGTCGGCGTCGTTGACCGGGATGAAGTTCGCCACGCTCTCCCGGTCGATGACGAAGCCGTAGAGCCAGAGCCCGAGGTAGAGGGCGCCACCGCCGGCCAGGAAGATCCGGGACCCGGCGATGCTGCGGGCCATCACCAGGCCGACCAGCCCGAAGCCCAGGTGCAGGATGTTGTGCAGGATCGACACCTGGAACACGCCGAGCAGCTTGGCCCCCGAGTGGTGCCCCGCGAAGTCCAGCTCGTCGTAGCCGGTGGTGATGCCGGGGATGAACCCGAGCACCCCCACCAGGGCGAAGACCCCGGCCGCGGCCACCGCGGCGATCTGGACCCCGGGTTTGCGCCCCGCGACCGCGCCACCGCGTGCGTCACGCGCCATCGATGTCACCTCCGTGGATCCGCGGCCTCTCCGCGGCGCCGGTCGCGAGAAGCGCTCGTTACCGTCCGCATCGGCGACGTCACCCCAACCCGACGATCCTCCATTTTGTAACCCTGCGCGGACCGCTCCGCAGAGAAATGGCGAATCAGGTATGGACCCGGCGACGCAGGGTAGGTGAATCTGCGCGGCGGTCGGACGGCCGGCGCATCCCCCCAGCACACCCGCGACGACTTTCCGAGCGGAAGGGACATCATGACTTACGATCTGTCACCCACGTCTGCCACCTACGGGCAGGAGTCGAACGGCGGCGGCGTCCGCGAACAGGCCCGCCAGGTCGGCTCGGAGGCCAAGCAGGCCGGCGGCGCCGTCGCGCAGACCGCCAAGGAGCAGGGCACCGAGGTCGGCCGCGAGGCGGCCCGGCAGGCCCGCAACCTGTACGGCGAGGCGCGCACCCAACTCGCCAGCCAGACCAGCGAGCAGCAGCGCCGCGCCGCCGGCGGGCTCCGCTCGCTGGCCGACGAGATGCGGACGATGGCCGAGCAGGGCGGGCAGGCCGGCCCGGTGAGCGAACTGGCCCGCCAGGCCGCCGACCGGGTGCACGGGGTGGCCGGGTGGCTGGAGGCGCGCGAGCCCGGCGACATCCTCGCCGAGGTGCGCGACTACGCCCGCCGCAACCCGGGCACCTTCCTGGTGGGCGCGGCCGTGCTCGGCGTGCTCGCCGGCCGGCTGACCAAGAACATCGCCGCCACCGGTGACGGCCAGGGCGGCGGCCACCGGGCGTACGGCTCGGGCGCCGGCTACGACCCGGAGCAGACCGCGGTCATCCCCACCCCGCCGGCCCCCCGCGCGGTTCCGGACGCCGCGCCCCCGGGCGGCTACCTCGACCCGACGCCAGGCGCCTACCCCGACCCCGGCACCACCACCAGCTACGCCGACCCGGCCGGCGGCACCGGCCAGCCGCTGCCGCCGGTGAACCAGACCGACCCGCTGCCGGGCGTGCCGTCCAGCGGAACCACCCGTCCGTGAGCCGAGTCATCCGAAGGGAGGCGGCGGCATGAGCATGCCGACGCAGGGGTCCGGACTGGACTCCGGTTACCAGCCCTCCGCGGGTGCGCCGCACACCGCGGACGAGGTCAGGGGCAGCTCGATCGGCGAGCTGATGCGCCAGGTCACCACCGACCTGTCCACCCTGATGCGCCAGGAGGTGGAGCTGGCCAAGGCGGAGATCCGCCAGGAGGGCAAGAAGGCGGGCAAGGCCGCCGGGTTCTTCGGCGGCGCCGGCTTCGGCGGCTACATGGTGGCGCTCTTCCTCTCGCTGGCCCTGTGGGCCGGGCTGTCCAACGTGATGGACGCCGGCTGGGCGGCGCTGATCGTGGCCGTGATCTGGGGCGTGATCGCCGCCGTCCTCTACTCCATGGCGAAGAAGAACGCGGAGCGGATCCGCGGCCTCAAGCAGACCAACGACAGCGTGCAGCGGATCCCCGACGCGCTCAAGCCCCACCCGCAGGAGGTCACCCGATGAGCACCGACCCCGCCCAGATCCGCCGGGAGATCGAGGCCACCCGCAACAACCTGAGCTCCGACGTGGACGCGCTGGCGTACAAGGTCAGCCCGAGCCGCATCGTCGACGACCGTAAGCAGCGGGTCCGCACCGCGCTGCAGAATGTGAGGGACAAGGTTATGGGAACCGCTTCGGACCTGGGCCACGGCACCGGCCACGCCGCCCACTCGGTGGGCGACCGGGCCTCGTCGGCGGCGCACACGGTCAGCGACAAGGCCCAGTCGGCGGCCTCGACCGTCGGGGACGCCGCGCAGCGGGCGCCGCAGGTGATCCGGGAGAAGTCCGAGGGCAACCCGCTGGCCGCCGGCCTGATCGCGTTCGGCGTCGGCTGGCTGGCCTCGTCGCTGATCCCGGCCACCCGCCGCGAGCAGCAGGTGGCCACGCAGGTCAAGGAGAAGGCCAGCGAGCACACCGGCGCGGTCAAGGAGAAGCTGACCGAGGTGGCCGGTGAGCTGAAGGAGGAGCTGCGCGAGCCGGCGCAGCAGGCGACCGAGTCGGTGAAGTCCACCGCGCAGGAGGCCGTGCATGCCGTCAAGGACGACACGAGGTCCGCCGCGCAGGACGTGAAGGACCAGGCGCAGCAGTCCCGCGACCAGGTGCGGTACTGACCGGCCGGTCACCGTACACCGCAGCTCGCGGCCACTACCCGGCACCGCCGGTGAGTGGCCGCGAGCTGCCGTGTGCGTCCCGGCTCTCGCGATCGTGCACCCTGGGTTCGGCATCCGCGGCGTTACCACCCCGCCGGGGCGGAACGCGCACGATCGCGGTCAGCGGAGGCGGCGGCGGAGGGCGCGTTCGGAGTGGGCGGCGCGGCGGACGCGGGTGCCCGCGTAGCGGACGCCGCCGAAGAGGACCCGGCGGCCGACCGCCAGCCAGGCGCAGACGCCCCGCTCCAGCAGCCACAGCGGCGCCGCCAGGGCGGTGGCGGGCGGGAAGACCACCGTGCCGCCGGCCCGCCGCCGGCCGACCTCGGCCAGCCCCACGGTGGTCGCGGCCGCGCCGAGCAGCAGCCCGGGTCGCCGGGCCAGGGTCACCGCCGCCAGCGCCGGCAGGACCGCCAGCGAGGTCACCAGCCGCACCGGCTGGGCCAGGTCGTCGTACGCCTGGCGGACCCGCTGGCCGCGGAAGTGCGCGGTGTCCGGGGGCAGCCGACGGACGTACAACCCGGCCGGGGCCGCCTCGGTGCCCCCGTACGCGCGCACCGTGCGGATCAGCTCCAGGTTCTCGAAGAGCACGTCCGGGTCGTAGCCGCCCATGCCGAGGAAGGTGCTCCGGCGCACGGCGAGGGTGCCCGGGTAGTCCGCGCCGAGCGCCCGGTTCAGCAGGGTCCGCCCGGTGTCCCAGTACGCGTGCCACGGCAGCGGGTCGAAGTAGTTCTGCGGCCGGACCAGGTCCACCCGGTGCAGCAGCCGGTGTACCGCGCGCAGCCCGGCCTCGTCGTAGCGGACGTCGTCGTCGGCGACCACCACGTGCTCGTGCCGCGCCGCCCGGACGCCGGTGAGCACCCCGACGACCTTGCCGTTCACGCCGCGCAGCGCCGGATCCGGGGGCATGTGCCGGAGCAGCCCGCGCCAGGCGCGCGCGTGCCGGGCGAAGACCTCCGGGGCGGAGCCGTCCACCACTGTCACCTCGACCCGGGTGGCGAGCCACCGCAGGTAGTCGGTCAGCTCGGCCAGGCCGGCGTCGTCGGCCCAGCGCAGCGGCAGCACGTACGACATCGGCAGCGGGCGCGGCCGGTCGCCGGCGGGCCCGGCCGTGGCGGCCCGGGCGGATTCGTCGCCGCTGGTCGGACCGGTCGGACCGGGCGCGGGCGGGCGGGCCCGGTCGTCGCCGGTGGCCCCGCCGGCCGGGCGGGTCGGGGCGCTCACGCCGCCACCGGCCGGCGCCAGACCGAGACGTGCTCCCGGCTGTCGTCGCTGAACGGCCGCCCGGACCAGTCCGCCCAGCGGTGCTCCCGGGCCATCCCGGCCAGCTCGGCCATCAGGTCCAGCTCGGCCGGCCAGGCGTAGCGGTGGTTCGCCGGCAGCAGCCGCACCCCGCCGTCGGTGAGCCGGATCTTCGTGGTGGTCATCCGCTGCTCGGCCGGGTGCAGCACGGCCGCCTCCAGCAGCACCTCGTCCTCGGCGACCCGCACCGGCCGCAGCGCGGACCCGGCCCGGAACGCGCCCGGGTCCGGCACCCACGCCTCGACCACGAACCGGCCGCCCGGACGCAGGTGGGCGGCGACGTTGCGGAAGCAGGCCACCTGAGCGGCCTGGTCCGGCAGCGCGAAGATGGTGTTGAAGGCCAGCACGACCAGCGCGAACTCGCCGGGCACCCGGGTCTGCGCGAAGTCGCCGACGGCTACCTCCATCCGGTCGCCGCCCGGCTTGGCCCGCAGCCCGGCCACCATCTCGGGCGAACCCTCGATGCCGGCGACGGTCAGGCCCCGCGCCAGCAGCGGCAGCGCCAGCCGCCCGGTGCCGACGCCGAACTCGCAGACCGGGCCGCCGTCGGCCAGCGCCGCCAGCCGCTCCACCGCCTCGGCCGGGTCCAGGTGGGCGTACGTGTCGTCGTAGACGGCGGCGACGTGCCGGCCGTAGGCGCTGGCGTCGAAGGGCAACGGGGCCTCCCGGGCGAGATGTCGGTGCCCGCAGCAGGTGCCCGGATATCGCTGGATCAAACCGGTCTGTCGTTTCGCGGGGCCGGTGCCGGGTAGCGCAACGGCACGGGCTGTCCACCCCGAGGCGCCCGGTGGAGGAGACGTGATGACCAGCAACGGAACGAGGTGGGTGCTGCTCGGCGCCGGGGCGTTGACCGCGGTCGGCGTCGGCCGGACGGTGGCCCGGCGCCGCCGTCGGCACCAGCCGGAGCGGCAGGACGGCTGGTACGTGGTGCGGCGCGGGATCACCGTGGACCGGCCGGTGGACGAGGTGATCGGCTTCTGGACCGACCGGGAGCGGCTGGACCGGGCGCTGGCGGAGTGGGCGACGCTGGAGCAACTGGCCGACAACCGCTGGCGGTGCGTGGCCCGCGACCCGGCCGGCGGCGGCACCGAGTGGTGCGCCGAGATCCAGGTCGCCGGCCCGGGACGGCTGACCTGGCGGGTGACCGACGGGCCCGAGCAGCACGGCACGGTCGAGCTGGTGCCCGCGCCGCAGGACCGGGGCACCGAGATCCGGGCCGAGCTGCGCTACCGCTCCGGGCGGTTGCGCCGGGCGTTCGGCCTGGCCGCCGGCGACGAGCCGGACCTGGGCCTGCGGGACACCCTGCGCCGGGTGAAGTCGCTCATCGAGGCCGGGCAGGTGATCGACACCCGTCGGGACCCGTCCGGTCGGAGCCCGGCCCAGGAGGCGGCGACCGACAGGGTGCGCGAGAAGCTGACGACGGGAGGCCGGGCGTGAGGGCGCTGTGCTGGGAGGGAGTCGGCAAACTGGCCGTGCGCGACGTCCCCGAGCCGCGGATCCGCGCCGAGGGCGACATCATCGTCAAGGTCCGGGCCAGCAGCGTCTGCGGATCGGACCTGCACCTGATCAACGGCTACCTGCCGGCGATGCGCGAGGGGGACGTGCTCGGTCACGAGTTCATGGGCGAGGTGGTGGAGACCGGGCCGGGGGTACGCCGGCTGAAGGTCGGCGACCGGGTGGTGGTCGGCTCGGTGGTGGCCTGCGGCGGCTGCTGGTACTGCCGGACCGAGCAGTACTCGCTCTGCGACAACTCCAACCCGCAGCCGGTCTTCACCGAGAAGCTCTGGGGGCACTCCCCGGCCGGCATCCTCGGCTACTCGCATGCCGCCGGCGGCTACTCGGGCAGCCACGCGGAGTACGTCCGGGTGCCGTTCGGCGACGTCGGGGCGTTCCCGGTGCCCGACGGGGTGCCGGACGACTCGGTGGTCTTCGCCTCCGACGCCATGCCCACCGGCTGGATGGCCGCCGACTTCTGCGGGCTCACCGGCGGCGAGGTGGTCGCGGTCTGGGGCGCCGGCGGGGTGGGGCAGATGGCCGCCCGCGCCGCCCAGTTGCTCGGCGCCGGGCGCGTGATCGTCATCGACCGGCTGCCGGAGCGGCTGGCCACCGCCGCCGACCGGCTCGGCGTGGAGACTGTCAACTACGCGGATACCGACGTGCTGGAGGCGCTGCGCGAGATGACCGCCGGACGGGGGCCGGACGCCTGCATCGAGGCGGTCGGCATGGAGAGCCACGACGTCGGCCCGGCGTACGCGTACGACAAGGCCAAGCAGACCGCGCGCCTGCAGTCCGACCGGCCCACCTCGGTCCGCCAGGCGATCATGGCCTGCCGCAAGGGCGGCACGGTGAGCATCGTCGGCGTCTACGGCGGGCTCGTCGACAAGTTCCCGCTCGGCGCGGCGATGAACAAGGCGCTGGTGCTGCGGATGGGGCAGATGCACGCCCAGCGCTACATCCCGATGCTGCTGGACCGGCTCGCCGCCGGCGAGATCGATCCCGGCTACCTCGCCACCCACCCGCTGTCGCTGGAGCAGGGGGTGCGCGGCTACGAGGTGTTCGAGAAGAAGCAGGAGGGCTGCCTGCGCAGCGTGCTGCACCCGGCCTGACCGGCTGGCGCGCCGGCCCCGCCCGCCGAAGGGCCGCCCCCACGCCGGGCGGCCCTTCGGCGGGCGGCCGGACGTCAGGCGGTCCGCCGCACGTTGGTGATCAGGAAGCCGCTGGGCGGCAGCGCCGGCATCCGGCGCAGGCTCACCGCCAGGTCCTGCGGCGGCACGTCGTACCGCATGGCGGTGGTCAGGTTGGTCACCGCCCGCTTCATCAGCTCGATGGTGATCCACTCGCCGGCGCAGCGGTGCCCGGTCAGGTGCTCACCGCCGCCCTGCGGGATCAGCCCGAACGGGTCGGCCCGCCAGTTGGCGAAGCGCTCCGGGCGGAACTGCTCGGGCTGCGGCCAGAGGGTGGGGTCGTGGTTGGTGCCGTACAGGTCCAGCACCACCCGCCGCCCGCGCGGGAAGTGGTAGCCCTGCCAGTCGAAGGAGCGCCGGACCCGGGCCGCCGCCATCGGGAAGAACGGGTAGTAGCGGCGGACCTCCTGCACGAAGCACTCGGCGGCCTCGTCGCTCTCCCCGGCCCGCTGTCGCCAGGCCGGGTGGTCGTGCAGGGCCAGCGCGGCGAAGACGATGAAGCGGTCCACGGCGACCGTCGGCCGGAGCACGTTGAGCAGTTCCACCGCGGCGATCCGGCGGGGCAGCGGCCGCCCCCGCTCGTCCCGGTGCTCGGCGATCACCCGGAGCGCGCTGCCCTCCGGGGCGGGCAGGGTGCCGACCCGGGCCCGCTCGACGAGGTCGCCCGCCCAGTGTTCGCCCCGGCGGCGGCCCAGCAGGCCCCGCCAGTGCCGGGGGCCGAGCGCGGCCGGCCCGTCGATCATCGCGTGCAGCTCGTCGGTGCGCCGGAGCACGTCGCCGTCGGCCAGCGGCACCCCGGCCCAGGCGCAGACCGCGCGGGTGAGCATCCGGCCCAGCTCGTCGTAGAGCACGACCGGCCCGGACTTCTCCCAGACCGGGATCCGGGCCCGCCACTCGTCGTCGAAGAGCTGGCCGATCTGCCGGACCGCGGTCGGCGTCATGATCGACATCAGCATCGCCTTGCGGTCCCGGTGGGTCGCGCCGTCGAGCCCCTGCACGCCGCCGCGACCGGTGAGCGTCCGCTGGGCCCGCAGCGGCATGGCGCCGGCGCGGACGAAGCGTTCGTTGTCGTAGAAGAGCACCGCCGCCGGCCGGCCGCGCAGGCAGATGGTGCGTTCCAGCAGCAGCCGGGTCTGGAAGATGTCCGTGCCGTACCGGTCGCACCGGGCACCGACGAAGCGGTAGCCGTCGCGCAGGAAGGCGAGGGTGCTGTCCGGGCTGCGGTCCGCCGGGATGGACGGCATGGCGCCTCCTGACGCTGCGGTGCGGGGCCGTGACCGTGGCCGGCCCGCCGATGTGCTTCGGCCACGTTGCTTCTACCCAGGTCAGGGGCGCTGAATCCCGGGTCCGGCCGGCCCCGACGGCACGGCTGGCCGGGGAGGGGCCAGCAAACCGCCCGCCGGCTGGCCCCTCCCCGGAGCGGCCGGATCTGCTTGGCTGGGTGGGCGGCGTCGGGTGCGGTGGCGCGGGCCGTCCGGCAGCGGACCGGTTCGCCGGGCCACCGGCGGGTCACCCCCGGGTGGTCGGCCGGCGTGCCCGGCGAGGCGGCGCCGGGCGGGCCGGCGCCGATGAGTCGACCACGGGGAGGGGCCCATGCGGGACAACACGTCGCCGTACTGGCGGCAGCGTACGGTCGAGCGGCTCGGCGGGGGACGGGACGCCGCCGGGGCGCCGCTGCTCGCGCCGCCCCCGCGGGCCGCCCGGCCGGTCCGCTTCTACACCGTGCACCTCGGCTTCACCGCCGCCGGCCCGGCCGACGCCCGCGAGCTGGCGGTCGGCTACGCCGAGGCGCTGAGCCTGCTCCGGCCCGAGCTGGCGCTCGGCGCGGCCGCGTTGTCGCCCGCCGACGCCTGGCACCGGGCCGAGCGGCTGTTCTGCGGGGCCGTCGGTCCCGACGGCGAGCGCTGCGCGGACGTGGCCGAGCATCCGGGGTTCCACCACGCGGCCGGCCCCGGCGGTCTCGGCTGGGGCGACGGGTGAGCCCGCCGCTCCGGTCAGTCCAGGTCGAACTCGCCATCCTGGGCGCCGGCCACGAAGGCGTCCCACTCGGCCTGGGTGAAGACCAGCACCGGCCCGTCCGGTTCGGCCGAGTTGCGCATGCCGATCAGGTCGTCGACGAAGGCGACCTCGACGGCGCTGTCGGAGGTGTCGCCCTCGGCCCGTTGCCAGACCGCCCGGGACAGGTCGAAGTCGCCCTTGGGGTGCGAAGCCATGGTTCATCCTCCAGTGCCACGGGTCACGGGGGAGACACGTGCGGTTCCCCATCCGGCAGGATAAGCGGATGCCCAGCCTGACCCGTGTAGAGGCGACCGCGCGTGGCGCGGCGATCACCGTCGAGTCCTACCAGGTGGACCTCGACTTCACCGGCGGTGCGGAGCGGTTCCGCTCGCACGTCACCATCCGGTTCCGGGCGACCGCCGGCACCGCGACGTTCGTCGAGGTCAAACCCGCGAAACTGCTGGCGGTACGGCTCAACGACAGCGACCTGGACCCGGCCACGCTGGACGACAACCGGCTGCCGCTGACCGGGCTGGCCGAGACCAACACGCTGACCGTCGAGGCCGAGATGGCCTACACCAACACCGGCGAGGGGATCCACCGGTTCGTCGACCCGGCCGACGGCGAGACCTACCTCTACGCCATGTCCTTCCTGGACGACGTGCAGCGCATCTTCGCCGCCTTCGACCAGCCCGACCTGAAGGCCCCGGTCACCCTCGCGGTGACCGCCCCGGAGCACTGGACGGTGGCGGCCAACGGCGTGCTCGCCGCCACCCCGCGCCCCGGCCGCTGGGAGTTCGCCCCGACCGCGCCGCTGGCCACCTACTTCGTCTCGCTCGTCGCCGGGCCCTGGCACGTGCGACGCGACGAGCACGACGGCATCCCGCTCGGCGTCTACTGCCGCCGCTCGCTCGCCGAGCACCTGGACGCCGACGCGGACGAGATCTTCACCGTCACCAAACAGTGCCTGGACCGGTTCCACCAGCTCTTCGACGAGCGCTACCCGTTCGGCAAGTACGACCAGGCGTTCGTGCCGGAGTTCAACGCCGGCGCGATGGAGAACCCGGGGCTGGTCACCTTCCGCGACGACTACGTCTTCCGGTCCGCGGTGACCGACACCCAGCGCGAGCTGCGCGCCACCACCATCGCCCACGAGATGGCGCACATGTGGTTCGGCGACCTGGTCACCATGCGCTGGTGGGACGACCTGTGGCTGAACGAGTCCTTCGCGGAGTACCTGGGCACCCGGGTCACCGCCGAGGCGACCCGCTTCGACCAGGCGTGGACCACCTTCGCGATGCGCCGCAAGGCCTGGGGCTACGCCGCCGACCAGCGCCCCTCCACCCACCCGGTGGCGCCCGAGGAGGTGGCCGACGCCGCCCAGGGGCTGCTCAACTTCGACGGCATCTCGTACGCCAAGGGCGCCAGCGTGCTGCGGCAGCTGGTGGCCTGGCTCGGCGACGACGCCTTCCTCGCCGGCCTGAACGCCCACTTCGCGAAGCACCGCTTCGGCAACGCCACCCTGGCCGACCTGCTCGGCAGCCTCTCCGCCGCCAGCGGACGCGACCTGGCCGGCTGGGCCGAACGCTGGCTGCGCCGCGCCCAGGTCAACACGCTGCGCGCCGAGGTCGCCGTCGACGCCGACGGCCGCTACCGCGAGGTGACGGTGGTGCAGACCGCCCCGGAGACGCACCCGGTGCTGCGCCCGCACCGCATCGGCGTGGGCCGGTACTCCGCCGACGGCACTGTCGACCGGATCGAGGTGGATCTCGACCCGGACACCGACGGCGGCCGGACGGTGCTCGCCGAGCTGACCGGCCAGCCGGCGGCCCGGTTGCTGCTGCCCAACGACGGCGACCTGACCTTCGCCAAGGTCCGCCTCGACCCGGCCTCGGCCGACGCCGTGCCGCTGGTGCTGCCGGGTCTGGCCGACCCGCTGGCCCGGGCGCTGCTGTGGCGCGAGGCGCTGGACGCCGCCATCGACGGGGAGCGGCCGGTGAGCGGGCTGGTCGAGCTGATCGCCGCCGCGCTGCCCGCCGAGACCGAGGTGATCGTCGCCGAGGACGTGCTCACGCTCAGCCGCTCGCTGATCGACCGCTACCTGGAGCCGGCGGCCCGCACGGCCGCGCTGGCCCGGGTCGCCGACGCCTGCCGGCACCTGCTCGACGGCGCCCCGGCCGGCCGGTCGTTGCAGCTGGCCGCGGCCCGCGCCTGGATCGCCGCCACCACCGACGCCGACCTGCTCACCGGCTGGCTGGCCGGGCGCGGCGTACCGGCCGGGCTGGCCGTCGACGCGGAGCTGCGCTGGGCGGTGCTCTACCGGCTGGTGGTGCTCGGCGCGGCCGGCGAGACGGAGATCGCCGCCGAGGCGGCCGCCGACCCGAGCGCCGCGGGCGCCGAGCGGGCCGCCCGGTGCTGGGGCGCGCTGCCCGACCCGGCGGCGAAGCGGGCCGCGTGGGAGATCGTCGTGTCGAACGCCGAGCTGTCCAACCGGCTGGTCGAGGCGACCGCGGAGGGCTTCTGGCAGCCCGAGCAGGCCGAGCTGACGGCCGGGTACGTCGAGCGCTACTTCGCCGACATGCCGGCCGCGGCGCGGCTGCGTACGCCCTGGACGGCGGACCGGGTGGCCGGCCTGGCCTTCCCCCGCTACGCGGTGGCGCAGCCCACCCGGGAGGCGGCCGCGGCGCTGCTGGCCCGCGACGACCTCACTCCCGGTCTGCGCCGGGTGGTCACCGACGCCGACGACGACCTGCGCCGGGCGCTGGTCGCCCGCACCGCCGTCGCCGCCGCCACCGCCTGATCCGGCCGGGCGGCGGGCCGCCGCCTTCGGTCGACCAGGGTGGACGGTGCGGCGTGCGCCAGTGGGGTGGCACACCGAGCCCGGTGTGCCACCCCACTGGCCGGTCAGCGCCGCGCCGGCTCGGGCGCCACCGGGGCGTCCCAGTCGATGACGTAGCGCTGTTCCGGGCCGACCGTCTTCTCCGGGTTCATCGCGGTCTTCACCAGCAACGGCATCAGCAGCGGCATCAGCGCGCGGGCCACCGGGCCCGGCGCCTTGGCCTGGTTGATCCGGGCCGCCCGGGCGGCGATCCGCTCCACCCGGGCGCGCCGCAGCCGCTCGAAGGTGGCGAACGCCGAACCGACGTCGGGCAGGTCGCGCAGGCAGCGGGCGAGCTGCACGGCGCTCTCGATGGCCAGCGACGCGCCCTGCCCGGAACTGTTCGAGGGCGCGTGCGCCGAGTCGCCGACCAGCACCATCCGCCCCCGGTGCCAGTGCGGCACCGGCGGCATGATGTGCAGCGCGCCCACCACCTGCAGGCCGGCCGGGTCGCTGGTGCGGAGCAGGTCGCGGCCCGGGTCGTCGTCGGCGTACGCGGCCCGCAGCGTGCGCAGCCACTCGTCCGGCGCGACCGCGCGGGCCTCGACCAGGCTCATCGGCCGCTGCCCGGGCAGGTTGACCCCCCACCGGGTGCCGCCGCCCGGCTCGGGCCAGTAGAGGTAGTAGCCGCGCTGGCCGAAGGCGAAGGTCATGGTGCCCGGTTCGACGTCCACCTCGTGCCGGGCGACCGACTCGAAGCCGAGCAGGCCGGTGAACCGCGGGCCGGGCGCCGCCGGGTCGATGAGGGTGCGCACGGTCGACCGGACGCCGTCGGCGCCGATCAGCACGTCGGCCGTGGCGGTGCTGCCGTCGGCGAAGACCGCGGTCACCCCGGCGGCGGTCTCCCGCGCCTCGACCAGGCGCTTTCCGTGCTCGATCGGTACGTCCGCGGCGCGGGCCCGCTCGTGCAGCACCCGGTGCAGTTCGTTGCGGTGCACCACCCGCAGCGGTGGCACGTCGGCCAGGCCGGGCAGGTCGATGCGCTTGCGGCCGACGGCCATCACCGTCCGGTGGATGGGGGTGGCGATCGCGGTCACCGCGTCGGCGGCGTCGACGGTACGCAGGGCGGCGACGCCGTTCGGGGCGAGCGCGAGGGTGCCGCCGATGCCGTCGGTGGTGCTCGGGTACGCCTCGTGGACGGTGGCGGCGATGCCGGCGCGGCGTAGCGCCAGCGCGGTCACCGGGCCGGCGATGCCGCCGCCGATGACGAGGGCTGTCCTCACTCGGGTCATGGGTCCTCTCCAGGGGTTCGATGGTGTGCGAAACCGTCCTGGGTGGGAGCCCGGTTATCCTCGTGGTTGCCGCTTCGGGCCGGGCACCTTCCCAGGTGTGGTTCGAGGTAAGGGCCCCGGCGCGGTGTTGGCGCACCGCGCCGGGGCCGCCGGTCACTCGGTGCGGCGGCTCCTCTCCGCGACGTCGGTCAGCTCGGCCGGCAGCTCACCGGTCTCGTGGAAGGTCCGCCACTGGTCGAGCCCGGGGAAGTCGCCCGAGGTGAAGGCGGCCAGCAGGTCGCGGACCCAGGCCGCCTCCGCCTCCTGGACCGCCAGGTCGTACTCGGACTCGACCAGGAACAGCCGGGGCACCTGGCGCAGGTGCTCGGCGAGCGCCGCCCGACCGGCCCGGATCAGCTCGTCGAGCAGTTCCAGCCGGCGCCGCAGCAGCGCCGTCGCCTCGTCGGGGTGCAGCGCGGCGAGCACGGAGAGGCCGGCGCGGAACCGGGACTGCTCCGACTCCGGGGTGGAGACCAGCTCCCGCGCCCAGTCGACCAGCTCGGCCCGGCCGGCGTCGGTGATCCGGTAGACCGTGCGCTCGGGTCGCCGGCCCGCCCGGACGCTCTCCACCGCCGCGATCAGCCCGTGCCGGTCGAGGTTGCGGATGACCGTGTAGAACGACCCCCACTTGATCTCCATGTCCTGGTCCTTGCCCCAGGCCCGCAGCGCGGTGGCGATCTCGTACGGGTGCATCGGCCGCTGGACGAGGGCGGAGAGCACGGCCAGCGCCAGCAGGTTCCCCACCTTGCGTCGCTTGGGCATGGCCACCTCCTCGCCGCACTCGCCTGCGATTACTCGTAGACGAGTATAAGGGTGGCCGCGCCGGCTCCGCGACCCCCTGGCCGGCATAGGATCACGGGGTGGAGGAAGACATCCGGCGGATCGGGATCATGGGTGGCACCTTCGACCCCATCCACCACGGACACCTCGTGGCGGCCAGCGAGGTGGCCGACCGGTTCGGGCTGGACGAGGTGGTCTTCGTCCCCACCGGCCAGCCGTGGCAGAAGGCCGACGAGCCGGTCAGCCCGCCCGAGGACCGCTACCTGATGACGGTGATCGCCACCGCCTCCAACCCCCGCTTCCAGGTCAGCCGGGTCGACATCGACCGCGGTGGCCCCACCTACACCGTCGACACGCTGCGCGACCTGCACGCCGAGTACGGCCCGAAGGTCCAGCTCTACTTCATCACCGGCGCCGACGCGCTGGCGAAGATCCTCAGCTGGAAGGACCTCGACGAGATCTTCGAGCTGGCCCACTTCATCGGGGTGACCCGGCCCGGGTTCGAACTCTCCGACGCGCACCTGCCGGCCGACACGGTCAGCCTGATCCAGGTGCCCGCGATGGCCATCTCGTCCACCGACTGCCGGGCGCGGGTCGCCCGCGGTGAGCCGGTCTGGTACCTGGTGCCCGACGGTGTGGTGCAGTACATCGCCAAGCGGCGCCTCTATCAGCAGTGATTTCGCCCGGTACCGACCAGACCGTGCGGGTAATCGGCCAGAACTGACAAGTCGGAATTCGGCCGCGTGTGAGACGCTTGGAGGATCGCACGGTTGATCGAAGGAGAACGGTGACAGTTTCCGAACGCGCTCACGAGCTGGCGATCGCTGCCGCACAGGCCGCCGCCGACAAGAAGGCGCAGGACATCGTCATCATCGACGTGGGCGACCAGCTCGCCATCACCGACGCGTTCCTGCTCGCCGCGGCCCCCAACGAGCGCCAGGTGCTGGCCATCGTCGACGCCATCGAGGAGCGACTGCTCCAGCTGCCCGAGAAGGCCAAGCCGGTGCGCCGCGAGGGCGAGCGCGGCGGCCGTTGGGTGCTGCTCGACTACGTCGACGTCGTGGTGCACGTCCAGCACACCGAGGAGCGCGAGTTCTACGCCCTCGACCGGCTCTGGAAGGACTGCCCAACCATCCCGTTCGTTGACCGGGACCTGGTCGAGGCCGAGTCCGGCACCGCCGCCGCGGAATGACCCGCCTGATCATCTGGCGGCACGGCAACACCGACTGGAACGCCGCCGGCCGGGTCCAGGGGCAGACCGACGTACCCCTCAACGACCTGGGCCGCGAGCAGGCCCGGGCCGCCGCCCCGCTGCTGGCCGGGCTGCGCCCGGACGCCATCGTCGCCAGCGACCTGCGGCGCGCGGCGGACACCGCCGCCGCGCTGGCCGCGGTCACCGGGTTGCCGGTACGCACCGACCCCCGGCTGCGCGAGCGGCACTTCGGCCAGTGGCAGGGGCTGGAGCTGGCCGAGGCGGCCCGCCGCTACCCGAGCGAGTACGCCCGCTGGCGGGCCGGCGACCCGGACCCCGGCGCCGGCATCGAGACCCTCGACGACCTCGGCAAGCGGGTCGGCGCGGCGTTGCAGGACGCCGCCGACGCGGTGGCCGGCGGGACCGTCGTGGTCGCCACCCACGGCGGCGGCGCCCGGCAGGGCTGCGGCCAGCTGCTCGGCTGGGACCACCAGGTGCTGCGCACCATCGGCTCGCTGCAGAACTGCCACTGGACCGAGCTGCGCCACGACGAGGTGCGGGGCTGGCACCTGCGCGCCCACAACGTCGGGCTGATCAGCGCACCGGCCCCGGCCGAGCCGGTCTGAGGGGCGCGGCCTCGGCGCACCGGGGCGGCATCGGCTAGCGTGCCGGGCATGCCCGTCGCGGTCGTCACCGACTCCACCGCCTACCTGCCCGCCGAACTGCTCGCCGCCCACCGGTTGACCGTGGTGCCGCTGACCGTCGTGCTCAACGGGGCGGAGGGGCTGGAGGGCGTCGAGACGTTCCCGGCCGACGCGACCCGGGCGCTCGGCGGCCGGCGGGTCTCGGTGAGCACCTCCCGGCCCGCCCCGGAGCAGTTCGCCCAGACGTACCGCCGGCTGCTCGACGAGGGTGCGGACGGCATCGTCTCGGTGCACATCTCCGCCGAACTCTCCGGCACGGTGGAGGCGGCCCGGCTGGCCGCCGCGGAGTTCGGCGACCGGGTCGCGGTGGTCGACAGCCGCTCCTGCGGCATGGGCCTGGGCTTCCCGGCCGTGGCGGCCGCCGCGGCCGCCGACCGGGGCGCCGACCTCCCGGCGGTACGCGACGCCGCGCTGGCCACCGTCGGCCGCACCACCATCTGGTTCTACGTCGACACGCTGGAGTTCCTCCGCCGGGGCGGCCGGATCGGCGCGGCCGAGGCGCTGTTCGGCACCGCCCTGTCGGTAAAGCCGATCATGCACATGCCGGACGGCGCGATCGTGCTCAAGGACAAGGTGCGCACCGCGAGCCGGGGCGTGGCGCGGCTGGTCGACCTGGCCGTCGAGGCGGCCGGCGACGCCGAGGTGGACCTCGCCGTGCACCACCTCGCCGCCCCGCAGCGGGCCGAGGCGCTGCTGACCGCGTTGCGCGAGCGGCTCGGCGACCGCCTGCACGACGCGTACGTCTCGGAGGCCGGTGCGGTGGTGGCCGCGCACGCCGGTCCGGGCCTGGCGTGCGTGGTGGTGCACCGCCGGCCCGCCCCCGACGGCGGCTGACCGGCCGGTCCCCGCCGGGGTGCGGCCTGTTCGGACGGTGCCCGTCCCGTCGAGCTGGCAGGGTTGGTGTGGCGTGCGTGCCCGGCCGGTGGCGGCTCTCCGCTGAGGCCGGGCCGGGCGGCGGAGGACGGGTCGGGCTGGCAGGTTGGCTTCGTGGAGCTGCCCGGGCCGGGTGGTCGGCTCCGCTGGGTTGCCCGGCGCGGCAGGCGGAGGGCGACGTGTCCTTTCGAGCTGCCCGCACGGATGGGGCAGCGGCCGGCAGGCAAGCGTGTTGGCCAGGGTGACGGCGGGGGAGAGGAGCGGCGATGTCCATCGTGGTGACCGGCGGTGGCCGGGGCGTGGGCCGGGCCGTCGCGGAACGGCTGGCGGCCGCCGGCGACACCGTCGTGATGATCGAACACGACGGCGACGCGCTCGACTGGCTGCGCCATTCGGCTACCCCGGAACGGCTGGTGGCGGTGATCGGGGACGCCGGCGCCGAGGAGATCGTCACGCGCGCCGCCGACCTGGCGGAACGCGCCGGCCCGCTGACCGGGTGGGTGAACAACGCGGCGGTGTTCCGGGACGCCTCGGTGCACGCCGCGCCCGCGGCCGAGGTGCTCGACCTGATCGGGCTCAACCTGCGCCCGGCCGTGGTCGGCGCGGCCACCGCGGTCCGCCGGTACCTCGCCGCCGGCACCGCCGGCGCCATCGTCAACGTCTCGTCCCACCAGGCCCGCCGGCCGGTGCGCGGCTGCCTGCCGTACGCGACGGCGAAGGCGGCCGTCGAGGGGCTGACCCGGGCGCTGGCCGTCGAGTACGGCCCGCACGGCATCCGCACCAACGCGGTCGCGCTCGGGTCGATCGCCACCGAACGGCACGCCGCCTTCCTCGCCGAGCGGGAACCGGCCGAGGCGGAGTGGATCGACGCGGAGTTGCGGCGCCTGCACCCGGTCGGGCGGATCGGCCGGGTCGAGGAGGTGGCGGAGGCGGTCGCCTACCTGTTGTCGCCCGCGGCGGGCTTCGTCAACGGGGTGACCCTGCCGGTCGACGGCGGCCGTTCGGTGCTCGGCATCGACCCCGAGGCGCACTGACCAGCGCGGTCGCGGACGCGCCGGGGAGGAATGCGTGGCCCGGCGGCTCGGCTCGTGTCGATCATGATCACTGCGAAGGACCTGGCCGAGCGTCTGTCAGGACGGCTGGGTGGTGGCCCGAGCGGTGCGGGGGTGACACCGGCACCGCTGGTTCGACGGGCTCGACCTGGCCGGCCACCTGCGCCTCTGGCCGGCGCACACCGACGCGGCTGCGAGCATTCGCTAGCACACCCGCCGCATGATCAGGGCGCTGTCCACAGGGCAGGTGTGTGTCCACAGCCGGACCGGCGCGAGCGTACGGGGGCGGTCGGAGCGGCCTAGCCTCGCGCCGTGTCGAATGACGAGGACGCGGTGGTGCGCCAGCGCCTGCGGCGCCTGCTGCCCGGCGCGGCGGCCGACGACGCGGAGGGGCCCGATGCGCCTCCTGCCGGGCGGTCCGGCGCCGCGCCGGGGCTCGCGGCAGACCCGCCCGACCTGAGCGCTGCCCCGGGGTCGTTCGGCGGCGAGCCGCCGCTCGCCGGACCGGATCGGGTGGGCGGCCCTTCGCCCGCTGTCCCCGAGGATCTGCTGTCCGGGCTCGGCCACGTGCCGGTCCGGGCCACCCTGTCGCGGCCTGCCGCCCGGTCGGGTCCCGACCCGGAAGCGGTGGGCGGGGCGGGGGCCGGCCCGTCGACGCCCCGCCTGCCCGGCCCCGGGGTCTTCGATCCGGGGCGGCGGGGCGTACGGGCGCTGGCTCTGGTGGCCGTGCTGGTCGTGCTCGGCGCCGGCTTCTGGGCCTGGCGGTCCCGGCCACGGGCCGAGCCGGTCGCCCCGCTGGCGACCGCGGCACCGGCCGGGCCGCTCGGCTCGTCGTCGCTCGACGATCCGGTGGCGTCACCGGCCGGCGAGTTGGTGGTGGCCGTGGCGGGCAAGGTACGCCGGCCCGGGCTGGTCCGGGTGCCGGCCGGTGCCCGGGTCGCCGACGCCGTCGAGGCGGCCGGCGGGGCGCTGCCCGGCGTGGACGTGGCCCTGCTCAACCCGGCCCGCAAGGTCACCGACGGCGAGCTGATAGTGGTCGGCGTCCCGGCGCCGCCGAACGTGGCGGGCGCACCCGGCGCACCGGCCGGGCCGGGGCCCGCAGCGGCGGCACCCGGCGGGCGGGTCAACCTGAACACCGCCACGCTGGCGCAGCTCGACTCGCTGCCCGGCGTCGGGCCGGTGCTCGCCCAACGCATCCTCGACCACCGCGAGCAGCACGGCGGGTTCCGGGCCGTCGGCGACCTGCGCCAGGTGGACGGCATCGGCGACGCCCGGTACGAGCAGCTCAAGGACCTGGTGACGGTGTGAGTACCCGGCACCCGCCCGCTCCCGGCGCCGGCCGAGCCGGCACACCGGCTGCCCCACCCCGTTCGGCCCGGCCCGCAGGCACGGACAGGGCAGCGGATCCGGAGGCGGTGCCGGACCTGCGGCTGGCCGGGCTGGCGGTGGCGGCCTGGCTGGCAGCGCTGGCCGGGCTGCACCTCACCGCCGCGCGCACGCTGCTGCTGGCCGCGACGGCGGCCGCGCTGGCCGTCCTCGGCGCGCTGCGTCTGCTGGGCGTCCTCGGCCGGCCGTCGGCGCGCCTGCGGCGGTACGGCTGGATCGCCGTCGCGGTCCTGATCGGGGTGGTCTGCGGCGCCAGCGCGACCGCCGCCCGGCTGGCCGTCCGGGACGCCGGGCCGGTCCGCGCCCTGGTCGACGAGCGGGCCAGCGTCACCGCCGAGCTGGTGGTGCGCGACGATCCCCGGCCGGTCCGCGGCGGCGCCATGGGCCGGCCGGCGATGCTGCTGGTGGCGGCCGAACTGGTCGGCGTCACCGGCCCGGACGGTCGGCGGGTGGTCGCGCCGGTGCGCGTGCTGGTGCTCGCCACCGACCCGGGCTGGCGGGGACTGCTGCCCGGGCAGCGCCTCACCGCCGAGGGGCGACTGGCCGCCCCGCGTGGCGGCGACCTCACCGCCGCCGTGCTGCGCGCCACCGGTGCGCCCGAGCCGCACGGCCCGGCGCCGGCCTCCCAGCGGGCCGCCGGCCAACTCCGGGCCGGTCTGCAACGCGCCTGCGAGCCGCTGCCGGACGAGCAGGGTGGACTGCTGCCCGGCCTGGTGGTCGGGGACACCAGCCGGCTGCCGGCCACGGTGGAGGAGGACTTCCTGGCCACCGGCATGACCCACCTGAACGCCGTCTCCGGGTCCAACGTGGCGATCGTCGTCGGTGCGGTGCTGCTGCTGGCCCGGTGGGCGCGGGCCGGCCCGTGGCTGGCGGCGGGGCTGTGCGCCGTGGCGCTGGTGGGCTTCGTCATCCTGGTCCGTCCGTCGCCGAGCGTGGTGCGGGCCGCCACCATGGGCGCGATCGGGCTGGTCGCGCTGGCCGCCGGCCGACCCCGCGCCGCGCTGCCGGCCCTGGCCGCGGCGGTGACGGTGCTGGTGCTGGTGGACCCGGAGCTGGCCGGCGACCCCGGCTTCGCGCTCTCCGTCCTGGCCACCGGTGGCCTGCTGCTGCTCGCGCCCCGGTGGCGGGACGGGTTGCGTCGCCGGGGCGTACCGGCCGGGCTGGCCGAGGCTCTGGCGGTGCCGGCCGCCGCACAGCTCGCCTGCGCTCCGGTGGTCGCCGGGATCTCCGGCACGGTCAGCCTGGTCGCGGTGCCGGCCAACCTGCTGGCGGTACCGGCGATCGCGCCGGCCACCGTGCTCGGCGTGCTCGCGGCGGCGGTGTCACCGGTCTGGCCGACCGGGGCCGAGTTCGCCGCCTGGCTGGCGAGCTGGCCGGCGTGGTGGCTGGTCACGGTCGCCCGGTACGGGGCGCAACTGCCGGCCGGCACCCTGCCCTGGCCGGGCGGCGTGCCGGGCGCGCTGCTGCTGGCCGGCCTGACCGGCGCGCTGCTGGTGGCCACCCGACGGCCGCTGGTGCGCCGTTTGGTCGCGGTGGTCGGGGTCGCCGTGATGCTCGGCACGCTGCCGGTCCGGCTGGTGGCGGACGGCTGGCCGCCGGCGGGCTGGGTGGTGGCCGCGTGCGCCGTCGGCCAGGGCGACGCGATCGTGCTGCCGGTGAGCGCCGGGCGGGCCGTGGTGGTCGACGCCGGCCCGGAGCCGGCGGCGGTGGACGCCTGCCTGCGCCGGCTCGGCGTACGGGAGGTGCCGCTGCTGGTGATCAGCCACTTCCACGTCGACCACGCCGGTGGCGTGGCCGGGGTGTTCCGGGGACGCCGGGTCGCGGCCGTGCTCGCTCCACCGTGGCCGGAACCGGAACACGGTCGGGACCTGGTCCGGTTGGAGGCGGCGGCACGGGCCGCCGAGCTGCTGACCGTGACGCCCGGCTGGCGCTGGCGGGCGGGTGCGGTCGAGCTGGCCACCCTCGGGTCGGCGCATCCGTTGCGCGGCACCCGTTCCGACCCGAACAACAACTCGATAGTGCTGCGTGCCGTGGTGTCCGGGGTGCGGATCCTGCTCACCGGCGACGCGGAGACCGAGCAGCAGCGGGCGCTGCTGGCCGACGTACCGGCGGGGGAGCTGCGGGCGGAGGTGCTGAAGGTGCCGCATCACGGCTCGGCCTATCAGGACCCGGCGTTCCTCGACGCGGTCCGTCCGGCGGTCGCCCTGGTGCCGGTCGGCACCGGCAACACCTACGGGCACCCGAATCCGGCGCTGCTGGCCCGGCTGGCCCGGGGCGGGGCACGGGTGCTGCGTACCGACACCGACGGCGACCTGGCGGCGGTGGTCGGGCGCTCCGGCCTGGCGGTGGTGACCCGGGGCGTCGACCCGGGGCGCCAGCGTTGACGGATCGACGGCGATTCCAGCGATTAGCGATGAATCAACATAGATGTCTGGATTTGCGCTGAGTGCGGGCTCCGCGAGCGGAGTACCGATGACCAGGCTGGATCCGGCAGCGTGCCGTGCGAATATGGGCGGCGTGACCGCCGCCAGCCTCGCTCCCATTCTGCTCGTCCTCGGCGACGAAGAGCTGCTCGCCACGCGGGCGGTGTCCGAAGCCGTCGCCCGGGCCCGCAGTGTGGACCCCGACGTGGACGTCCGGGAGTACCAGGCCGGCTCGCTGACCGTCGGCGAGATCGCCGAGATGCTCAGCCCGTCCCTGTTCGGCGGCCGGCGGGTGCTGGTCCTCCGGTCCGGTCAGGACGCCCGCAAGGACCTGGTCACCGCCCTGCTGGCGTACGCGAAGAATCCCGACCCGGAGGTGCAGCTCGTCGTGCTGCACCTCGGCGGCGCCAAGGGCAAGGCGTTCGCCGACGGGCTCAAGGCGGCCGGCGCCACTGTCGTGCCGGCGGCCAAGCTCAAGGGCCACCGGGACCGGGTGGCCTTCGTCCGCGACGAGATCCGCCGGGCCGGCGGCAAGTGCACCGAGGACGCCGCCGAGGCGCTCATCGCGGCGGTCGGCAACGACCTGCGCGAGCTGGCCGCCGCCTGCTCCCAGCTGATGGCCGACACCGACGGCCGGATCGGCGCCGACACCGTGGCGCGCTACTACCGGGGCCGGGTCGAGGTGACCGGCTTCACCGTCGCCGACGCCGCCATGGTGGGCGACCTGCCCGGGGCGCTGGAGGCGTTGCGCTGGGCGCTGCACGTGGGGGTCGACCCGGTGCCGATCGCCGACGCGATCGCCGACGGCGTGCGCACCGTGGCCCGGGTCGCGGCGGCCGGGCGGGGCGACCCCTACCAGTTGGCGAGCACCCTCGGCATGCCGGCGTGGAAGATCCGCTCCGCCCAGCAGCGCGCCCGCGGCTGGACGCCGGAAGGGCTGGTACAGGCCATGCAGGCCGCCGCCGAGTGCAACGCCGCCGTCAAGGGCGGCGCGGACGACCGGGCGTACGCCCTGGAGCGGGCGGTCTTCTCGGTCGCGGCCGCCCGGCAGGGTGGCGCCCGGTGAGCGGAGCGAGCCACGGCTCGTGGGCGACGATCCCGGCCGACGAGGAGCGGTACCGGCCGCTCTACGCCCGGATCCTCGGCCTGCGCTTCGTCAATCCCGGCGGGGTGCTCTGCTTCCTATTCTTCGAGGGCGTCGTCGCGCTCGCCGCGCTGCTCGCCCTCGCCGAGCTGGTGACCTGGTGGGCGGTGCTGGTCCTGCCGGCCGCGGTGGCGGTGATGGTGAAGCTCAACGACATGGTGGCCGCGCTGGTGGTCCGGTCCGCGGCGGCCGTGCCCGAGCAGGAGCGGGAGCGGTTCCGGCGGCAGATGGAGCCGGTCGTCGGCCGGGCCCAGGTCGAGTGGATCACGCACAGCGTGCCGGGGGTGGTCATCACGTCCGAGCCGGTGCGCAGGCCCGCTCGGAACAAGTCGGGCGGCGGGGACCGGCCGACCGGCGTCGCCCCGGCGACCGGGGCGGGCGGATCGGACCCGCCGGGCGGTCCCGGCTCGGTGCGCCGGGCGTCGAGCCCACCCGAGATCGCTCCCGGCGTGCGCCGGGCGTCGAGCTCACCCGAGATCGCTCCCGGCGCGCGCCGGGCGTCGAGCCCACCGGAGATCGCTCCCGGCGTGCGCCGGGCGTCGAGCTCACCCGAGATCGGCCCCGGCGGGCGCGGGCCGTCGAGCCCACCGGAGACCGGCCCCGGCTCGACCACCGGCCGCCCGACTCCGCTGACCTGAACCGCCAGCGGCGGCAGCCCATCACCTACTGGGTGCGTCTGTGGTCGTGGGAACGACAACAGGTGCACCCGCAGGCGCCACGCCCCGGCCGACGGTAGCTGTGGCCCGCACCGAACGCCGGTGGCCGCGCCGCCATCTGGCAGCAGTGGCGGTAGCCGTCACTCGGGCACAGTGACGCGGCCGCACCCGGGCGCCGGACCGGCGGCGGGGGAAGTGCCCGCGCACACACAGACGGAAGCCCCGGGCATCGCCCCGGGGCTTCCGGTCAGGTCTGGGTCCGCCGGATCAGGCGGAGAGCGACACCACGCGCTTGGCGATCGCGGACTTGCGGTTCGCGGCCTGGTTGGCGTGGATCACGCCCTTGCTGGCGGCCTTGTCCAGCTTGCGAGCAGCGTCGCGCATGAGGACGGTGGCCTTCTCCGCGTCGCCGGCCTCGGCGGCCTCGTGGAACTTGCGGATGGCGGTCTTCAGCGACGACTTGACCGACTTGTTACGCAGCCGGCGCTTCTCGTTCTGCCGGTTGCGCTTGATCTGGGACTTGATGTTCGCCACGCGACAGCCTCGTCTTGATAGCTCGGGTTGGTCTGCTTGTGCGCCCGACGAGCATGCGTCATCGCTGCGCGAAGAGCCAGGTTACCAGGTCGCCCGGGACGAGCCAAAACGGCCGGCTCCGCGATGCCCGGATCGGGCGCCGGGCGAGGACCGACCGCCCCATCCTGCCCCCGCCACGCCGGGGTCGACCAATGCCAGCCCGCGGCGGCTCGCAGGGACGCCGGCTCGGGTCGTCCCGCGGGACGCCGGGCTCAGGGGACCGGCGCGGAAGCCGGCTCGTGGCCGGTCCGCGCGGGGACGCCGGGGCGGAGCGGCGCAGTCAGCGGGGTCACGCCCAGCCCTGGCGGCGGGCGAGCCAGTCGAGTGCCTGCTCGCCGCTCCAGCGCTGGTGCGTCCGCAGGTGCACCGAGGCGGTCGGCGGGGCCGAGGCGGCGGTGGTGAGGAAGTAGCCGGCGAGCGCCGCCAGGGTGACGTCCAGCACGTCCGGGGGAGCACCGGCGGCGGCCGGGTGGGCGGCGAAGAGGGCGTCCGCGTCCAGTCCGCTGGCGTACCCGGTGATCAGCAGGCTGGCCAGGTCGAACCAGGGCGGGCCGTGGCAGAGCCAGGTCCAGTCGCAGAACCAGGCCCGGCCGGCGGCGTCGAGGAGCACGTTGTCCAGCCGCAGGTCGCCGTGGATCAGCCCGGGGGCGCCGGCGGCGTACCCGGGCAGGCGGGACTCCAGGGCGACCAGGTCGGGCAGCCGGTCCCGGACCGGGCCGGGCAGGGGCGGCGGTGGCTCGCGGCCGGCGGCCACCTCACCCCACCAGAGGATGTCCTCCCGGGCCAGGTCGGCGAGCTGGGGAAGCCCCAGGGCGACCAGTTCGGCCGGCGGATCGGCCAGCGCGGCGGCGAGCCGGGCGTACCCGGCCAGGGTGGCCGCCAGCTCGGCCGGGTGCCAGGGCAGCTCGGGCGTACGGCCGTCGATCGCCTCCTGGCCGACCGCGAACCAGCCCGCCGCGCGCAGCGTCCAGCGGGGGCGGGGCGCCGGCAGGCCGGCGGGCAGCCGGTCGAGGATCGCCGCCTCCCGGGCGTACCAGTCGACCAGGTGCGGTTGCCCGGCGGCCGGCGCGGCCTTGACGAAGACCCGGCCCCCGTCGGCGGTGCTGAGCACACCGGCGAACCCGCGGGTGAAGCCGGCTCCGGCGACCCGGACCGCGACCACCGGGGCGCCGAGCCGGTCGGCCAGCGCCGCGCGCAGCCCGGCCGGCAGGTCGGCCCAGTCCGGCCGCAGCGCCGTCGCGTCGTACGGCACCGGGGGCAGCGACGGCGGGGTCACGCCTCCATGCTGCCGGCTGTCGTACCGCCCCGCGATACTGCGTCGGTGATCGCCACCGACGACTTCTGGGCGCTGATCGAGGCGTCCGCCGCCGCCACCGCCGACCCGGACGCACGCCTCGACTGGCTCACCGACCGCCTGGCCGAGCGGCCCACCGACGACCTGGTCGACTTCGCGCTCCGGCTCGACGAGGCCCGCGCCCGGGCCGACACCTGGTCGCTGTGGGGCGCCGCGCTGCGCGTCTGCGGCGGGCTCTGCTCCGACGACGGCTTCCACTACTTCCAGGCCTGGCTGGTGGGGCTGGGCCGGGCGACGTTCGAGCGGGTGGTCGCCGCCCCGGACGCGCTCGCCGACGTGCCGCAGGTCCGCCGGCTGGCCGGCCGGTCGACCCGGGACTGGGCCGATCACGAGTGGCCCGACTGGGAGTCGCTCGACTACGTTGCCGAGCGGGCGTACGAGCGGATCACCGGCGACGAGGACGGCCTGGCGGGGGCGCTGGCGGCGCGCGGGCGGGACGTGAGCATGTCGCCCGATCCGCAGGACGAGGAGTGGGCGCTGGAGGATCCGGTCGAGTTCGCCCGGCGCTTTCCCCGGCTCGACGCGCTCTTCCCGCTGCCCGACCGGCGGCCGTGGTCGGTCTGGGAGACTGCCAGGCCATGAGGACCGACGACTTCTGGCAGTTGATCGACCGGGCCCGCGCCGGCGGCGGGGGCGAGCCGGGCGCGGTCGCCGCGCGGGCGGCGGCGCTGCTGGCCGAGCGCGACCCGGCCGACATCGTCGGCTACGCGCGCCACCAGCAGCGGGTGCTCGCCGCTTCCTACCGGGTGGACCTCTGGGGCGCGGCCTACCTGATCAACGGGGGCGCCTCGGACGACGGCTTCGAGTACTTCCGGGGCTGGCTGATGACCCAGGGCCGGGAGGTCTTCGCCCGGGCCGTGGCCGATCCGGACTCGCTGGCCGAGCTGCCGCAGGTGCGGGCCGCCTCGCTCAGCGGCGAGGAGTTCGAGTGCGAGGAGATGCTCTCGGTGCCCTGGGACGCGTACCGCAAGGCGACCGCGACCGACCTGCCGGCGGACCGTGACCCGGTCCCGGTGCCGGACCTCAACGACTTCTGGGACTTCGACGACGAGGAGGAGGCCCGCCGGCGGCTGCCGAAGCTCGCCGCGCTCTTCGTCGAGCCGCCCGCCGAGTAAGGGCGAGCCGCCCGCCGAGTCAAGGCGAGCCGCCCGCCGGGTGAGGCCGGCGCGGGCACGCCCGACGCCCCCCGCCCGGCGGCCGGCGGCACGAGGTCGCCGGCCGGGGATCGCCCGCGCAGCGGGAGCGCGCCGGCGACGTGGGAGCATAGAGGGGGCCGGCGTCGCGCCGGCCTGTTCAACGTCAGCCGACCAGAACGGACAGCTGTGCCTCCGACGCTCGATTCCGGCGCGAACGCTCCTGGTGCCACCGACCCGGCACGGATCAGGAACTTCTGCATCATCGCCCACATCGACCACGGGAAGTCGACCCTGGCCGACCGGATGTTGCAGCTCACCGGCGTGGTCGACCCCCGGCAGATGCGTGCCCAGTACCTCGACCGGATGGACATCGAGCGCGAGCGCGGCATCACCATCAAGAGCCAGGCCGTCCGGATGCCGTGGACCATCCGGGAGGGCGAGCGGGCTGGCGAGCAGGCCGTGCTCAACATGATCGACACCCCGGGCCACGTCGACTTCACCTACGAGGTGTCCCGCTCGCTGGCCGCCTGCGAGGGCGCCATCCTGCTGGTCGACGCCGCCCAGGGCATCGAGGCGCAGACGCTGGCCAACCTCTACCTGGCGCTCGAGAACGACCTGCACATCATCCCGGTGCTCAACAAGATCGACCTGCCGGCCGCCCAGCCGGAGAAGTACGCCGAGGAGTTGGCCCACCTGATCGGCGGCGACCCGGCCGACTGCATCAGGGTCTCCGGCAAGACCGGCGAGGGCGTGCCGCACCTGCTCGACGAGATCGTCCGGCAGTTCCAGCCGCCGGTCGGCGACGCCGACGCGCCGGCCCGGGCGATGATCTTCGACTCGGTGTACGACGTGTACCGGGGCGTGGTCACCTACGTCCGGGTGATCGACGGGCACATCAACGCCCGGGACCGGATCAAGATGATGTCCACCGGCGCGGCGCACGAGCTGCTGGAGATCGGGGTCATCTCGCCGGAGATGCAGAAGGCCGACGCGCTCGGCGTCGGCGAGGTGGGCTACCTGATCACCGGCGTGAAGGACGTCCGGCAGTCCCGGGTCGGTGACACCGTCACCATCAACTCCCGGCCGGCCACCGAGGCGCTCGGCGGCTACAAGGACCCGAAGCCGATGGTCTACTCCGGCCTCTACCCGATCGACGGCTCGGACTACCCGAACCTGCGGGACGCGCTCGACAAGCTCAAGCTCAACGACGCCGCGCTCACCTACGAGCCGGAGACCTCCGGTGCGCTCGGCTTCGGCTTCCGCTGCGGCTTCCTCGGCCTGCTGCACCTGGAGATCATCCGGGAGCGGCTGGAGCGCGAGTTCAACCTCGACCTGATCTCCACCGCGCCGAACGTGGTCTACCGGGCCGTCCAGGAGGACGGCCAGGAGGTGGTGGTCACCAACCCGAGCGAGTACCCGACCGGCAAGATCGCCGAGGTGTTCGAGCCGACCGTGCGGGCGACCGTGCTCACCCCGAACGACTACGTCGGCGCGGTGATGGAGCTCTGCCAGGGTCGCCGGGGCAACCTGCTCGGCATGGACTACCTCTCCGCCGACCGGGTGGAGCTGCGCTACACCCTGCCGCTGGCCGAGATCATCTTCGACTTCTTCGACCAGCTCAAGAGCCGCACCAAGGGGTACGCCTCGCTGGACTACGAGCCCTCCGGCGAGCAGTCGTCCGACCTGGTGAAGGTGGACATCCTGCTGCACGGCGAGCCGGTGGACGCGTTCAGCGCGATCGTGCACAAGGACAAGGCGTACAACTACGGCACCTCCATCGCCGCGAAGCTGCGCAACCTGATCCCGCGCCAGCAGTTCGAGGTGCCGATCCAGGCGGCGATCGGCAGCCGGGTGATCGCCCGGGAGACCATCCGGGCGATCCGCAAGGACGTGCTCGCCAAGTGCTACGGCGGTGACATCAGCCGTAAGCGCAAGCTGCTGGAGAAGCAGAAGGAAGGCAAGAAGCGGATGAAGATGGTGGGCCGGGTAGAGGTCCCCCAGGAGGCCTTCATCGCCGCGCTCTCCTCCGACTCCGGGGACGGCAAGGCTCCCGGCAAGAAGTGAGGCCGCCGCCGGTCCGACCGGCGGCAGACGTACGACGGCCGGCGCCCCGGTCGGGCCCGGACCCCACGGTCCGGCGCCATCCGGGGCGCCGGCCGTCGTCGTGTCCGGCCGCCGCCGCGGTGGGTGGTCGGGATGCCCCGGCGGGCGGTCGACGGGGGCTCTTGCCGGTCCGGCGGCGGTCGGCGAAGGAATTTTCCGGTGCCCGGCATCGGCCGCCGTCGCCGTCCGAAGGGTGGCCGCGAACTGCGCAAACGCCGGCCGAAGCGGAATCGGAGCCGGCCCGGGCATCGACCGCGGACGAGATCGACGGCGGCCGGACCGGTTTGGCTTTCCGACCGGTCGGGAACTTAGCGGTCACGACAGGAAGCACACACCGTGTGACAGACATTCTGCTGAAGGAGGGCGACCGTGGAGCTCACCGTTTGGGGCATCATCACCGCGCTCGTTGTCGGTCTCATCGTCGGCGCTCTGGGCCGCCTGGCCGTGCCGGGCCGCCAGAACATGCCGATGTGGCTGCACATGCTGATCGGCGTGGGCGCCGCGCTGCTCGGCACGGTGCTCGCCCGGGCCATGGGCATCGCCACCGAGACCGCCGGCATCGACTGGGGCGAGCTGCTCGTCCAGGTCGTACTGGCCGCCATCGCCGTGGCCCTGGTGGCCGGCGTGGGCCGACGCCGCAGCGTCACCCACCGGTAATCCCGTAACAGCTTGAACCGCGGACGGGCGCCCGACCAGCAGGTCGGGCGCCCGTCCGCGTCCCGGTCGCCGGGCCGGGCGCGAGGGCACGGGCGGCCGTACCGCCGGGTCGCCGGCCGTGCACCGGGTGCGGCGGCGCCGCGCGCCGGCTCTCCGGTGGTACGTCCCGTTCTGGTGCCGCTCGCGGCGCCCTGCCCCCGAAGGTCGGTTTGGTTTTCCGGGGCATCGGGCAATCAGGGGGCGCGACACGAACACCACCCATCGTCAGAGACACCCATTGAAGGAGGGCGACCGTGGAGCTGACCGTCTGGGGCATCATCACTGCGCTCATCGTTGGTCTGATCGTCGGCGCTCTGGGCCGGCTGGCCGTGCCGGGCCGCCAGAACATGCCGATCTGGCTGCACATGCTGATCGGCGTCGGCGCCGCACTGCTCGGCACGGTGATCGCCCGTGCCTCGGGCTTCGCCGACACCGCCGGTATCGACTGGCGTGAGCTGCTGCTGCAGGTCCTGCTGGCCGCGGTCGCCGTGGCCCTGGTGGCCGGGGTGGGCCGGCGCCGCGGCGTCACCCACCGGTAAATCCGCACAGCCTGAACACGACGGGCGCCCGACCGGCAGGTCGGGCGCCCGTTCGTCTGCGTACGCCCTGATTCGCCCCGTTGCCCGGCTGTCCCCGGAGCCGGGCCTGCGATACGGTCGCCTCGCTTCCGCCGAGCGTCCACTGTCGTAAAGGAATTTTTCCTACTAAGGTGCGGCGGAGAAGGTTAATGCCAGAACGGCGCGAGGGAGATATGGCGTGAACAGGTGGAAGCGGCTGGCTCCGGTCACCGCCGTCGTGGCCTCGGCCGCGATGGTGCTGTCCGGCTGCGGCGGCTCGGACGACGACGCGGCGGCCGACAACAGCAAACTGACGGTCTGGATGATGGGCGAGGGCAGCGAGGCGCAGACCAAGTTCCTCGACGGCGTCGAGACCGAGTTCCGGCAGAAGCACCCGGACACCGACGTCGTGGTCCAGTACGTCCCCTGGCTGGAGGCGCCGAAGAAGTTCCAGGCGGCGCTCGCCGGCGGTGAGGGCCCGGACGTCACCGAACTCGGCAACACCGAGACCCAGGGCTGGGCCGCCCAGGAGGCGCTGGCCGACCTGACGGGCAAGTTCGGCGGCTGGGCCGAGGGCAAGGACATCCTCCCCGACCTGGTGCAGAACGCCCAGCTCGACGGCAAGCAGTACGGCGTGCCGTGGTACGCGGGCGTGCGCGGCATCTACTACCGCACCGACTGGTTCGCCGAGGCCGGCGTGCAGGTGCCGAAGACCTGGGACGACCTGGTCGCCGCGGCCAAGGCCGTGCAGGCGAAGAAGCCGGGCACCTACGGCATCGCCCTGCCCGGCAACTCCGAGCTGCCGTTCTACTCGTTCCTCTGGGGCGCGGGCGCGGAGATCGCCACCAAGCAGGGTGACTCCTGGAAGTCCGGCTACAACACGCCGGAGGCCCAGAAGGCTGTCAAGTTCTGGACCGACCTGGTGACCGTGCACAAGGTCGCCCCGCCGGCCGCGGCCGGCTGGAACGAGATCGACGCGCGGACCCAGTTCGCCACCGGCAAGGCGGCCATGGCGTTCGGCGGCAGCTGGCAGCAGGGCGCGATCAAGAAGGACAACCCGGAGATCGAGAAGGTCTGGGGGACGTTCCCGATCCCCGGCCCCGACGGCCAGCCCGCGCCGGCCTTCGCCGGCGGCTCGGACATCGCCGTCTGGAAGGACAGCGAGCGGCAGGACCTGGCCTGGGACTACCTGACCGTGCTGCTGAGCAAGAAGAACGACGCGGCGTTCGCCGAGAGCCTGGGCTTCTTCCCGGTCTACCAGGACCTGGTCGGTGGGGACAAGTACACCAGCGACAAGATCATGGCGCCGTTCGCCACCGCTATGCAGAACACCAAGCTCACGCCGCTCACCCCGAAGTGGGTGGAGGTCAGCCGGACCAAGACGGTGACCCAGGCGATGAACAGCTCGGTCATCAAGGGTCAGAAGACGGTCGAGAAGGCCACCGCCGACGCGGCCGCGGAGATGGAAAGCATCCTCAACGCCAAGTGACCACGCTGACCGAGGTGCCGGAGACGTCCGCCGCGCGGGAGACCCCCGCGCGGCGGCGTCGCCGGGTGGACCGCCTCCCGTACCTGCTGCTCCTGCCCTGCCTGGTGATCATCGCCGTGCTGCTGCTCTGGCCGCTCGGCCAGGTGGTGGCGATGTCCTTCTTCCGGCTCAACAACGTCCGCCAGTTGCGCGGCGACCGGGAGTGGCCGTGGGTGGGCTTCGAGAACTACGCCGAGATCATCGGCGATCCGTTCTTCCTCACCGTCCTGCGCAACACGGTGCTCTTCGCGGTCGCCAACGTGGTGCTGACGATGATCCTCGGCACCCTGGTCGGGCTGCTGCTCAACCGGCTGGGCCGCAAGATGGCCGCGTTCGTGGCCAGTTGCGTGATGCTGGCCTGGGCCACCCCGGCGCTGACCGGCACGATCGTCTGGAAGTGGATCTTCGACGACACCAGCGGCCTGGTCACCTGGCTCTTCAACGCCCTGCCCGACGGGCTCTCCACCAGCCTGTTCGGCCGCAGCGACTGGACCGGCTACGGCTGGTTCAACTCGCCGCTGCTGTTCTTCTCGATCCTGACCCTGGTGGTGGTCTGGCACTCGTTCCCGTTCATCGCGGTGAGCGTGCTGGCCGGGCTGAAGAGCGTACCGAGTGAGCTGCACGAGGCGGCCCGGGTGGACGGGGCCGGCCCCTGGAAGGTGTTCTGGCGGATCACCTTCCCGCTGCTGCGGCCGGTCTTCGGGATCCTGATCGTGCTCTCGACGATCTGGGACTTCAAGGTCTTCACCCAGCAGTTCGTGCTCGCCGGCGGCACCCAGGACCGGCCGACGTTCATGCTCTCCATCTACTCGTACGCCGAGGCGTTCTCGCCGCCGCCGAAGTACGGTCTGGGCGCGGCGATCGCGGTGATCCTCACCCTGATCCTGCTCGTGGTGACCGGCTTCTACGTCCGCATGGTGCTCAAGCAGGAGGAGGACGCGTGACGCGACGCGGGCGCAGCGCAGGCGTGAAGCGGATCGCCCTCAACGGCGCGGGTCTGCTGGTGGCGCTCTTCGCGGCCTTCCCGGTCTACTGGATGATCGCCACCTCGCTGAAGCCGAGTTCGGAGATCTTCTCCAGCACGCCCCGGCCGGTGCCGAGCGAGCCCACCCTGGCGCACTACCGGGAGATCCTCACCGGCAACCTGATCCCCGGCGTGACCTTCGCCGACTTCTTCCTCAACAGCGCGCTGGTAGCGGTCTCCACCGTGCTGCTCAGCGGCCTGGTCGCGCTGCTCGCCGCCACCGCGGTGGCCCGGTTCCGGTTCAAGCTGCGGACCAGCTTCCTGATCATGCTGCTGGTGGTGCAGATGATCCCGCTGGAGGCGCTGGTCATCCCGCTGTTCCTGATGATCCAGCGGCTCGGGCTCTACAACACGCTGCCCAGCCTGATCCTCACCTACCTGGGCTTCTCGCTGCCGTTCGCGGTCTGGATGCTGCGCGGGTTCGTCGCCGCGGTGCCCAAGGAACTGGAGGAGGCCGCCGCGATCGACGGGGCCAGCCGGGCGCAGATCTTCCGGAAGGTCCTCTTCCCGCTGGTGGCACCCGGGCTGGTGGCGACCAGCATCTTCTCGTTCATCACCGCCTGGAACGAGCTGATCTTCGCGTTGACCTTCATCAACGACCAGGACCGCTACACCCTGCCGGTGGCGATGACCTTCTTCTTCGGCCGCGACGACACCGCGTGGGGCCCGGTGATGGCCGCTTCCACGCTGTTCACCCTGCCCGTGATCATCTTCTTCCTGCTGGTGCAGCGCCGGATGGTCTCCGGCCTGGTCGCCGGCGCCGTGAAGGGCTGAGCGTCGGGGCGGCGCAGCCCCGGCGTGCGGCCGGAGTGGATCTCGGAAGAGGGTGCCGGGGCGGGCCCGACTAGGCTGATCACCATGACGGGCAGGCTGGCGGCGGTGAACCTCGGCATCGTGACCGAGGCGGAGTGGGCGGGCGATCCGAGCGGCCGCAGCGGCATCGACAAGCGGCCGGTGGACGGCCCGGTGCTGATCCGTACCGAGGGCGTGGCCGGTGACTTCATCGGCGAGCGGGCCCACCACGGCGGGCCGGACCAGGCCGTCTACGCCTACGCCGAGGAGGACGCCGCCTGGTGGGCCGCCGAGCTGGGCCGGTCGATCGGGCCCGGCGGCTTCGGCGAGAACCTGACCACCTCCGCGGTCGACGTGACCGGGGCGGTGATCGGCGAACAGTGGGCGATCGGCTCGGTGCTGCTCCAGGTGACCAAGCCGCGTACCCCGTGCACCACGTTCGCCGGCTTCTGGGGCCTGCCCGACCTGATCAAGCGGTTCACCGTGCGCGCGCTGCCCGGGGCGTACCTGCGGGTGCTGCGCGAGGGCGAGGTCGGGGCGGGAGACCCGGTCGAGGTGGTCGAGCGCCCGGCGCACGGGGTGACCATCGGCGAGGTGTTCCGGGCGCTGAACCTGGAGCCGGAGCTGCTGCCCCGGCTGCTGGACGCGGCGGACCTGCCGGAGTCGATCCGGGACAAGGCGCGCCGCCGGCTCGCCGGCCGCACCCCCCGCTGACCCACCCCGCGTCCCGCGTGCGGGGCCGTGCGAAGCGGAACGGGCCCCGTCCCGCGAGGGAGGGGCCCGTTCGGCGTCGGGTCAGCGCAGCCAGGGGATGCTGCGGTCGAGCAGACCGCGCTCCTTGAGCTCCTTGCGCAGCGGGATCTCGTCGTCGATGTAGCCGTCCCAGTTGATGCCCCAGTAGTTGGCGGTGTGCGTGCCCTCACCGCAGAGCTGGCGCTGCACCGGGGTGCGGTTGGCCCACCACTCGCCGTCCTTGTCGATGTGCAGCTCGTCCAGCGGGCGGATCCACCGGTAGGTGTAGCCGACGAAGAGCATCTTGCGGGTGATGGTCGACAGGTTGGTCGACCGGGAGTGCCACTGGCGGCGGTCGAAGATGAACGCGTCACCCGGGTTGGCGGTGATCTCCACCGTGCCCTCCGGGTCCGGGTTGTGCACGGTGGTGTCAGCCGGGCGGGGCAGCGAGTTCCACAGGTGGCTGCCCGGGATGACCTTGGTGGCGCCGCGCCCGGTCTCCGACAGGTCGGAGAGCACGTAGGCGACCTTCAGCGAGAACATCGGCCGGGGGAGGTTCGGGTCCATCGTCTCCGGGTCGGAGTTCTGCCGGTACCCGTCCTGGTGCCAGCCCCAGTACGGCTTCTCCGGCTCCAGCGCCGGCGGGGTCACGTCGAGGTGGTTGTGGTGGCTGTAGATGTTCCACCCGGCCAGGCCCCACATGTACGGGAAGGCGATCGGGTGGGTGAGCAGGTCGCCGAAGAGCTCGTCCCGGTTCAGGAAGCCCAGCAGGTGCAGGGTGCCGTCCTTGGTGGTGTTGCCCTTGGCCTTCTCCTCGGCGTAGACACGGTCGACCGCCGCCTCCAGCGCCGCCCGGTGGTCCTCCGTCAGGACGTTCCGTAGCAGCAGGAAGCCCTGCTCGTGAAACTCCTTACGGTCAGTGTCGCTGATCGGTTCGTAACCGGTCCGGTCGCCGTAGTCGAACGCCACGTCGTACCCCTCCCCATGAGGCGAAACCATTGCTGGCACAGGCCGCCGATCGTAACGCGCTGCAAGGGCGGGCGGGAATGCCCGACTCGCCGCGGAGCGCGCCAGCCGGACCAAGGGCAGTGGTACGAGTGCGGTGCGTATACCCCGGCCACCTGCGGTGGGGCTATCGTCGGAAATGCCGGTTTGTGCGGTGACTGCCGGTAAGGAGATCGGGGGTCCTTCACCCCTCGGCGAAGACCTCCGCCACCACCCGGGACTCCTCCGCCGAGCCGTCGGTCACCGGGTTCCAGGTGCCGCCCCGGGCGGTCCACTCCAGGCCGCCGAAGCGCACCCGCTTCACCCCGTGGTCGCCGGCGTGGGAGACCAGCCAGTGCGCGTACCGCCAGCCGCCGCGCTGGTCCGCGGCGGGCACGCTGAGGCCGGTCAGGTCGGTGGCGGCGGCCGACGCCGCCAGCCCCCAGTCGAGCGTCAGGCCGCGGGTCAGCGCCGCCGTCGCGGCAGTGCCCCGCATCGCCGGATCCCGCCCCACGGAGCAGGCGACCGCGCCGGTGGCGTGCCCGAGCAGCGCCCGGGTGAGCACCTGGGACTCGTCCGCCCACTTCTGGTACGCCTCCGGGAAGGCCGACCGCTGCACCTTCTGCGCCGCGTCGGTGACCCGCATCCGCTCCCAGCCGCGCACCTTCTTCAAGGCCGCGTAGAACCGGTTCGTCGCGTAGCGGGGGTCGCTGATCTGCGCCGGCGTGCCCCAGCCCTGGCTCGGCCGCTGCTGGAACAGCCCGATCGAGTCGCGGTCGCCGCCGTCGAGGTTGCGCAGCCCGGACTCCTGGTACGCGGTGGCCAGCGCGACCACCACCGCCCGCTCCGGCATCTCCCGCTGGATCCCGATGGCCGCGATGGTCGCCGCGTTGGCCATCTGGTCGGCGTCCAGCGCCACCTTGCCGTCGGCCTGGACGGTGCAGGTGCGGCTGGCCAGCGGCAGCCGCAGGCCTTCGCCGAACTGCCGGACGACGTACAGGATCCCGATCACGGCGACGAGCACGAGGACGACTCCACCCGCCACGACTGCCCGAGTTCGCACCCACACCCCCTGTTCGACAGCGCGACAAGCGTACGTCCCCGAACGGCCACTCCGGGTCGTCCGACCGGTTCAGCCCCGCCCCGCCGGATGCGCCGCCCCTGACGGGTGACCGGAAGTTCCCCGTCCAGCCGCTGTCTCACCTGGTCGTCCGGACCACCGGGCGGCACCGGGCCGTCGGCGAAGCGGAGCGTGCCTCGCTCAGCCGGCGACCTCCGCCGCCCCGTCCAGCTCGGCCACCCAGCGCGGGGCACGCTTCTCCCGGAACGCCAGGACGCCCTCGCGGCCGTCCTCGGAGAGGAAGAAGCCGGTGGAGATCCCGGCCAGGTCGGCGATCTCGGCGCGCAGGTCGGTGGCGGCCGGCCGGCGCAGCAGCCGCTTCGCCCCGGCCAGCGCGGCCGGCGCCCCGCGCACCAGCGAGTCGCAGTACCGGGCCACCGCGGCGTCCAGCCCGTCCGCCGGCACCGCGGCGGTGACCAGGCCGATCTCGGCGGCCCGCCGGCCGTCGAAGGTGTCCCCGGTCAGGTACAGCTCGGCCGCCGCCCGCGGGTGCAGCCGGGGCAGCACGGTCGCCGAGATCACCGCCGGGATCACCCCGATCCGCACCTCGGTGAAGGCGAAGGTGGCCTCCTCGGCGCAGACGGCCAGGTCGGCCGCCGCGATCAGGCCGAGGCCGCCGGCCCGGGCCGGCCCGGCGACCCGGGCGAGCACCGGCTTCGGGCACTCCCAGACGGCGGCCAGCACGTCGCCGAGCATGCCCGCCGGCACGGTTCCGCTGGCGTACGCGGCGGCGGTCTCCTTCAGGTCGGCGCCGGAGCAGAAGACCGGGCCGGTGTGGTCGAGCACGATCATCCGGACCGCGTCGTCGGCGACCGCGGCGGCCAGGCCGGCGAGCAGCTCGGTCATCAGCGGGGTGGAGAGCGCGTTGCGGTTGTGCGGGCTGTCCAGGGTGAGGGTGGTCACCCCACGGGCCGTGGCGACCCGCACCAGCGCGTCGGGAGAGGTCATGCGGGCACACTAGTGGCCATGCCCGGCGTCCTTCCAGAAGGCGAACCCGTCCCCGCCGACGGTTCGCTGCCCGCCACCGCCACCCGCGCGGTCGGCGCGCGTGGCTTCGGCGTGTACGTGCACGTGCCGTTCTGCGCCAGCCGCTGCGGCTACTGCGACTTCAACACGTACACGGCGGCGGAGCTGGGCGGCGGCGCGAGCCGGGAGGGCTACGCCGACACCGTGCTGGCCGAGCTGGCGCTCGCCGCCCGGGTGCTCGGCGACGCGCCGCCGCCGCGGGTGGACACGGTGTTCGTCGGCGGCGGCACGCCGACCCTGCTGCCCGCCGACGACCTGGCCCGGATCCTGGACGGCATCGACCGCACCTGGGGGCTGGCCGCCGACGCCGAGGTGACCACCGAGGCCAACCCGGAGTCGGTCACCCCGGAGTCGCTCAAGACGCTGCGTGCGGCCGGCTACACCCGGATCTCGCTGGGCATGCAGTCCGCCTCGCCCGGGGTGCTGGCGATCCTGGACCGTACGCACAGCGCCGGCCGGGCCACCGCCGCCGCGGCGGAGGCGCGCGACGCCGGGTTCGACCACGTCAACCTGGACCTCATCTACGGCACGCCGGGGGAGAGCGCGGAAGACTTCGCCGCCTCGCTGGCGCAGGTGGTGGCGGCCGGCGTCGACCACGTCAGCGCGTACGCCCTGATCGTGGAGGACGGCACCCGGCTGGCCGCCCGGATGCGCCGGGGCGAGCTGCCGTACCCCAGCGACGACGTCGCGGCGGACCGCTACCTGGCCGCGGAGGCCGCCCTCTCCGCCGCCGGTTTCTCCTGGTACGAGGTCTCCAACTGGGCCCGTACGCCGGCCGGCCGGTGCCGGCACAACCTGCTCTACTGGACCGGCGGCGACTGGTGGGGCCTCGGCCCGGGCGCGCACAGCCACGTCGGCGGGGTGCGCTGGTGGAACGTCAAGCACCCCACCGCGTACGCCCAGCGGCTCGCCGCCGGACGGTCGCCCGGCCTGGCCCGGGAGGTGCTCACCCCCGACGAGGCGCACACCGAGGACGTCATGCTCCGGCTGCGGCTCGCCGCCGGGCTGCCGCTGGCCGGCCTGGACGCGGCCGGCCGGGCCGGCGCCGAGCGGGCGCTGGCCGACGGGCTGCTGGCCGCGCCCGAGTACGCGGCCGGCCGGGCCGTGCTCACCCTGCGCGGGCGGCTGCTGGCCGACGCCGTGGTGCGCGACCTGCTGCCCTGATCCGGGCTGCCCGGAGCCGGCCGGGGGAGCGGCCGGCCCGGGTCACCGGGTGAAGCTGTAGGTCATCGGGTAGCGGTAGAGCACGCCCTCGTTGGCCTTGAACCCGCCGATGATCCCGAAGATCAGCGGCACCAGCCAGACGAGCATCGGGACGAAGAACAGGATCCCGCAGGTGACCAGCGTGAGCACCCAGCTCAGCACGCTGACGATCGTCCAGGTGAGCTGGAAGTTCAGCGCCGCGACGGCGTGTGCGCGGACGCTCGGCGACTGCTGCCCGCGGACCATCATCGCGATGAGCGGCGCCAGCCAGCCGAGCAGGCCGCCGCCGACGATCACGCCGGCCGCGCCGCCGAAGTGGGCGATCAGGGCCCAGGTCTTGTCCTCGTTGTTGGCGTAGCCGGCGGGCGGGCCGTAGCCGCCACCGGCCGGGTAGCCGGGCCCCGGCGGGTAGCCACCGGGCGGCGGGTAGCCACCGTACGGGGGCGCGCCGGCTGGCGGAGGGTAGCCACCCGACGGCGGTTGGTCACCGGTGGGCGGCGGATAGCCACCGGGCGGGGGATAGCCGCCCGAGGCCGGCGCCCCGGACAGTGGTGCGGTGGGTTCGTCACCGGCCGACGGGCCGGGGACGGCCGACGGAGCGGTCGGATCCGGCGGCGGAGCGCCGGGGCCGTCGGCTCCCGGGGGGCGAGGCGGTTCGGTCATGCACGTCACGGTAGGGGCAGCCGGCAAGGACACACCAGAGCGACATCGACCGGCTTGTCCGGATGATCGGTCGGTGCGGCCGCACCGGCGGTCCGTCTTGATCATCGCGCCGGCGGGCCCACCGACGTAGACTGGCACTCGCTACAGTCGAGTGCCAGGACGCGCCGCGCCGCCGGCAGTGCGCCGCCGGCCGACGTGCGACAGGAGGTGGGGAGATGGGTCTCGACGACCGCAAGCTCGCGGTGCTGCGCGCGATCGTCGAGGACTACGTCGCCACGCAGGAGCCGGTCGGCAGCAAGGCGCTGGTCGAGCGGCACCAGCTCGGGGTCTCCCCGGCCACGGTGCGCAACGACATGGCCGTGCTGGAGGAGGAGGGCTACATCCGGCAGCCGCACACCAGTGCCGGCCGGGTGCCCACCGACCGCGGCTACCGGCTCTTCGTGGACCGGCTGTCCCGGGTCAAGCCGCTCAGCCCGGCCGAGCGCCGGGCGATCGAGCGCTTCCTGGTCGGCGCGGTCGACCTCGACGACGTGGTGCACCGCACGGTGCGGCTGCTGGCGCAGCTGACCCGGCAGGTCGCCGTCGTGCAGTACCCGAGCCTGGCCCGCTCCTCGGTGCGCCACCTGGAGCTGGTGCCGATCTCCACCACCCGGCTGATGCTCGTGATGATCGCCGACACCGGCCGGGTCGAGCAGCGGCTGGTCGAGATGCCCGGCCCGATCCCGGCCGACGACGTCCTCGACCTGCGCCGGCTGGTCAACGAGAAGCTGGTCGGCACCCGGCTGTCGGAGACCCCGCCGCTGGTGCAGGCGCTGGTCGACGAGGCCACGCCCGACCTACGGCCGGCGATGGCCACCCTCTCCACCGTGCTGCTGGAGACGCTGGTCGAGCGGCACGAGGAGCGGATCGCGCTGGCCGGCACGGCCAACCTCACCCGGGGCGGGCTGCTCGACTTCCAGGGCTCGCTGCGGCCCATCCTCGAGGCGCTCGAGGAGGAGGTCGTGCTGCTCAAGCTCATCGGTGAGGTCGAGCCGAGCACGCTGCGGGTCCGCATCGGCGACGAGAACGAGATCGACAACCTGCGCGCCGCCTCGGTGGTCAGCACCGGCTACGGACCGGGTTCGACCATCGTCGGTGGCCTCGGCGTGCTGGGGCCGACCCGGATGGACTACCCCGGCACCATCGCCACGGTGAGGGCCGTGGCACGCTACGTGGGCGACCTGCTGGCCCAGAACTGACCAGGCAGAACCGACGGCCGGTTCCGGCCGGCGACCGGCGCAACGCGAGACGAACATGAGGACACGGAACGCAGTGGCCAGGGACTACTACGGCATTCTCGGCGTGAGCCGGGACGCCTCCGACGACGAGATCAAGCGCGCCTACCGCAAGCTGGCGCGGCAGTACCACCCGGATGTCAATCCGGACCCGGAGGCACAGGAGAAGTTCAAGGACATCAACGCCGCGTACGAGGTCCTCTCGGACGACCGGAAACGGCAGATCGTCGACCTGGGTGGCGACCCGCTCGCACCGGGCGGCGGGGGCCCGGGCGGCCCCGGGGGCCCCGGCGGCGCCGGTCCGTTCGTCGGCTTCCAGGACATCATGGACGCGTTCTTCGGCGGCGCGGGCGGCTCCCGCGGGCCGCGGCCGCGTACCCGGCCGGGCGCGGACGCGATCCTGCGGCTGGAACTGGACCTGCACGAGACGGCGTTCGGCGTGGAGGCCCCGATCACCGTCGACACCGCCGTGCTCTGCACCACCTGCTCCGGCGCCGGCACCGCCGCCGGCACCCACCTGGCCACCTGCGAGGCGTGCGGCGGCCGGGGCGAGGTGCAGTCGGTGCAGCGCACCTTCCTCGGCCAGGTCGTCTCGGCCCGCCCGTGCACGGTCTGCCAGGGCTACGGCACCACCATCCCGCACCCCTGCCCGACCTGCGCCGGCGACGGCCGGGTCCGCACCCGCCGGTCGCTGACCGTGAAGATCCCGGCCGGGGTCGAGGACGGCATGCGGATCCGGCTGGCCCAGCAGGGCGAGGTGGGCCCGGGCGGCGGCACCGCCGGCGACCTCTACGTGGAGATCCACGAGCGCCCGCACGACGTCTACTCCCGCAAGGGCGACGACCTGCACTGCCGGGTCACCGTGCCGATGACCGCCGCCGCGCTGGGCACCCGGCTGACCATCAAGACGCTGGACAGCGAGGAGACGGTCGACGTCAAGCCGGGCACCCAGCCGGGCAGCACGCTGCGGCTGCGCGCCCGGGGCGTGCCGCACCTGCGCGGCACCGGCCGGGGCGACCTCTACGTCCACCTCGACGTGCGCACCCCCACCAAGCTCGACGCCGAGCAGGAGCGGATGCTGCGCGAGTTCGCCAAGACCCGGGGCGAGGAGGTCGCCGAGCTGACCAAGCAGGGCGGCTTCTTCTCCCGGATGCGCGACGCCTTCAACGGCCACGCCTGAGCCGGCCGGCAGGCCGCGCCGCACCCCGGGTGCGGCGCGGCCGCCTCACCGCCCCGGCCGGCGGCGCTGCCGATAGCCTGATCCCGTGTCCGCGCCGCTGTTCCTGGTCGAGTCGCTGCCGACCACCGACTCGCTGACCCTCGACGGCCCGGAGGGCCACCACGCCGCCACGGTGCAGCGCCTGCGGGTCGGCGAGGAGCTGCTGCTCGCCGACGGGCACGGGGGCACGGCCACCGCCGTGGTCACCGCCGTCGGCCGGGGCAGCCTGGAACTCGACATCCGCTCCCGGGGGTACGTCGACGCGTCCGTCCCGCGGCTGGTGGTGGTGCAGGGCATCGCCAAGGGCGACCGGGGTGAGCTGGCCGTGCAGGCGATGACCGAGGTCGGGGTGGACGAGATCGTGCCCTGGGCGGCGGCCCGCTCGGTGACCCAGTGGCGCGGCGACCGGGGCGTACGGGCACGGGAGAAGTGGGCGGCGACCGCCCGGGAGGCCGCCAAGCAGGCCCGCCGGGCCTGGCTGCCGGTGGTCGCCGGGGCGCCGGACGAGCCCACCGGCACGGTGGCCCGGCGGATCGCCGGGGCGGCCGCCGCGTTCGTGCTGCACGAGGAGGCCGACGACCGGCTGACCACCGCCGAGCTGCCCGACTCCGGCGAGATCGTGCTGGTGGTCGGCCCCGAGGGCGGCATCACCCCGGCCGAGCTGGACGCGTTCGCCGCGGCCGGCGCCCGCCCGGTGCGGCTCGGCCCGTCGGTGCTGCGCACCTCGACGGCCGGCGTCGCTGCGCTCGCCGTGCTGGCGACCCGCCTGCACCGCTGGTAGCCGTTCCGCCCGGCGCCCCGACCGGGTCGCGGCGGCGCGAGAGGCGGGCGGCGTCTCGACCGGGCCGGTCAGCTACGCAGGTAGGAGGCGCCGTTGAGGTCGACGATGGTGCCGGAGGCCCACTCGGCCTCGGGAGAGGCGAGCCAGTGCACCGCGGCGGCGATCTCCTCCGGGCGGGCGACCCGGTTGAACGGGCTCTGGGCCCGTACCGCCGCGCCGCGCTCGGCCTTCAGGTGCTCGTTGGTCATGTCGGTCGCCACGAAGCCGGGCGCGACAGTGGCCACCGCGATCCCGTACGGGGCCAGCGCCACCGCGAGCGACTGCCCCATCGCGTTCAACCCCGCCTTGCTCGCCCCGTACGCCGGGTTGCCCGGCTCCCCCCGGAACGCGCCGCGCGAGGAGACGTTGACGATCCGCCCACCGCGCCCGCGCATGTGCTGGGCGGCGCACCAGGTGGCGTTGGCCGCGCCGAGGAGGTTGGTGTCGACGACCTCGCGCCAGCGCTGCCGCCACTGCTCGTAGCTGCTCTCGAAGACCGGGTGCGGCGGATCGGCGGGCCCGAACACGCCCGCGTTGTTCACCAGCACGTCCAGCCCGCCGAGCCGTTCCGCGGCCTCGTCCACCATCGCCCGGACCGCGTCCGGGTCGGCGAGGTCGGCCCGGACCACCACGTGCCCGTCGCCGGGCAGCTCCGCCCGCAGCTCCTCGGCCAGCTCCGCCGAGTCCCGGTGGTGGATCGCCACCCGGTCGCCCCCGGCCGCGAAGGCCCGGACCACCGCCCGCCCGATGCCGCGCGAGCCCCCCGTCACCAGTACCGCCCGTGAAGTCACGCCGGCCATCATGCCGCAGCGGCCCGGCCCTGCTCACCGGCCCCCGGCGCAGCGCTTAACATGCCCGAATGGGAGCCGACTGCCTGTTCTGCCGCATCGTCGCCGGGGAGATCCCGGCCACCGTGGTCCGGGAAACGGACACCACCCTCGCGTTCCGCGACATCGACCCGAAGGCGCCGGTGCACGTGCTGGTGATCCCCAAGGAGCACTACGCCGACGTGGCCACCCTCGGCCAGGGCGACCCGGCGCTGGCCGGTGCGGTGCTCGCCACGGCCGCCGCGGTGGCCGAGGACGAGGGACTGCTCGGCGACGGCTTCCGGCTGATGTTCAACACCGGCACGTACGGCGGCCAGGAGGTCTTCCACGCGCACGCGCACCTGCTCGGCGGCGCGCCGCTCGGCCCGATGCTCTGCCGCTGACCCGTCGCCGCCCGCCGGCCCGCCGCGCCTCCTTACACTGCCCGGGTGACGGATGTGGGGGACCGCCTCGGGCGGATGGTGCGGCGGGTGCAGGCGCAGGCGCGGGTGCCGGCGGTTTCGGCGGCGCTGCACCGGGCCGACCGGCCGTTGTGGCAGTGCACGGTCGGCTGGACCGGCAACGACACCGCGCTCGACCCGGAGACCCGGTTCCGGATCGGCTCGGTCACCAAGACCTTCACCGCCGTGCTGACCCTCCAGTGCCGCGACGACGGCCTGCTCGACCTCGACGACCCGATCGGCCGGCACCTCGACCTGCCGGCGCACGGCGAACTGACCGTCCGCCGGCTGCTGTCGCACACCGCCGGCCTGCAACGGGAGCCGTACGGCGACGTCTGGGACACCCTGCGGGCCCCGGACGCCGACGCGCTCCTGGCCGACCTGGCCCGCGCCGAGCGGGTGCTGCCGCCGGGACGTCGCTACCACTACTCCAACCTGGGCATGGCGCTGCTCGGCCGGATGGTCGGCGAGCTGCGCGGCGGCACCTGGGCCGAGGTGCTGACCGAGCGGGTGCTCACCCCGCTGGGGCTGACCCACACCTCGGTGACGCCCGGCCGGCGGGCCGCGACGGGCTTCCTGGTCGACGCGTACTCCGACGAGGCGCACCCCGAGCCGCCGACCGACTTCGGCGCGGTCGGCCCGGCCGCCCAGCTCTGGAGCACCGCCGGGGACATGGCCCGGTGGGCCGCCTTCCTGGCCGATCCCGCGGCGCTCGACGCGGCCGGCCGGGTGCTCGCCCCGGCGACCCTGGACGAGATGCGCTGGCCGGTGACGATGACCGACGAGACGCTCTGGGCCGGCGGTTTCGGGCTCGGGCTGATCCTGGTCCCGCAGGGCCGGCGGATCATGCATGTCGGGCACGACGGCGCGATGCCGGGCTTCCTGGCCGCCGTCTACGGCCGGCGGGGCGGCGAGGGCACCGCAGGCGCGATGGGCGCGGCCGTGCTCGGCTCCTCCGGCACCGCCGCCGAACTGTTCGAGCTGACCCACCGGCTGCTCGACGCGGCGGTGGAGCACGACCCCGCCGAGATCGAGCCGTGGCGGCCCGGCCCGCCGGCCCCCGAGGCGGTACGCGGGCTGCTCGGCCGCTGGTGGGGCGAGGGCTTCGAGTACGTCTTCTCCTGGCACGACGGGGCGCTGCGGGCGCGGGGGGCCGACGACCCGGCGGGGAAGCCGCCGGCGGTCTTCGCGCCGCTGCCGGACCAGCCGGACGTCTACCGCACGGTGTCCGGCCGGGAGGTCGGTGAGCTGCTCCGGCTGACCCGGGACGAGCGCGGCACGGTGGTCCGGATGCACTGGGCGACCTACCGGTTCACCCGCACCCAGGAGACCTTCGAGCGGTACGACTTCCGCGCCGGAAGCTGACCGCCGGCCGGCGGAAATGGGCGAGGTGCCACCCGTGTTGAACCGATACGATGGGTGTAACGTCCGCACGCCGTGCCAGCAGGGCCGGCGCTGATTCGAGAGCAGGTGGCGCAGGGCCCCTCGGCCCGACCTATGACCGGCACCCCACCTCCCGGCCCGCCTCGGGTGCAGACCAGGATCACGGTTCCCGATTCCAAGATCATGGTCAACCTGCTCGGCGCGGGTGACGAGATCCTGCGACTGGTCGAGCGCTCGGTGAACAGCGACGTGCACGTCCGGGGCAACGAGATCACGATCAGTGGCGCGCCCGCGGACAACGCCCTCGCCGAGCGGCTCTTCAGCGAGCTGCTCGAACTCATCGAGAAAGGCGAGACCCTGACCACAGACGCCGTCCGGCGTACCGTCGGCATGCTCGAGCAGGGCGGCGCCGAGCGGCCCGCCGAGGTCCTGACGCTCAACATCCTCTCCCGGCGCGGCCGCACCATCCGTCCCAAGACGCTGGGGCAGAAGCGCTACGTCGACGCGATCGACGCGCACACCATCGTCTTCGGCATCGGCCCGGCCGGTACCGGCAAGACCTACCTGGCCATGGCGAAGGCCGTGCAGGCGCTCCAGGCCAAGCAGGTCAACCGGATCATCCTCACCCGGCCGGCGGTCGAGGCGGGGGAGCGGCTGGGCTTCCTGCCCGGCACGCTGAACGAGAAGATCGACCCCTACCTGCGCCCGCTCTACGACGCGCTGCACGACATGCTCGACCCGGACTCGATCCCGAAGCTGATGGCGGCGGGCACGATCGAGGTAGCGCCGCTGGCGTACATGCGCGGCCGGACGCTCAACGACGCGTTCATCATCCTCGACGAGGCGCAGAACACCACGCCCGAGCAGATGAAGATGTTCCTCACCCGGCTGGGCTTCAACTCCAAGATCGTCGTCACCGGCGACGTGACCCAGGTGGACCTGCCCGGCGGCACGACCAGCGGCCTACGGGTGGTCCGGGAGATCCTGGCCAACGTCGAGGACGTGCACTTCGCCCAGCTCTCCAGCTCGGACGTGGTCCGGCACCGGCTGGTCGGGGAGATCGTCGACGCGTACGCCCGCTGGGACGCCGAGCGGGAGAACCAGCAGGCGCAGAGCGTGCGCGCCGTGCCGGGGCGGGCCGCCCAGGGCGGCCGTGCCGGCCGGCGCCGCTAGACAGAGGAAGTCACTTGTCCATCGAGATCGCCAACGAGTCCGGTGTCGACGTCGACACCGACGCCGTGCTCGCCGTCGCCCGGCACGCCCTCGACGAGATGGGGGTCAACCCCCTCGCCGAGCTCTCCGTGCTGCTGGTCGACGTCGACTACATGACCGAGCTCAACCACCGCTGGATGGGTGGCGACGGGCCGACCGACGTGCTCGCCTTCCCCATGGACGAGGGCAGCGTCGACCACGGGCCGGGGGAGGCCACCGCCGCGGGCGGCGAGCCGGCCCTGCTCGGTGACATCGTGCTCTGCCCCGAGGTGGCGGCCAAGCAGGCGGCCACCGCCGGGCACTCCGCCGCCGACGAGCTGCACCTGCTCACCGTGCACGGCGTGCTGCACCTGCTCGGCTACGACCACGCCGAGCCGGAGGAGGAGCGGGAGATGTTCGCGCTCCAGGCCCGCCTGCTGGCGAGCTGGCGGTCGACCCGGTCCCGGTGATGTCCACACCGCTACTGGCGGCCGGCGCCACCGCCGGCCTGCCCGACGCGCAACTGATCGTCTTCGCGGCCGGGCTGGTGGTGCTCGCCGGCCTGATCGCGATGACCGAGGCCGCGCTGGCCGCGGTCTCCCCGGCCCGGGCCGCCGAGCTGGCCCGCGACGGCGCCCGCGGCGCGCGTACCCTCCAGGTCGTCGCCGGTGACGTGGTCCGCCACCTCAACCTGCTCCTGCTGCTGCGGCTGCTCGCCGAGCTGACCGCCACCACCCTGGTGGCCCTGGTCGCGGTGGACACCTTCGGCGCGGGCTGGCGGGCCGCGCTGATCACCGCCGGCGCGATGACCGTGGTCAGCTTCGTGGTGGTCGGCGTCGGCCCGCGCACCCTCGGCCGGCAGCACGCGTACGCGGTGGGCCGCGCGGTCGCGCCGCTGGTGCGCTGGCTCGGCCGGGCGCTCAACCCGCTCGCCTCGCTGCTGATCCTGATCGGCAACGCGGTGACCCCGGGGCGCGGCTTCCGCGAGGGGCCGTTCGCCACCCAGGTGGAGCTGCGCGAGCTGGTCGACCTGGCCGAGCAGCGCGGCGTGGTGGAGCACGGCGAACGCCAGATGATCCACTCGGTCTTCGCGCTCGGCGACACCATCGCCCGCGAGGTGATGGTGCCGCGTACCGAGATGGTCTGGATAGAGGCGAACAAGACCCTCTCCCAGGCGCTGGCGCTCTTCCTGCGCTCCGGCTTCTCCCGGATCCCGGTCATCGGCGAGAACGTCGACGACGTGCTCGGCGTGCTCTACCTCAAGGACCTGATCCGGCGCACCCAGGGCGGCGCGCCGGAGGACCGGCGGCTGCCGGTCGCCGAGCTGATGCGCCCGGCCACCTTCGTGCCCGAGTCCAAGCCGGTCGACGACCTGCTCTCCGAGATGCAGGCCGCCCGCAACCACCTGGTGATCGTCGTCGACGAGTACGGCGGCACCGGCGGGCTGGTCACCATCGAGGACATCCTGGAGGAGATCGTCGGCGAGATCACCGACGAGTACGATGTCGAGCGCCCGCCGGTCGAACGGCTGGAGGACGGGGCGGTGCGGGTCACCGCCCGGCTCCCGGTGGAGGACCTGGGCGAGCTGTTCGACACCGAACTGCCCGCCGACGAGGTGGAGACGGTCGGCGGCCTGCTCGCCCAGTCCCTGGGCCGGGTCCCGATCCCCGGGGCGCAGGCCGAGGTGGCCGGCCTCCGGCTGGTCGCCGAGGGCACCACCGGCCGGCGCAACCGGATCGACACGGTGCTGGTGCGCCGGGTGGAGTCGACCGGCGAACCGGACGGCTCCGGCCGGGGCGAGCACCCCGAGTCCCGGGGCGACCACAACCGATCCGAGGAGAGGCAACCCGCCGATGCCTGAGTCATCCGCCGCGCCGGCCGCCCGGCCCACCCCGTCCGAGCCGGTCGAGCTGAGCGCCGAGGACGCCAAGCTGGTCGTGCTGGCCCGGGGCGCGCGGGGCCGGGTGGGTGCCGTGGAGGGCGCTGCGGTCCGCGACCAGGACGGCCGGACGTACGCGGCGGCCAGCGTGTCGCTGCCGTCGCTGACGATCACCGCGCTCCAGCTGGCCGTCGCCTCGGCGGCCGCGGCCGGGGCCACCCGGCTGGAGGCGGCCGTGGTGGTGACCGAGGCGTCGACGCTGGACGGCGCCGGGCACGCCGCGGTGCGGGACCTCTCCGCCGACGCGCCGGTCCACGTGGCCGCGCCGGACGGCACCGTCCTCGGCACGGTGACCGCGTGACCCGGCGGACCGTCGCGCCCCGGGGCTTGGCCCCGCGCGCCGCCGCACCGGGCGGGGCTGCCGCGTGAGCGACCTGGCCCAGCGGCCGTACCGGGCCGGATTCGCCTGCTTCGTCGGCCGGCCCAACGCCGGCAAGTCGACGCTGACCAACGCGATCGTCGGGCAGAAGATCGCGATCACCTCGAACAAGCCGCAGACCACCCGGCACGTGATCCGGGCCGTGCTGCACCGGCCCGACTCGCAGCTCGTGCTGGTCGACACCCCCGGCCTGCACCGCCCCCGGACGCTGCTCGGCGAGCGCCTCAACGACCTGGTCCGGCAGACCTGGAGCGAGGTCGACGTGATCGGGCTGTGCATCCCGGCCGACGAGCCGGTCGGCCGGGGCGACCGGTTCATCACCGGCGAGCTGGCCGGGCTGAAGGCCACCGTGCTGGCCGTGGTGACCAAGACCGACCTGGTGGACCGCAAGCGGCTCGCCGAGCAACTGCTCGCGGTCAGCGAGCTGGGCGAGTTCGCCGAGGTGGTGCCGGTCAGCGCGGTCTCCGGGCACCAGGTCGACACGCTGGTCGACGTGATGACCCGCTACCTGCCCGAGTCGCCCCAGCTCTACCCGGACGACATGCTCACCGACGACCCGGAGCAGGTGCTGGTCGCCGAGCTGATCCGGGAGGCCGCCCTGGAGGGCGTCCGCGACGAGCTGCCGCACTCGATCGCGGTGGTGGTCGAGGAGATGATCCCCGAGGGGCAGCTCACCAGGATCTACGCCGACGTCTACGTGGAGCGGCCCAGCCAGAAGGCGATCGTGATCGGCCACCGGGCCAGCCGGCTGAAGGAGGTCGGCACCACCGCCCGCCGGCAGATCGAGGAGCTGCTCGGCACCCGGGTCTACCTCGACCTGCACGTACGCGTGGCCAAGGACTGGCAGCGGGACCCGAAGCAACTGCGCAAGCTCGGCTTCTGACCGGCCCGGCCCGGACGGCGGCGGTCACCACGGACCGCCGCCGCGAGGGGCACGGTGGCGACCCCCCGGATGCCGCAGGGCGGAATGATCGGTATCGGTCGGGCATATGGGGATTTTCACGTTCGATCGGGGCCTCTGTCGTTTGGCGGGCCGGCGGCGCAGGGTAGGGGAGGAAGATCCCCCTGCCCCCGGACCCCTGCAGGCTGATGCGAAACCGATACCTGGACCTGCTCCGCTTCCTGGCCATCGTTCGAGTCGTCGTCTACCACGTCACCGGCTGGGCCACCCTGACCCTGGTCTTCCCGGCGATGTCGGTGATGTTCGCGCTCGCCGGTTCGCTGATGGCCGCCTCGCTGCACCGCTGGGGTCCGTCCGCCGTCGTCCGCCGGCTGCGCCGCCTGCTGCCGTCGCTCTGGGTGGTGGCCGCTGTCTTCGTACCGGCGATGCTGCTCACCGGGATGCCGCTGAGCCCGAAGGTGCTGCTCTGGCTCTTCCCGGTCGCCGACCCGCCGGCCAACGACTGGGGCGCCCTGGCGCTGAGCGTGATCTGGTACCTGCGCGACTACCTCTGGTTCGTGCTCGCCTCGCCGGTCGCGCTCTGGCTGTTCCGGCGCGCCCCGGTGCCCACCCTGCTCGCCCCGTACGCCCTGCTCGCCGCGGTGGAGTTCGGCCTCTACCCGACGGCGCCGGTGGTGTTGCGCGAGTTCGGCCTCTACTTCGGCGCCTGGCTGCTCGGCTTCGCCCACCAGGCCGGGATGCTGCGCCGGCTGGCCAACCGGGTGCTGCTGCCGGTCGCCCTGGCCCTCGCCGCGGCCGGCGGCGCCTGGATCGTCACCCACCCGGGCCCGCGGGGTTTCGACCTCAACGACAACCACCTCGGCAACGCCCTCTGGTCGGCCGCCTTCGTGCTCGTCCTGCTGGGCCGGGCGCCGGCCGGCGCGGCCTGGCTGGGCCGGTTCCCCCGGTTCGACCGGCTGGTGACCGTGTTCAACCGGCGGGCGTTGACCGTCTACCTGTGGCACATGCCGTTCGTGGTCGCGCTCACCCCGCTGGTCGACGTGGTCGGCTGGTCACACCAGGACCCGCTCGGCCTGGCCATCCGGGTCGCGCTGGTCTTCGCGCTGGTAGCGGTGGTGACCGCGCTGGTCGGCTGGGTGGAGGACGTGGCGGCCGGCCGCCGGCCGGAACTGGTCCCCGGCGGCCGCCGCCCCGCCCCGCCCCGCCCGGCCCGCCCCGGTGCGCGCGTCGGCGCGGCGCCCGGCGAGCCGGTGCCGTCCAGCCCGCCGCCCGCCGGCGCCGCGCACCTGCCCGTGCCGGTCAGCGGCCGGGCCCCGGTACCGGTGCCGCGCGGCGGCGAGGTCGAGACCGTCGAGCTCAGCGCTGGGCGACCGTGACGTTGCCGCTGCCGGTGCCCACGTCGATGACCAGTCGCGCGGTCGGGTCGTCGGGTACGGCGACCTGCACGTCGCCCGAGTCGGCCTGGGAGCGGACCCGGTAGGGGCCCGGGGGCACCACCAGGGTGACGTCGCCGCTGGAGGCGTGCACGCGGGCCGAGGCCGCGGTGCGCAGCTCCACCGTGACGTTGCCGGAGCTGGCCTCGGCGTCGACCTCGCCACCGAGCCGGCTGGCGGTGATGTCGCCCGAGGAGGCGCGCAGGGTGGTCGGGGCCGCCACGTCGGCGATGTCGATGTTGCCCGAGCCGGTCTCGGCGCGTACCGGACCGCTGGCGCCGCTGACCCGGATGTTGCCCGAGCCGAGCCGGAACTCCACCGGGCCGACCCGGCTCAGCTCGACGTCGCCGGAGCCGGTCTCGCCCTGGACCGCGACCCCCTCCGGGGCGGTGACCTCGTAGGAGACGCTGCACCGGTTTCCGCAGTCGGCGTCCAGCACCAGCTCGGCGCCCTTGATCTCGTACCGGGCGTCGGGCTGGCCGCCCTGGTAGCGCACCACCCGCTTGATCCGTACCTCGCCGGCCGGGCCGCTGGCCCGGACCACCACGTCGCCGGAGCCGGGCAGCACCCGGATGGTGGTGATCCGCGCCGCCTCGGTGTTGTCGTAGTCGAGGCGCCGGAAGGAGAGGTTGTCGCACCCGGCGAGGACGATGAGGGTGGCGGCCGCGGCGACAGCGGCGGTGGTTCGGTGCAGGGCCATGGCGAGCACGCTACGGCGGATACCCGGTGCCACACATCCGGGACGGCCGGCCGCGCACCCCGAACCGACCCTGATTTCCCACCCCGAGGGAGAATGACCCGATGGCCGGGTACCGCCGACAGCTCTACCGCGACGACGCGGTGGTCCTGCGCGTACAGAAGCTCGGCGAGTCCGACCGGATCATCACCCTGCTCACCCGCCGGCACGGCCGGCTGCGCGCGGTCGCCCGCGGCATCCGGCGCACCACCAGCAAGTTCGGCGCCCGGCTGGAGCCGTTCGGGCACGTCGACCTCCAGCTCGCCGGCGACCCGAAGGGCAACCAGGGCAGTTCGCTGCACACCGTGAGCCAGGTCGAGGGGATCGACCTCTACGGCAAGCGGTTCCTGGGCGACTACCCGCGCTACACGGCGGCCAGCGCGATCGCCGAGACGGCCGAGCGGCTCACCCCGGTGGAGCGGGAGCCCTCGCTGCGGCTGTTCCAGCTCACCCTCGGCGCGCTGCGCGCGCTCGCCGACGGCAGCCACGCCACCACCCTGGTGCTCGACGCCTACCTGCTGCGCGGGATGGCGCTGGCCGGCTGGGCGCCGGCGCTGACCGCCTGCGCGGTCTGCGGCACCCCGGGGCGGCACCGGGCCTTCTCGGTGCCGGCCGGGGGAGCGGTCTGCCCGGACTGCCGGCCCCCCGGCGCCGCCCACCCCGCCCCGGCCACCATCGACCTGATGTCCGCGCTGACCAGCGGCGACTGGCGGGTCGCCGACGCCACCGAGGCCGGTGTACGCCGGGAGTGCAGCGGTCTGGTCGCGGCGCACCTGCAGTGGCACCTGGAGCGCGCGCTACGCTCGCTGCCGCTGGTCGACCGGGGCGCCCCGGCGCCCGGCGCGGAAGGCGCGAGCAGGGAGAAGAGCGAGTGATCCGATCCATGAGGGCCGGCCGGCGCGAGCCGGTGCCGCCGACACCGCACCCGTCCGGCGCGCGGCCGCCGGCGCTGCCCCGGGAGGCGGTGCCCCGGCACGTCGCCGTGGTGATGGACGGCAACGGCCGGTGGGCCAAGGAGCGCGGGCTGCCCCGCACCAAGGGCCACGAGGCGGGCGAGTTCTCCCTCTTCGACACCATCGAGGGCGCCATCGAGCTGGGCATCCCCTACCTGTCGGCGTACGCCTTCTCCACCGAGAACTGGCGGCGCTCGCCGGAGGAGGTCCGCTTCCTGATGGGCTTCAACCGGGACGTCATCCGCCGCCGCCGCGACCAGCTGGTCGACCTGGGCGTCCGGGTGGTCTGGTCCGGCCGGGCCGGCCGGCTGTGGAAGAGCGTGATCTCCGAGTTGCAGACCGCCGAGGAGATGTCCCGCGGCAACTCCACGCTGACCCTCCAGTTCTGCGTCAACTACGGCGGGCAGGCCGAGATCGCCGACGCCGCCGCCGCGATCGCCCGGGACGCCGCGGCGGGCCGGCTCGACCCGTCGAAGGTCACCGAGAAGACGGTGGCGAAGTACCTCTACCACCCCGAGGTCCCCGAGGTGGACCTCTTCCTCCGCCCCTCCGGCGAGCAGCGGATCTCCAACTACCTGCTCTGGCAGACCGCGTACGCCGAGCTGGTCTTCCTCGACACGCTCTGGCCGGACTTCGACCGCCGGCACCTGTGGTACGCCTGCGAGCTGTACGCGCAGCGCGACCGGCGCTTCGGCGGCGCGCTGCCCAACCCGGTCGCACCGACCACCTGAGGCGCAGGCTTACCCGCCCGTCACGCCGGGTATCAATCCGGTCAGCAGTCACTGACGGAGGTGAACCCACATGATCCAGAAGCGCATTGCCCAGTGGGCGGTGATGGCGATCGCGGTGCCGCTCGCGGCGGCCGGCGTGCGCCGGCTGAGCCACACGCTGGAGACCCGGCGCGGCCCGTCCGGGGTCACCCGCATGCTCACCAAGGGCGCCGACCTGCTCCGCCCGCAGAAGGCCAAGCGTCGCCGCTTCTTCTGACCCGTCCGGCGCCCGCCTCCGGCGGCGTCGCCCGCCGCCCCGACCCGGCGGCGATCGGGCGGTTCCCGGTGTCCCGCGACGGTCACCCGACCGGGTGGCTCGCCCACCGCAACCGCCCGCTCGACCCCCGGGTCGGGGTTCGTGGTTTCCGGCGTGGGCGGGGGTGGCGGTGCCTAGGATCGGGGGCGGGGCAGGGGCAGGCCCCGACCGCGTCGAGCCTCGGGGGTGGGGATGCGGGATCTCCGGTACAAGATGATCATGGCGCTGAACGCCGCCGACCTCGGCGACCCGATCTGCGAGCAGGTGGCCGAGATCTGCGCCGAGATCGCCGAGCAGCACTGCGCCGAGTTCGGCCACACGCCCCGGCTGCGGTCGGGGGAGATCGCCGAACTGGCCACCGGGGAGCCGGCCCTGACCTGGGCCCCCGCGCCCACCGACACCGGGCAGCGTGCCTGGTGACACTCCCCGTCCCGGGGGTGGACGTCCGCCGGGCCGACGACCGCTTCGCCACCCGGATCTCCTGGCTCGACTCGAAGCACTCCTTCTCGTTCTCCCGGCACTACGACCCGGCCAACACCCACCACGGCCTGCTGCTGGTCAACAACGACGACGTGGTGCGGGCGGGCGCCGGCTTCGAGACCCACCCGCACGAGGACATGGAGATCGTCACCTGGGTGCTGCGCGGGTCACTGGTGCACCAGGACTCCACCGGGCACTCCGGGGTGATCTATCCCGGGCTGGCCCAGCGGATGAGCGCCGGCACCGGGATCCTGCACTCGGAGAAGAACGACGCCTGGCGGCTCGACGGCCGGGACCCGCACACCGACCCGGTCCACTTCGTACAGATGTGGGTGCTGCCCGACACCGAGGGCGTCGATCCCGGCTACGAGCAGCTGGAGATCGACGACCAGTTGCTGCGCGGCGGCCTGGTGCCGGTGGCCTCCGGCATGGACCGGTACGACGGGGCCTCGGCGATCCGGATCCGCAACCGGTACGCCACCCTGCACGCCGCCCGGCTCCAGCCCGGCGACGAGGTGGTCCTGCCGGACGCGCCCTTCGTGCACCTCTACGTGCCGGTCGGCGCGGTGACCCTGGAGGGCAGCGGCCCGCTCGGCACCGGCGACGCCGCCCGCCTCACCGCCACCGGCGGCCAGCGGGTCACCGCCACCGACCCCGCCGAGATCCTGGTCTGGGAGATGCACGCCACCATCGCCTGACCCCACCCGCCTGGCCCGCGATCCCGCACCCTCGGCCCCCGTGACGCGGCGGTGAACCCGGGCGATCACGGATCGGGTCAGGCCTCCAGTTCGGTGCGGTCGCCGGCCCAGCGGGTGTGGAAGGTGCCGTCGCGGTCGACGCGGTGGTAGGTGTGCGCGCCGAAGTTGTCCCGCAGCCCCTGGATCAGCGCGGCGGGCAGCCGCTCGGCGCGCAGCGCGTCGAAGTACGCCAGCGAGGAGGCGAACGCCGGCGCCGGCACCCCGGCCCGGGCCGACTCGGCCACCACCCGCCGCCAGCTCGGCACGCCGTCGTTGACGGTGTCCGCGAACCAGGGCGCGACCAGCAGCGTGGGCAGGTCCGGCTGCTCGTCGTACGCCTGCCGGATGCGGTCCAGGAAGCGGGCCCGGATGATGCAGCCGCCCCGCCAGATAGTCGCGGTGCCGCCCAGGTCGATGTCCCAGTCGTACTCCCGGCTGCCGGCGCGGATCTGGTCGAAGCCCTGCGCGTACGCGACGATCTTGCTGGCCAGCAGCGCCCGCCGGACGTCCTCGACGAACGCGTCCCGGTCGGTGACCTGCCACGTCTTGTCGCCCGCGGCCGGGAACGCCCGGCGGGCCGCCGCCCGCTGGTCGGCGTGCCCGGACAGCGACCGGGCGAAGGTCGCCTCGGCGATGCCGGTGATCGGGATGCCGAGGTCGAGGGCGCTCTGCACGGTCCACCGGCCGGTGCCCTTCTGCTCGGCCTGGTCCAGCACGACGTCGACGAACGCCCGCCCGGTGGCCGCGTCCCGGTGCGCCAGCACGTCGGCGGTGATCTCGATGAGGAAGGACTCCAGCTCGCCGGCGTTCCAGTCGCGGAAGATCTCCGCGAGCTCCGCCGGCTCCGCGCCCAGCCCGGCCCGCAACAGGTCGTACGCCTCGGCGATGAGCTGCATGTCGGCGTACTCGATGCCGTTGTGCACCATCTTCACGAAGTGCCCGGCGCCGTCCGGGCCGATGTGCCGGCAGCACGGCACCCCGTCCACCTGGGCCGCGATCTTCTCGAAGATCGGCCCGAGCTTGCGGTAGGACTCGGCGGAACCGCCGGGCATGATGCTCGGCCCGCGCAGCGCGCCCTCCTCGCCGCCGGAGACCCCGGTGCCGACGAAGTGCAGCCCGTGGCCGCGCAACGCCTCCTCCCGGCGCCGGGTGTCGGCGAAGTGCGCGTTGCCGCAGTCCACGATGATGTCGCCGGCGTCCAGCAGCGGGACCAGCTCGTCGATCACCGCGTCGGTGGGGCCGCCGGCCTTGACCATGACGATCACCGCACGGGGCCGCTCCAGCGCGGCGACGAAGCCGGCCATCGACTCGGCCGGCACGAACCTGCCCTCGTCGCCGTGCTCGGCGACCAGGCTGCGGGTGCGCTCCGGCGAGCGGTTGTGCACCGCCACGGTGAAGCCGTTGCGGGCCAGGTTGCGGGCCAGGTTCCGGCCCATCACCGCCAGCCCGGTCACCCCGATCTGCGCCGTCGCCTGCTCGGCCATCCGTCGTCACCTTCCGCCGTGGACACCTGCCGCTGCGACCGTATCGCGGCCCGGACGGCCAGCGCGCCGGACATCGACAGCGGGTGACCGCGACGTCGCGGCCGGTCGGTCTGGAGCGGGGCGACGCGGGGCCGGTTCAGCCCTCGGCGAGGCGGGCCTCGACGTGCGCCACCTTGGCGGTGAGCGCGTCGGTCACGCCGGGCCGGATGTCGGCCTTGAGCACCACGCTGACCCGGGGCGCCTGGGCGGCCACCGTGTCCACGGCCCGCTTCACCACCGCCATCACCTCGTCCCACTCGCCCTCGACGGTGGTGAACATGGCGTCGGTGCGGTTCGGCAGGCCGGACTCCCGGACCACCCGGACCGCCTCGGCGACCAGGTCGCCCACGGACTCGCCGACGCCGAGCGGGGTGACGGAGAACGCGATCAGCATGCCGCCGATGGTGCCAGTAATTCGGCTGCGCGGGTCGGGGTGGGGGGCTACTGTGTTCCCATGCGCAAGTGACGCCCCACCTCCGAGCCGGCCCGCCGCCCTGTGCCGCGGGTCCGCGTGCTCCCGGGCGTCCGCATTCCCCACCCGCCGCGTCGGCGGTGGTGTCCTCCGTGGTCGGTCCCGGCGAGCAGTCCCGAATCCGTACGACCGTCGCCCGACGGTCACCTGACGAGCCGGGTCGTCCCGTCGCCCGCGCCCAGCGCCGGCCGGAACGGTCCGCAGACAAGGAGGCACCGGATGCCCGCCAAGCGCAATCCGAAGAAGTCCCGCAGCGCCCTGCCCACGCCGTCGGTCGCGGACCTGACGCCGGTCAACCTCGACCAGGTGGCGATCGCGCCGGTGTCGCCGGCCGGTCCGGTGCTGCCGGCCACCCGGCCCACCGCCCCGAAGGCCGGTCCGCCGGTCCTCGGCGGCGGCAAGGCCGCCGGTCGCGGCCAGCGAGCCGGGCAGACCCGCCGGTACGCCTTCCGGCGCAGCTGACCGGCACCCCGGGTGGAGGTGCCGCTGCCCCGCCGGCAGTGGCCCCTCCACCCGGTACCGCCACCCACCGGCGGTGACCCTTCCACCCGGCGCGGCCGGTCAGCCGATCAGCGGGCGGAAGGTGCCGAGCAGCACGCTGACCGTCAGGGCCGCGCCGGCCACCGCCGCCGCCCCGGCGATCAGCAGCACGTCGGCGGCGCCGAACCGCTGCCGCCGGGCGACCGTGCGCGGCGTGTCCGCGTCGAAGCCCCGGGCGTCCATCGCCACCGCCAGCCGGGTGCCCCGCCGGATCGCCCCGACCAGCAGCGCGAAAGCGGTCGAGACGAAGAGCCGCAGCCTCGCCAGCGGGTTGCGTCCGGCGTCCACCCCGCGCGCCCGCCGGGCCAGGCTGATCATCTGCCACTCCTGGCCGAGCAGCGGCACCAGCCGGAACGCGGCCAGCGCCCCGATGGCGAACCGGGCCGGCGCCTTCGCGTTCTGGATCAGCGCGTCGGCCAGGTCGGTCGGGTCGGTGGTGGCGAAGACGATCACGCCGGGCAGCGCCACCGCGAACATCCGCAGCACCAGGCCGAGCGCGGTGAGCAGCACCCCGGAGGTGACCACCGCGGGACCGGCCTCCACCAGCACCCGGCCGGACCGCTCGGCGGCGAAGAGCACCAGGGTGACCAGGATGCCCACCGCACCGAGCAGCAGCGGCCAGGCCCGCCGGGCCAGCACCCGGAACCGGACCCCGAACAGCGGCAGCACGGCCAGTTCGGCGGCGACCGCGATGGCCGGCGCCACCGGGTCCAGGGTGGCGATCATGATGAACGAGAAGACCAGCGCCGCGGCCAGCTTGGCCACCGGGTTGCGCCGGGCCAGCGGGGCGTCCGGCGCGGCGACCGGCTCCAGCGTGATCACGGACGGCTCACGGTGAGGGTGCGGTCGGCCAGCGCGGCGACGAACTCCGGGTCGTGGGTCACCGTGACCACGCCGTGCCCGGCGTCACGCAGCTCGGCGAAGAGGTCCACCAGCTCCAGCCAGGTCCGCCGGTCCTGGCCGAAGGTGGGTTCGTCGCAGATCAGCAGCCGGGGCGCGGTGGCCAGCGCGGTCGCCACGCTCAGCCGCCGCGCCTCGCCGCCGGAGAGGGTGTACGGGTTGGCGCCGGCCAGCCGCTCCAGCCGCAGCCGGGCGAGCAGCGCGTCCACGGTGGCGCGTACCGCCGGCTCGGGCGAGCCGGTGCGGCGCGGACCCAGCGCCAGCTCGTCGAAGACCGTGCCGGTGACGAACTGGTGCTCGGGATCCTGGAAGACCGAGCCGATCCGGCGGGCCAGCGCCGGGGCCCGCCACCGGTGCGGGGGAGTGCGGGCGTCCGGGCCGGCCAGCGCCGGGCTCGCGGCCACCGTGCCGGCGCCGGGCCGGAGCAGCCCGCCGAGCAGCAGGGCCAGGGTCGACTTGCCGGCCCCGTTCGGGCCGAGCACGGCGAGCGCCTCGCCGGCGCGTACCGCCAGGTCGGTGGGGGCCAGCCGGGGCGGCAGGCCGAGCCGGTCGGCGGCGAGCAGCGGGTCGCCGGCCGGCGCGGTGGCGCGGCGCGGCGGCACCGGACGGCCCGGCACCCAGACCCCCTCGGCGGCGAGCGCGTCGCCGTGCGCGCCGAACACCGCCTCCGGGGTGCCGTCGGCTCGGACGCCGCCGCCGGGTTCCAGCACCACCACCCGGTCGACCAGCGGCAGCGCGTCGGCGACCCGGTGCTCGACCAGGATCAGCGTGGTGTCGGCGTCCACCGCCCCGGCGACCGCGTCGCGGACCAGCGCGGCGCCGGCCGGGTCGAGGTTGGCGGTGGGTTCGTCGAGCAGCAGCAGGCCGGGGCGCAGGGCGAGCACCCCGGCCAGGGCGAGGCGCTGCTGCTCGCCGCCGGAGAGCGCGGCGGTGGGCCGGTCCCGGTGGTACGGGAAGCCGACCCGGCGCAGCGCCTCGTCCACCCGGGGCCAGATCTCCCCGGCGGGCACCCCCCGGTTCTCCAGCCCGAACGCGACGTCGTCGCCGCTGCGGGCCATCACCAGTTGGCTCTCCGGGTCCTGGAAGACGATGCCGACCCGTTCCCGGCCCTTGCGCGGGTCGAGCCCGTCGATCTCGACGGTGCCCTCCTGCTCACCGGAGTCCTCGGGCAGCAGGCCGGCCAGCGCGGCGAGCAGCGTGCTCTTGCCGGCCCCCGAGGGCCCGAGCAGCAGCACCCGCTCCCCGCTCTCCACCCGCAGGTCCACCCCCCGCACCGCCCACGCCCGCCGCCCGGCGTGCCGCCACCCGAACCCCCGCACCAGCACGGAACTCACACCCCCACCCCCGCCCGGCCAGGGTTGACCATGAAGTTGCCACCACGACAGGCCGCTGCGGAGGGCAACAACTTCGTGATCGACGCGGTGGGGCGGGGGTGGGGGTGCATGGTGGGCGGGTCAGACCGGGGTGCGGTCGCGGGCGGCGGGGAAGCGGTCCAGGGCGCCGGTGCCGGCCAGGGCGCGGGTGAGGTACCAGCCGCCGGCGCCGGCGACGACCGCGGCGCTGACCACGGTCAGCAGCGCGTACGGGATCCGGTAGCTGCCCAGCGCGTAGTCGACGTTCCAGACGAAGAAGTCGAACAGCGCCGCGCCGAGGCCGGTCAGCGCGCCGGCGAGCAGCGCGGTCGGCAGCCGGAACGAGCGGTACCGGAAGGCGGCGAAGGCCAGCTCGGCGCCGAGGCCCTGGATCAGGCCCTGGACGATGGTGATGCCGCCCCACTCGGAGCCGAGCAGTGCGGAGATCGTCGCGGCGACCGCCTCGCAGAACAGCGCCGCGCCGGGCTTGCGGATGACCAGGCCGCCGAGCACCGCCGGCACCAGCCAGACGCCGTACATGACCGCCTGGCCGGCCGGGAAGAACGCGAACGCCGGGTCGACGGCCCGCCAGAGCAGGCCCCAGGCCCAGAAGATGACGCCGAAGGCGACCGCGATCACCGCGGCCACGACGATGTCGATGGTGCGCCACCGGTTGCTGGTGGGGTGAGTCATGAGTGCTCCCAGTCCTGAGTGCGAACCAGGAGAAGACGCACGCCGCGCCCGGTGTCCCGGACGGCGGCGCGGCTGGAGGTCGACCGAACTCCCTGCGCTGGCATTACCCAGATCAGGTTCGAGGGTCTGCGGGTGGTGCCCGCACTCTCAGCGCTGTGCGCTCCCCTGTCGGATGTGAAGTTGTCCCGGCAGACGCTAGCACCGCCGGCAGCGCCGGGACGAGTCGCCCGCGCCGGCCTGGGTAGGCTGCCGATCATGCGCATCGACGCCCGGCAGTTGCGGTTCGAGGTACGCGCCGGCGGTCCGGAGGACGGCGAGCCCGTGCTCCTGCTGCACGGCTTCCCGCAGCACGGCGGGGAGTGGGACGACGTGGTCCCCGCGCTGCACGCCGCCGGGCTGCGCACGTACGCGCCGGACCAGCGCGGTTACTCGCCCGGCGCGCGGCCGGAGGCGGTCGAGGCGTACCGGATGGCGGAGCTGGTCGCCGACGCGCTGGCCGTGCTGGACGCCCTCGGCGCGCGGACCGCGCACGTGGTCGGCCACGACTGGGGCGCGCTGGTCGGCTGGGAACTGGCCGTCCGGCACCCGGAGCGGGTGCGCACGCTGACCGCGGTCTCCGTGCCGCACCCGGCCGCCATGGCGTACGCGCTGGCCAACGACCCGCAGCAGAAGGTGCGCTCGGCGTACATCGTGCTGTTCCGGCAGCCCGGCAAGGCGGAGAAGGTGCTGCTCGGGTTGAACGCCACGGCGCTGCGCCGGATGCTCGGCGGGGTCGGCGACGCCGACCGGGTGGCGGCGTACGCCGAGCCGATGCGCGAGCCGGGCGCGCTCACCGCGGCGCTGAACTGGTACCGGGCGATGCCGTCGCGGTCGGAGCTGGCCGCCACCGGCCCGGTGACCGTGCCGACCACGTTCGTCTGGAGCGACCAGGACGTGGCGATCGGCCGGACCGCCGCCGAGGCGTGCGCCGCGCGGGTGACCGGGGACTACCGCTTCGTGGAACTGCCCGGGGTGAGCCACTGGATCCCGGACGAGGCGCCGGCGCCGCTGGCCGAGGCGATCCTGGCCCGGGTACGCGGACTGGCCTGACGCCGACGCGAGGTGCAGGCAGCGATGGACGGAGGAAGCATGACGGTGAGTGCCGAGGACTACCTGGCAGTGGTGACCGAGACGATGGGCCGGGTCGCCGCCAGCCAGCGCGAGGCGGTCGGTCGGGCGGCCGACCTGATCGCCGGGGCGGTGCGCGCGGACGGTGTGGTGCACGCCTTCGGCACCGGGCACTCGGAGGCGCTGGCGATGGAGATCGCCGGGCGGGCCGGCGGGCTGGTGCCGACCAACCGGATCGCCCTGCGGGACCTGGTGCTGCTCGGCGGCGAGCCGGTCGACCTGCTCGGCCCGACCCTGGAGCGGGACCCGTCGGTGGCGCACAAGCTCTACGACCTCGCCCCGGTCCGCCCCGGGGACGTCTTCGTGCTGGCCTCCAACTCGGGGGTCAACGGGGCGATGGTGGAGTTCGCGTCCCTGGTGAAGGAGAAGGGGCACGCCCTGGTGGCGATCACCTCGGCTCAGCACTCCGCGCAGATGACCTCGCGGCACCCGTCGGGGCGCAAGCTCGCCGACTTCGCCGACGTGGTGCTGGACAACGGCGCCCCGTACGGCGACGCCACCCTGCCGCTGCCCGGCGGCGGCGCGGTCGGTGCGGTCTCGTCGATCACCGCCGCGCTGCTGGCCCAGCAGATCACCGTCGAGGTGGTGGCCCGGCTGCTGGCGGCGGGGGAGCGCCCGCCGGTCTACCTGTCGGCCAACATCGCCGGCGGCGACGAGCACAACCACGAGCTGGAGGCCCGGTACGCCGGCCGGATCCGCCGCGGGGCGTGAGCCGGGAGGCCCCGGCGCGGTGCCGTGCGGCGCCGGTTGTGAGCCGGTTTCGTGACGCGTGCGGTGGGGCATCAGCGTTGCTGCCGGCGGGCTGGACCCCGCCGGCAGTAGCGTCTCACCGGAGGTGGCCCCCGTGTCGAAGGAAACCGAGCGGCAGCGCTGGCAGCGCAACTTCGCCGACCTGCTCCAGGAGTTGCGGGTCGCCCAGACCGGTGTGCAGATCCTCTTCGCCTTCCTGCTCACCCTGCCGTTCAGCAACGGTTTCACCAGCACCAGCGGCTTCCAGAAGGACGTCTACATCGTCTCGCTGCTGGCGGCGGCGGCCGCGACCGCGATGATCATCTCGCCGGTGGCGTTCCACCGGGCGCTGTTCCGCCAGGGGCGCAAGCCGGAGCTGGTCCGGTTCGCCCACCGGATGGCCAGTGCCGGCCTCGCCTTCATGCTGATCTCGATGGTCAGCGCGGTGCTGCTGATCACCGACTTCGTGCTGGACCGGAGCATCGCCCTGGTGCTCAGCGGCGTCACCGGCCTGTGGTTCCTCACCTTCTGGGTGATCCTGCCGTTCGCCCGGCGCAACTGGGGCGAAGACATCGACGACGAGGAGGACGACCCGCGGAGCATCCCCGGCGACTGAGCCGGGTGGCTCGGCACCGACCGCGTCGAGAAAACTCGATCTTTACGTAACGCTACCCCTGGGTAACACCCGGGGGTAGCGTTGCGTGTGTCGAGCACGTTGACGCAGCCGGACCGAGGTTCGAGGGGGCAACCGTGACCACGACGCAGAACAGCCGATCCGCGCCCGACGGCGCCGGCCCCGACCAGCCCACCCCCGCCGACGGCGTGACCACACCCGGCGTCGCCGGGCCACTGCCGACCGAGGCGGGTCAGGTCTCCGAAAAGGAGGCCCGCCAGGTCGCCGAGGCGGCCCGGGAGTCCACCTGGGACCGTCCCAGCTTCGGCAAGGAACTCTTCCTCGGCCGGTTCCGGCTCGACCTGATCAACCCCTGGCCCCGCTCGGACCCGGCCGACGCCGAGCGGGCCGAGGAGTTCCTCGGCCGGCTCCGCGGGTTCCTCACCACCGAGGTGGACGGCGCCGCGATCGAGCGCGACGCGTCCATTCCCGACGAGGTCTTCCATGGCCTGGCCCGGCTCGGCGCGTTCGGCATGAAGATCGACCGGAAGTACGGCGGGCTGGGGCTGAGCAACCTGCACTACTGCCGCGCCCTGATGCTGGCCGGCTCGGTGAGCCCGGCGATCGGCGCGCTGCTCTCGGCGCACCAGTCCATCGGGGTGCCGCAGCCGCTGAAGATGTTCGGCACCGACGAGCAGAAGCAGCGCTTCCTGCCCCGGCTGGCCGCCGGCGAGGTCTCCGCCTTCCTGCTCACCGAGCCGGACGTCGGCTCCGACCCGGCCCGGCTGGCCACCACCGCCGAGCCGACCGAGGACGGCACCGGCTACCGGCTCAACGGCGTCAAGCTGTGGGCCACCAACGGCACCGTCGCCACCCTGCTCGTGGTGATGGCCCGGGTGCCGGCCGCCGAGGGGCGCCGCGGCGGCATCACCGCCTTCGTGGTCGAGGGCGACAGCGAGGGCATCACCATCGAACGGCGCAACGCCTTCCTCGGCCTGCGCGGCCTGGAGAACAGCGTCACCCGGTTCCACGACGTCTTCGTGCCCAAGGAGAACGTGATCGGCGGCGAGGGCAAGGGGCTGAAGATCGCCCTGACCACCCTCAACACCGGCCGGCTGTCGCTGCCGGCGATGTGCGTCGGGGCCGGCAAGTGGGCGCTGCACGTGGCCCGGGGCTGGGCCGCCGAGCGGGTGCAGTGGGGCCGGCCGGTCGGTGAGCACGAGGCGGTCGCCCAGAAGCTCTCCTTCATCGCCGCCACCACGTACGGCATGGAGACGATGCTCGACCTGTGCTGCCTGCTGGCCGACGACGACCGCAACGACATCCGGATCGAGGCGGCGCTGGTCAAGCTCTACGCCAGCGAGATGGCCTGGCGGATCGCCGACGACCTGATCCAGATCCGGGGTGGTCGCGGCTACGAGACGGCCGAGTCGCTGGCGGCCCGGGGCGAGCGCCCGGCCGCGGTCGAGCAACTGCTGCGCGACCTGCGGATCAACCGGATCTTCGAGGGCTCGACCGAGATCATGCACCTGCTGATCGCCCGGGAGGCGGTCGACGCGCACCTCTCCGTCGCCGGGGACATCATCGACCCGGACGCCGGGCTCGGCCGCAAGGCGCGGGCCGGTGCCCGGGCCGGGGCCTTCTACGCGAAGTGGCTGCCCACCCTCGCCGTCGGCCGGGGCCAGACCCCCGGCGCGTACGCCGAGTTCGGGCCGCTCGCCAGGCACCTGCGGCAGGTGGAGCGCTACTCCCGCAAGCTGGCCCGCTCGACGTTCTACGCGATGTCCCGCTGGCAGGGCCGGATGGAACGCAAGCAGGCGTTCCTCGGCCGCGTGGTGGACATCGGCGCCGAACTGTTCGCGATGTCCGCGGTCTGCGTCCGGGCGTACGCCGAGCGGGACAGCCGGCCGGAGAACGTGGAGTTGGCCGACCTGTTCTGCCGGCAGGCCCGGGTCCGGGTCGACGCGCTCTTCACCGCGCTGTGGGACAACACCGACTCGGTCGACACGGCCGCCGCGAAGCGGATCCTCGACGGGCGCTACGCCGACCTGGAGTCCGGCGTCATCACCCCGGCCGACGACCTGCCCTGGGTGGCCCGCTGGTCGCCCGGCCCGTCCACCGCCACCGACGTCCGCCGCCGGGTACCGCCACCGCGCTGACCGTCGGCTGACCGCCCCGCCCCAGCCCGCGCCCCGGCCGCCCGCGTCGAGGCGCGGGCCTCGGCCGTCCGCGCCGGGTGCCTCGGTTGTCCGCGCCGGGGCGGGTGCTCGGCCTTCCGCGCCGAGGCGCGTGTTCGGCTGTCCGGCGCCGGGGCGTGCCGGCGCCGCCTCAGCCGGCTGCCGGGGTCAGCGGGCGATGGCCCAGGCCAGGACCGCCGCGAGGATCAGCCCGTTCAGCGCGGCCAGCCCCAGGTACGCCTGCGGCGGGATCTTGCGACCCTTGCGGACGAAGTTGACCAGGACGGCGGCGTAGACGAGCAGCAGGACGGCGATGACGACCAGGAAGTAGAACACCCGACGACCTTAGCGGCCCCCGCGCAGGCCGAGTTGGCGCAGTTCCAGTGCGGCCAGCGCGTCGACCGTGGCGTCGTCGCCGCGCCGCCACGCCTCGGCCACGTCCGGCGCGATCCGGGTCAGCCGGCCCAGCGGTTGGGTGGCCAGCGCGCGCAGGGCCAGCAGGTCCCGGCCGGCCGGGGCGGCGGCCAGCTTCGCGGCGGATCCGGCGCGGCGCATCCAGCGCACCCGCAGCGGCAGCCAGCCGAAGAGCACCAGGCCGAGCGGGAAGACGAGCACCGCGACGGCCAGGGCCAGAGCCAGCTGGTCGACCAGCTCCTGCTGGTCCCGGCCGGCCTCGGCCAGCGACCGGGCGGCCCCGGCGGCCCGCTCGAACGGCGCGGTCAGTTCGTCACCGACCAGCGGCACCCGGCCGACCTTGCCGCCCGCCTCGGCCAGGTTGTCGGCCAGCCCGCCGCCGGCCCCCTCCAGCTTCTGCCCGGGTACGGCGAGCTTCTGCACCAGGTCGTGCAGCCAGAGCGCGCCGCGGACGGCGGCGTACACCCAGGCGACGACGAGCAGGTCGGTGATCAGCTGTCGGACGGCGGTGGGGAAGCGATCAGCGTAGATCTTCACGCCGGACAGCGTGCCACGGCCGGCCGCCGGCGGCATCCCGCCGGGGCCGCCCGGGAAGGGGTGGCCCCGGCGGCGTCAGCGGGCGCAGTCCGGGCAGGTGCCGAAGATCTCCAGGGTGTGGCTGACGTCGGCGTAGCCGTGCTGGGCGGCCACCCGCTCGGCCCAGGTCTCCACCGCCGGGCCGGCCACCTCGACCGTCCGGCCGCAGGCCCGGCAGACCAGGTGGTGGTGGTGCCCCTCGCTGCACCGGCGGTAGAGGTGCTCGCCGCCGGGCGGCCGCATCACGTCGATCTCGCCCGCGTCGGCCAGCCCCTGCAACGTCCGGTAGACAGTGGTCAGCCCGACCCGCTCGCCGCGCTGGCGCAGCATGGCGTGCAGGTCCTGGGCGCTGTGGAAGCCCTCCACCTCGGCCAGCAGGGCGCTCACCGCCGAGCGTTGACGGGTGTTGCGGACCGCGGCGCCGCTGCTCATGATCCCTCCCCGGCGTGACTGACCGCGTCGGCCACGATGTGCGCGACGTGCTCGTCCACCAGCGTGTACGCGATTTCCCGGCCCCGGCGGGAGCCGCGCACCACGCCCGCGCCGCGCAGCACCCGCAGGTGCTGGGAGACCAGCGGCTGCGCGACGCCGAGCTGCTCCACCAGCTCGTGCACGCAGCGCTCGCCCCCGGCGAGTTCGCTGACGATGGCCAGCCGGATCGGCGCCGACAGGGCACGCAGCAACTCGCTCGCGCCCTCGTACGCGTCGTAGCCTGACCCGCTGCTCACCGGATAACGGTAACCAATCCCGCCGACGGGGTGCCGCACCGGCTCAGTGGAGCACCACCTCGTGCGGCTCGGGGGCGGGCTCGGGCGCCGGGGTGCTCCGCCGGCGCAGCGCCCGCCACGCCGCCCCGGCCCCGGCGACCACGGCGAACGAGGCGATCGCCAGCAGCACCACCGAGGCGCCGGGGGCGGTGTCGGCGGTGGCGGCCACCCAGACGCCCGCGCCGGCGGCGAACAGGCCGAGCGCCATCGCCGCCGTCATGGTGCTGCGGAAGCCCCGGGTGACCTGCTGCGCCGTGGCCACCGGCACGACCATCAACGCGCTGATCAGCAGTACGCCGACCGCCCGCATGGCGATGGTCACCGTCACCGCGGTGGTGACCGCGATCAGCAGGTTGAGGGTCCGCACGGGCAGGCCGGAGACCCGGGCGTACTCCTCGTCGTGGCTGACCGCGAAGAGCGCCGGGCGCAGCGCCAGCATGGTGACCAGGATGGCGACGCCCAGCACCGCGATGGTGGTCAGGTCGGCGGGGGAGATGGTGGTCAGCGACCCGAACAGGTAGGCGTTGAGGTTGGCGCTGGTGCTGTCGGAGAGGCCGACCAGCATCACGCCGCCGGCGATTCCGCCGTAGAAGAGCAGCGCCAGGGCCAGGTCGCCGGAGGTGCGCCCACGGGAGCGGACCACCTCGATGGTGACCGCGCCGATGGTCGCCGCGATCACCGCGACGAGCACCGGGGACCGGTTGAGCAGCAGGCCGGCGCCGACGCCGGTGAGCGCCACGTGCCCCACCCCGTCGCCGATCAGCGCCAGCCGGCGCTGCACCAGGTAGATGCCGAGCGCCGGGGCGGCCAGCCCGATGACCAGCGCGCCGATCAGGGCACGCTGCATGTAGGGGTACTGGAAGAGTTCCATGGTCAGCTGCTCCAGAGCCCGGCGGGCTCGTCGGGACCGTGCGGATGCACGTGGTCGTGGTCGGGCTCGGCGTGGTGGCCGGCCGGCTCGGGCACCGCCCCGTCGTGGCAGATGCCGCCCTCGTGCACCACGACCGCGCGGCTGATCAACGGGCGCAGCGGGCCGAGTTCGTGCGCCACCAGCAGCACCGTCCCGCCGCCGGCGACGAAGTCGCGCAGCGCCTCGGCGAACGCCTCCTGGCTGTGCGCGTCCACGCCGGCGGTGGGCTCGTCGAGCACCAGCAGCTCGGGCCGGCCGGCCAGCGCCCGGGCGATCAGGGTGCGCTGCTGCTGCCCGCCGGAGAGGGTGGCGACCGGGTCCCTGGCCCGGTCGGCGAGCCCCACCGCGGCCAGCGCCGCGTCGACGGCGGCCCGGTCGGCAGCGCCGGGCGGGCGCAACACCCCGCGCCGGGCGAGCCGGCCGGAGGCCACCACCTCGCGCACCGTGGCCGGTACGCCGCCACCGGCGCCGAGGCGCTGCGGGACGTAGCCGATCCGGTGCCACTGGCGGAACCGCCGCAGCGGGCGGCCGAAGAGGGTGACCGATCCGGCGCCGAGCGGGACCAGCCCGAGTACGGCGCGGATCAGCGTGGACTTGCCGGAGCCGTTGGCGCCGAGCACGGCGACCACCTCGCCGGCGGTCACGGTCAGCGAGACGTCCCGCAGCACGGGGCGGCCGTCGTAGCCGACCACCCCGTGCGTGACGGAGATGACAGGTGCGCTCACGAGCAGCTCAACGCCGTCCGGAGGGTCTCCAGGTTGGTACGCATCACCGAAAGGTAGTCCCCGCCGTTGTCGGCCGACAGGCCTTCCAGCGGGTCCAGCACGGCGGTGCGGGCGCCGACCTCGGCGGCGATGGTCTCGGCCACCTTCGGGCTGACCAGCGTCTCGAAGAAGATGGTGGTGGCGCCGTGCTCGCGGGCCTCCTCGGCCACCTCGGCCAGCCGCTGCGGGGCGGGCTCGACCTCCGGGCTGAGCCCGGTGAGGCCGATCTGCTCCAGCCGGTAGCGCTCGGCCAGGTAGCCGAAGGCGGTGTGGCTGACCACGATCTCCCGGCGCTGGCAGGTCTTCAGCCCCTCGGTGTACTCGGCGTCCAGCTTCTCCAGCTCGGCGCGGAGCGCCGCGGCCCGGGCGGTGTAGTCGGCGGCCCGGTCCGGGTCGGCCTGGCCGAACCGCTCGGCGAGCCGGTCGGCCACGGTGGCCAGCCGGGTCGGGTCGAGCCAGAGGTGCGGGTCCTTGCCGCCGGCCTCGTCGGCGTGCCCGGCCTCCTCGCCCTCGCCCTCGCCCTCGCCTTCGTGCTCGTGCCCGCCGGCGCTGGCGTCCAGCAGCGGCTGCACGGTGGTCACGTCGAAGGAGCGGTCGGCGGCGTTCTGGGCGACCGCCTCGTCCACGGCCGGCTGGAAGCCCTTGAGGTAGACCACCAGCTCCGCCTCGGTGACCTGGCCCACCTGGCGCGGGTTGAGTTCCAGGTCGTGCGGCTCGGCGCCCGGTTTGACCAGGTTGCTGACGGTGACCGCGTCCCCGCCCACCCGCTCGGCGACGAACTGCAACGGGTAGAAGGCGGCCACCACGTCGACCCGCTGCGGGTCGGCGCCGGCCGCGCCGTCGTCGGAGCAGGCGGCCACGCCGCCGAGAGCGAGCAGGGCGGCGGTGGCGGTGGCCAGGACGCGCGGAGCGGTGCGGATGTTCATGACGTCAACTGTCCGCGCGAACGATAATGATTGTCAAAAACGCATGATTGCATGTCAGAGCAGCTTCACCAGACCCGCGGTGACCAGCAGGGTGAGCACCAGCAGCCGGATCACCCGGGTCTGCGGGGTCTGCACCGGCCAGGTGGTGACCAGCAGCGCGGCCAGCCCGGCGGCCAGCAGCAGGGTGAGCAGCCCGCCCGGCACACCCGGGGTGAAGAAGGCCACCAGCACCAGCACCAGCGTGACCAGGAACACCGTCGTCGGGTTCGCCCGGGCCAGTCGGCCCGGCAGGGAGCTCTGCGTACGCTGCATCCCACAGACTCTACGAGGAGGTGGCCGGTGCTGGTGACCAACCGGTTCGTGGTCGAGGTCGATGTCGCGGAGGCGTTCACCGAGCGGGCGCACGCCGCCCTCGCGGCGCTCGCCGCCCGACCCGGCTACCTGCGCGGCCAGTTGGTCCGGGCGCTGGACGACCCGCGGCACTGGTGCCTGGTCACCGAGTGGGAGTCGGTGGGCACCTACCGGCGCGCCCTGGGCGGCTTCGACGTCAAGGTCACCGCCGTCCCGCTGCTCGCCGAGAGCCTGGACGAGCCGTCCGCGTACGAGGCGCTGGCCACCGCCGCACCGGGCGGCGAGGTGGTGGTGGCGGCGAGCGATCGGGCCGCTGGTCCTTACCGCTGAGCCGGTGGGCACTACCCTGCTCCTATGACCGCTCCCGGACCGGCAGCCCCCTCGCCGTACCCGCAGCTGCCCGGCCACGGGGGTGCGCAGCCGCCCGCGGTGCCCGGTCCGCCGGCGGAGCCGGGCGCTCCCACGCCGCCGCAGGGGCCCGGGGTGGCCCCGCCGTTCGCGGCGCCGCCGACCGAGGGCCGGCGCACCCGGCTCTGGCTCGGCCTCGGCGCCGGGGCGCTGGCGGTGCTGATCTGCTGCGGCGGTGGCGGCGCGGCGGTGGTCGGGCTGGCGGTCAGCGGGGTGCAGGCGATCGAGGAGCAGGGCCGCACCGTCTCCACCGACTACTACCAGGCGCTCGTCGAGCGGAAGTTCGGCGCGGCGTACGACCAGCTCTGCGACGACGCCCAGCGGCGCGAGTCGCGGCGGGAGTTCGAGCGGCGGGTGGCCGCCGAGCCGCAGGTCGCCGCCTACCGGGTCGGCGAGGTCGACACCACCAGCCTGACCGTGCCGGTCGACGTGACCTTCAGCGGCGGCCGGCAGGAGCGCCAGCAGGTGATCCTCGGGCAGGACCAGCAGACCGGTGGCCTGGAGGTGTGCGGGGTCAACTGACCCGCCCCCGGTATTCTCCTGGGCTCGGGACCCTGCTGGCCGTACCGTTGTCCCGAACTGTTCGTTCCGTCCACATCACGTCCCCGCCGACCGCCAGCCGGCGTAGGAGGAAACATGCCAGCCGACCGTATCGACGCCGTCGTCAGCCTCGCCAAGCGCCGGGGCTTCGTCTTCCCCTCCAGCGAGATCTACGGAGGCACCCGGTCGGCCTGGGACTACGGTCCGCTCGGCGTCGAACTCAAGGAGAACGTCCGCCGGCAGTGGTGGAAGACCATGGTCCAGCAGCGCGACGACGTGGTCGGCCTGGACTCCGCGGTGATCCTGGCCCGCGACGTCTGGGCCGCCTCCGGCCACCTGGACGCCTTCGTCGACCCGCTGACCGAGTGCCAGTTCTGCCACAAGCGGTTCCGGGCCGACCACCTCGAGGAGGCGTACGCCGAGAAGCACGGCAAGCCGCTGGCCTCGCTGGCCGAGCTGAACTGCCCCAACTGCGGCAACAAGGGCACCTTCACCGAGCCGAAGATGTTCAACGGGCTGATGAAGACCTTCCTGGGCCCGGTGGAGAGCGACGAGGGGCTGCACTACCTGCGCCCGGAGACCGCCCAGGGCATCTTCGTCAACTACAAGAACGTCGAGACGGTCGCCCGCAAGAAGCCGCCGTTCGGCATCGCGCAGACCGGCAAGTCGTTCCGCAACGAGATCACCCCGGGCAACTTCATCTTCCGCACCCGCGAGTTCGAGCAGATGGAGATGGAGTTCTTCGTCGAGCCGGGCACCGACGAGCAGTGGCACGAGTACTGGCTGCGGGAGCGCTGGAACTGGTACCTCGACCTCGGCCTGTCGGAGGACAACCTGCGCTTCTACGAGCACCCGAAGGAGAAGCTCTCGCACTACTCGAAGCGGACGGTGGACATCGAGTACCGCTTCCAGTTCGGCGGCACCGAGTTCGCCGAGCTGGAGGGCATCGCCAACCGCACCGACTTCGACCTCTCCACGCACAGCAAGCACTCCGGCGTCGACCTGTCCTACTTCGACCAGACCAAGGGCGAGCGCTGGGTGCCGTACGTCATCGAGCCGGCCGCCGGCCTCACCCGGGCGGTGCTGGCCTTCCTGCTGGAGGCGTACGACGAGGACGAGGCGCCGAACACCAAGGGCGGCGTGGACAAGCGGACCGTGATGCGGTTCGACCCGCGGCTGGCCCCGGTCAAGGTGGCGGTGCTGCCGCTGTCCCGCAACGAGGCGCTCTCCCCGAAGGCCAAGGAGCTGGCCGCCACGCTGCGCAAGCGCTGGGTGGTGGAGTTCGACGACTCGCAGGCGATCGGCCGCCGCTACCGCCGGCAGGACGAGATCGGCACCCCGTTCTGCGTGACCGTCGACTTCGACACCCTGGACGACAACGCGGTGACCGTGCGCAACCGGGACACCATGGCCCAGGAGCGGATCTCGCTGGACCAGGTCGAGCGTTACCTGATCGAGCGTTTGCCCGGCTGCTGAGCCACCCGTGCGACGGCCCCGCCCCGATCCCGGGGCGGGGCCGTCCGCCGTCTGCCGCCGGGGCGCGTTCACTTTCCGGGCGATGCGGACCAATCGTCTGATCGGCCGAGGTCAGCGGCCACCCGGTGGTTGAGCGGCCCATGATCTCGTGCGAGCATTCCCCGCGTCGAATCTCGTCACGGGGGTGTGTATGACGCGCGCGTCGCAGGAACACGACCACGACCCGAACCGCCGGCGGCTGCTGCGCCGGGCGGCCACGGTCGCCGCCACCACGGCCGGCGCGGGAGTCGCCGCCGCGGTCGGCCTGCCCGGCACGGCCCAGGCCGCCCCGGGCGACAACCTCGTCATGGGTACGACGAACGACGCCGGCCCGGCCACCACCACGCTGAACGGCGCCTACCCGACGCTGACGCTGAAGAACAGCGCCGGTGCGCCGCTGCGGCTGGTGCCCGGCGACTCGATCTACCCGCAGGTGCTGGACGCTCCGGTCGGCACCCTGGCGGTCGACAACCAGGGCGACCTGTTCGTCCGGGCCGGCACCGCGGGGCAGGAGACGAACGGCTGGGCCTGGACCACCGAGTGGGCCACCACATCCGTCGCGGTGCGGCCGACCCGGGTGCTCGACACCCGCGACGTCAACCTCCGCCGCAACATCGTCTCCGGCTCGCTGGACTCGCTCGGGCGGGTCCAGCCGGGCGCTCCGATCGTCCTCGCCCTCGACTCCTACGTGCGCGACGGCTACGCCCTCAAGGGGAACGTCACGGTGGTCGGGATGACCGGCGCCGGCGTGCTCACCGTCTGGGGCGCCGGCACCAAGCCGGCCACCTCCACCGTGAACTGGTCGGCCGCCGGCACCGTCCTGTCCAACTTCCTCTTCACCGAGTTGGGCGCCACCGGGGCCTACCGCAGCGTCATCACCATCCAGGCGACCGCTTCGCCGACGCACGTGATCGTCGACATGACCAGCCTGTTGGTCGGCCACCCGAGCCAGGTCCTGGCGCCCCAGGCCTAGTCGACCGGCCGGTCGCCCCGGCCCACTTCCGACCTTCACCGTCAGACCGACCCACGGGGGAAACGAGATGTCCTCGACCGAACCTGACCGTCCCGCGTCACGGCGCACGCTGCTGCGCCGCGCGGCAGTCACCGGTGGCGCCGCGGTCGCCGCGACCGCGGTGACCGCCACCCCGGCCTCCGCCGCCCCCGGCGATCCCGTCGTCATCGGCCTGCCCAACTCGGGTGGCCCGACCACGGTGACGAGCGCCGCCCCGGCCGGGGGCGCCACCCTGGCGCTGCGGAACGCCACCGGCGCGACCCTCCACATCGAGAAGGGGCCCAGCTACACGTCCCCGGCGCCCACCGGCGCCCTCTACGCCGAAGGGACGGCGCTCGCCGTCTCCAACGGCAACGGCGCCTACTCCGCGTTCAGCACGGCCAACGCCACCATGCTGGTGCCGGTGCCGCCCACGCGCATCCTGGACACCCGCAGCGCCGCCGGCCGGGCCCGGCTGATCGAGGGCGCGGGCCGGATCGACGCGCAGGGCCGGGCCGTCGCCGACAGCTTCCTGGTCGTACACCTGCAGGGCATCGCCGAGTACGCCGACGGGATGCTGGGCAACATCACCGTCGCCAACACCGAGAAGGCCGGCTTCGTCACCGTCTACGGCCGGGGCGACCGCCCGAACGCCTCCACCATCAACTGGTGGAGCGCCGGGCAGTTGCTCTCCAACGGCGTGATCACCCAGCTCGGCGCGTACGAGACCGCCAACGGTGACTACTACCCGGACGTCGTCGGGATCTACGTGCCGAAGGCGAGCGCCACCGCGCTGATCCTCGACGTGACCGGGCTGCTGGTCTTCCACCCCGACTCGGCGGTCATCAACAGCCCCAAGACGGCCGGAGCGCGCGTCGCCGCCGACGGTAACCGGGGCGTGCGGGCCCAGGCGATCAAGGAGGCCGCCGAGCGCGGTGACCGGGCGGTGCACACCGGTGCGTGACCACGGAACCCAGGAGAGCAGCATGACCACCGACGAGAACTCGACCACCCGCCGCCGGATCATCAAGGCCGGCGTCGCCGCGGGTGCCGGTGTCGGCGCGGCGGCCGTGGTCGCCTCCCCGGCCAGCGCGGCGCCCGGCGATCCGGTCATCCTCGGCCAGGTCAACGACGCCGGAGCGGCCGAGACCGTGCTCGTCGGCGGCTCGTCGGCCAACCCGACCCTGACGGTGCAGGGCACCTCGCCCAAGCTGGTGTTGGCCCCGACGCCGGAGGCGAACATCCCGCAGGAGCTGCCCACCGGATCGCTCGCCGTCACCCCGGCGGCCGACCTGGTGATCGGCGGCCGTGGTGGCACCCGGGCGTACGTCAACACGACCCGCTGGGCGAACCGGACGATGGCCGTCCCGCCCCAGCGGATCATGGACACCCGATCCCTGAGCACCTACTCCGGGAACGTGCTCCACGGTGCCGCCAACGTCGAGGCCGGGAAGCTGAAGGCGAAGACCTTCATGCACCTGACGCTGAAGAACGTGTCGCCGGTGGTGGCGGAGAAGGCGGTCTCCGCGTATGTCAACATCACGGTGGCCGGCACCGTCGCGGCGGGCTTCCTCACCGCGTACAGCTCGGGGCTCGCCAGCGTCCCGGAGACCTCGTCGCTGAACTGGTGGGGGCCGAACCAGATCCTCTCCAACCTGGTCGAGGTGCGGCTCGGCAGCTACAACGGGGGGGACCCGTTCAGCTTCGCGATCTACGTCAACAGCGCGACCTCGGTGATCGTCGACGTCTCCGGGCTGACGCTGGCCGCTCCGGACGGAGCACTGGCCTGATCGACCGCATCGGTCGCCGCCGCGGTGCGAGTTCGCTCACCATCGCGGCGGCGACCGGCCACCGGCACCGGCCCGCCCCGGCCGGCGTGGGATTCTTGGGTACGTGACCAGTCCCGCCGTTCCCGCGCTCCGCCCGCTCACCCTCGGGCGGCACCAGGTGTGGCCGCCGGTGGTGCTCGCCCCGATGGCCGGCATCACGAATGTCGGCTTCCGTCAGCTCTGCCGGGAGCAGGGCGGCGGCATCTACGTCTGCGAGATGATCACCACCGTCGCGCTGGTGGAGCGGAACCCGAAGACGCTGCGGATGATCGCCTTCGGCCCGGACGAGCGGCCGCGCAGCCTCCAGCTCTACGGCACCGACCCGGAGACCACCGCCGCCGCCGTGCGGATCGTGGTCGAGAAGGACCTCGCCGACCACATCGACCTCAACTTCGGCTGCCCGGTTCCGAAGGTCACCCGCAAGGGCGGGGGTGCGGCGCTGCCCTGGCGGCGCCGGCTCTTCGCCCGGCTGGTGCGGGCCGCGGTGGACGCCGCGTCGCCCGCCGGGGTGCCGGTCACTGTCAAGATGCGCAAGGGCATCGACGACGACCACCTGACGTACGTCGAGGCGGGGCTGGCCGCCCAGGAGGCCGGCGTGGCGGCGGTCGCCCTGCACGGGCGTACCGCCGCGCAGCGCTACTCGGGCACCGCCGACTGGGACGCCATCGCCACCCTGAAGCAGGCGCTGGACGTGCCGGTGCTCGGCAACGGCGACATCTGGGAGGCCGACGACGCGCTGCGGATGGTGGCGCACACCGGCGTGGACGGGGTGGTGATCGGCCGGGGCTGCCTGGGCCGGCCGTGGCTCTTCGCCGACCTGGAGGCCGCGTTCGACGGCCGGCCGGAGCGGCGGCTGCCCACCCTCGGCGAGGTGGCCGCGACCATGCGCCGGCACGCCGAGCTGCTGGTCGACCAGTTCAGCGCCGGGGCGCGTACGCCGGCTCGGGGCGAGCGGGACGGCTGCACCGACTTCCGCAAGCACGTCGCCTGGTACCTCAAGGGCTTCCCGGTCGGCAGCGAGCTGCGCCGGGAACTCGCGATGATCGACAGCCTGGCCCAGCTCGACGACCTGCTCGGCAAGCTGGACCCGACCGAGCCGTTCCCGGTGGCCACGCTCGGCCAGCCGCGGGGGCGGACCAACTCGCCGGGCAAGGTCTTCCTGCCCGACGGCTGGCTGGCCAGCCGGGACGACGACACCGTCCCCGAGGGCGCCGAGCTGGACGACTCCGGCGGCTGAGACGCCGGCGCTCCGGTGCGGCGTGCCCGACGCCGAGCGCGGCCCGGTCGTGCCCTGACGCCGGGCCGGGCGAGTCCGTGCCCCTGACGTCGGGCCCGGCGCGGCCGTGCCCTTACGCCGGGGCCGGGCGAGTGTGTGCCCTGACGCCGAGCCGGGCGAGTCCGTGCCCCTGAGGCCGAGCCCGGCGAGGCCGTCCTCTGACGCCGGGCCGGCCGAGACGTCCCCCGTCTGCGCCCCTGGACGTCGCCTTGCTTGCGTCCCGGAGCGTCGCCCTGCCTGCGCCCCTTGGACACGCCGAAGGGCCGGCCCCCGGTTGGGGGTCGGCCCTTCGGTGTTGTTCCGCCTGTTCGGTTGTTGGTCGCCGGTGGTGGGTCGTCAGGCGGTGTAGCCGCGGGTGGCGATCCAGTCGGCGAGGTTGTCGATGCTCATCCGGTAGCTGGCGGTGTCCGGGTTGGCCGAGTCGGCGATGGT
>NZ_JAXCFQ010000022.1:0-75967 GCF_056150265.1 Micromonospora desertarenae
GACCGGGTCGCCGTTGGTGAACAGCGACGGGAACGCCGCCATCACCAGGAAGATCACGATGAACGTGGCCGAGATCCAGAACAGCGGCTTGCGACGCAGGTCCCGCCAGGCGTCGCCGAGCAGACCGCGCGGCTTGTCGGCGCGGGTGCCGCCCGGAAGCCCCGGGTTGACCGGCGCGACGATCTCGGACGGCTGCTCGGGGCGGGGTGCGGAGGCGATCGACGCCGTGCTCGGATCACTCATGACGGCTCCTCCGGTGCGGGGCGGCGTGGAGCAGATCCACCAGCAGGTCTACCAGGAACGTGACGACGCCACAACAGACGGTCCGCCAGAAGCCGGTCAGCCCTCCCGGTACGCGGGCAGCCCGAGCGCGGCCCGGACCGTGCCGGCCTCCTCGGCGCCGCTGTGCGCCGCCGCCGCCCGGATCTCCCGCAGCAGCGCCTCGGCGTCGGCCGCCTCGCTCGCGCGCCGCCAGTGCCGCAGCGCGATGTCGTTCTCGGCCAGCAGGGCGGCCATCGGCGCCCGGGCCGGCGCCGGCCAGGTCGTCTCCCGCAGCGCCGCCGCGTGGGCCTCGTTGGCCCGAAGCACCTCGGCGGCCAGCTCGCGCACCGTCCGCCAGGGCTTCCCCGCGTTGGCCGCCGTCTCCAGCTTCTCCAGCGCGGTGTTGTACGGCTCGACGATCGCCAGGTAGCGGCGCTTCGCCTGCTCCGGCGTCAGCGCGGGCGGCGTGGTCGGCCCGGCCGACGCGCCACCCTGCCAGGCCGGTTGCCGGGTCTGCGCCCCGGTCTGGTCGCCGCCGCAACCGGCGAGCAGCACGGTCAGGGCCAGGGCGGCCGTCCAGCGACGCACGTCATTCCCCTCCGTCGGGCTGCGGAACAGCCGGAGTCTAGGGGCCACCGGGCACCCGCGCCGCCCCGCCCACCGGCCCGCTCCCCCCGCCGCCGGCCCAACCGGGGCGGGATCTTGACCGGCCAAAATCGCAGGTCATAGGCTCCGGTCAATGTGAGCCATTTCCCGGGAAGGGAAGACGACCATGGCCCCGATGACGCGTCCGGTCTGGACGGTTCCTCCGAGACGGTTGGCGGGCGCGGCCGCGGTCGCGCTCGTGCTCGGCACGACGCCCCTGCTGGGCGCCGCGCCGGCCACCGCCACCCCGCGACCCGCCCCCTGCAGCACCGACCCGAACGCCCGGCTGGCCGCCGTGCCCAGCCCGGAGCAGTCCCTCGGCTTCCCCCTCGGTGTCGGCCAGGAGCGGGTGGTCGGCACCGACGAGATCCGCCGGTACCTCGGCGCCGTCGACGCCGCCTCCGACCGGGTCGTCACCGGCGTCCTGGGCACCAGCGTGCTCGGCCAGCCGCTGCCGTACGCGGTGGTGTCCACCGAGCGCAACGTCCGGCCGGCCACCCTGCGGAAGATCGCCGAGGACGTCCGCGACCTGCGGGATCCCCGGCGCACCTCGGCGCGGAAGGCGGCCGCGACCGCCGCCGGCGACCCGGCCATCGTCTGGGTCACCGGCAACGTGCACGGCGGCGAGAAGAGCGGCGCCGACGCCGCGCTCAAGACGCTGTACGAGCTGGCCTCGGGGCTCTCCTGCGAGGTCGCCCGGCGCAACGAGAACCTGGTCACCGTCATCGTGCCGACGCAGAACCCGGACGGCCGGGATGCCAGCCGGCGGCAGAACGAGTACGGCTTCGACCTGAACCGGGACTGGTTCGCCCGCACCCAGCAGGAGACCGACAGCAAGCTGGAACTGATGCGGCGGTACCCGCCGCAGGTGTTCATCGACGCGCACGAGATGGGCGGCCGGCAGTACTTCTTCCCGCCCAACGCCGACCCGATCCACCACGAGATCGCCGGTGAGGCGGTCGACTGGATCAACCGGATCGGCGAGGCCAACAAGGCCGGCTTCGGCTACAACGGCGCCTGCGGCGGCGCGGTCACCACCGAGTGCTACTTCAACTACTCCACCTACGACCTGTTCTTCATGGGCTACGGCGACACGGTCCCGGCCGCCGGCTTCGGGGCCGCCGGCATGACCTTCGAGAAGGGCAGCGCCTCGGCGGTGGCCGACCGGGTGCAGCAGCAGTTCCACACCCAGTGGTCCACGCTCGGCTGGGCGGCGGCGCACAAGCGCGAGCTGCTGGCCGGCTACTTCCGGATCTGGACCGACGCGCTGGCCCAGGGCCGGGCCGGCGCGCTGGAACCGAACGAGGTGGTGCAGCCGACCAACACCGTGCAGTTCCCGGTGCCGGACATCCGGATCCGCTCGTACTTCCTGCTGCCCGACCGGCAGCTCGCCGACGTGCGCCAGCTGGTCGAGCGGCTGCGGCGGATGGACGTCGAGGTGTACGAGGTGCAGCGGCCGACCCGGTTGCCGACCGCCCGGATCTTCGGCGGGCGCAGCGCCACCAACCTGACAGTGCCGAAGGGCGCGTACTGGATCCCGATGGACCAGCCGCAGAAGCACTGGATCCAGGCGATCATGGGCGAGGACCCGTACACCCCGTTCCCGTACTTCTATGACGTGTCGTCCTGGAGCAACCCGCTGCTGATGGGCGTGTCCGCCGTCTACACCGGGGACGACGTCCGGCCGTGGGCGCGGCCGGTCCGGGAGATCACCGGCGGGCGCACCGCCTGGGCCGGGCCGACCGGTTCGTACGCGTACCCGCTGGACTCCGCCGCGGCCGCGGAGTTCACCTTCGCGCTGCTGGGCCGGGGCGTACCGCTGGTGCGGGACCTGGACAGCGGGGTGGTCGGGCTGCCGGCGACCAGCCTGACCCGCGAGGTCGACCGGCTCGCCGGGTCGCTCGGGGTGACCCTGACCCCGCGGCGCGGGCCGGCCACGGGCAGCGCGCTCGACCTGCCCGACGTGGGGCTGTTCCAGGGCACCGGCATCTCCACCACCGCCGGCTCGCACGGGGAGGCCCGCTACGTGCTGGGCAAGCGGTGGGGGCTGGAACTCACCCCGGTGACCACCGCCGACATCAACGACAACACCGAGGCGTTCACCGGGCGCACCGTGCTGCTCGTGCCGGACGGCAACAGCCCGACCGGCGGTCTCACCGCCGCCGGGCAGGCCAACCTGCGGAACTGGATCGCGCAGGGCCACACCTACGTCGGGCTGCGCAACGAGGGCACCCGGCTGGCCCGGGCCGCCGGGCTCACCTCCACCACCGAGCAGCCGAAACCGACCGGCTACACGGTGATCGGCTCGCACCTGCGGGTGGACGTGGACCGCGACAGCCCGGTCGCGCTGGGCCGGCCGGCGGAGGACTTCGAGTTCAACAACAACGACCCGATCCTGACCCCGAGCACCACCGGCACGAACGTGCTCCGCTACCCGAGCGGCGACACCTTCTGGGCCAACGGCTACACCGTCGGCGCGGACACGCTGAAGGGCACGGTCGCGCTGGTCGACGAGCCGACCGGGGCCGGCCGGGCGGTGCTGTTCGCGTTCAACCCGCTCTTCCGGGCGTACAACGAGAACGGGCTGCACCTGGTGGCCAACGCGCTGCTGCTGCCCGGCGGCGCGGCGAGCCGCGCCGCGACGCCGCCCGCCGTCGCCCCGGCCCGCGCGGCCGCCGCGGCCGCACCGGTGCCGGCGGATCTCGGCGGCGGCTGGCGACCGATCACCATCGAGGTCGCCCCCGCCGACCTGGCCCGCACCCGGGCGGTCGTCGCCGGCTTCACCGGTGCCGGGCGGGCGTCCCTGGCGAACGGGTCGGCCTACCTGGTGATCCCGAACCCGGACGGTCTCCAGGCCGACGAGCACCCGTTCCTCGGTGATCTGGTACGGGCGCTGCGCGACGCCCGGGTGCCGCTGCGCTCGGTGGTGGCCTGAGGTGGCCTGAGGTGCCCTCTGGTCCGGCCGGCCCACGACGGCCGGCCGGACCGCCGGCACGCGGTCGGCCTGCCGCGGTCCGGGGTCGGGACGGCGTCAGGCGGGTCGGGCGGTCAGCAGGTAGTCGTCCGCCTCCGGGCTCCACCGCAGGTCGACCACGCCGCTGGTGGCCGCCGCCTTGCAGAACTGCAGGAAGCTGCGGTAGCCGAGCTTCTTCTCGCTGAAGTCGGGCCGGGCCCGGCGGAGCTGGTTCTTCAGGCCGGAGAGCGCCACCGCGCCGTCGGCGGCCAGGTCGAGCACGACGGAGTGGAGCAGCCCGAACGCGACCTCGCGGTCGCCGTGTTCGGGCAGCGAGACCTCGGGGTCGCCCTTGGCCGGGCCCTCGGCCAACTCGACCACGTTGTGCTGCGCCAGGTGGCGCAGGAGTTCGCCGAAGGTGCGGTAGCCGTAGTCGGACTCACTGAACGTGGGGTCCTTGCGCAACAGGGTGCGCTTCAACCGGGACGCGGTCACCTCGCCGCCGGAGCTGCCCTGCAGGCCGGCCACCGTCTGGGCGACCAGGACGGAGAGCGTGTCGACGTCGCGGGCCGGCTCCTCGGCCGCCGGCTGCGCCTCGGGTTCCGGCTCCACCGGCTCCATCCGCTCCACCGGTTCCGCCTGCTCCACCGCCGCCACCTGCTGCGGCTCCCGGCTGGGTCGGGCCGGACGCCCGCGCCGGGCCCGGGCGGACGGGATGTCGACGCCCTCCAGCCGGTCGTAGTAGAGGAACTCGTCGCACGCGGGCGGCAGCAGCGCCGAGGTGGACTTCTCGACCCCGACACCGATGACCTGCTTGTTGAGCTCGCGGAGCTTGTGCACCAGCGGGGTGAAGTCGCTGTCGCCGGTGCAGATCACGAACGTCGAGATGTAGTCGCGCTCGAAGGCCAGCTCCACCGCGTCGACCGCCATCTTGATGTCGGCGGCGTTCTTCCGGGTGGCGCCCATCCGCTGCGGTATCTCGATCAGCTCGACGTGGGACCGGGTGAGCATCCGCCGGTCCTCGTCGAAGTACGACCAGTCCGCGTACGCCCGCCGCACCACCACCCGTCCCCGTTCGGCGAGCGCGTCGGCGATCGGGCGGAAGTCGAAAGGCGTGCCGTGGTGGTCTCGCGCGCCCAGGGCGAGGTTCTCGTAGTCGAGAAACAGGGCGATCCGGTCTTCTTGATCCACGGCAGCCAGCCTACGCCCGGCGCCCGCGCGGGGCCGGCAACCACCCGGGCCGGCCCGAGTGTCCGCCGGCGGTGGCGACGCCCGAGCCGAGGCAACCAACTGGCAACAGTCTTGACAAATGCGACGAGCATCGACAAGCATCGCTAGAGAGCGCTCTCTCACCGTTCCGGCAAGGCTCAGCGGCGTGGGCCACGACCGGATCGCTGCGGATCCCCCGGGGGCGGACCGCCCGCCTCCTCCGACCACCCGTGCCCGACCGAGGGCACGGCGCACCGCCCCGATCCCCGACCCCCGTCCACAGGAGAACTCCATGTCCACCGCACTCCGCCGACCACGCGCGCTCGTTCTCGCCGCAGTCGCGATCCTCGGCCTCACCGCAGCCCTCGTCCTGCCCGGCCGCGCCGACACCGCCGAGGCCGCCATCGGCGCCATCACCTGGCAGGACGAGTTCAACGCGCCCGCCGGTACCCCCGTCGACCAGGGCAAGTGGCGCTTCGACATCGGCGGCCACGGCTGGGGCAACAACGAGCGGCAGTACTACACCAACAGCACCAGCAACGCCGTGCACGACGGCCAGGGCAACCTGGTCATCACCGCCCGGCGGGAGAACCCGGCCAACTACCAGTGCCACTACGGCCGGTGCGAGTACACCTCCGCCCGGCTGCTGACCGCCGCCACCTTCACCCAGGCGTACGGGCGGTTCGAGGCGCGGATCAAGATCCCGCGCGGGCAGGGCATCTGGCCGGCGTTCTGGATGCTCGGCAACGACATGGGCACCGTCGGCTGGCCGGCCGCCGGCGAGATCGACATCATGGAGAACATCGGCCGCGAGCCGAACACCGTCTACGGCACCATCCACGGCCCGGGCTACTCCGGTGGCGGCGGCATCACCGGCAGCCGCACCATCGGCCAGCCGCTGGCGGACGCCTTCCACACCTACCGGGTGGACTGGGAGCCGAACTCGATCATCTGGTACCTGGACGGCGTCGAGTACCACCGGGTCGACCCGAGCCGGCTCGGCGGCAACCGCTGGGTGTTCGACCACCCCTTCTTCATGATCCTGAACGTGGCGGTCGGCGGTAACTGGCCCGGCTACCCGGACGGCTCGACCCAGTTCCCGCAGCAGATGCTGGTGGACTACGTCCGGGTCTCCGGCTACACCTCCGGCGGCACCCCGCCGCCGTCCGGCACCACCCGGCTGCGGGGCGCGCACAGCGGCCGGTGCATCGACATCCCCGGCGCCAACCCCGTCGACGGGGCGAAGCTGCAGATCTGGGACTGCAACACCACCGCCGCGCAGGCGTGGACCTTCGCCAGCGACGGCACCGTCCGGGCGATGGGCAAGTGCATGGACCCGGCCTGGGCCGGCACGGCCAACGGCACCGAGGTCAACCTGGTCACCTGCAACGGCAACCCGGCGCAACGGTTCACTCTCAACGGCGCCGGCGACCTGGTCAACCTGAGCAGCAACCGGTGCGTCGACGTGCGCGACTGGGTCGCCACCAACGGCGGCAAGCTGCACCTGTGGGACTGCACCGGCGGCGCCAACCAGAAGTGGTCGCGCTACTGAGCCGTACGCCGGGAAGGGCCGGCACGCCGCGAGCGGCGACCCGGCACGCGAGGCCGACCGGGCCGCACGCCGACCGGCGTGCGGCCCTGTCCCGCGCCACCGCCACCCACAATGCGGCCATGCCGTGAGGCGACGCCCGCGCGGGGCGTAAGTTCGGTGCCATCGGAGCCGGGCGACCGGCGGTACGCGACGGGGGTGCCATGGCGGGGACGACGCCGCTGCGGGTGGGTCTGCTGGGCTACGGGATCGCCGGCCGGGTGTTCCACGCCCCGCTGATCGCCGCGACACCGGGGCTGCGGCTGGCGGCGGTGCTGACCCGCGACCCGCAGCGGCGCGAGCAGGTGCGCGACGAGCACCCCGACGCCCGGATCGTCGACGACGCCGACCAGCTGTGGCGCGCGCCGGACGAACTCGACCTGGTCGTGGTGGCGACGCCGAACCGGCTGCACGTGCCGTTGGCCCGGGCGGCGGTGGCCGCCGGTCTGCCGGTGGTGGTGGACAAGCCGCTCGCCGCCACCGCGGCGCGGGCGCGCGATCTGGTGGACGAGGCGGCCCGCCGGGGCGTGCCGCTGACGGTGTTCCAGAACCGGCGCTGGGACGGCGACTTCCTGACCGCCCGCCGGCTGGTCGAGGAGGGCGCGCTGGGGCGGGTGGTCCGCTTCGAGTCCCGCTTCGAACGCTGGCGGCCGGCGATCAAGCCGGGCTGGCGGGAGAGCGGGACCCCCGACGAGGCCGGCGGCACCCTGTACGACCTGGGCGCCCACCTCGTCGACCAGGCGGTGCAGCTGTTCGGGCCGGTCCGCGCCGTCTACGCCGAGGTGGACCGCCGGCGGCCGGGCGCCCGGGTCGACGACGACGCCTTCGTCGCGCTGACCCACACCAACGGCGTCCGCTCCCACCTCTGGATGACCACACTGGCCGCGCAGCTCGGACCGCGCCTGCGGATCCTCGGCGACCGCGCCGCGTACACCAGCCACGGGCTCGACGTGCAGGAGGCCGCGCTGCGCGCCGGGGGCCGCCCCGGCACGCCGGGCTGGGGCGAGGTCAGCCCCGAGCGGTACGGTCAGCTCGGCGTCGACGGCGACCTGCGCCCGGTGCCCACCGAGCCCGGCCGGTACCAGAGCTTCTACCAGCGGCTGGTCGCGGCGTTACGGGACGGCGCACCGCTGCCGGTCGACCCGTACGACGCGGTCGACACCGTCGCGTTGCTCGAGCTGGCCCACCGCTCCGCGGCCGAGGGCCGGGTGCTGACCGTGGCGCCGACGGGCCCGTCCATCCACGCCTGAGCAGGAGGGTTGCATGCCGGACAGCGAACGCGAGGCCGAGCTGCTCGACGCGGAGCGCCGGCTCCAGGCCGCGCAGCGCGCCGGGGACGTCGCCGCGCTCGACGAGTTGCTCGACGACCACCTGATCGCCATCGGCCCGGACGGCCAGCGGTACGGCAAGCGGGACGACCTGGCCGCCCACCGGAGCCGGACCTCGATCGTCGACGAGCTGGTCGAGGAGCACCTGGACCTGATCGTCAAGGGCACCACCGGGGTGACCATCTTCGTCGGGCGGGTGACGGGGTTGTTCGGCGGGGAGCCGTTCGCGGCCCGGCTGCGCTACACCCGCACCTGGGTGTACGACGACGACCGGGGCTGGCGGATCCTCGCGGCCCACATCAGCCCGGCCTGAGCCGCGCCGGGGCGAGCGGAGGTCCCCGCTGCCTGTGCTGCTCGCCTGCTCATCGCGCCGGCGCGCCGATGGCGGTCGGACGCGGCGGCGGGTCAGAGTCGGCGGGTCAGAGGCCGGCGCAGGGGTTGCCGTTCACCGTGCACGCCTCGGGCTCCTTGCGGAGCCCGGCGTCACGGACGTCGAACTCGACCGTCTGCGACCCGCCGGCCGGCACGGGTTGGCCGGTGAACGTGACGACCTGTCCGTCCTGCCGCCACTCCACCTTCTTGGCACTGGTGACCGTGCTGCCCTCGGGCAGCGTGAGCACCAGGGTCCAGCCCGTCGCCGCCGCGTCGCCCGGGTTGTCGAGCACCACCTCGGCGGTGTAGCCGAGCAGCCGGGTCGAGACCGACTCGTAGCGGGCGGCCAACGGGGGCCCGGACGGCGCGGCAGAGGCCGACGTACGGGTGGGCTTCGCCGTGGGGGTGCGGCTGGACCGGTCGGGGCCGGACGTGGCGCTGCGGCTGGGGCGGGCGGAGGGCGTCGGTCGGGGTGCTTGCGCGGTGGCGGTGGTGGCGGTCGGCAGCGCCAGCGGGTCGGGGGCGGCCGATCCGTCCGACCCGCCCGGCAGCACGGCCCAGGCCACCACCCCGGCGGCGACCAGCACGGCGCCGACCAGCGCCCCGACCAGCACCGGACGGAGGCGGCGGTCGACCGGCGCCGGTTCCTCCCCGAACACCTCGGTCACCGGCATCTCGGCCGTCATCGCGACGTCGGCGCGGCGCAGGTCGATCTGCTGGAAGGCGAGCCAGTCCAGGATGGCCGGCAACTGCACGGTGAGGGCCTGCTGGTAGTACTCCTCCCGGCGGGTGCGCTGGTCGTCCGGCCAGCTGCCGTGCTCCAGGGTCTCGGTGACCGACAGCCGGCAGCCCTCGGCGGTGGGAGCGACGGCGCAGGTCAGCCGGGTACGCCGGCTCGCCTCCTGGCAGCGCAGCGCGAGCAGTTCCGGCGCCCGACGGTCGACCACCTCGGCGTCCACGGCGGCGTCGAAACCGGGCAGCCCGGCGGTGTGCAGCAGCAGCCGCTGGTCCGCCCCGGCCACCGGCTCGGCCTCGGTGAACCACCGGGCGAGCGCCTCCCGGTCGGTCAGTGCGTGCCACACCCGGTCGGCCGGGTGGAACAGATTGACCTGCGCGCCGATCTCAGTCACGGCGAGACTCTACGACCCGAGTCGCCGCGTGGCCCTACCGGACGGGTTCGACCGTCGCGGGTGGCGGCCGACGACCACCGCGCAGTGGCCGGACGGGCACGGACCGTCGATGGGTCGGTCCTCGCGAGCTGGGCGGCGAGGTGGGTCGGGGCCGGGCGGAACGCCGAGGGTGGGGACGTCCCGCCCAGCCGTGGCCAGCCATCGCACCCGACTGTCCACTGTGTTGCGTCGCCGATCATGCCCGAGCGTTACATCGCTGTAAAGCCCCACCCTCCGCTGGTTCCCCGCTGACCCTCGCGTCACGGCCTTGCCGGCTTTCGGCGCCGTACCGGGTGCCGACCGGTCGAGGACTGTCGCGCATCGACGGTCCTTGACGCGCGTCATGCGGCTCTCTAGCGTCGGGTGCCATGACCCGGCCGAGGTTCCTGCCGCTGCTCACCGCCCTGATCGTCGCGGCCGCGGCGGCCGCGTTCCCGCCGTCGCCCGCCGCCGCCGGCCCATCCGGGACGTCCGCCGGACCAGGCGTGATGATCCTGGCCGGCGGCGCCCTCGCGGACGACAACGCCGCCGTGTACGGCGAGTTCGTCCGGCAGGCCGGCGGCGCCCGGGCGCGCATCGGCGTGCTGAGCGCGTCGTCGGCGACGCCGCACTGGAGCGCCAACCAGGTCGGCAAGGTGCTCAAGCGGCACGGCGCCGCGGAGGTGACCTGGATCCCGGTGAACGTGAAGCGGGACGGCAGCGGGGACGACCCGGAGCACGCCGCGCTGGCCGCCTCCATGACCGGCTTCTTCTTCGCCGGCGGCGACCAGTACCGCTACGTGCAGTCGATGATCCGCCCGGACGGCTCGGACGGGGCGGTCCTGGCGGCGGTCCGGCAGCGGTTCCTCGCCGGCGCGCCGGTGGCCGGCACCAGCGCCGGCATGCAGATCCTCGCCGGCCCCGACATGATCACCGGCGGGGTGAGCTACCCCGGCGTCCGCGACGGATCCCGGCCCGGCTACTTCGACACCGACGAGGTCCTCGGCTACTGGCCCGCCGGCGGCTTCGGGTTCTTCACCTCGGGCCTGGTCGACACGCACGTCGACGCGCGCGGCCGGACCGGACGCTCGATCCGGCTCGCCGCGGACACCGGCCACGACCGGGTGTACGGGGTCGGGGAGAACACCGCGCTGATCGTCACCGGCGCCGGGACCGCCGCGGAGACCGCCCGGGTGGTGGGCACCAACGGGGTGTCCGTGCTCGACCTGCGCGCGGCACAGGTGGGCCGGGTCGACGGGCACTGGGCGATCAGCGGCGTCCGGTGGAGCTACCTCACCGACGGCGACACCTACGATGCCGGGCGGTGGCAGGTCACCAAGGCGGCCACCACCGCGCCGCTGGTCCCGGCCGACCGGTCGGCGGCGGCGCCGACGGCTGACGTGTTCGGCCCGTACGCGCTGCTCGACGCGGCGCTCGACCTCGCCGGTGCCGGCCGGTCCGCCGCGACGACCGGCAGGACGGCCGAGGACGTGCCGCCCTTCGTGGTGGGCCTGACCAAGGACGCCGGGTTCGCCGCCCACACCCGGGGCGGGAGCGAGGCCGACTCGTTCACCGACCTGGCGCTGTCGATCCAGGTCGGCTAGGCGCGGCCGGCTCGCCCCGCTGGACCCTCACCCGGGGCGAGCCGCAGCGGTCAGCGGCCCGTCGGCGACACCACGGCGCGGGAGCGCCACAGCAGCCAGACGAAGTACGGCGTGCCGATCAGCGCGGTGACCAGACCCGCCGGGATCTGGGCGGGCGCGATGACCGTACGGCCCAGGGTGTCGGCGACGCTGACCAGCACCGCGCCGAGCAGCGCGGCGACCGGCAGCACCCGGCTGTGCCGGCCGCCGACCAGCGCCCGGGCGAGGTGCGGGGCGACCAGGCCGACGAAGCCGATCACGCCGACCGCCGAGACGGCGGTGGAGGTGAGCAGCGCCGCGGCGACCAGCGCGACCAGCCGGGTGCGTTCCAGCCGGACGCCGAGCACCCGTGGCGTGTCGTCGTCGAGGGCGAGCAGGTCCAACTCCCGCCGGGCCGCGACGACCGCCGGGGTGAGCAGCAGCAGCGCGATCGCCACCGGCAGCACCTGGGTCGCGGTCCGGCCGTAGGTGGAGCCGGAGAGCCAGGTCAGCGCCTTGCCGGTGTTCCACGGGTCGAACGCGACGATCATGAAGGTGATGAGCGCCATGCCGCCGTGCCAGGCGCCGAACCCGATCAGCACCAGCCGGTCGGAGCTCAGCCCGCCGCGCCAGGCCGCGCCGTAGACCAGCGCGAAGGCGAGGATCGCGCCGATCCCGGCGACGCCGGAGACCGCCCACACGCCGGCCAGCGGCACGAAGGTGAGCAGCGAGACCGCGCCGAGGCCGGCGCCGGCGGTGATGCCGAGGATGCCGGGCTCGGCGAGCGGGTTGCGGCAGACCGCCTGCACGGTGGTGCCGGCGACCGCGAGCGCCGCGCCGGCCAGCACCGCCGCGGCGACCCGTGGCCACCGCTGGTCCAGCACGAAGGTGTACGCCGGCCCGGTGCGCCCCTGCACCCAGTTGACGATGTCGCCGAGCAGCACCCAGGTGTCGCCGGCGAGCATGCCCACGACGACGGCGGTGACGGCGACCACGGCACAGCAGGCGACCACGGCGCGGTGGAAGGTCGCCGAGCGCACGGCCGCGTGGCCGCCGGGCGGGCGGCGGGTGGGGCCGGCGTCGCGGTGCCGGCGGGCCAGCCAGATGAGGATCGCGGCGCCGAACAGCGTGGTGACCACGCCGGTGGGGATGTCCACGCCGGCCTGCGCGCCCATCACGGCGCGCAGCAGCACGTCGGAGGCGAGCACGATGACCGTGCCGGCGATGCCGGAGAGCGGGAGCAGCACGCGGTGCCGGTGCACGCCGGGCACCAGCGGCCCGAGCAGCCGGACGATGACCGGCGCGCAGAGCCCGACGAAGCCGACCGGGCCGGTGAGGGTCACCGCGGCGGCGGAGAGCAGCACCGCCAGCACGGTGACGATCAGCCGGGTACGCCGTACGTCGAGGCCGAGCACGGTGGCGGTGTCGTCGCCGAGGCCCAGGATGTCCAGGCGGTGCCCGAGCAGGATCAGGGCGACCACGGCGACGCCGATGACCGGGGCGAGCTGGGTGAGCGCGTCCAGGTCGCTCTGCACCAGCGAGCCGTTGCCCCAGGCGAACAGGCCGATGGTGGCCTGCTCGAACAGGATCAGCATCAGCATCGTGGCCGAGTTCAGCGCCAGCGCGGTGGCGGAGCCGGCCAGGATGAGCCGGGTGGTGTTCGACTGGCCGCCGCCGGACATCGCCATCACCAGCGCGGCCGCGGCCAGCCCGCCGAACAGGGCGAGTCCGCCGGCCGGCAGCACGGGCAGCGAGATGCCGAACGCGGCGACCGTCACGATGGCCAGGTGCGCGCCGGCGTTGACGGCGAGGGTGTCCGGCGAGGCGAGCGGGTTGCGGGCGATGGACTGCAGGGCGGCGCCGGCGAAGCCGAGGGCGACGCCGATGGCGAGCCCGGCGAGCAGGCGCGGGACCCGGGAGGCGACCAGGACCCGGGCCGCCTCGTCCTCGCCGCCGGTGACCAGCCGCAGCAGGTCGAGGGCACCGACGGTGGAGGTGCCCTGGGTCAGGTGCACCGCCGCGACCACGAGCAGCAGCACGATCCCGGCGACGAACGCCCCGACCACGCGGGGCGCGGACAGCGGCCCGGCCGGAGCCGGCCGGGTGGCCGGCTCCGGGCGCGGGGGTGCGGCCAGCGTGGTCACACCGTGTAGGTCTTCACGAAGTGGTCGATGAACTGCTTGGCGGAGAGCGGCCCGCCGAAGGTCCAGATGCCGTCCGGCATCCGGTGCAGGTTGCCCTGCTTGACGAAGGGCAGCGACTTCCAGATGGCGTTGCTGGCGAGCCCGGTGGCGAAGACGTCGTCGCCGTCGGAGGCGTTGTAGAAGAAGTGCAGGTTCGGGTCCTTGAGCGCCGTCATGCCCTCGACGTCGGTCTGGCCCAGGCCCCACACCTCGTCGGTCTTGCCGGTCCAGGCGTTGGTCAGGCCGAGCTGGATGCCGAGCTGGGAGACGAACGCGCCCTGACCGAACATCCGGATGCTGATCGTGCTGCCCTCCTTCCAGCCGTCGGCGAAGGCGAACGGCCGGCCGGCGGCCCCGGCGTCGGCGATCTTCTTCTTGCCGTCGGCGATGGCGGCGTCGAAGTCGGCCAACAGCTTCCCGGCCTCGGTGGTCTTGCCGACCGCCTGGGCGATCATGTTCAGGTCCGACCGCATCCGGCCGAGGTTGTCCTTGGCGTCGCTGCCCTTGGTGACGATCACCGGGACGTACTTCTCCAGCTGGGTGATCAGGGCGCCGCCCCGGCCCTCCTCCATCACCACCAGGTCGGGCTGGAGGGCGACGATGGAGTCCACACTGGGCTCCGCCCGGGTGCCGACGTCCTTCACGTTCGCGTCGAGCTTGGCGGCGGTGACCCAGGTGGCGTAGCCCTTGGTGTCGGCGACGCCGACCGGCATGACGCCGAGGCTGACGAGCATCTCGACCTCGCCCCACTCCAGGCCGACGACCTTGGTCGCCGGGGCCTTGAGGGTGACCTGCTTGCCCCGGCTGTCGGTGACGGTCACCGGGCCGCTGGCGGAGGAGCTGGACGCCGCCGGAGTGCCGGCGTTCTCGGTGGTGCCGCAGGCGCTGAGCAGCAACGCGGCCGCGGCGGCGACCAGGGCGGTGACACGGGTACGGGTCATGGTGATCTTTCTCGGGTGCGAACGGATGACGGGTCAGGCCGGCAGCCGGGTCAGGTGCCGGCCCACCGGGCGGGTGGTGACGATGCCGCTGACCGGATCGGTGGTCACCTCGATCCGGATGCCGTACGTCTCGGTGAGGGCGTCCTCGGTGAGGACGTCGACGGGAGCGCCGGCGGCGCGTACCCGCCCGTTGTGCAGCAGCACCACCTCGTCGGCGACGGCGGCGGCCTGGTTGAGGTCGTGCAGGACGACACCCACGGCGACGTGGTGGTCGTCGGCGAGATCCCGCATCAGGTCGAGGATCTCCACCTGGTAGCGCAGGTCGAGGAAGGTGGTCGGCTCGTCGAGGAGCAGGACCGGGGTGTCCTGCGCCAGGCAGGTGGCGAGCCACACCCGCTGGAGTTCGCCGCCGGACAGCTCGTCGACCGGGCGGTCGGCCATCGCCGTGACCCCGGTGACCTCCATGGCGCGGCTGACCGCGGCCGGCCCGTCCGGGTCGTCGGCCCGCCAGCGCCCCCGGTACGGGTGCCGGCCGTAGCCGACCACGTCCCGGACGGTGACCCCGCTGGGCACCGGGCGGCTCTGGGCCAGCAGGGTGACCCGCCGGGCGAACTCCCGGGCCGGCAGCCCGGCGGCGGTGCTGCCGTCGCCGAGCAGCACCGCGCCGCTGCCGATCGGGTGCAGCCGGGCGAGCGCCCGCAGCAGGGTGGACTTTCCGCTGCCGTTCGGGCCGACCAGGGCGGTGACCGCTCCGGGCCGCAGCGCGATGGACGCGCCCCGTACCACGGTGGTGCCGTGGTACCCCAGGTGCAGGTCCACGCCACGCAGGCTCTCGTCACGGGGCAACGCTCGGTCGTCGGACACGCGCTTAGGTTAGCCTAACCTTCTTGCGTGTCAAGCAGCCCCCCGCCACCCGATGCGGCGCCGACGCGGCACCCACGGGCCCCCGCTCAGCGGGCACTCCAGTAGCCGAGCGCGTCCACCCGCTGCTTGGCGACGCCGAGCCCCTTACGGATGTGCTTGACGATGCCGCGGGTGCTGGCCGCCTCGCAGGCCACCCAGTAGTAGGCGCCGTCCGGGTCGGACGGGATGGCGGCGGTGACCGTCTCCACCAGGTGCCGCCCGCCGTCGCGGCGCGGCACCCAGACCACCTCGTGGTGCGCCCGGGCGCGCGGGGTCAGCGCCTTCTCGCCCTCGTGGGCGTACTCCAGCCAGACGGTCGCCGGGATGTCGGCCGCGGAGTCGAGCAGGCTGTTGACCGCCGGCAGCGAGGCCGCGTCACCGGCCAGGAAGAGGTGGGTCGGGGTGGGGTCGGGCAGGGTGAAGCCGCTGCCCTGGACGGTGGCGTCGATGGTGTCGCCGGGCCGGGCCGCGGTGGCCCAGCGGGCCGCGCAGCCGTCGTGCAGCGCGAACTCCAGGTGGAACCGTCCGGTCGCCGGATCCGGGTCGACCAGCGTGTACGCCCGCTGGTGCGGGCGGCCGTCGTTGTCGAACCACAGCCGGATCCACATTGTCGGGTGCACCCCGCACGCCTCGAGCAGCCCGCCCCCGTCGACCAGGAGACGGTGGTAGTGCTCGTTCACCGGTTCCGATTCGAGCACGGTCAGCCGGAAGTCCTTGCCGCCCATGGCCTTGAGCACGAGGGCTTCCCAGTTCTTCTTCACACGCCCCTCCACCTACCAGAGTTAGGGAAGGGTAACCTAAGCGAGCGGTTTCGGGGAGTGGGGACCGGCCGGGTCGCCGCGAGGACGCAGGGGCCGGTTATTGAGGTGCGACCGCCGGCGGCGCGGCTCTAGGGTGCCGCGGTGACCATCGACATCCTGAGCCTGGCGGACCGCCCGGACCTGACCCCGCTGCTCGACGAGGACTTCGACGGGGCATGGCCGCCGTTCATGAAGTGGGACCCGATGGGGGCTGTCTACTACGGCGTCGCCCACGACCTGTACCCCGAGTTCGTGTTCGCCGCCGTCGACCGGGACGAGCCGGGCCGCGCCGTGGCCAAGGCGTACGCCGTGCCGCTGCGCTGGACGGAGCCCGAGCTTCCGGACGGCGGCTGGGACCGGATGATCCAGCGCGCCACCATCAACCGGCTCACCGGCGCCACCCCCAACCTCGTGTCGGCCCTGGAGATCTGCATCCGGCCCGACCGGCGCGGCACCGGCCTGTCCGCGCGGATGCTCGCCGCCATGCGGGAGGCGGTCGCGAAGCGGGGCTACGACACGCTGGTCGCGCCGGTCCGGCCGAACGGCAAGCACACCCGGCCCGACGTGCCGATGACCGAGTACGCGGCCGAGGTCCGCGCGGACGGCCTGCCGGTCGACCCGTGGCTGCGGGTGCACGTACGGGCGGGCGGCCACGTCGAGCGGGTGGCGCCCCGGTCGATGGTGATCAGCGGGACGCTGGACGACTGGCGCGGCTGGACCGGCCTGCCGTTCGACGCCGACGGGCCGGTGCACGTGCCGGGCGCGCTGGTGCCGGTGCACTGCGACCTGGCGCACGACCACGCCGTCTACGTCGAGCCGAACGTCTGGGTCCGCCACCGGCTGTGACCCGGGAACGCACCGGCCGGCGGCCGACACCGACCGTGGCGTCCGGCCGGTGCGCTCCCCCGCGCTGGACCCGGCGCGCTCCCCCGCGCCGGGTCCGGCGCGGCCCCTCGAACCCGGTGCGCTGCCCCGCGCCGGGTCCGGTGCGGGGCCGGATCAGCGAGCGCGCAGCGGTGCGAGCGCGCCGCTCCAGGCCACCACCTGGTCGAGGGTGGTGTTCAGCGCGCCCCGCTGGAACTCGTTGGGCGTGAACACGCTGAAGTTCTCGAAGTCGGTGAAGAGCGACAGCGCGACCTGGGCGCGTACGTCGGCCATCTGCAACTCGCCGGCGATCAGCCGCAGGTGCTCCACCGCCCGGGTGCCGCCGGCGGAGCCGTAGCTGACGAACCCGACCGCCTTGTTGTTCCACTCCGCGTAGAGGAAGTCGATGGCGTTCTTCAGCGCGCCGGAGGTGGAGTGGTTGTACTCGGGCGTGACCATCACGAAGCCGTCGAACGAGGCGATGGTGCTGGCCCAGCGCTGGGTGTGCGGCTGGGTGTACTGGCCGAGCGAGGGCGGGATGCTCTCGTCGAGGTGGGGCAGCTGGTAGTCGAGCAGGTCGACGAGCTCGAACTCGGCGTCGGTGCGCTGCTTGGCGACGTCGAGGACCCAGCGGGCGACCGCCTCGCCGTTGCGGCCGGGACGGGTGCTGCCGAGGATGATGCCGATCCTGGTCATCGTGGTGCCTTTCTGACGTGGGGGTCGAGCCCTGCCGGGCCCACGGTACAGAACTTGCTTGTTCAAGCAATATCTTCCGGACATGGCCCCGGTCACAGGCTGGTTGTTCGGTCAAGCAACTATGCTGGGCGGCATGGCCGACGAGCGTCCGCAGCCGCTGAACCCGGAGGAGGAGGCGCTGGTCCGCGCCCTGCGCCGGGTGATGTACGTCCTCCCCCGCACCATCGACGCCGACATGGTCGGTGACGGGCAGCTTCCGCTCACCGAGTACACCGCCCTGATGCACCTCTCCGAGGCGCCGGACCGGCAGCTGCGGATGAGCGAGCTGGCGGCGGCGTGCGAGCTCTCGCTGAGCGGGATGACCCGGACCATCAACCGCCTGGAGGGCCAGGGCCTGGTCGAGCGGGTCAAGTGCGCCGACGACGCCCGGGGCTGGAACGCCGTCCTCACCGACGCCGGCCTGGCGCGGCTGGAGCGCGCCTGGCCGAGTCACCTGGCCGCGGTCCGGCGGCGCTTCCTCGACCACTTCCGGGGCTTCGACCTCGCTCGACTGGCCCACGCGTTCGAGCGGGTCGGCACGGCGGACTGACCCCGCCCCCGACGGTCGAACCAGTCGGGAATCGGCCACCGCGGCACCGCGGAGACCCGGCCGGGCCACCATAGAATCGACGGTGATTCATGCCCCGAAATCCGGGGCGTCCCGGGTGGCTGTCGCGGAGGGTGGTGCCGGGCATGGGGCCGGACGAGCGGAAACGGCTGTTCGACCGGGCACGCGAGTACTCCACCCAGCAACACAGGTGGACGGAGGCGGACCGCCTCTGGGTCAAGGTGATCGACGCCTACCGGGAAGCGATCCGCCGCCCCGGCCCGGTCGACTCGGAGGACCGGCGACAACTGGCCCGGGCGCTGTGGCGGCGGGCGATGCTGCTGTCGGCGCTGGGCCGGCCCGGGTCCGGGATGGTGCCGGGCCGGGAGGCGGTGGCGATCTTCGAGCAGCTCAACGACGCGGCGCGGGGCACCGGGCAGGACCATGCCACGCCCCGCCGGGACGAGGCGCTGGCCGAGTTGGTCACGGCCGTGGTCGACGTCGCGGAGATCGCCTTCGCGGCCGGGCAGCCCGCCGCCCGCGTCCAGTTGCTGGAGCGGGCGATCGCCGCGGGCCTGCTCACGGTCGGCTCCCCGACCGCCGCCGGCCCGCGTACCCGGGAGGCGCTGGGCACGGCGTACCACAACCAGGCGACCGCGCTGCTGCACCGTGCCCTGGGCGGGTCCACCCCCGACCTGCGGGAGGCGGCACTGGCCGCCTCCCGCGCCTGCGAGCTGCGCCAGGGCCTGCTCGACCCGGCCCGCCCGATCAGCCTGTGGGAGCTGGCCAACACCTACGGCCTGTACGCGCAGTGCCTGGTGCTCACCGGCGACGTCGACCGGGCCGGCACCGTGCTGAAGCTGGGCAACCGGTTGGCCGGCACGCTCGGGCCGGCCGGCGCCGAACCCGCGCTGAAGCTGCGCGTCGCCGCCGAGATGCTGTCCCAGCATCGGGGCGGGGTGCCCCGGCCGCGCCGCTGGGGCTGGCGCCGCTGACCGGGACCCACGCCCGGCCGCACCGTCCACCTCGGACCCGACGGCCGTGCCGGACGCCGGCCGGGCCGCCGCGGTGCCGGCCGGCTATCCGGCGCCGGACAGCGCGGCGGCGCGGCGTACGTCGTCGAGCAGGACCTCCATGTCGGACCGGGTGGTGCGGTAGTTGAGCACGCATCCGCGCAGCGCGAAACGGCCGTTGATGGTCGCGTTCGACAGGTACGAACTGCCGGCCTGTTGCAGCGACACCATGATGCGCTCGTTGAGGCGATCGAGCCTCTCCTCGTCGACCTCGGATCGTGACCCCGTCCGCGCCGCCGGAGGCAGGTAGCGGAAGCAGAAGATGGAGAGCCCGACCGGGGCCAGCAGCTCGAAGTCGTCGCTCGCCGCGATGAGTTCCCCGACGTGGCGGGCGCAGTCGAGATTGGCCTCGATCGCCTCCCCGATCGCCCGGGAACCGGCGTGTCCCAGCAGCATCCACACCTTGAGGGCCCGGAAGCGCCGGGAGAGCTCCGGGCCGTAGTCCCAGAACGCGAACGCCTCGGCGGGCTCGGTCTGCACGATCCGGGTGTAGTCGGCGTCCAGGCTGAAGGCCGCGCGCGCCGCCTCCGGATCGCGGTAGATCAGACAGCCGCAGTCGGCGGGCAGGTAGAGCCACTTGTGCGGGTCGAGGGCGATCGAGTCGGCCTCCGCCAGGCCGTCGAAGAGTGGGCGGGCCGAGGGGGCCAGTCGGGCGAAGCCGCCGTAGCACGCGTCGACGTGCATCCACAGCCCGTACCGGCGGGCGATCGCCGCGATCTCCGGCAGCGGGTCGACCGCCCCGGTGACGACAGTGCCCGCGGTCGCCACCACGCAGAACGGTTCCGCGCCCGCGGCCCGGTCCGCCTCGATGGCGCGCACGAGGTCGTCGACGTCCATCCGGAACCGGGCGTCTACCGCGACCTCCCGGACGTTCGCGCGGCCGATGCCGAGCAGCGCGGCGGCCTTGTGGACCGAGTGGTGGGTCTGCGTGGAGACGTAGACGCGCAGCGGTGCGGGGTGGGCGCTCGCGCCACGGGTGGCGACCTCGTCGCCGCAGTGGCGGTGCCGGGCGGCGGCCAGCGCGCTGAGGTTGGCCATCGAGCCGCCGCTGGTGAAGAGGCCGCCGGCACCCTGGTGGCACCCCAGCGCTTCCTTGATCCAGTCGATCGTGACGTGCTCCAGCTCGGTGGGCGCGGGCGCCGATCGCCAGGCGGGCAGGTTCGCGTTCAACGTCGACGCGAGGAGGTCCGCCACCGACGCGACAGCAGTGCCCGGCGCCGAGACGTACCCGAAGAAGCGCGGATGCCCGTTGTGCCGGCTGCCCGGCACGACCACCTCGCGGAAGACCTCGAGCAGGTCGGCGAAGTCGCGGCCCTCGACGGGCAGCGGCTCGGCGAGCTGCTCCCGCACTGCGGCGGCGGTGGTGCGCGGAGCGATGGGCAGGTCGCGGAGCGAGGCGTGGTAGGCGGCCATCCACTCCACGGCCCGGCCGGCCAGCTCCCTGATCGTTTCGGGCGAGGGGTCCAACGCGGAGACGTCGCCGCGCCGGTCGGGAGAGGTCGAACTCATGGCCGGAAGAGTAGGTCAGCCGGGTGACATTGCTCCGCGCACGCCACTGCCTCGACCGGCGGGCGGGTACGTATCCTCGGCGACCATGACGGCCGAACCCGTGGAACCCGGACGCGACGCGCATGCCGTGCTGCGCGACCGCGTCCGCCGGTTCGCCGCGGAACGCGACTGGCAACCGTTCCACACGCCGAAGAACCTGGCCATGGCGCTCGCCGGCGAGGTCGGTGAACTGCTGGCGGAGTTCCAGTGGCTCACCCCCGAACAGTCCGCCGAGGTGCTCGCCGATCCGGAGGCCGGCGCCCGGGTCCGGGCGGAGCTCGGCGACGTGATGATCTACCTGACCCGCCTCGCCGACGTGCTCGGCGTCGACCTGGTCGAAGCCGCCCTGACCAAACTGGACGAGGCCGCTGTCCGCTACCCGGTCGAGCAGGCGAAGGGTTCCGCCGCGAAACGGTGACGCCGCGGTGCGGCGGTAGCGGTGCGCGCGTCGGAGCCGTCTGGTTCGCCGAGGGCGAGGCGACGGTCCGGCACGCGGCCGGGGGGCGGCCGGTGGACGGTGTCGCGCGCACCCGAGCCCGGCCCGCCGGACCGTAGCCTGCGGCGTCAGTCCGGGTGCGGGGCCGTGACGAGCCGCGCGAACAGGTCGGCGGCGGCGTCCAGGGTTTCCCGGTCACCGGTGACGAGCAGGTCCAGCAGCAGGCCCCGGGTGGCCGCCAGGGCGAGCCGGGCCCGCTGGCGGGCCTGCGCGGCGTCGAAGCCGAGCCGCACGAACAGGTCCTCGACGGGACCGGCCCACGCGGCGATGACCGTGGCCCGGAACGACTCGGTCCAGGCACGCCCGAACAGCGCCTGGGCGTAGATCTCGAAGAACAGCCGCTCCGCCGGGGCCAACGCCGGGTCGGCCAGGCGCCGCCAGTACCGCCGGCTCACCTCGACCGGGTCGTCCAGCCCGTCGGCGAGCGCGGTCAGCGCGGCCCGCTGCTCTGCCTCGGTGCGCCGGACGACCTCCGCGAGCAGGCCCTCCCGGCTGCCGAAGTGGTAGATGAGCATGCGGTGGCTGGTCCCCGTACCGGCGGCGATCTCGCGCAGGCTGAGCTGGCTGAACCCGCCCTCGGTCAGGAAGTCGACGCAGCGGTCGAGCAGCGCCGCGCGGGCGTCACCGGCCACCGGTGGCCGCCGGCCCGCCGCCGGCCGCCGCCGGGTCCTCGGCGGCCGCCGCCAGCCCGACCGCCTCCATCCGCACGTAGCGCCGGGTCTTCGCCGCGATCAGCAGCGCGACCAGCCCGGCGAGGGCACCGGTCTGCCGGATGCCGATGGTGATCCGGGCGGTGCCGTCCGGTTGGCGGTCGACCCGGTGGTACCCGACGGTGCGCACGCCGGGGGCCGTGGCCTCCCAGGCGAACGAGGCGCCCTCCCGGACCTCGGCGACCCGCCACACGGTAGTCAGCAGGCCCGGTTGCCGGATCCGGAACCGGCTGCCCACCGCGAGCGCCGGACCGTCGAGCGGCTCCACCGAGGACATCGAGGCCGTCCATCGTGGATACGCCGTCACGTCGCGCACCGCCGCCCAGGCCCGGTCGGGGCCGGCGGAGGTGGTGATCGTCTCCTCGTAGTTCATGTACCAGATGGTACATAGACGCCGGCGGTCACTCGAAGCGGGACGGGTCTCCGGCGCCCCGGCGCAGGATCTCCGGCTCCGGCTGCGACAGGTCGACCACTGTCGTCGGCTCCTTGCCGCAGTCGCCGGCGTCGAGCACGGCGTCGACCAGGTGGTCGAGCCGCTCCTTGATCTCCCAGCCCTGGGTCAGCGGCTCGGTCTCCCCCGGCAGGACGAGGGTGCTCGACAGCAGCGGCTCACCGAGCTCGGCCAGCAGCGCCTGGGCCACCGTGTGGTCGGGTACCCGCACGCCGACGGTGCGCTTGCGGGGGTGCAGCAACCGGCGCGGCACCTCGCGGGTCGCCGGCAGGATGAACGTGTAACTGCCCGGCGTGCACGCCTTCACCAGCCGGAATACCGCGTTGCTCACCTTGACGAACTGGCCGAGCTGGGCGAAGTCGCGGCACACCAGCGTGAAGTGGTGCCGGTCGTCCAGCTGCCGGATCTCCCGGATCCGGTCCAGCCCGTCCCGGTTGCCCAGCTGGCTGCCCAGCGCGTAGCAGGAGTCCGTGGGGTAGGCGACCAGCCCACCGCCGCGGATCAGGTCGACGACCTGGCGCAGCGCCCGGGGCTGGGGGTTGTCCGGGTGCACGTCGTAGTACCTCGCCATCCACCGAGACTAGGCGCTTCCCGGCGGCCGTGCCCTCCCCCGGCCGGCCGGTGACCACCGCGGCCGGCACCGGACCCGGTCAGTACCTGCCACCACCGACCCGCGCGGCCACCCGGTCGTGCAGCGCGGCGAGCGCCGGGCTGACCGAGGCGGTGAGCGGCACCGGGTCGGCCAGTCGCCGCGCCGCCTCCGGCAGCCAGGCCAGGTCGGCGTCGAAGCGGGCGCGGGCGGCGCGGACCTCGCCGGCCGGGTCGGCCGGATCGAGGCGCCGGCCGCCGCGCATCACCGGTACCAGCAGCGGCTCGCGGCCGCCCGGCGGCGGTTCGTCGCGCAGCCCGACCACGTCGCCGCTGGCCCCGGTGGGGTCGCGGAAGACCTGCTTGGGCCCGGGCAGGGTGGCCTTGCCCGGGGAGAGCTTGAGCACCGGCCGGTCGCCGACGGCCACCAGCTTGTACGCGCTGTCCAGCGACGGTGCGTCGTAGGAGACGCCCATCCGGGTGCCGACGCCGTACCCGTCGATCGGCGCACCGGCCGCGACGAGCGCCGCGATGACGTCCTCGTCGAGGCTGCCGCTGGCCACGATCCGCGCCCGGCTCAGCCCGGCGTCGTCCAGGATCGCCCGGGTCTGCTTGGCCAGGGCGGCCAGGTCGCCGGAGTCGAGCCGGACGCCGAGCGGCCCGGTCAGGCCGAGTTCGGCGACGACCTCGACGGCGGCCCGGACGCCGGCCGGCGTGTCGTAGGTGTCGACCAGGAAGATCGGGTTCGTCGGGAAGTCGGTGGCGAACGCCCGGAACGCGGCGCGCTCGTCCAGGAACGCCTCGACGTACGAGTGGGCCATCGTGCCCGAGGGCTTGAGCCCGTAGCGCTTGGCGGCCTCGACGTGGCTGGTCGCGGCGAACCCGGCGATGGCCGAGGCCCGGGCCACCGCCGCCCCGGCCTCGATGCCGTGGGTACGGCGGAAGGCGAAGTCGATCAGCTGGGCCTCACCGGCGGCGAGCCGGCAGCGGGCGGCCTTGCTGGCGATCGTGGTCTGGAACGTGATCAGGTTCAGCACGCCGGTCTCCACGAGCTGCGCCTCGGCGAGCGGTGCGGTGATCTCCAGCAGCGGCTCGTCGGCGAAGACCACCCGCCCCTCCGGCACGGCCCGGACGTCGCCGGTGAACCGGATCCCGGCCAGCGCGCTCAGCGTCGGCTCGTCGAAGCCGCCGACCTCGCGCAGGTAGCCGAGGTCGGCGTCGTCGAACGCGAAGTTCTCCAGGAACGCCAGCGCGTCGGCCAGCCCGGCGGCCACCAGGAAGCCGCGCCGCGTAGGCAGGCGGCGGGCGAACAGGCTGAACGTGGCGGGTTCGACCATGCCGCGGCGCAGGTAGCTGGCCGCCATCCGCAGCTCGTACAGGTCGGTCCGCAATCCGGTCATGCCGCCTCCTCGACCACGCCACCACTGTGGCCGAGCGGGTGAGGTCGCGTACCGCGAACCGGAGAACCGGCGGCCGGGTGCGGGGCGCGGCGCCGGCCCGCTCAGCGCGCGGCGCGGTGGTGCCGCTCGGCGTGGGCGGCCGCGTCCTCGATCAGCCGGGCCAGCCGGACCGGATCGGCCAGCGTCGTGACGTGCCCGGCGCGCGGCAGCCGGATCAGCCGACCGTCGCGGCAGGCGGCCAGGTACGCCCGCTCGTCGGCGCGGAACGGGTCGCGGTCGCCGTTGACCAGCCAGACCGGGCCGGGATAGCCGGCCAGGACAGCGAGCTGGTCGTGACCGGCGACCGCCGCGACCACCGCGGGCATCACCTCGCTGGACAGGCCGCCGGCGACGACCGCGTCCGCCGCCGGGCGCGGCAGGGCGCGGCGGAAGGCGTACGCGCTGAACCGGTTGGCCTGCTCGGGGAAGCGCGCGGCGAGCGCGGCCGCCCCGCGGTAGAGCCCGACGAGTCGCGCCGGCCGCGCGGTGCAACCGATGGCGACCAGCCCGGCCACCCGCTCCGGGAAGCGGCCGGCGGCGGCGATGCCGACGAAGCCGCCGAGCGACAGGCCGGCGAGCAGCGCCCGCCCGCCGAGGCGGTCGACGGCGTCGGCGACCGCCCCGGTCGCGGCGGCCATGGTGAAGGTCTCGCCGCGGCGGGCGCCGTGGCCGGGCAGGTCGAGCGCGAGCGCGGGCCGGTCGAGTTCGCCGACCACCGGCTCCCACATGGTGCGGCTGACGCGGATGCCATGGACGAGGACGACGGGCAGGGTCATCGGGCTCCCCCCTTCCAACGCAACGCAACGGTGCGTTGCGGTCCAGTAGACCACAACGCAACGGTGCGTTGCTATTCTGGTCGCCGTGGCCCCACGAAGACAGCAGGCGATCTTCGACAGCACGCTGACCCTCCTGGCCGAGAAGGGGTACGACGGCCTCACCATCGAGGCGGTGGCCGAGCGGGCCGGGGTGAACAAGACGACCATCTACCGGTGGTGGCCGTCCAAGGCCGCGCTGCTGGCCGACGCGCTCGTCGAGGCGCCGCTGCTCGACCTCCACACGCCGGACACCGGCACCCTGCGCGGCGACCTGACGGCGGCGGTGGGCGCCATCGTCGGGCTGCTCACCACGCCGCCCGCCGCGGACGTGGCCGTCGCGGCGCTCGCCGCCGCCGCCCACCGGGCCGAGCTGGCCTCGGCCACCCAGCGGTTCTTCGCCGACCGGCTGGCCCGCGAGCGCCCCATCTTCGAGCGGGCCGTCCGCCGGGGCGAACTGGACCCCGACGCCGACCCCATGACGATCATGGACGCGCTCGCCGGAGCCGTCTGGTGCCGCGCGGTGTTCCGGGGGCGCCCCGTCGACGACGCCTTCGTCGAGCGCACCGTGGCGATGGTCCTGCACGGCGTGGCCGGGTGACGGGCGGGACGCCGGGACCGGTGGCGTACTTCCGCCGAACGGAGCAGCACAAAGGGCGGCAAGCGGGGTAAGCAGCGCCGCGCGGGGATCCCGCGACGCAGGATCGGTTGCCGGCAGGAGCTGCTTGACGTGCGTACGTCCGAGGGGGCCGCGGTGGCCGCGCGGCGCGGGAGGACCCTCCCGCTGCTCACGCTGGCCGCCGTCCCGCCGGCGCTGGAGGCCGCCGTGCTGGCCGCGCTCAGCTTCTACTCCGCGCGGGGGCTGGCGCCGCAGGCCACCGCCGTCTGGCCGTACGACTCCTACCACGACCTGCGGTGGCTGCTGGTCTACCACAACTCCTGGTCGTCGTTCCTGCTCGGCCTGCTGGCGGTGACCGCGGTGCGCGGCCTGCTGTCGGCGTGGATGACCGGCCTCGCGTGGCCGGCGAACGCGCCGCGACCGTCGTACCGGTGGCTGATCCTGCGCAACATCGAGGTGGCCGCGCTCGCCACGGTGATCATCTCGCCGTGGGCCGCCCTCGCCGTGGCGTACTCGGCGGTCGCGCTGTCGTGGTACCTGCTGGCGTCGTTGCTGCCCATGCTGGTGCTGGCGCCGTTCCTGGTGCGCGGCGGCGTGGTCAGCCGGTGGTGGCGCGGGCTGCCCTCGGCGGCCCTGTTCGGCTGGTCGCTGCTCAACTTCCTGGTCCTCACCGTCGCCGGGGCGCTGATGTCGGCCGTGCCGCTGTGGTGGGGCGTGCCGGTCGCCGCCGCGGCCGGCGTGGCCAACGGGCTGCTCTGGCGGGGCACGGTCGCGGCCGCGGCACTCCAGGCCCCGGTGCGCCTGGGCCGGGTGCCCGTGGCGCCGTTGGCGATAGTCGTCACCATGGCCGGGTCGGTGGTCGCCGAGGCCGGCGTCGGCGTCGCGGCCGGCGGGCAGGGCGACTGGCGCGCTCCGGTGCTCTCCGAGCGACTGGAGGACCGCATCCCGTACGCCGTCATCGCCATCGCCGGGCACGACTCCAGCTACGACGGCCGACCGGCGGTGGACCCCCGGGTGGAACGGTTCTCCTACCGGGGCCTGGACGAGCGGGAGCGCCCGCTGCCGTACCGGCCGCAGGACACGCACCGGTCGGTGGGCTCCAGCGCCGCGCTGCTCTCCCAGCACATCGACTCCCTGCAGCGGCGGACCGGCCGGCCGGTGGCGCTGCTCGGCGAGAGCGAGGGCGCCATGGTGGCCCGGATGTACCTGGAGCGGTGGCCCGAGTCACCGGTGGACGCCGTCGTCATGTTCAGCCCGCTGACCCGCCCCGGCCGGGTGTACTACCCGCCGGCCGGGTACGACGGCTGGGGCGTGGTGGCGGGATGGGAGCTGCGGCTGGTGGCGAAGCTGTCCAACCTCACCAAGCGGATCGACAGCAATCCGGACGAGCCGTTCGTCCGGTCGGTGCTCGCGGACGCGCCCTTCTTCCGCAACCGCACGCTGTGCCCGGTCGCCGGGGTGCGCATGATCGCGTTCCTGCCGACCGTCGCCGCCGTCGAGGCGCCGCCGGGCGAGTACTCCCGGATCCCCACCGTCGAGGTGCCGGGGCCGCACGCCTTCCCGCTCGACCAGGAGCTGGTGCGGGAGACGGTGCTGGACTTCCTGGCCAACGAGCCGGTCGACCGGCCCCGCCGGGAGTACCGGCTCTTCCAGCACCTGGGGGCCGCCTGGCAGGCGCCGCCCCTGGCCATCGGGCTCAACCCCATCTGGTCGGCGAACCGGGAGGGCGACCCGGCGTTCAGCGGGCGCATCTGCGAAGGCCGGTGACCGCCGGCCCGGCGGTCGGTCGGCGCCCGGTGGCCGCAGGGGTCAGCCGGCGCCCGGTGATCGCGGGCGGTCAGCCGGCGCCCGGTGATCGCGGGCGGTCAGCCGGCGCCCGGGGTGAGCAGGCTGTCGAGGGCGACCGCGGGGTCGGCCAGCCGGTAGGGGTCGACCGGCCGCCGGGAGCGGATCAGTTCCTTGATCGGGTCGGTCACGTCCCACACGTTCACGTTCATGCCCGCCAGCACCCGCCCCCGGGCGGTCCAGAAGGCGACGAACTCGCCGCCGAGGTCGCCACGGACGACCACCCGGTCGTACGAGCCGGGCGGGGCGTGGCCGGTGTACTCCATGCCCAGCTCGTACTGGTCGGTGTAGAAGTAGGGCAGCCGGTCGTAGCTGACCGGCCGGCCGAGCATGCCGCGGGCGGCGGCCGGCCCCGAGTGCAGGGCGTTGGCCCAGTGCTCGACCCGGACCCGGGTGCCCAGCAGCGGGTGGTGGGCGTTGGCCAAATCGCCGGCGGCCCAGATATGCGGGTCGCCGGTGCGCAGGGTGTCGTCGACGAGGACGCCGTCGTCGACCGCGAGGCCGGCCTGCTCGGCGAGGTCGGTGGCGGGCCGTACCCCGACGGCGACGACCACCAGGTCGGCGGGGAGGGCGGTGCCGTCGGCCAGCCGGACGGCGCTGACCCGACCCGTCCCCTCGAACTGCCGCACCTGGGCCCGGAAGCGGAAGGTGACCCCGTGGTCGCGGTGCAGGTCGGCGAAGACGGTGGCGAGCCGGTCGCCGAGCACCCGGTGCAGGGGCAGCTCGCCGACCTCGACCACGGTGACGGCGGCGCCGCGGGCCCGGGCGGCGGCGGCCACCTCCAGGCCGATCCACCCGGCGCCGACGATCACGACCTGTGCGCCGTCGACCAGCGCGGCGCCGAGCCGGTCGCTGTCGGCGAGGGTACGCAGCCGCAGCACCCCGTCGAGGTCCGCGCCGGGGACCGCCAGGGTGCGCGCCCGCGCCCCGGTGGCCAGCAGCAGGCTGGCGTAGCGCAGGCGCTGCCCGTCGGCGGTCTCGACCGTGCGCGACTCCCGGTCCAGCCCGGTCACCCGGGTGCCGGTACGCAGGTCGACGTGGTGTTCGGGGTACCAGCCGGCGTCGTGCACGTGGACGCTGTCCCGCTCGGCGGTGCCCAGCAGCAGGCCCTTGGAGAGCGCCGGCCGTTCATATGGGCGCTCGGCCTCCTCGCCGAGCAGGACGACGTCGCCGTCGTACCCCTCCTCGCGCAGGGTCTGGGCGGCCCGGGCCCCGGCCAGGCCGGCGCCGACGATCACGATCGGAGCTTGCTCGGTCACGGTTCCTCCTCGTGCGGGTCAGGCGCGGGCGCCGACGCCGGTCAGGGCAAAGAACTCGGCGCGCGAGCGCGGGTCGTCGCGCAGCGTGCCGAGCAGGGTCGAGGTGATGGTGGTGGCGCCGACCGCCCGCACCCCGCGCAGGGTCATGCAGAGGTGCTCGGCCTCGACCACCACACCGACCCCCTTCGGTCGCAGGTGGGCGGTGAGCCAGTCGGCGATCTGCCTGGTCAGCCGTTCCTGCACCTGCGGGCCGTGCGCGAAGAGCTCCACCACCCGGGCCAGCTTGGACAGCCCGAGGATCCGCCGGCCGGGCAGGTAGCCGACGTGGGCGACGCCGAGGAACGGCAGGAAGTGGTGTTCGCACACCGAGCGGATCGGGATGGCGCGGGCGACCACGAGTTCGTCGTAGCCCTCGTCGTTGTCGAAGGTGGTGAGCCGGAACTCGCGGGGGGTGAGCAGTTCGGCGTAGGCGCGGGCCATCCGGCCCGGCGTGTCGGCCAGCCCGTCGGCGTCGACGTCGACACCGAGGGCCGCGAGGAAGGCGGCCGCGGCCCGTTCGGCGGCGGCCAGGTCCCGGCCGGCCCGTGGTCGCAGCACCCGCAGCGGGCCCGGTTCGGCCTCGTCCGCCGGGACCGGCCGACCGTCGGTCGTGGACGCGGTGTCCATCAGGTCCATGTCGGCCACCCATCGTTTTCGCCAACCAATGTTGTCGTTAATCATGCTGGACCCCGCGCGGCGGAATTTCAATAGTGGACGCTGGTGATAATCTCGGTGGGTGCCGGACCGGTGGACCGCCGTGGCCGCGCTCGCCGATCCGTCCCGGCGGGCGCTCTACGACCACGTCCGCCACCAGGACCACCCGGTCACCCGGGAGGAGGCCGCGGACGCCACCGGGATCACCCGCGGGCTGGCCGCCTTCCACCTCGACAAGCTGGTCGACGCCGGCCTGCTGCGGGCCCGCTACCAGGCGCCGCCCGGCCAGCCCCGGGGTCGGGGCCGCAGTCCCAAGGTCTACGAGCCGGCCGGCGACGGACTCGCCGTCACCATCCCGGAGCGCCGCTACGAGCTGATCGCCGAGATCCTCGCCGACGCGGTCGCCGAGGACCCGACCCGGGCCGACGCCGCCGCGCGCCGCCTCGCCGGACAGCGCGGCCGCGAGCTCGGCGCCGGCCTGGCCGCGGACGGGTGCGGGGTGCTGTCCGCGCTGGACGGGCTCGGCTTCGAGCCGCGCCCCGAGGGCGCCGGCCCGGCCGCGGGTGACCCCGCGCCGGCCGCACCGCGCCGGGTGCTGTTGCACAACTGCCCGTTCCACGCCCTGGCCACCCGGCACACCGCGCTGGTCTGCGGGCTCAACCACGCCTTCCTCACCGGGCTGCTCGACGGGCTGGGCGCGGCGGACGTCGCGGCCCGCCTGGCGCCCCGCCCCGGCGCCTGCTGCGTGGCGCTGGACCTGCCGTCCTGAGCCCCGGTCACGACGGCGGCAGCGGCAGCACGCTCTCCACGTGGTCCAGTTCGCGTTCCAGGACGCGCATGTCGGCGTCGGCCAGGCGGCCCGCGTCCCGCCAGGCGAGCAGCTCCTCCCGCTCGGCGGCGATCATCTCCCGCCGGACCCGCAGCGCGGCCCGGTACCGCTCGTCGGTCGGCAACATCTGGTCCTCGACCGCGGAGAGCAGCTCGACCCGGGCGGTGTAGCGCTGGTGGCGGACCTCGGCCGCCCGGCGCAGCGGGCCGGCGATCTCCCGTACGGCGGGATCGGCCGCGGCGAGCGACTCCAGCCGTTGCAGGGCGGCCTGCACGGCGGCGGCGCGCGCCTGGTTGCGGGTCAGCGCCCGGCTGACGTCGGTGCCGGGCAGCCGCAGCCGGCGCAGCAGCGGGGCGAAGGTCAACCCCTGGCCGATCAGGGTCACCAGCACCACCAGGTAGGCGCAGAACAGCAGCAGGTCCCGGGCGGGCGTGCTGGCGGGCAGGGTGAACGCCGCGGCGAGGGTGATCACCCCGCGGGTGCCGGCCCAGCTCAGCGCGAGCAGTTCCCGCCCGGACAGCGGCGGGTTGTCCGGGCGGGGGTCGCCGCCCAGCCGGGCGTGCATCCGGCTGGGCAGGTGCGCCGCCAGCAGCAGCCACAGCGGGCGCACCAGCAGCACCGTGCCGACGGTGACGGCGGCGGCGGTGACGACCGTGCTCACGTCGTAGTCGCGCAGGCCGCGGACGACCGCCGGCAGTTGCTGGCCGATGAGCACGAACACGTAGCCCTCGAGGAGGAACTCCACCAGGTGCCACACCGCGCGGGTCTGCAGGCGCGCCCGGCTGGACTGCAACGACGCGCTGCGGTGACCGAGCCACAGGCCGGCCACCACGACCGCGAGCACCCCGGAGACGTGCAGCTTCTCGGCCGCCAGGTAGGTGGCGAACGGGGTGCCGAGCGACAGCGCGTTGTCGATCAGCGGGTCGTTGACCTTCTTCCGGACCTGGGCGATGGCCGCGGCGATGACCAGGCCGACGACCAGCCCGCCGGCGGCCACGAAGAGGAACTCCCCCACCGCGTGGCCGAACGAGAACGCGCCGCCGACCGCGGCCGCGACGGCGACCTGGAGGATGGTCAGGGCGGTGGCGTCGTTGAGCAGCCCCTCCCCCTCGACCAGGGTGATCAGTCGAGGCGGCAGGCCGGCGCGCCGGCCGATGGACAGCGCCGCCACCGGGTCCGGCGGCGACACCGCCGCACCCACCGCGATGCCGACGCTCAACGGCACGGCGGCCACGGCCGCGCTCAGCCCGAACCCGACGGCGAGCGCGGTGACCAGCACCAGCGCCACCGACAGGCCGACCACCGTACGGGCGTTGGCGCGCAGCGCGGTCAGGCTCGACTGCAACGCGGCGGCGTAGAGCAGCGGCGGGATGACCAGGTAGAGCACGAACTCGGGATCGAGGGTCAGGTTCGGGCCGGGCAGGTAGCCGTAGCCGATGCCGGCGAGGACCAGCAGCACCGACGCCGGCAGGCCGCTGCGGTGGGCCACCGCGTTGGCGACCATCACCACCACCAGGCCGCCCAGCACCAGCGCCAGTACGGTCACCATCCGAGCCGATCCCTCCTGTCCGGTCGGCGAGCTGCGGCGTTCGCACCGGCGGCCGGGTCACCGGCCCACGCTCGCACGGGCGCGGGTCCCGGCCGGCGGACGACACGCCCGGTGCCCGACACCTGGTTGTAAGCGGCGGGCCCGTGGCGGATGCTGTGATGGCATCTACGTTCGCCGATATAGGAGGGTCGGATGCGCCGCCTGCCGATCGTCGTCCTCGTCCTGGCCACCCTGCTGCTCGGCGGGTCGCCCGCCGCCCACGCCGCCGCCCCCGACGCCGCGGCGGCGCTGGCCGGGATCCGTACCCCCGGCACCGCCTGGGGTGTCGACCCGGCCACCGGTCGGCCGACAGTCACCGTCGACGACAGCGTCACCGGCGCGGACCTCGCCGCCGTGCGCGCGACCGCCGCCCGGGCCGGCGCCGTGTTCCGGCACGAACCGGGGCGGCTGCGCATCCTCATCGCCGGCGGTCAGGCCGTCCACGGCAGCGGCGGCGGGCGCTGCTCGCTCGGCGCGAACGTGCGCAGCGGCAGCACCTACTACTTCGTCACCGCCGGGCACTGCACCGCGACGGCCGCCACCTGGTACGCCGACGCCGCGCACAGCACGGCGATCGGCTCCCGGGTCGGCAGCAGCTTCCCGACCAACGACTACGGCCTGGTCCGCTACACCGGCCGGATCGCCCATCCCAGCGCGGTCTACACCCACCCCGGCCTGCTCACCGTCTACGGCGCCGGCACCGCGTACGTCGGGCAGGCGGTGTGCCGCAGCGGCGCCACCACCGGCGTCCGGTGCGGTCAGGTCACCGCCCTCAACCAGACGGTGAACTACGCCCAGGGCAGCGTGTCCGGCCTGATCCGCACCAACATCTGCGCCGAGCCCGGTGACAGCGGCGGCCCGCTCTACGTGGCGGCCACCGGCACGATCATCGGCATCCTCTCCGGCGGCAGCGGCAACTGCACCACCGGCGGCACCACCTACTACCAGCCGATCACCGAGGTGCTCGCCGCGTACGGCCTGACCATCCCCTGACCCGGACCGGCGCTGCCCGGTCGCGACATCACCCGCTTCCCCCGGCGCACCAGCGGTAGTACGGTGACCAGTGGTGCGCCGGGAAGCCTGGTCGGCAGTCGTGACACGTCGTCGACCGGAGGCGCCGCATGGCCACCCCTGCCGTCCGCACCGAACACCTGACCAAGCGCTACGGGTCGCTGCTCGCCCTCGACGGGCTGGATCTCACCGTGCCGACCGGCGAGGTGTTCGGGTTCCTCGGCCCCAACGGCGCCGGGAAGTCCACCACCATCCGGCTGCTGCTCGGCCTGGCCCGGCCCACCGCCGGCCGTGCCTGGATCTTCGACACCGACGCCGGTGACGTCGCGGCCCACCACCGACTGGCCTACGTGCCCGCCGACGTCGCGCTGTGGCCGCAGCTCACCGGCGCGGAAACCCTCGAAATGCTCGCCGCCACCGGACCCGGCGTCGACCGCGCCTACCGCGACGAACTGGTCGACCGGTTCGCCCTCGACCCGTCCAAGCCGGGGCGGACGTACTCGACCGGCAACCGGCAGAAGGTCGCGCTGATCGCCGCGTTCGCCACCCGCGCGCCGCTGCTGGTCCTCGACGAACCGACCAGCGGCCTCGACCCCCTGATGGAGCGGGAGTTCCGCCGGGCCGTCCGGCACGCCCGCGACCGGGGCCAGGCCGTCTTCCTCTGCTCCCACCAGCTCGCCGAGGTCGAGGCGGTCTGCGACCGGGTCGCGATCCTGCGCGCCGGCCGGTTGGTGGACGTTGCCGGCGTGCCCGAGCTGCGCCGGCTGCACCGCACCGAGGTGACCGCCCGCTTCACCGGCCCCGCGCCCGACCTGCGCGGCCTCGCCGGAGTCGACGTCCTCGCGGAGGACCCGGAGCTGCTGCGGCTCACCCTGACCGGGCCACCCGCGCCGGCCCTGCGCGCCCTCGCGGCCGCCGAGATCACCGCCCTCACCGTGCGCGAGCCGAGCCTGGAGGAGATCTTCCTCGACTACTACGGCGAGGCGGACCGGTGACCGCCACCACGTACCCCGCCACCACCACCCGCCCCGGCCGTGGGCCCGGCGCGGCCGGCCGCGCCGCCACCCGACTCGCGGTACGCCAGGTCCGCCGCTCGGCTCTCGTCGTGGTGGCGCTGACGGTCGGCATGTCGACGCTGGTCGCCGCCACCTACGCCAGCACGGTCGGCGACGGGCTGGACGCGGGTTCGCTGGCCGCGCTGGCCCGCAACCCCGCGGTCCGCACCCTGTTCGGCGAGCCGGCCGCCCTCGACACCGCCGGCGGCTTCACCGCCTGGCGCACCGGCACCGTGCTGGCCGTCCTGCTGTCGGTCTGGGGCCTGCTTGCCACCACCCGGATCACCCGCGGCGAGGAGGAGACCGGCCGCTGGGACCTGCTGCTCGCCGGCCGGCTGACCCCGGCGGGGGTGCTCGGCCGGCATCTCGCGGTGCTGGTCGCCACGTTGGCCGGGACCGGGATCGCGCTCGCCGCGGCGCTCACCGCCGCCGGCACGCCGGTTCCCGGAGCCGCACTGCACGCCACCGGCCTGGCCCTGGTCGGCGCCTACGCCGTCGCGACCGCCGCCCTGGCCGCCCAGGTTTTCCCCACCCGGGCCGGTGCCACGGCGGGCACCCTGGCCCTGCTGGGCGTCGCCCTGCTGGCCCGGATGGTGGGCGACGGCGTCGCCCCGCTCGGCTGGCTGCGCTGGCTGCCCCCGTACGGCCCGCTCGCGCTGACCCGCCCGTACCAGGACGACCGGTGGGCGCCGCTGGCCGTGGTCGCCGTCACCACCGTGGCCCTGGCCGGCGCCGCGCTCGCCCTGGCCGGCCGGCGGGACGTCCGGGACGGGCTGCTGCGCACCACCACGGGTCGGCCGCCCCGGCTGCGCCTGCTCGGCTCGGTCGAAGCCTTCGCCGTCCGGCGGGTGCTGCGGCCGCTCGCCGGCTGGTCCGCCGGGATCGGCGCGTACTTCCTGCTGATCGGGCTGCTCGCCGACTCGATGACCACCTTCCTCACCGAGAACCCCCGCTTCGCCGATTTGGCCGCGCAGGCAGGCTTCGCCGGTCTCGGCACCGTCCGGGGCTACGCGGCCACCCTGTTCGCCCTGCTCGCCATCCCGGTCGGCGCGTTCGCCGCGGTCCGGCTCGCCGCGTTCGCCGCCGCCGAGACGGGCGGACGGCTGACCCTGCTCCAGGCCGGCCCGAACAGCCGGACCCGGCTGCTCGCCGCCGAGGCGATGACCACTGCCGCCGGGGTCGCCGTCCTGGTCACCGTCGCGGCGGTGGCGACCTGGCTGGGTGCGGTCACCGTCGATGCGGACCTGTCGCTACGCGCGGCGCTCGCCGGCACCTGGAACGTCGTCCCGCTGGCGCTGCTCAGCCTCGGCGCCGCGGTACTCGCCCTCGGCGGGGGCACCCGGGCGGTGGCCGCCCTGGGCATGCTGCCGACGGCCGGCGGGTTCCTGCTCGAAGTGCTCGCGGACAGTCTGGCGGCGCCGAGCTGGGTGAGCCGGCTGTCACCGTACGCCCATCTGTCAGCCGTGCCGGAGGCGGCGCCGGACCAGCCGGCGGCGGCCGTCATGCTCGCCCTGACCGGCGCTGCCCTGGCGATCGGCGCCTGGGGCTACCGCCGCCGCGACCTGCGTCCGTGAGCGGCGACCCCACCGGGTGGCGTCGGTCCGGACGCACGGATCCGGCTGCGCTACGACCCGGACGATCCGGCCGGCCGGGTGGCCGACGCCCACGACGACGCGGCCGTCGTCATGCGATGGATGCTCGTGGTCGGTGGCGGGGCGCTGCTGACCACGACCGGGTGGGCGATGTGGCGACTCCCGGACCGCCCGGGTCGGTGACGCTCCCGCGGGACCGGACGCCCGGCACTCGGCTCAGCGGATGTCCGGCCGGTCCGGGTCCGGGTCGTAGACGTCCGGCACCCCGTCGTGGTCGCGGTCGACCGCCTCCGCCTCGCACACCTGCCGGTGCACCCGGCTGCGGGCGCGCAGCACCACCGAGGCGAGCAGGGCGGAGAGCAGGGAGCCGGCGAGCACGGCGACCTTGACGTGGTCGTCGCGTTCGCTGCCCGGCCCGAAGGCCAACTCGCCGACCAGCAGCGAGACGGTGAAGCCGATGCCGCCGAGCAGCGAGAGACCGAGCGCGTCGAGCCAGTTGAGCCCTTCCTCCGGGTCGGCCCGGGTGAACCGGGAGATCAGCCAGGTCGCGCCCAGGATGCCGATCGGCTTGCCGACGACCAGCCCGACCACGATGCCGAGCGCGACCCGGTCGGTCAGCGCGGTGGTCAGGCCGGTCAGGCCGCCCACCGCGACCCCGGCGGAGAAGAACGCGAAGACGGGCACCGCCACGCCGGCCGAGATCGGCCGGAACCGGTGCTCGAAGTGCTCGGCCAGGCCGGGACCGGCGTCCGGCCCGCCGGCGGCCTCGCTGCGGCGCACCGGAACGGTGAAGGCCAGCAGCACCCCGGCCACGGTGGCGTGTACCCCGGACTCGTGCATCAGCACCCAGGTCGCCACGGCCAGCGGCAGCAGCAGCCACCAGGACCGGACCCGCCGCTGGACCAGCAGGCCGAAGGTCACCAGCGGGACCAGGGTGCCCAGCAACGGCAGGATCGACAGGTCGGTGGTGTAGAAGACGGCGATGATCACGATGGCGATCAGGTCGTCGACGACCGCCAGGGTGAGCAGGAAGGTCCGCAGCGCCGGTGGCAGGAAGCGGCCGACCACGGCCAGCACCGCCAGGGCGAAGGCGATGTCGGTGGCCGTCGGGATCGCCCACCCCCGGCCCGCGCCGGCACCGGCGATCAGGACGTAGAGCAGGGCTGGCACCAGCACCCCGCCGAAGGCCGCGGCCACCGGCACCGCCGCCCGCCGCGGGTCCCGCAGGTCGCCGGCGACGAACTCGCGCTTGAGTTCCAGCCCGGCGACGAAGAAGAAGATCGCCAGCAGGCCGTCCGCGGCCCAGGTGCCCAGGCTGAGGTCGAGGTGCAGCGCGGCCGGGCCGAGCCGGAGGTCCCGCAGTGCCTGGTACTGCTCGGTCCAGGGCGAGTTCGACCAGATCAGGGCCAGCAGCGCCCCGACGAGCAGGAGGGCCCCGCCCACGGTCTCCCGCCGCAGGATCTCGGAGATGCGGCTGGTCTCGGCCCAGGAACGGCGGGCGAACAGGCTGGTACGGCGCCGAGTGGCGTCGGTCACGGAAGCTCCTCGTCGGCAGGGGTCGCGTCATCCATCGCCGACCAGACTTCCCGGCACACCAGAGCCACAACGTTATCCGCTGCCGGCGGGAACGCGTACGGCGGACGCCCCGGCGGGCCTCTAGTACCCGGCGGCGGCCCGCCGAACCATCCGCCGTGCCTCGTCGCCCGGTACGCCGGTGGCGCGCAGCAGGTCGTTGGCGGCGGTGCGCAGTTGGGAGACCACGATGGTGCCGGAGAAGCCCATCTCCTGCCGGCAGGCCGCGCCGGCCTCCCGTACCGCCTGCACCACCCGCTCGCGCGCCCGCACCGGTTCCTCGGCAGCCAGAAAAGCGCGGTGCAGCATCCGCACGGCCTCGCCGAAGCGCTCCACGGCGGCGGGCAGGTCGGCGGGCACCGGTTCCTCGTCGCGCAGGGTGGTGCCGATCCGGCGCACCATGGCCCGGCTGTTGCGGAAGGCCCGGTCCATGTGCTCGACACCCCGCCCGTAGGCGGCCAGCGTCCGGCGGCGGCGCCAGCGCACCGGAGAGAACCGGACGACCTCCTCGGCGGCGGTCACCGCCTCGCTGAGCTGCCGCAGTTGCGGCTCGGTGGCACGCATCCGGTCCAGCACGCCCTGCGCGGCGTGCTGGTCGGCCCGCGCCAGGGCCTGCGCCGAGGCAGTCATCTGCCGGGCGAAGGTGTCCAGCGCCGGATCCGCCACCCGGCGTACGGTGCGCAGCGGGTTCAACGGGGCCAGCACCAGCACCACCAGCAGGCCGACCGCTCCCCCGACCAGCGCGTTGAGGGTCCGGGGCAGTTCCAGGTCGGGCGACATGGGCGTGAGCGTGGCGACCAGCACCGCGGTACCGCCGGCCTGGGTCATCAGCGCGCCGGTGCCCCGGACCACCGCCGCCGCCGTGATGGCAAGGAACACGATGACGCCGGTCTGCCACGGCCCGGTGCCGAGCAGCCCGATCAACCCGTCACCCACCGCGATGCCGAGGACCACGCCGACGATCAGCTCCACGGTGCGCCGCGCCCGGTTGCCCAGGGCGGCCACGATCACACCGACCGCCGCCGCCGGCGCGAACGTCGGATCCGGGTTCTGCAGCACCTCCCGGGCTACTACCCAGGCCAGCGCCGCGGCGAGACCGGCCTGCACGGCCAGGATGAGGTACGTCCGCAACCGGCGGTAGCTCGCCTCCGCGGCGTCACCGAGCCGAGCGCGTAGTGCGGTTCCCGCCTCTCCGACCACCGTCGAGCGCATCACCGGGCATACCCGGGCTCTGCCGGCGGGAACCTCCCTGCGGTCAGCCGGGATGGGCCATGGTGCCGGTGAGGGCCACCACGCCCGGCAGCCGGGTGTCCTGCCGAAGGAACTGCACCACCACCGGCACCGGCGAGCGCAGCACGCACCCGTACGGCCGGTCCAGCCGTACCGCCTCGGGGTCGATCAGGTCGTTGACCCGGACGTGCCGGATGCGCCGGGCACCGACCAGGATCCGGTACGGGCCGACCGGGTCCGCGTCCTCGTAGTAGAAGTCCAGGCCGACCTCGGCGTCCCGACCGGTGGCGTTGAGCACGCAGAGCTGGTCGAAGCCGGTGAACTCCGGTTCCGGCCCGTGGCTCGGAAACGGCACGTGCCCGCCGGGCACCACCCAGATCCGCGCGCCGATCTCCGGCATCACCCCTCCTCCAGCAACCGGGCCTGGTCGGGGCCGAGGAACACCCCGTCCGGGTCGAGTCGCCGCCGCAACGCCTGGAAGTCGTCCCAGCGCGGGTACAGGGGGCGCAGCTCGCGGGCGGTCAGCCAGTGCTTCTTGCCCCAGTGCGGCCGGCCGCCGTACTGCCGGAAGACCGCCTCCACGTCCCGGAAGTACTCCTCGTGGGGCAGCGAGGTGTTCTGCAGGCAGGCGATGGTGGTGGTGGGCCGGCCGTACGCGTTGCTGAGCCAGATGTCGTCGGCGGCGATGCTGCGTACCAGCACCCGCCACCCGACGGTCCGGCGGTGCCGCTCCCGGATCCGCCGCCGGACCTCCGCGAAGCAGGCCGGGAACGCCTCCGCCGGCAGCATGTACTCGATCTCCTCGAACCGCAGCTCCCGGTGCCGGGGGATGGTGCGGTGCGTCGGTCCGACCTGGACCTCCCGGGGTCGCGCCCACGGGTCCGACCCGGACACTCGGGGCAGGGCCCAGACCCGCTCCTCGGGTGTCTCGTCGGCCCGGTTCATCACCCGGATCTGGGTCTGGTCGCTGCGCGGGTACCAGTAGAAGTCCATGTTGCGGTTGGTGTGCTGCAACTCCGCGAGGTGGTCGAGGGTCCACTCGATGGGCGCGCACCAGGACCGCCGGTGCAGGTCGTAGCGGGGCTGCACCTCGAGGGTGACCCGGGTGACCACGCCCAGGACGCCGAGGGACAACCGCACCGCCGGCAGGAGTTCCGGGTTGCTGTCCGCGCCGACGTCCAGGAGCTCGCCCGTGCCGGTGACCAGCCGGACGCCGGCCACCTGGGTGGACAGGTTCCCGAAGCCGAGGCCGGTGCCGTGGGTGCCGGTTGCCGTCGCCCCGGCGATGGACTGGTAGTCCACGTCGCCGAGGTTGTCCATCGCCAGACCGGCGTCGTACAGGCCCTCCCCCAGCGTCTTCAGCTTGGTGCCCGCCCACACCGTGGCCAGACCGGCCCGGTCGGAGATCACTCCGGCCATCCGGTCCAGGCTGAGCAGGATGCCGTCGGTCCGGACCAGCGGACTCGACGAGTGCCCCGAGCCCACCGGGCGGACCGTGGTCCCGTCCTGCCGGGCCCGCCGCACGAGGGCGCGGACCTCGTCCTCGTCGTCCGGTTCGGCGTACCGGGCCGGCGTGAAGACCAGGCTGCCGGACCAGTTGACGAACTCGTGTCCCACGACCCTTCCTCCCCCGACCGGACGCGGTGGCGTACCCGCCGCCGCCGGGGGTAGTCACCGGCATGACCCACCCGCCCGCACCGCCCATGCCGGGAAGCCACCATGGCTGAGCTGGGCTGGGGCCTGCTGGCGCTGGTGGCCTGGCTGGCGACGGGACTGGTCACCGCGGCGGTCTTCGTCACCCGCGGCGGGCACCGCAACCTGCTCTGGTACCTCGTCGGCGGGCTGCTCGGCCCGCTGTTCGTCCCGATCGCCGTCGAGCGCGGCCGGGCCGCTCCGCAGCGGATCGACGTCCGCTCCCGGGCGCCGGCACCCACCCGGCCCGGCCTGCGGGTGCTGGTCGGCCTGGACGGCTCGCCCGACTCCGACCGGGCGCTGCGCGCCGTCGCCCACGCGCTGACCGGGACCACCAGCGAGCTGGTGCTGGTCACCGTCACCGACCCGGATCTGGTCGATCTGGAGGCGGACGCGGAGCGCCAGCGGGCCCGGCGGATGCTGGACGAGGTCGCCCGCACCCTGCCGGACGGGCTGGGCGACGCGAGCACGGAGATCGTCGCCGGCCATCCGGCGGACGCCATCCTGGCCGTCGCCGACGCCCGCGACGTGGACCTGCTGGTGATCGGACGGCGGGGGCACGGGCTCGACGAGAAACTGCTCGGCAACGTGGCGGAGGACCTGGCCCACCGCAGCAGCCGCGCGGTCCTGCTCGGCAGCCTGCCCGACCGGTGAGGAGCATCGTTTCCCCGCGTCCCGGACGGGTAGCCCGCACCCGGCGGAGCACCGACGGCGGGAGGAGCACATGCCGCTCTTCGGCTTCCACGCCTCGCACGAGCAGTTCGCGCCGAGCACGCTGCTGCGGCTGGTCGAGGCGGCGCGCACGGCCGGCTTCACCCGCGCCATGTGCTCGGACCACTTCGCCCCGTTCGGCGCGGAGCAGGGCCACTCCGGGTTCGCCTGGTCCTGGCTGGGGGCGGCGCTGGCCCGTACCGACCTGCCGCTGGGCGTGGTGAACGCGCCCGGCCAGCGCTACCACCCGGCCATCGTCGCGCAGGCCGCGGCCACCCTGGCGGAGATGTTCCCGGGACGGTTCTGGCTCGCGCTCGGCAGCGGTCAGGCGCTCAACGAGCACATCACCGGCGACCGGTGGCCGGCCAAGCCGGAACGCAACGCCCGGCTGCGGGAGTGCGTCCAGGTGATCCGCGCGCTGTTCGCCGGCGAGTGCGTCGACCACCGGGGGCTGGTCACCGTCGACCGGGCGGTGCTGTGGTCGCGGCCGGCGCAGCCGCCACCGGTGTACGCGGCGGCGGTCACCCCGGAGACCGCCCGCTGGGCCGGTTCCTGGGCGGACGGGCTGATCACCATCAACCAGGGAGTCGACGGGGTACGGCGGGTGGTCGACGCGTACCGGGACGGCGGGGGTGGCGGACCGGTGCTGCTGCAGGTGCACCTGTCCTGGGCCGCCGACGAGGAGACCGCCCTGCGGGTGGCCCACGAGCAGTGGCGTACCGCCGTCCTCGGCAGCGACCTCGGCTGGGACCTCGCCACTCCGGCCGATTTCGCCGCGGCCACCGCCTACGTCCGCCCGGAGGACATGCGGGAGCACGTGCTGGTCTCCAGCGACCCCGGTCGGCACGCGCACTGGTTGCGCGAGTACGCCGACCTGGGCGTGGACGAGATCTTTCTGCACCACGTCGGGCGGGACCAGGACCGGTTCCTGGAGGTCTTCGGCTCCCAGGTGCTGCCGGAGCTGCCATGAGCGGGCGTCAGCGAGCGGACCATCAGCTCAGCGCGTTGGTGCCGCATCACGGCACGGAGCGAAGCGGAGTGCCGACATGAGCTTTCCGCCCGTCGACTCGTACGCCTTCCTCTCCGACACCCACACCGCCGCGCTGGTCGCGCCGGACGGGACGGTCGAGTGGCTCTGCGTACCGCACTTCGAGGGCGACGCCGTCTTCGCCCGGCTGCTCGACCGTCAGGTCGGCGGTGCCTTCTCGCTCACCGTCGACGGCTGCCCCACGCCGGCCCGCCGGTACCTGCCGGACACCCTGGTGCTGCACACCGAGTACGACGGCCCGGGCGGCCGGGCCGTCGGACGGGACTTCCTCGCCGTCGCGCCGGGCGACGCGGCCCAACCGATCCGGGCCGGCAAGGTGCTGGTCCGCCAACTGACGGCCGAGCGCGGTGCGGTGCGGCTGGCGGTGCGGATCGTCCCGCGACCCGGCTACGGCGCCCGGAGCACCGGCTGGACCCGGGTCGACGGCCGGTGGCACGCCTCCGGGGTCCCGCTGCGGATCGGCGCCGACCTGCCGCTCGTGGCGGACGGGACGGCGCTGACCGCCGACCTGGAGCTGCCCGCCGGCCGGACGGTCACCATCCTGCTCCACTACGGCGACGGCGACGACGCGGGACCGGCGGCGCAGGACCCGACCGTCCTGCTCGACCAGACCTGCCGCACCTGGCGGGACTGGTCCGGCCGCAGCGACTACACCGGCTTCGCCGCCGACGCCGTCCGGCGCAGCGCCCTGGTGCTGCGCGGCCTGTCGTTCGACGAGACCGGCGCGCTGCTGGCCGCCGCCACCACCGCGCTGCCCGAGGAGATCGGCGGGGTGCGCAACTGGGACTACCGGTACACCTGGCACCGGGACGCGGCCCTGCTGCTGCTCGCCCTGTTCCGGCTCGGTCATGCCGAGGAGGGCCGGCGGTACCTGCGCTTCCTGCTGGACATCTGCGCCACGCGGGCGGACCCGCTCGCCCCGCTCGTCGGCATCCACGGCCACACGACCACCGAGCGGGAACTGCCGCACCTGTCCGGCTACGCCGACTCGCGGCCGGTCCGCACCGGCAACGAGGCCGCCGACCAGGTCCAGTTCGACACCTACGGTCACATCCTCGACGCGGCCCTGGTCTACCAGCAACTCACCGGCGACCTCACCGGCGACCAGTGGGGGCTGCTGCGGTGGCACGTCGACACCATGGCCCGGCGGTGGCGAGAACCCGACCACGGCGCCTGGGAGATCCGCGGCCCGCGCCGGCACTACGTCAACTCGAAGGTGATGACCTGGGTCTGCCTCGATCGGGGCGTTCGCCTGGCCGATCTGCTCGACGACCGCACCGCCGCCGTCGACCGCTGGCGGCAGGCCCGCGACGACCTGCACGCCGAGGTCCTCGACCGCGGTTACGACGAGTCGGTGGGCAGCTTCGTGCTGGCGTACGGCAGCAGCGAACTCGACGCGGCCCTGCTGCGGATCCCCCTGGTCGGCTTCCTCCCCGCCGACGATCCGCGGATGCTCGCCACCATCGACCGGATCCGCCAGCGGCTCGCCATCGGCCCGGCCCTGATCCGCCGGTACCGCGCGGACGACGGCCTGCCCGGCGCGGAGGGGGCATTCCTGCTCTGCTCGTTCGAACTGGTCTCCGCCCTCGCGCTGGCCGGCGAGCGGAAGCCGGCACGGCAGCTCTTCGACCAGCTCAGCGCGTACGCGGGGCCGCTGGGCTTCTACTCCGAACAGCTCGCCGCCGACGGGACCGCGCTGGGCAACTATCCCCAGGCGTTCACCCACCTCGCCCTCATCGAGGCGGCCCTGAACCTGGACGCCGCCGGCGACCGGGACGCCCTGCACGCCTGGGCCGAGCGCTCGCGGCGGATGCCGGCGGGTCGTCCCGCCGGGCGGTGACCGGGACGCCGATCCGGAGCGGGCTCGGGCCACCGCCGGCGGCTCGGCGTACGCCCGGTCGAGCCGACGCGGCGGGGGTGTGCGGGGTCGGCAACCCCCGCACACCCCCTGTGCGCGATGTTCGACTGTCCGCCCTAGGGCAGGACCGCTGTGCCCTTGCGGTAGTTCTTCCCGTTGCCGTCCGGGCGGTAGTTGTTCTCCACGTTGCCCGCCGAGTCGACGGAGAACCAGTGCACCCGGGTGCCGGCCGGGACGGTCAGCGTCTCCCCGCCCTCGCGGATGCCGGCGGAGCCGTACAGCGTCGAGTCGTACGTCGGGGCGGCCCGGTCCAGGGTGTAGAAGACCGCCGCCGGTTCGCTGGTCTCGAAGGTCACGTTCACCATGCCCGGCGTGGAGCTGGGCGCGACCTTCAGCGTGCTCGCCGGCCGTTGCTTGTCCTTGGCGAAGTCACGGGCCACCCGCATCAGCTCGACCAGCCCGTTGGCGAACTCCATCGTCTCGGCGTGCGCCTCCTCCCACTCCGGCTGGAAGGAGGTGCCGACCTCGAAGTTCCACGCATAGATGCCGTACTTGTACCAGAGCATATCGCCGGAGTTGCCGGCCGCCGAGTAGAGCACGTCGGAGATCGGGCCGGTGCGCGCCGGGGTGACCGCCATGTTCCGGTGCCGCTTGATGGCGCTGAGGATCCGCGACGAGGCGCCCCAGAACGCCGACTCCTCGGCGAGCGTCGGCCGCGGCGCCGAGACCCGGTCCGGCAGCGCGTACGCGCCGGGCGACCACATGAAGTAGTTGCCCGAGGAGTGCAGGTTCATCGAGAACCGGATGTTCGGGCGGGCCGCCAGCCAGTCCAGGTTCCGGTTCTCCGGCTCGGACAGCTCGCTCGGGCCGGCGTAGGTGCCGCTGGTGCAGCTCGACGACGCGCCGGAGTAGCCGTCGAAGAGGCTGTACTCGGTGTAGTTGCGGTTGTTGTCCACACCCCACGAGTTGCGGGCCAGGAAGTCGGCCGAGCCGGTCAGCGGGCAGTGGTTGGTCATGTTCTTGCGCTGCGAGTTGAAGTCGTAGAACGAGTAGTGCCCACCGTCCGGGTTGACCGACGGCGCGATCCAGATGTCGAGGTTGTTCAGCAGCTGCTTGGTCTGCCCGTCGTGGCCGTAGTTGCGCAGCAGTCGCTCGGCGGTTTCGATGGTGACCAGCGGCGGCACCCACTCCCGGGCGTGCTCCTGGGCGTAGGCCAGCACGCCGAGCTTGGAATCGTCGCGGTGCTTGCCGATCCGGATCGCGTACACCGGGTGCGGCTCGCGGGAGACGCTGGCCGGCGCGCTCAGCCCGTCGGTGAGCGGGGTCCGCGCGGCCGGCGCGACCACGCCGGTGCCCGGGCTGCCCCGATAGGTGTACGCCCGCAGCAGCGACCCGGCGCCGGCGTTGAGCGCGGCCACCACCTGGGCGGCGGTGCTGGTGACCGTGCCGGCGGAGTCGGTGCCCAGGGTCACCCGGACCGCCGAGCCGGCGACACTCACCGACAGCGGCGTGTTCGGCGCGCCCGGGTCGGCGAGCTCCACCGAGACGTCGTTGCCGCCCTCGTGGCCCCAGGCCAGCGAGTCCACCGCGACCCGGCTGGCGGTGGCGGTGCCGAGCACGGCCTGCGCGTGCCGCCGGTAGCCGTTGGTCTTGTACGGCAGCTCCACGATCTCCGCCAGGTCCGGGAACTCGGCGGCCAGCTGGTGGATCCGCGCGTACAGCTCGGTGGGGGTCAGGTAGCTGGTGACGAAGTCCTTCTGGTAGCCGGGCCCCTCCGGGCCGTCGCCCGGGGTCGGCAACCACTCCCGGACGGTGGCGATGGCGACGTCACCGGTCGGGCTGGTGATCCGGACGCGGTCCGGACGGGTGGTCACGGTGGCGGCGCCCCGGTGGTACAGGTAGACGCCGGCGTCGACGAAGCGGGAGATGGTCTGCGTACCTCCGGAGCCGAAAGCGGTGCCCGGGCCGCTGTCCCGCTCGACGGTGAGCGGGGTGGCGACCGTCTGGCCCTGCGCCCACTTCGCCTCCACGGACAGGATCTGGTCGGTGCCGGAGGTGTAGTAGTCGGCCCGGATGATCTTGACGTCGGAGACGTCCGGCGCGGTCGGGTTGGCCGCCGCGGCGGCGAACTGCCGGTTGTCGGCGACGTGCTCGGCGATGGTCGCCGCGCGCTCGGCCACCCGGGCCTGGGCGTCGGCGGGCCGGTGCAGCACCTTGCCGAGCCGGAACCCGGCGGCGGTCAGCGCGGCGCCCTCGCTGGCCGTGATGACCGCGTGCGCGACCACGCCGTCCTCGGTCCGGCTGACGTGGTGGTCGAGGTCGACGCCGGTCGCGACCAGGGCGTCCAACTGGGCGGTGCCGTCGAGCAGCACCTCGACGACGTTCGCCTCCTCGTCGCCGACCCGGACCAGGTCGACCGAGGGTGCGGCCGGCGGTGCGGTGGCCGAGGCCGGGCTGACCAGCAGCACCACGGCCATGGCCCCGGCCAGCGCGGCGGGGAGCGGAAGGCGGCGTCGCCACCGGGGACCTAGGGGATCACGCATCTGTCGACCCTTCTGTTGCTCGGCATGGGTGACCGAATGAGCTGGCCGAGGGGCCCCGCCCGGGGTACGCGGCTCCGCCCCGTCGGTCGCGCGCCGCGCTGGCGGCGTCACGACCCGGTGGAAGGAAGGTGATGGTGTCCGGTTGCGGCGGACCGACGCTGCCCGCATCGCCGAGTTGCGGAAGCGCCGTCGAGTGGTGGACGGGAGGATGTTCCGGTTGCGGTCGGTGGACTGAGCCAATCCTCAGTGTCGACAAAGTGGTCTGTCAATCCTCCGGGTAAGGTCCGGCTCCGGGTGCCGGTCAGTTCAGCGCGGACCGTACGCCCAGCCCGACGAGAACGACGCCGGTGACCCGGTCCAGCGCCCGGCGCACCCGCTCGGTCCGCAGCAGCCGGGCGGCCGCCCCGGTGACCGCCGTCCAGCCGGCCAGCCACCCGGTGTGCAGCACGGCGTGCGCGGTGGCCAGCAGCAGCATCGGCGCCAGCACCGGCCCGGACGGGTCGAGGAACTGCGGGGCCAGCGTCAGGTAGACGGCCGCCGCCTTGGGATTCAGCACGTTCCCGAGCAGCCCCTGCGGGTACGGGTGCCGAGCCCGGCCGGCGAGCCGGCGCCACCCGGCCCGGGCGGACGGCCGGCCGGGTGCGGCGGGCCGCCGGCGGGCGGCGGAGACCAGCAGCCAGACACCGAGCCCGACGAGATAGCCGGTGCCGGCCAGCTTGACGATCCAGAACGCCTGCGACGAGCGCAGCACCAGCGCCGCCAGACCGGCCGCGGCCAGCGCCGCGTGCAGGTAGATCCCGGTCACCGTACCGAGGATCACCCACCAGCCCTGGCGCCGGCCGCCGGCGCCCACCCGGGAGACGACCAGCGCGAAGCTGGTGCCGGGGGTGAGCGTGATCGGCGCGACGGCGAGCGCGAAGCCCAGCATGCCGGCCCCGGTCACCGGTCAGACCACCACCCGGTAGTGGGTGGTCAGCAGGCCGGTGTCGTCGTACACGTGGAAGGCGATGCCCGGCGGTTGCCGCTGGTCGGTCAGCGTCCCCTCGCCCTCCCACGGCATCCGTAGGGTCGAGACGACGCCGGGCGCGATCCGCAGCGGGCGGCCGGCGAAGGTGCTCGCCGCGGCCGTGTGGAAGTGCCCGGTCAGCACGGCGACGATCTGCGGGTGGGCGGCCACCAGCTCGGCGAGCGGGTCCGTGGGCAGCAGCCGCATGTCGTCGATGACCGGGTGGTGCAGCGCGACCGGCGGGTGGTGGAAGGCGATGAAGACCGGGACGTCGGCCGCCACCGAGGCGAGCTGCTCCCGCAGCCAGCCCATGGTCTCCTCGTCCAGGTGACCGTCGTCGCGGCCGGGGATGCTGGAGTCGGCGAGCAGGAAGGTGGCGCCGCCGACGTCGTGCCGGCTGTTGATCGGCCCGTCGCCGCCGCCGGTTTCGCCCAGCAGCCCCTTGCGGTAGGCGTCGCGCACGTCGTGGTTTCCCGGGCAGACCAGCACCGGCTGCGGCGAGGCGAAGAGCTTCGCGGCCAACTCGTACTCGGACACCTGCCCGTGGTCGGCGATGTCCCCGGTGATCAGGATGGCGTCCACCGGCCGGGCCAGGTTGTGCAGGTGGTCCATGACCCGGGCGGTCCGCTCCGCCGAGCGCGGATGGTCGTCGAGGTGGGTGTCGCTGAGGTGCGCGATGGTCAGCACGAGGGCTCCCTAACGGGTTACGCTGCTTTTGCCGTTAGGGACGCTACACTGGCCCCCCGGAGATCCACAACACGCCCGCGACCCCCGGAGGCACGATGTCCGTCCAGCTCACGCTCGCCCTGGCCGGCACCATCCGGCACGACGGCAACGGCGGCGTGACCGACGACCTCGCCGACACCGGCGGGCTCGCCCGGTGGCTGCGCGACCACGCCGAACCGCTGCGCGGCTACGACCACGACCTGGCGCCCCCGGCCGACCTGCCCGACGAGCGGACCCGGCTCGACGTGGTCGCGCTGCGCCGGGCCGTCCGCACGCTGCTCGCCCGCGCGGTGGCGCCGGCACCGCCCAGCCGGGCCGACCACGCGTCGCTGCTGACGCCGGACGAGGCGGTGCGCCACCTCAACGACGTCGCCGGCCGGCTGCCCACCAGCCCCCGGCTGCACTGGCCCGCCGACGGGGCGCCGATCCTCACCCGACACGCCGGTCCGGCCGAGCCACGGCTACGGCTCACCGCGGCGCTGGCCCGCGCCGCCGTCGACTTCCTGGCCGGCCCCGAACGGGAGCAGCTGCGCGCCTGCCCGGCGCCGCGGTGCGTGCGGTACTTCGTCCGGGAGCACGCCCGCCAGCAGTGGTGCAAGCCGTCCTGCGGCAACCGCGCCCGGGTCGCCCGCCACTACCAGCGCCAGCAGGCCGGAGCCGGGCGGCCGGCCGACGCTGACTGACCGCCTACTCCGCGCACCGTACCGGCGGCCTCCTGCTCGGGATCAGCCGGCTGCGCCGCGCCGCGCGCGGCCGGGTCTGACCGGTAGGGCGACGATCTCCGGGCACGCGTGCGGTGCCCGGAGATTCTCGTTTCCGGAGCGCCGGCTCGTCGCGCGCGCCATGCCGCTTCTTGATGCAGTCAAGAAAAAAGTCGGGCATACTGCGCACCGTGGCCACCTCGGACGTCGAGCGCGTGCCGCGCGGGGCCGCGCTCCGCGTGACCCGTCCGCGGCTGGCCGCGCTGTCCGCGGTGCACGCACATCCGCACGCCGGCACCGGCTCCATCGTCGGTGCCGCGTCGGGAGCTTCCCGAGTGTCCTATCAGGCCAGGTACCACGTGCCCCGCGCTGACCGGCGCGGGGCTGGTACGTCACGTGTCGCGGCGCCAGCAACCAGTTGACCGAACGAGACCGACAGGAGAAGGACCGACGTGCCTGAGCACGGCAGCGAGAGCGAGAACCCGGCAATCCCCTCCCCGACGCCGAAGCCGAGTCGGCCGAGGTCGAACCAGGACTGGTGGCCGAACCAGCTGAACCTGCAGGTACTCCATCAGCACTCACCCCGGGCCAACCCGCTGGGCGAGTCGTTCAGCTACCGGCAGGAGTTCAAGAGCCTCGACGTCGAGGCGCTCAAGCGGGACGTCTTCGAGGTGATGACGACCTCGCAGGACTGGTGGCCGGCGGACTACGGCCACTACGGGCCGCTGTTCATCCGGATGAGCTGGCACTCCGCCGGCACGTACCGGATCGAGGACGGCCGCGGTGGTGGCGGCGACGGCGCCCAGCGGTTCGCCCCGCTCAACAGCTGGCCGGACAACGCGAACCTCGACAAGGCGCGCCGGCTGCTCTGGCCGGTCAAGCAGAAGTACGGTCAGAAGATCTCCTGGGCCGACCTCCTGGTCTTCGCCGGCAACTGCGCGCTGGAGTCGATGGGGTTCAAGACGTTCGGCTTCGGCTTCGGGCGGGAGGACGTCTGGGAGCCCGAGGAGGTCTTCTGGGGGCCCGAGGACACCTGGCTCGGCGACGAGCGCTACAGCGGCGACCGGGAACTTGCCGCCCCGCTGGGCGCCGTCCAGATGGGGCTGATCTACGTGAACCCGGAGGGCCCCAACGGCACCCCGGATCCCCTCGCCGCCGCCCGGGACATCCGGGAGACCTTCCGCCGGATGGCGATGAACGACGAGGAGACAGTGGCGCTCATCGCCGGTGGCCACACGTTCGGCAAGACCCACGGCGCCGCCCGCGCCGACGAGTACGTCGGGCCGGAGCCCGAGGCCGCCCCGCTGGAGGCGCAGGGCCTGGGCTGGAAGAACAGCTACGGCAGCGGCAAGGGCGCCGACACGATCACCAGCGGCCTCGAAGGCGCCTGGACGCCCACCCCGATCACCTGGGACAACAGCTTCTTCGAGACGCTCTTCGGCTTCGAGTGGGAGGTCTGCGAGAGCCCGGCCGGCGCGAAGCAGTGGCGGCCGAAGGGTGGCGCCGGGTCGGACGCCGTACCCGGGGCCCACGACCCCTCCGTCCGGTACGCCCCGATGATGGCGACGACCGACATCGCGCTGCGCGTCGACCCGACCTACGAACCCATCTCGCGGCGCTTCCTGGAGAACCCGGACCAGTTCGCCGACGCGTTCGCCCGGGCCTGGTACAAGCTGCTGCACCGCGACATGGGACCGGCCTCGCGTTACCTCGGCCCGTGGGTGCCGGAGCCGCAGCTGTGGCAGGACCCGGTCCCGGCGGTCGACCACGAGCTGATCGGGGCCGAGGACGTCGCCACCCTCAAGAACACGGTCCTCGCCTCCGGACTGTCCATCCCCCAGCTCGTCCGGACCGCCTGGGCGTCGGCGGCGAGCTTCCGTGGCACCGACATGCGGGGCGGCGCGAACGGAGCCCGGATCCGCCTGGAGCCGCAGCGGAACTGGGAGGTCAACGAGCCGGCCGAACTCGCCACGGTGCTGCCGGTCCTGGAGCGGATCCAGCAGGACTTCAACAGCGCGCAGTCCGGCCGGAAGAAGGTCTCGCTCGCCGACCTGATCGTCCTGGCCGGATGCGCGGCCGTCGAGCAGGCCGCGCGGAACGCCGGGCACGAGGTGACGGTGCCGTTCTCGCCCGGACGCACCGACGCCGCGCAGGAGCAGACCGACGTCGAATCGTTCGCCGTGCTGGAACCGAGGGCTGACGGGTTCCGCAACTACCTGCGCGCCGGCCAGAAGCTGTCGCCGGAGACCCTGCTGCTGGACCGGGCCAACCTGTTGACGCTAACCGCTCCCGAGATGACCGTGCTGGTCGGCGGCATGCGGGCGCTGAACGCCAACGTGGGGCGGACCCGGCACGGCGTCCTCACCGACCGGCCCGAGTCGTTGACGACCGATTTCTTCCGCAACCTGCTCGACATCGGCACGGAGTGGAAGGCCGCCACCGACACCGAGAACGTCTACGAGGGCCGGGACCGCGCCACCGGCGAACTCCGGTGGACGGCCACCGCCGTCGACCTGGTCTTCGGCGCGAACTCCCAGCTCCGCGGCATCGCCGAGGTCTACGCCAGCGCGGACGGGCAGGAGCGGTTCGTCCGGGACTTCGTCGCGGCGTGGGTCAAGGTCATGAACCTGGACCGGTTCGACCTCGCCTGATCCGTACGGGCCCCGGTCGGCGTGACCGGGGCCCGTCCGTCCCGCCGGGCTCAGCCGGGCCGCCCGCGCAACGCCGGCCGTGCCGGTCGTGCCGGCCGCTCGCCCAGCACGTCGCCGACCACCACCGCGGCCAGGACCAGCACGACGAGGCTGGTGACGAGCACCGGCGGCCAGCCGCCCACCCACGGTGCCGCGGCAGCGAGCACCACCAGCCAGAACACCCGGTGCCAGGGCACCACCCCGATGATCCGGAAGGTGAACAGGGTGCGCCCGACCAGGAACAGCGCGGGACCGCCGACGATCAGGGCGATCCAGCGCGCCGGTGTGTCGCCGGTGGGCCGGTCGACGACCAGGTCGAACCCCGCGGCGGTGCAGACGACGCCCGCCAACATCACCAAATGGGTGTACGGCGCCAGCCGGGTCGCCCGCCGCAGCAGGTGGGCGGAGAGCGTCCGCAGGATGGCACCGGCCCCCAGGACGTAGACCTGCCAGAGCAGCAGCATGGTGAGGAAGGCGCAGAGGAACGCGGCCAGCCGGGCGTGGGTGAACTCCGCGCTGCTGATCTTCAGGGTCGGCGCCAGGATGATGTCGCCGAGCGCCAGGATGACGAACTGCTGGTACCGCTCACCCAGGTGCGCGGTGGTCATCTCGTACTGCCCGAGCGGTACCCGGCCGAGCCAGGGGGTGGGGTAGCGCGCCGCCGCCGAGACGTAGTCGATCGCCACCGCGACGGTCCACAGCTGCCACCACGGCGCGCCGGGCAGCAGCGCCCCGGCGATCCAGAAGACGCCGGAGACCAGGAACCAGAAGAGGAAGCGCGCCGCCCGTCCCTTGGCCTGGTGCCGGTGCCGGTGCCGGCGCTGGTGCTGGTGCAGCACCCCGACCAGCACCAGGCCCCGTACCAGGTGGGGGGTCACGTATCCGACGGCGAAGACCAGCGCGTGCGCGGCGGAGGCGAGCGCCGCCGCCGTCACCACGGCACCGAGCGCGGTGACCATGAGGATGGCCTGGATCGGCCGCTGTTCCGGGTCGTAGAAGTCGGTGGTGGTCGAGGTGATCGACCAGGTCCACCAGATCGCCATCAGCATGAGCACGACCGGCCCGACGCCGGCCCACGAGTCCCGCTCGGCGATCAGCATCGAGACCAGCGCGAGGGCGGCCACGAAGACGACGTCGAAGAGCAGTTCCAGCAGGGTGGCCCGGTTCGAGGCGTTCGGCCGGCGGACCAACTCGGTGCTGCCCCCGGTCGTCATCCCGGCCTCCCCGCCGCCGTCGCACCCGGTCGTGGGCGAAGCCGCGCCGTGGGGCGCCCCCGCGCCGCCGGGCGTACGGCCTGCCGGTCGCCGGGCCCGCGAGGATTATCGGTGCGGCCGCGGCGAGCCGTCCCGGGAACGGCGATTCCGGACTTCGCCCCGTGCCCACCGGCCCCCAGCCGCGACCGCGGTTAGTCGTCCGCGGGCGGGGTACGCGTCCGGGGCGCGCTGCCGGCCCGTTGACCCGGCCCCTCCTGCCGAGGACCGATCCGAGAGGAACGACGGTGTCACACGAGTACCGCAAGAGCGCTGAGGCGATCTCCCGGCTGTCGCCGGAGCAGTACCGCGTCACCCAGGAAGCCGGCACGGAGCCGCCCTTCGCCAACGCGTACTGGGACAACAAGGAACCGGGCATCTACGTCGACGTGGTGTCCGGTGAGCCCCTGTTCGCGTCCGTCGACAAGTACGACAGCGGCACCGGCTGGCCCACCTTCAGCAAGCCGATCGACCGGCGGAACGTGGTCGAGGTGCAGGATTCGAGCCTCGGCATGTTCCGCATCGAGGTCCGGTCGGCGCGCGGGGACAGTCACCTCGGGCACGTGTTCGACGACGGTCCGGTGGAGACCGGTGGGATGCGGTACTGCATGAACTCTGCGGCGCTCCGGTTCGTCCGGCGCGACGACCTCGAGCGCGAAGGCTACGGCGAATACCGCACGTTGTTCGAGCACCCGGACGGGGAGCGGAAGCGATGACGGAGAAGACGGAGAAGGCGATTCTGGCCGGCGGCTGCTTCTGGGGCATGCAGGACCTCATCCGCAAACGCCCCGGCGTGCTGGACACCAGGGTGGGATACACCGGCGGGGACGTGCCGAACGCGACGTACCGGAACCACGGGACCCACGCCGAGGCGATCGAGATCGTCTACGACCCGCAGCGACTCTCCTACCGTGACCTGCTGGAGTTCTTCTTCCAGGTCCACGACCCGACCACGAAGAACCGCCAGGGCAACGACGTGGGCCTGAGCTACCGGTCGGCCATCTTCTACACCGACGAGCAGCAGCGGCAGGTCGCGGAGGACACCATCGCCGACGTCGACGCCTCGGGCCTGTGGCCGGGCAAGGTGGTCACCGAGGTTAGCCCGGCCGGGCCGTTCTGGGAGGCCGAGCCGGAGCACCAGGACTACCTGGAGCGCAACCCCGGCGGCTACACCTGCCACTACGTCCGGCCGGACTGGAAGCTGCCCCGACGCGGGGAGAACGCCGGCTGACACCGACCGGGGCCGATCGCCGGGCGCGGCCGCCCGCGGGCCGGCCAGGTGTAGACGGCACGCCAGGTGGTATCCGGGGCTCGACTCCAGCACCTCGACTCACGGAAGGGTGGCCACCCATGGCGGTCAAGACCGAAGCGCGGGTGGACGTTGCCGGGATCCGGCCGTTCACGGTAGAGATCCCCGAGGCGGAACTGACGGCGCTGCGGCAGCGCATCGCGGCCACCCGCTGGCCGGAGCGGGAGACCGTCGGCGACCAGTCGCAGGGTGTGCCGCTCGAGACGATCCAGGCGCTGGCGCGCTACTGGGAGAAGGAGTACGACTGGCGCCGGGTCGAGGCGCGGCTGAACAGCCTGCCGAACTTCGTCACCGAGATCGACGGGCTCGACATCCACTTCGTCCACGTCCGTTCCCGGCACGACGACGCGCTGCCGCTGATCGTCACGCACGGCTGGCCCGGTTCGGTGATCGAGCAGCTGAAGATCGTCGGCCCGCTCACCGATCCCACGGCGCACGGCGGGGACGCGTCGGACGCCTTCCACCTGGTGATCCCGTCGCTGCCCGGTTTCGGGTTCTCCGGCAAGCCGACCGCGCCCGGCTGGGGCCCGGACCGGGTCGCGCGCGCCTGGGCGCAACTGATGGACCGCCTCGGCTACACCCGCTACGTGGCGCAGGGCGGCGACTGGGGAGCCCTGATCACCGACCTGCTGGCGTTGCAGAAGCCGCCGGGGCTGATCGGCATCCACACCAACATGCCCGGCGCGATTCCGCCCGACATCGACGCGCTGTTCCAGTCCGACATCACCGGGGCGAACAACGCGCTCGGCAAGCTGCCCGCCGGTCTCTCCGACGAGGAGAAGCGTACCTGCGAGCAGTTGGACTTCTTCTGGAAGCACTCCGCCTACGCCCTGATGATGGGTACGCGCCCGGAGACGCTGACCGGGCTGGCCGACTCGCCCGTCGCGCTCGCCAGCTACATGCTCGACCACGACGCGGCCAGCCTGGACCTGATCTGCCGGTCCTTCGCCGGAGAGCAGGTGGGCCTGTCGCGGGACGACGTCCTCGACAACATCACCCTGTTCTGGTTGACGAACACCGGGGTCTCCTCGGCCCGGATCTACTGGGAGAACGCGTACTCCTTCTTCGCCGCCAAGGGCGTCACCGTGCCCGCCGCCGTGAGCGTCTTCCCCGACGAGCTCTACGAGACGCCGCGCAGTTGGGCGGAGCGGGCCTATCCGAACCTGATCCACTACAACAAGCTCGACCGGGGCGGTCACTTCGCGGCCTGGGAACAGCCGCAACTGCTGTCGCAGGAGTTGCGCGGCGCCTTCCGGTCGCTGCGCTGAGCCGACGCGCCGACCACGGGTCCTTGTTCCGACGAACCGGCACCGACTCCTCGGCGAGCCGGAGCACCGGGCGCAGGCGTGACCACCGCCGCCTCGCCGGGTGCTCCGGCTCGCCGTCCTGCCCCCGGTACGCGGCACGGATCCCGGCCGCGTCGCCACCGGGTGTCGCGGGTGGGATCGAGCCGGCAGGACGGGCGGGCCGGTGACGACGGGCGGGGGCAGGCTGCTGCGGATGCCCGGCGGGCCGCGGCGGGCGATCTTCCTGGAGCTCTTCTTCGACCTGGTGTTCGTCGCCACCCTCGTGCAGCTCTCCCGGGGGCTGATGCGGGATCTCGGCTGGGGCGGCGCCTTCCAGACGCTGGTGCTGCTGTTGGCGATGTGGTGGACCTGGAGCATCACCACCTGGACGACCAACCTGTACGACCCGCAGCGCATGGAGATCCAGTTCCTGGTCACCGCCACCATGCTCGGCAGCCTGCTGATGGTGGCCGCGCTGCCCGAGGCGTTCGGCGCGCGGGGTCTGGTCTTCGCCGGGGCGTACGTGGCCATCCACGTCGGTCGGCAGGTCTACTTCGTCCTCGCCCTGCGCGGCCACCAGTTGCAGCGCCGGAGCCTGCGGCTGCTGTTCTGGTTCGGCGTGTCGGCGGTGCCGTGGTTCGCCGGCGCGCTCGCGGCCGGTACGGCCCGGCCGGCCCTCTGGGCGCTGGCGGTCGCCATCGACTACACCGGCGGGATCCTCCGCTTCCCCACGCCGGGGCTGGGCCGCTCACCGGAATCGGACTTCCCCGTGCTGGCCGAGCACCTGGCCGAGCGGTACCGGCAGCTCTTCATCATCGCGCTGGGCGAGCTGATCCTGGTCACCGCGCTGACCCTGGGCGGCACCGGCTTCGCGGGCGACCGGATCGTGGCGTTCGTGGTGGCGTTCGCCGGCACCGTGCTGTTCTGGCGGATCTACGTCTACCGGGCCGGGAACCTGCTGCCCGACGCCATCACCGCGGCCGGCAGACCGGACAGCCTGGCCCGGTGGGCGGCGCTCGCCCACCTGATCATGCTGGCCGGCATCGTGGCCACCGCGGTGGGCGACGAACTCGTCATCGCCCATCCCCTCGACGCCGCCGAACCGGCCTGGGTCGCCGCCATCCTCGGCGGACCCGCGCTGTTCCTGGCCGGGCGGGCCGGCTTCGAGTACACCGTGTTCGCCCGGGTGTCCCGGCCACTGCTGACCGGCATCCTGGTGCTGGCCGTCCTGGCGCCACCGCTGCTGCTGGCGCCGCCGCTGCTGGTCGCCGCCGCCGCCCTCGCGGTGCTCGTCGGGGTCGCCGGGGCCGACACGGTCCGTGCCCGGCGGCATCCGGCCGAGCCGCCGTCACCGCCGGACTGACCGCCGGGGTCACCCACGCCGGCGAAGCCTCGTCCGGGTGAGTAGCCGGACGGGCCGCCCCACGACCGGTCCCGCCGGCGGGACAATCGGCGGATGCTGCTCCCCGCGCTGGCCGTCCAGCGGTGGGTGAACTCGCCGCCGCTGACCCCGGACGCGCTGCGCGGCCGGGTGGTGCTGGTCGACGTCTGGGAGTACACCTGCGTCAACTGGATCCGCACCGCGCCCTACCTGCGGGCGTGGCACCGCGACTACGCGGACCTGGGGCTGACCGTGATCGGGGTGCACGCGCCGGAGTTCGAGTTCGGCCGGCACGCCGAGAACGTCGAGCGGGGCATCCGCGACCACGAGCTGACCTACCCGATCGCGCTGGACGACGACTTCCGGATCTGGCGGGCCCTGCGCAACGACGCCTGGCCGGCGAGGTACCTCTTCGACCCCGACGGGCTCCTCGTGGACCGGTGGGTCGGCGAGGGCGGCTACGAGCGGGTGGAGTCGGAGATCCGGCGGCTGATCGAGGTCCGGGCACCCGGCACCCGGCTGCCGCCGGTCAGCCCCGAGGCGACGGCCTTCGCCCGGACCGGCCAGCCGTCCTACCGCGGCATCACCCCGGAGACGTACCTGGGCGCCGACCGGGCGGTGCCGGGCAGCTTCGCGGTGGCTGGCGACTGGCGCCGCAGCGGCGAGTACGTCGAACTCGCCGGCGGGACCGGCGAACTCGGGCTGCCCTTCAACGCCGGCGAGGTGAACCTGGTCGTCGACCCCGGGCCCGGCCGGCCGGTCCCGGTCCGCGTACTGCTCGACGGGGAGCCGATCGGCACCGAACGCGGCGCCGACGTCGGCCCGGACGCGGTGGCCCACATCGACCGGGCGGCCATGATCCGCCTCGTCGCCGGGGCGTCCCGCGACGACCACCTGCTGACCCTGGTCACCGACCGACCCGGCTTCCGCCCGCACGTGTTCACGTTCGGCCCCTAGCCGCCCCGCCGCGGCGACCGGTTCAGCCGCCCCGCTGGAGCGACCGGTTCAGCTGGGCCGCAGGTGGGTGCGCCGGCTCTTGCGCCCCGCCTCGTACGTGGCCCGCGCCGCCCGCCCCTCCGCCGTGCTGGCGACCTCGGCGACCGGGACGTCCCACCAGGCGCCGGCGTCGGGGCCGGCCTCGAACCGGTCGGTGGTCACGTGCAGCACCGTGGTGCGCGTCGCCGCCGTCGCCGTGTCCAGCGCGGCGCGCAGCTCCGCCATGGTGGACACCCGGATCAGCTCCGCGCCGAGGCTGGCCGCGTTGGCGCCGAGGTCGACCGGCAGCGGCGCCCCCGACCGGTCGAGGTACGCGGTGCCGAGCCGGTGCGCGCCGACGCTCTCGGACAGCCGCCCGATGGAGGCGAAACCGGAGTTGTCGACCAGCACCACGACCAGCTTGACGCCCTCGGCGACAGCGGTGGCCAGCTCGCTCGGCAGCATGAGGTAGGACCCGTCGCCGACGAGCACGAACACCTCGCGGTCCGGCGCGGCGAGCTTCACCCCGATCCCACCGGCGATCTCGTAGCCCATGCAGGAGTAGCCGTACTCGACGTGGTAGCTCTTCGGGTCGGCGCTGCGCCACAGCCGGTGCAGGTCGCCGGGCATCGACCCGGCAGCGCAGACCACCACGCCCCGGTCGCCGGCGGCGTCGTTGACCGCGCCGATCACCGCGGTCTGGCTGGGCGCCGCGTCCGGGGCGGCCTGCCGGGCGGCGTCCGCCACGGCCACCCACCGCTCGCGCAGCCGGGTCACCTGCTCCCGGTAGTCCGGCGGGGTCTCCCAGCCGGCGCAGGCCGCGTCCAGGGCGGCCAGGCTCTCCCGGGCGTCGCCGACCACCTGCGTGCCGGAGAGCTTCGCCGCGTCGAAGCCGGTGATGTTGAGGTTGACGAAGCGCACCCCGTCGCCGAAGAGGGTGCCGGAGGCCGTGGTGAAGTCGCTGTACCGGGTGCCCACCCCGATCACCACGTCCGCGCCGGCCGCGATCTCGTTGGCCGCGGTCGTCCCGGTGACCCCGACCGCGCCGAGGGCCAGCGGATGGTCGTGCGGCATGGCGCCGGTGCCGGCCTGGGTCTCGGCCACCGGCACCCCGTGCTCCTCGGCGAACCAGCGCAGCGCCTCGGTGGCCCCGCTGTAGATCACCCCGCCGCCGGCCACCACCAGCGGCCGGCGCGCCGCCCGCACGATCCCGGCCGCCCGGGCCAGCGCCGCGATGTCCGGCAGCGGTCGGGGCACGTGCCAGACCCGCTCGGCGAACAGCTCGTCCGGCCAGTCGTACGCCTCGGCCTGCACGTCCTGCGGCAGGGCGAGGGTGACCGCGCCGGTCTCCGCCGGGTCGGTGAGCACCCGCATCGCGGCCAGCAGCGCCGCCGGCAACTGCTCCGGCCGGTTGATCCGGTCCCAGTAGCGGGAGACCGGCCGCAGCGCGTCGGTGACGCTGACGTCGTAGGAGCGGGGGTCCTCCAGTTCCTGGAGCACCGGGTTGGCCACCCGGGTGGCGAAGATGTCGCCGGGCAGCAGCAGCACCGGCAGCCGGTTGATGGTGGCGCCCGCCGCGCCGGTGACCAGGTTGGTCGCCCCCGGCCCGATCGAGGTGGTGCAGGCCAGCGTGCTCAGCCGGTCGGTCATCCGGGCGTACGCCGCGGCGGTGTGCACCATGCCCTGCTCGGTGCGGCACAGGTGGTACGGCAGGTCCGCCCCGGCGGCGGCCAGCGCCTCGCCGATGCCGGCGACGTTGCCGTGGCCGAAGATGCCGAAGCAGGCCGGGATGAGCCGTTGCCGCCGCCCGTCGCGTTCGGAGAACTGCCGGGCGAGGAACGTCACGACCGCCTGCGCCACCGTCAACCTGGGCATCACGCCTCTTTCGTTCCGGGCCGGGTCAGCGGCAGCCGCTCGTCGACCGGCTGGTCGGCCCAGCTGCCCCGGATCCAGCCGTGCCGGGGATCGTCCACACAGGCCATGGTCCGGGTCGCCCCCGGCCCGGCCAGCACGTTGAGGTAGTAGAGGTGGTAGCCGGGCGCGGCCATCGACGGCCCGTGGTAGCCGTACGGGACGAGCACCACGTCGCCGGTGCGCACCTCGGCCAGCACGTCGATCGGCCGCTCGGCGGTGCCGTAGACCCGCTGGTAGCCGACCGGCCCGTCGCCGGGCGCGCCGCCGGCCACCTCGAAGTAGTAGATCTCCTCCAGCGCCGCCTCCACCCGCCCGTCGTCGTAGGTCCGGTCCTCCTCGTGCTTGTGCGGCGGGTACGACGACCAGTTGCCACCGGGGGTGAGCACCTCGACGGCGACCAGCCGGTCGCAGTCGAAGGCGTCCGGCGCGCAGAAGTTGTTGACCTGCCGGCTGGCCGGCCCGGCACCGCGCAACTCCACCGGCACGTCCCGGGCCGCGCCGTAGCGGGGCGACATCCGGCGGGTGGCCCGCGCCGAGGGCAGGGCGAAACGGCCGGCGCCGCGGATCGTCGCGGTGGCGTCCCGGGGCAGGTAGGCGAAGTCGGTGACCGCGGCGAACACCGACTCGCGCCCGGTCAGGTTGAGCCGCAGCCCGTCGCAGTGCACGCTGGCCGCCCCGGCCAGCGGCACCACCAGCATCTCCTCCGCCCCGGTGGCGAAGGTCAGTTCGCCGCCGGCGGGCAGGGTGAGCACCCGCAGGCCCGCGTACCGCCAGCCGGCCCACTCGGGGGTCACCTCCAGGGCCCAGGGCGTGCGGGCGGTGCCGCCCCAGGGCAGGTGGGCGTCGGCGGTCCTCATGCCCGTCCTCGCTTCGCTGCCGGCGGGCACGAGGCTCCACGCCCGCTGTGCTGATGATCCGCTCGCGGCCGCTGGCTCATGCGTCCTGCCCGGTGGGCAGCAGCGAGCCGGCCAGGTCCACCGCGGCGGCCACGTCGTCGTCCGGCGGGTAGAGCAGCGCCCGGCCGACCACCAGGCCGCGCACGCCGGGCAGCCGCAGCGCCCGCTGCCACCGCGCGTACACCACGTCCGGCGCCTCCACCGGGTCGCCGCCGAGCAGCAGGACCGGCAGCGTGGTCGCGGCCATCACCGCCTCCATCTCGTCGATCGCCGGCAGCTTCAACCAGGTGTACGCGCTGGTCGCGCCGAGCGCCTGCCCGACGCTGACCCCCTTGATGACCGCCTCGGGGCGCAGGTCGGCGCTGACCCGGCCGTTCGCGCGGGCCACCCAGAGCGGCTCGACCAGGGCGACGGTGCGGTGGGCCGCCAGCGCGGTGACCGCCTGGGCGCAGGCCTGCAGGGTGGAGGCGGTGCCCGGGTCGTCCGGGTCGATGCGGCAGAGCATCTTGCCGCCGTCGTAGCGCATCGCGGCGATGCTGTCGGCGTCGTACGCGGTGAACCGGTCGTCGAGTTCGAAGGTGGCGCCGGAGAGGCCGCCGCGGTTCATCGAGCCGATCGCCAGCCGGTTCTCCAGCGCACCCAGCAGCAGCAGGTCCTCCAGGATGTCGGGGGTGCCGAGCACGCCGTCGACACCGGGCCGGGACAGCGCCAGGCGCAGCCGGTCGAGCAGGTCCGCCCGGCCGGCCATGGCCATCGGCCGGTCCCGCACCCCGAGCGCGCCCCGGGCCGGGTGGTCGGCGGCGATGACGAACAGCGGCCGGCCGGGCTCGGGCCAGGGCCGGCGGGTACGGCGGGCGGCGGCTTCGGCGATCGCCTGCGGCCGGTGCGCGCGGGTGCGGGTCAGCGCGGCGTACTCGGTGCTCACCGGTCTTCTCCTGTCAGGACGGCGGTCGGCGGCGCGGGCGGTGGCGCGGCGTCCCCGGCCAGCGCCGCGGTCTCGGCCAGCGCCGCGGTCTCGGCGTAGTCGGGCATGGCGGCGGAACAGGCCAGGCGGGAGGCGACGATGGCGCCGGCGGCGTTGGCGAAGCGCAGGGTCCGCTCCAGCGGCCAGCCACGCAGCAGCCCGAGGCAGAGCGCCCCGCCGAAGGCGTCGCCGGCGCCCAGCCCGTTGACCACCTCCACCGGCACCGGCGGCACCCGTACGCTCTGCTGCCCGGTGCGGGCGAGCACCCCGGCGGGCCCGAGCTTGACCACGGCGAGCCGGGGCCCGCGGGCCAGCAGCAGGTCCGCGGCCCGGTCCGGGTCGCGGGTGCCGACCGCGACCTCCACCTCGTCGAGGTTGCCGACGGCGACGGTGACCCGGGGCAGCACCTCGGCGACGGCCGCGGTGGCGGTGGCCGGGTCGGGCCAGAACATCGGCCGGTAGTCGAGGTCCAGCACGGTGTGCGGGCGGCCGTCCCGGGCGTCCAGCGCGGCGCCGTGCGCGGCGCGGCTGGGTTGCTGGCACAGCCCGGTGCCGGTGAGCCAGAAGACGCGCGCGGCCACGATCGCCTCCAGGTCCAGCTCGTCGGCGTGGATCTGCAGGTCCGGGGCGGTGGGCGTGCGGTAGAACCAGAGCGGGAAGTGGTCCGGCGGGAAGATCTCGCAGAAGGTGACCGGAGTGGGCAGCCCGTCGACCGGGTGGACCTGGCTGTCGTCCACCCCGTACTCGCGCAGCGCCCGGTGCACGTAGTCGCCGAACGCGTCGGCGCCGGTGCGGGTGATCACTCCCGCGCGCAGCCCCTGCCGGCTGGCCGCCACCGCCACGTTGGTGGGGCTGCCGCCGAGGAACCGGCCGAACCTCTCGACCTCGGCCAGCGGCGTGGCGATCTGCAACGGATAGATGTCCACCCCGACCCGGCCGATGGTGAGCACATCGAGCATGCGGCGCCCTCCGTCCCGGCCGGCGTCGGCGTACCCGCCGGCTCGTTGCCGTCCCTGATTGGTAACAGTGCCGTGCGAGTTGTGTCAATGTGTTGTCATGACATCCGCGCTCTGCGCTCGGTGACCGCTTCGGTACAGTGGCGCCCATCGTTCCCGCCCCGATCCCGCGTAGCCGCAGCGAGGAGGTTTCCGTGACCGGCCCCGAGATCGCGGTCGACCGCAGCAGCCCGGTCCCGCTCTACTTCCAGGTCGCCGAGCAGTTCGCCGCGGCGATCCAGCGTGGCGACCTGGCCCCGGGTGACCGCCTGGACAGCGAGTTGCAGCTGGCCGACCGGTTGGGCCTGTCCCGGCCCACCGTGCGGCAGGCCATCCAGCACCTGGTCGACAAGGGACTGATCGTCCGCCGGCGCGGCGTGGGCACCCAGGTGGTGCGCGGCGAGGTGCGCCGGGCGGTGGAGCTGACCAGCCTGCACGACGACCTGGTCCGGGCCGGCCAGCGCCCGTCCACCTCGGTGCTGGAGCTGGCCGTCGTGCCCTGCCCGCCGGCGGTGGCCAGCGCGCTCGGCCTGCCGCCCGGCGGCGAGGTGCAGCACCTGCGCCGGCTGCGGTTCTCCGACGGCGAGCCCCTCGCGGTGATGGAGAACTGGCTCCCGCTCGACGTGCCGCGGCTGACCATGGAGGCGTTGCAGGCCGACGGCCTGTACGCGATCCTGCGCAGCGGCGGCCGGCGCATCCGCGGCGCCCACCAGCGGATCGGCGCCCGGGCCGCCACCGCGGCCGAGGCGCAGATGCTCGGCGAACGGCGCGGCGCGCCGCTGCTCACCATGACCCGCACCGCCTACGACGACCAGGGCCGCTACGTCGAGCACGGCGCGCACATCTACCGGGCCAGCCGCTACTCGCTGGAGGTGACCGTCGCCGAACGGTGACGGTGCGTGTTTCGCGCTCATTTCAGTGACAGGTATTTACGTCGTCAAGCTGTCATGACATTGTGGCCGCAAGCACCGCCGGCGCGGGACGTGCGGCCGGCGGGCGACCCGCGAGTCTCTTCGAAGTCTCTCCTTGCGAAGGGAAGCAGCCCATGTCAGCCAAGCCGAGACACGCAGCAGGCGTGCTCGCCGCGCTCACCGCCGTCGCTCTCACCGCCACGGCCTGCGGCGGCTCGGACGAGCCCGCCGGCAAGGACGCCAAGAACATCACCCTCACCATCTCCGCCAACGCGATCGCCGGCGGCAAGAACTCCGCCGGTGCGGAGTGGATCCAGAACTGGGTCATCCCCAAGTTCGTCGAGGCACAGAAGGCCAAGGGCGTCACCGCCAAGGTGACGTTCGTGCCCAGCGGCGTCGACGACGAGCAGTTCAAGACCAAGCTGGCCCTGGACCTGCGCTCCAAGGGCGGCGCCGACGTGATCGCCGTGGACGGCATCTGGGTCGGCGAGTTCGTCCAGGCCGGCTACCTCAAGCCGCTGTCCGAGGTGGCCGGCGACCAGGTCGACTCCTGGGAGGGCTGGTCGCAGATCCCGGACACGGTGCAGGGCCTCGGCTCGTTCGAGGACAAGCGCTACGGCATTCCGCTCGGCACCGACGGCCGGGTGCTCTACTACAACAAGAAGCTCTTCGCCCAGGCCGGCCTGCCCGCCGACTGGCAGCCCAAGAGCTGGCAGGAGATCCTCGACGCCGGCGCCAAGCTCAAGGCGCTGCCCGGGGTGACCCCGATCCAGATCAACGCGGGCACCGCGATGGGCGAGGCCACCTCGATGCAGGGCGCCCTGCCGCTGCTGGTCGGCGCCGGCGGCGAGATCTACAAGGACAGCAAGTGGGCCGGCGCCAGTCAGCCGGTCAAGGACATGCTCGACTTCTACGCCAAGGTCTACGGCGGCGGGCTGGGCGACCCGAAGCTGCAACAGGAGGCGAAGGGGCGGGACAAGTCCTTCGCCGAGTTCGCCGCCGGCAAGATCGGCATCCTGGCCGAGGGCGACTACTTCTGGCGCAGCGTGGTGAACCCCAAGGACGGCATCGCCAAGATGGCCGACCGGGACACCACCGTCGGCTACGCGATGATCCCGGCCAAGCAGCCCGGCGCCGGCATCCGCGGCCAGGACTTCGTCAGCATGTCCGGCGGCGGCGTGCGGGTGCTCAACCCCAACTCCAAGTTCCCGTCGCAGGCGTGGGAACTGCTGTCGTTCATGCACTCCGCGGAGGCGGTCAAGGCCGAACTGGCCGGCGCCGCCCGGATCACCGCCCGCACCGACGTCAACAAGGAGGTGCTGGCGGCCGACCCGATGCTCAACTTCGTCGCCGAGAAGGTGCTGCCGATCACCGCGTACCGGCCGCCGCTGGCGGTCTACCCGCAGGTCTCGGTGGCGCTGCAGGAGGCCACCGCCGAGGTCACGGCGGGCAAGAGCGTGGACGAGGCGGCCAGCGCGTACCAGAAGAAGGTCGAAGGGTTCGTCGGTGGTCCAGGTAACGTCACCTCCTGACGAGGTGGTCGAGGGAGTGCGCCCGGCAACGGGCGCCTCCCCGGCCCCCGACGCCGCCGGGCTGGGCCGGGCCCGGGCGACCGGTTTCCTCGTCCCCGCCATGGTGCTGATCCTGGTCTTCCTGGTGGTGCCGGCCGCGTGGACGATCTACCTGGGCGTCACCAACTACCGGCTGACCGGCCTGGCCGCCGCCAATCCGGAGATCGTCGGCCTGGACAACTACACCCAGGCGCTGGGCGACGAGCGGTTCCGCACCTCGCTGCTGCTGACCCTCCAGTTCGTCCTCGGCTCGGCGGTCATCGGACAGGCCGGGCTCGGGTTCGCCATCGCCTTCGCACTGCGCGACCGCCGCGGCCCGCTGCGCCGGCTGGTCGAGGGGTTCGTCCTGCTCTCCTGGATCCTGCCCAGCTCGGTGGTCGCCTTCCTGTGGATCGCTCTGCTCGACCGGGACGCCGGCACGCTCAACGCGCTGCTCGGCATCCCCGGGATGGCCTGGCTGCTCGACTACCCGATGCTGTCGATCATCATCTTCAACACCTGGCGCGGCACCGCGTTCTCGATGATGCTCTACGCCGCCGCGCTGGAGAACGTCCCCCGCTCCCACCTGGAGACCGCCCGGCTGGCCGGCGCGTCGACCTGGCAGCAGCTGCGCGACGTGGTCTTCCCCCGCATCCGCGGGCACGTGCTGACCAACCTGCTGCTGATCAGCCTCTGGACGTTCAACGACTTCGCGCCGTTCCTGATCACCGCCGGCGGCCCCGAGCAGCGCTCGGAGATCCTGCCGGTCTACGTGTACAAGGTGGCGCTCTCCGGCGGCGAACTCGGCTTCGGCGCCGCCATCTCGTTCATCATGCTGCTGATCAACCTGGTCATCGCGCTGGTCTACCTGCGCATGCTGGGCCGGCGGAAGGAGCCGGCGTGACCGCCACCACCGCGCCGTCCGCACCCACCACCGCGCCGCCCGGGCCCACCGGGCCCACCGTCGCGGTACGGCACGTGCTCGCCCAGATCGGCCGCTACACGTTCCTCTGCGCCGTGCTCGGGTTCTTCGCGCTGCCGCTGCTGTGGCTGGCCACCGCCCCGTTCGACGACACCCCGACGGTCACCGCGTCGCTGCCGCAGTTCACCCTGGACAACTTCCGTGCCCTGCTGGACAACCCGTACGCGCTCAGCTCGCTGCTCAACTCGGTCTACCTGGCCGGTGGCACCGCGGCGCTGGTGGTGGTCTTCGCCGCGCTCGCCGCGTACGCGCTGAGCCGGGTCCGGGTGCCCGGCCGGGACGCGCTGCTCTACGGGCTGCTGCTGCTGTCGTCGATCGTCACCGGCACCGCGACCATGGTTCCGCTGTTCGAGCTGGCCTTCCGGCTCAACCTGATCGACTCGCGGCTCGGCGTGATCCTGATTCTCAGTGGCGGCCTGTTGCCCGCGGCCATCTTCATCCTCAAGGACTTCATGGACTCGACGCCGACCTCCTACGAGGAGTCTGCCCGGGTCTTCGGCGCCAGCCCGCTGCAGATCATGCGGCACATCGTGGTGCCGGTGGTCCGTCCGGGCCTGGCCACCGTCGGGGTGTGGGCGGTCGCCAACGTGTGGGGCAACTTCCTGGTGCCGTTCCTGCTGCTGCGCGGCCCGGAGAAGGCCCCCGCCGCGGTGATCATGTACACCCTCTACACCGAGGGCGGCCAGGCCGACCTGCGGCTGCTCTCCACCTTCTCGCTGCTCTACTCGCTGCCGGTGGCGCTCATGTTCGTCTTCGTCAGCAGCCGGTACGGATTCCGCTTCCACGGAGGGATCAAGCGCTGATGTCCGCCATCACCATGCGCGAGCTGACCAAGGTCTACCCCAACGGGGTACGCGCCCTGGACGCCCTCGACCTGGAGATCGCCGACGGCGAGTTCTTCGCCCTGCTCGGCCCCTCCGGCTGCGGCAAGACCACGCTGCTGCGCACCATCGCCGGGCTGGAGGTCGCCTCCGGCGGCAGCGTGCACATCGGCGAGCGCAACGTCACCAACCTGCCCCCGGGCAAGCGCGACGTGGCAATGGTCTTCCAGGACTACGCCCTCTTCCCGCACATGACAGTGCAGGAGAACATCGCCTACCCGCTGCGGATCAAGAAGGTGGACCGCCGCGCCCGCGCGGACAAGGCCGCCGAGACCGCCGACGAGCTGGGCCTGTCCGCGCTGCTGCAACGGCGTCCCGGGCAGCTCTCCGGCGGCCAGCAGCAGCGGGTGGCGCTGGCCCGGGCGATGGCCTGCCACCCGCAGGTGTTCCTGCTCGACGAGCCGCTGTCCAACCTCGACGCCCGGCTCCGGCTGGAGGCGCGCACCTTCCTCAAGCGGCTGCAACGCGAACTCGGGGTGACCACCGTCTTCGTCACCCACGACCAGGCCGAGGCGCTGGCCCTGGCCGACCGGATCGCGGTCATGGAGGGCGGGCGGATCCGCCAGGTCGGCACCCCCACCGAGGTGTTCCGCCGTCCCGCCAACACCTTCGTCGCCGGCTTCATCGGCTCCACCCCGATGAACCTGGTCGACGCCCGGGTGGACGGCGACGAACTGGTCGTGGGGCGGGCCCGGCTGCCACTGCCCGAGGACGCCCGCGGCCAGGTCGGCGACGGCGAGCGGCTGGTCTACGGGGTCCGGCCGGAGTACCTCGACTACTCCCCCACCCCGGTTCCCGGCGCGCTGACCGGGCAGGTGGTGGTCGTGGAGAACCTGGGCAGCGTCTCGCTGGTCTCCCTGGACGTGCCCGGCGACGACGCCGCCGAGGCGCCCGGGGACGCCGGCTCGACCGGGGACGCCGGCACGACCGGGGCGGGCGGCGCGGCCGGGGCGGGCGGCGCGGCCGGCGACGCCGGCGGGCGGACCAGCGTGCAGGTGGTGGTCGCCGAGGGGGGCGAACCAACACCGGGCGACACCGGCTGGGTGGTGCCCCGGCCCGGCCGGTCGCTGCTCTACCGCGACGGCGACCTGGTCACCGTCGCCGAGGCGGCGAGCGTGCCGGCGCCGCGCGCCGGAGCCGGGGTGCAGGGCTGAGCATGGTCACGCACCGGGGCACGTGGACCCTCCAGGACCGGGCCGACGACGTGATGCGGTCCCTGCCGGTCACCGTCGCGCCCGGCACGGCCGCGCTCACCGTCCGGCTGGACTACCCGCGCGCGGCCGGGGTGCTCGACCTCGGCTGCGTCGGCCCGGCCGGCTTCCGCGGCTGGTCCGGCGGCGCCCGCGACGGCTACACCGTGGCCGCCGACTGGGCCACCCCCGGCTACCTCCCCGGCGAGTTGGAACCCGGCGAGTGGCAGGTGCTGCTGCGGCTGCACCGCATCCCGCCCGACGGGCTGGCGTACGAGGTCACCGCCACCACCAGCGACACCGCGCCACCGGCTCCCGAGCCGCCGGCCGCGCCGCCGCGCCCCGACCGGCCGCCCCGCCGGGACCTGCCCGGCGTCGACGGCCGGCACTGGCTCGCCGGTGACCTGCACGCGCACACCGTGCACAGCGACGGCGCGCAGAGCATCGACGAACTCGCCGCGCTCGCCGCCTCCCGCGGGCTGGACTTCCTCGCCGTCACCGACCACAACACCGTCAGCCACCACCCGTGGCTGCCGGCCGCCTCCGGCCGCTACGGCATCACCCTGCTGCCCGGGCAGGAGGTGACCACCGACCGGGGGCACGCCAACGTCTTCGGCCCGGTGGGCTGGGTCGACTTCCGCCGGCCACCGGACGAGTGGCTCGCCGCCGCCCGGCGCGACGGCGGGCTGATGTCGGTCAACCACCCGCTCGGCGGCGACTGCGCCTGGCGGCAGCCGCTGGCCGACCGGACCCCGCTGGTCGAGGTCTGGCACTCCGGCTGGTGGGACCGCACCTGGGGCGCCCCGCTGGCCTGGGCGCGGGCGTGGCGGGCGGACGTCGTACCGGTCGGCGGCAGCGACTACCACCGCCCGGACGCCGACGCGCTGCCCGGCGCCCCCACCACCTGGGTGCTCGCCGACCGGGACGCGCCGCCCGGGGACGCCGTGCTGGACGCGCTGCGCGGCGGCCGTACCGCCATCTCCGCCGACCCGTACGGGCCGCTGCTGCTGCGCCTCGGCGACGAGCTGCTGGTGCTCGACGCCGACGGCGCGCTGCTGGCCTACCCGGACGGGCGGCACCGGCTGGTCCGCGGCGACCGGTGCCTGCTACCGGCCGGCGACGGGTTGCACGTCCTGGAGTCCCACCGCATGGAGGTGATCGCACTGTGCAGCTGACCGGACGCACACGGGTGGCCGGCGCCCCCGTCAACTACGGCATCTACCAGCCCACCGGCGCACCCGTCGGCCCCGACGACCTGCTCGCCGCGCTGGCCGACGACGGCTACACCGGGGTGGACTCCGGCCCGATCGGCTACCTCGGCACCGGCGAGGCCCTCGCCCGCCGGCTGGACACGACGGGCATCGCGCTCGCCGGCGGCTGGGTCGACCTGCGCTTCGCCGACCCGGCCGGCTTCGCCGACGACCTGGCCCAGCTCGACGCGGCGCTCGACGTGTTCACCGCCGCGCCGGTCGACGACCACCGGTTCGCGCCCCGGCCGACCCTGGCCTGCCCCGGCAACCCGGCCCGGATGGCCCGCCCCGGCGCCCCGACCGACCTGGCCTCGGCGCTGCCCGCCGCGGCCTGGCCGGACTTCGCGGCCCGGGTGCAGCAGGCCGCCGACCGGTGCCGCGACCGCGGTCTGGAGCCGGTGTTCCACTACCACCTCGGCACCGACGTGGAGACCGAGGCGGAGGCCGACCGGCTGCTCGAACTCACCGACATCGCGGTCTGCCTGGACACCGGGCACCTGGCGCTGGCCGGCGGCGACCCGGTGGCCGCGGTACGCCGCTGGGCCGGGCGGATCGGTCAGGTGCACCTCAAGGACGCCGACCTCGCCGCGCACGCCCGGGTCCGGGCGGCCGGCGGCGGGCTGATGGACGTGGTCGCCGCGGGCGGCTTCTGCGCACTGGGCCGCGGCGACGTCGACCTCGCCGGGGTGCTCGCCGGCCTCGACGCCACCGGCTACACCGGCTGGCTGGTGATCGAACAGGACGCTCCGGCGGACGGCCGGGACCTCGACCGGATCCGCGCCGACCAGCACGCCAATCTCCGCTGGCTCGAGGAGGCGCTGCGATGACCGAGCCGGGCAAGCGGATCCGGATCGCGGTGGCCGGGCTGGGCATCATCGCCCGCACCGTCCACCTGCCGCTGCTGCAACGCCGGAGCGACCTGTTCGAGATCGTCGCGCTGGCCGACCTGTCCCCGACCCGGGTGGCCGAGCTGGGCGAGCGGTACGGCGTGGAACCGGCCCGCCGCCACACCGACGCGGCCCGGATGGTGACCGACGGCGGCTGCGACGGGGTGCTGCTGGCCACCTCCGGCTCGCACGGCGAGCTGGCCGCGCTGGCGCTGCGCGCCGGGCTGCCGGTGCTCTCCGAGAAGCCGCTGGCGTACACGATCGCCGAGACCGACCGGCTGGCCGAGCTGGCCGGTGGCGGCACCGCCCTGATGGTCGGCTACATGAAGCAGTACGACCCGGCGGTGGCCGAGGCCGCGCGGCTGCTGGCGGAGCTCGGCGGCGCGGAGCGGGTGCACGCGGTGGAGGTGACCGTGCTGCACGCCGGCGGCGACCGGCAGCTGCGCTTCGCCAACCTGCCGCCGGCCCCCGGCGACGTGCCGGCCGAGGAGGCGACCCGGTTCGCCGCCGCCGACCGGGCGCTGCTGGACGCCGCCGTCGGCGCGGACCCGGACGCCCGCACCCTCTACCAGATCCTGGTCAACAGCATCTCGCACGACCTGTCCCTGCTGCGGCTCTTCACCGGCGCACCGGCCACCGTGGAGCAGGTGGCCACCTGGCCGCTGACCCCGGCCGGCCCGGCCGAGCCGTCCGTGGAGATCAGCGGGCGGCTGCCCGGTGGCGCCCGCTACGGCATCCGGTGGCTCAACCTGCCCGACTACCCGGCCTACCGGGAGACGGTCACCCTGCACCACGCCCGCGGCTCGCTGGAGCTGGTGTTCCCCTCGCCGTACCTGCTCAACGCGCCCACCACGCTGACCGTGGTGGACGAGCACGGCGGCGGCGAGCGGCGGGCCGCGTTCCGGTCGGTGACCGAGGCGTTCGAGCAGGAACTGGTCGCGTTCCACGCGATGGTCACCGCGGGCGCCGCGCCGCTGACCGGGATCGCCGAGGGCGCGGCCGACGTACGGACCAGCCAGCAGGTGGTACGCCGCTACGGGGAGCTGACCGGGGCGGCGATCGGCGGAGAGGCGGCGAGCTGATGGGGCGACCGACCGAGATCATCGTGGTGCCACACACCCACTGGGACCGGGAGTGGTACGAGCCGTTCCAGCGCTTCCGGTTGCGGCTGGTGGCGCTGCTGGACGACGTGTTCGACCGGATGGAGCGCGATCCGCGACAGCGGTTCACCCTGGACGGGCAGCTCGCCGCGGTCGACGACTACCTGGAGGTCCGCCCGGAACGGCGGGAGCAGGTGATCGCCCTGGTCCGCGCCGGGCGGCTGGCGGTGGGCCCGTGGCAGATCCTGCTCGACGAGTTCCTCTGCTCCGGCGAGAACATCGTCCGCAACCTGGAACGCGGGCTGGCCCGCAGCGCCGACCTGGGCGGCGCCATGCCGGTCGGCTACCTGCCCGACATGTTCGGCCACATCGCCCAGATGCCGCAGATCCTGGCCGGCGCCGGGCTGGCCCACGCCTGCGTGTTCCGCGGCGTGCCCGAGGGGATGCACCGCCACGCGTTCGCCTGGCAGGCGCCCGACGGCACCACCGTCCGCACCGAGTACCTGCCCGGCGGCTACGGCAACGCGGCCGCGCTGATGGAGGACCCCGCGCAGGTCACCCGCCGGGCCGCCGACCTGGCCGGCAAGCTCGCCGACTGGCGGTTCGACGGCGAGGACACCCCGGTACTGGCGATGTACGGCACCGACCACGCCGCCCCGGCGCCGGACGCGCCCGACCTGCTCGCCGCCGCCGACCTCGCGGATGTCCGGCTGCGGCTGGGCACCCTCGCCGAGTACTTCGCCACCCAACCGGCCACCGTCGACGGCCTGCCCGTCGTCCGGGGGGAACTGCGCTCGCACGCCCGGGCCAACATCCTGCCCGGCGTGATCTCCGTCCGCGGCCACCTGAAGCGGGCGATGAACCGCGCCGAGCGGCGGGTCGAACGGTACGCCGAACCGCTCGCCGCGCTCACCCACGACGGTTCCGTGCAGCGCTTCCTCGACATGGCCTGGACCCGGCTGATCGACGCCAGCTGCCACGACTCGGTGACCGGCTGCGGCTGCGACGAGACCGCCGAGCAGGTCGCCGCCCGCCTCGCCGAGGCCGACCAGCTCGGCCGGGCGGTCTGCGACCTGGTCGGCGCGCGGCTGGCCGCGGCCGTGCCCCGGGACGGCTACCTGGTGTTCAACCCCACCCCGGCCGCGCGCACCGCCGTGGTCCGCCTGGACGTGGCGGCACCGGCCGACGCCACCGTGGCCCTGGCCGACGCCGCCGGCCGCAGCGTGGCCGCGCAGGTCCTCGACCGGGGCCGGACGCTGCTCGCCGACGACCTGGTGCCGGCGGCCGACCTGCCCGCCGTGCTCACCCGGGTGCACGGCCGCGAACTGTACGGCCAGGAGGTGACCGCCTGGTCCGTCTCGCCCGACGACGCCACCCTCACCTTCCAGGTGGCGCGGCACGGCGACCCGGCCTTCGACGTGGCGGACGTGCGGCTGGCGCTGGCCGCGGCCGGGCCGCACGACCACTGGCGGGTACGCATCCTCGCCGCGCCCCGGGCCACCGTCGCCGCCCTGGTCGAGGTGCCGCCGCTCGGGCGCGCCGCGGTCCGGCCGGTGCCGCTGCCGGCGACGGCGGACCCTCGGTTCGCCCCGGTGCGGGTGGCCGGCCGCAGCGTCGACAACGGGCTGCTGCGGGTGGACGTCGCCGAGGACGGCACGCTGGCGCTGAGCACCCCGGACGGCGTGACGGTCGACGGGGTCGGCCGGGTGGTCGACGGCGGCGACGTGGGCGACAGCTACAACTACGCCCCGCCGGCCGCCGATGAGGTGGTCGACAAGCCGCGCGCGGTGCGCACCGTGGTCCGCCACGACGGGCCGCTGGTCGCCGTCCTCGACGTGGTGCGGGAGTACCGCTGGCCGGTGGCCGCGGACGTCGACGCCGGTTCCCGCGCGGTGGACCACGAGGCGATCGTCGTCACCACCCGGGTGGAGCTGCGCTGCGGCGAGCCGTTCGTCCGGCTGCGCGTCGAGTTCGACAACCGCTGCGACGACCACCGGGTGCGGCTGCACCTGCCGCTGCCGTCGCCGGCCGACACCTCGTACGCCGAGGGGCAGTTCGCCGTCGTGCGGCGGGGGCTGACCGCGGAGGGCGGCGGCGGTGAGGTGCCGTTGCCGACGTTCCCGGCCAACGGGTTCGTCGCCGCCGGCGGGCCGGACGGCGCCCTCGCGGTGCTGCTCACCCAGCCCACCGAGTACGAGCTGACCGACTCGGGTCGGGAACTGGCGGTCACCCTGCTGCGGTCGATCGGGATGCTGTCACGCAACCGGCACGCGCTGCGCGACGAGCCGGCCGGTCCGCAACTGCCCACCCCCGAGGCGCAGTGCCGCGGCCTGCGCACTGTCGAGCTGGCGGTGCTGCCGTACCGGGGCGGCTGGCACTCCGCCGGGGTGCTGGCGGCCGCCGAGGCGTACCGGCACGAGCTGCTGGCCTTCCCCGGCACGGCCGACCCGGCCACCGAGCTGCCGGCGCCGGCGGTCGGGCTCGCCGTGGACGGCGCCGGCGTCGCGCTGACCAGCGTGCGGGACCGGGCGGGCCGCACCGAGGTGCGGCTGGTGGCGCAGACCCCGACGGACACGGTCGCCGTGCTCGGCGGCGCCGACATCCGCGGGGCGTGCCGGGCGGACCTGCTCGGCCGGCCGGGCGAGCCGCTCGGCGTCGACGGTGACGGGCGGGTCCGGGTGCCGCTGCGGGCCTGGGAGATCGCCACCGTGCAGCTCGACCTGGGCTGACCCGGTGGGTCCGGCGGGCCCCCGCCCCCGCCGGACCCACCGCCGGTGGTTGCCGGCCTGGCGACCGAGCCGACGTGGTCCGGACGACCCGGTACAGCCGGCCCGGCGGACAGCGACTCCCGCCCGTCCGTACCGCAGTCCCGCCGAGCAGCGGGATCTTCCGGCGGAAACACCCTCATAACCGGCGCGCCGTAACGGTAGAAGGTTTCACCCGCGCTGAAACTGGTGAAGGTGGGCCCAGCACCTGCGCCCAAGGGGGGATCATCCGTGCCCGAAACCAGCCTCGACCGGTCCGACCACCAGGCCGACCGTCCCGAAGAGGTGACCGACCCGCTGCTGTGGAAGCTGGCTCTGGAGGTGGCCGACGCCCACGAGCCGGACGGCGACGGCGGCTGCCGCAACCTGCTCTGCGCCGGCCAGTCCTGGCCCTGCGCCGCGTGGAACAACGCCCAGCACGCGTTGAGCGTGGCGCGGGCCGACACCCCGCCGGCGCCGCCCGCCGCGGACCGCGAGCCGGTCACCGGCTGGGCCGCCACCGCGCCGGCCCAGCGCCGGCCGGCCTCCCGGGTCGCCGCCTAACCAGCTCATCGGATCGATGCCGGCCACCCGACGGGTGGTCGGCATCGTCGTGTCCGGGCCCCTGTGACGCACCTGACTTTTGTTTAGCTAAGTCAGGTGCGGTAGCGTCGCCGGCATGACCGACGACCTGCTCGCCGACCGGGACTCCTGGCTGACCAGCACCTGCTCGATCGCCCGGGCCCTGGACGTGGTCGGCAACCGCACCACCCTCCTGCTGCTGCGCGAGGCGTCGCTGGGCACCCGCCGCTTCGACGCGTTCGCCCGCCGGGCCGGCGTCAGCGAGCCGGTCGCCGCCGCGCGGCTCCGCCAGCTCGTCGCCGACGGGCTGCTGGAACGGCACCCCTACCGGGAGCCCGGCCAGCGCACCCGCGACGAGTACCACCTCACCCGCAAGGGCGCCGAGCTACTGCCGGTGCTCACCGCGCTGCGCCAGTGGGGCGACGCCTGGGCCGCCGACGAGGCGGGGCCCGCGATCCGCCTCGAACACCACGACTGCGGCGCCGCCGTGCACGCCCGGCTGCGCTGCGACGCCGGCCACGACGTCGCCGCCGACGAGATCGCCGTACGCCCGGGGCCCGGCCTGCGCCGCGCCGACCGGAACCCGCCGACGGCGCCCTGAACCCCACCCCGGCACGTGACCGTCACGGGCCCGACTCAGCCAGGAGCACGCACATGAAGATCGCCGGAACCACCGCCCTCGTCACCGGCGCCAACCGGGGCTTCGGCCGGCACCTCGCCGCCGAGCTGACCGCCCGCGGCGCCACCGTCTACGCGGGCGCGCGCGACCCCGACCGGATCGACCTGCCCGGCGTCACGCCGGTGCGGCTGGACATCACCGACCCCGCCTCGGTGGCCGCCGCCGCCGACCGCGCCGGCGACGTCACGCTCCTGGTCAACAACGCCGGCTCGGCCACCGGCGCGGACCTGCTCGACGCCGACCTCGACCGGATCCGGCTGGAGCTGGAGACCCACTACGTCGGCACGCTGTCCATGGTCCGCGCGTTCGCCCCGGTCATCGCCGGCAACGGCGGCGGGTCGATCCTCAACGTGCTGTCGGTGCTGTCCTGGGTGAGCTTCCCGCACCTGGGCGCGTACAGCGCGGCGAAATCCGCCGAGTGGTCGATGACCAACGCGCTGCGCGCCCAGCTCGCCGGGCGCGGCATCCGGGTCGCCGGCCTGCACGTCGGGTACATGGACACCGACATGGCCGCCGGCGTCACCGGGCCGAAGTCCGACCCGGCCGACATCGCCCGGATCGCGGTGGACGGCATCGAGGCCGACGCGTACGAGATCGTCGCCGACGACGTCAGCCGGCAGGTGCGCGCCGGGCTCGCCGGTGGGGTCGCCGCGCTCTACCCGCGGCTGCCGTGACCGGCGGTGGGGGGGGGCCCCCGGGGCCGCCCCCCCCGCCGCGGCCCCGGCGGGGGGGGGCGACCGCCCGGGGGGCAGGGTGT
>NZ_JAXCFQ010000023.1:0-62781 GCF_056150265.1 Micromonospora desertarenae
GCCGTGCTACCTGCGGGTCTACGCGAAGTTCGGCGCCCAGGAGAAGCTGACCAACCCGGTGCGCAACTACAACTGCGCTCCCTGAGCCGGGACGCCGGGGGGGGGGGGGGCCCCCCCCCGCCCCCCCCCCCCCCCCCCGCCGCCGACCTCAGGCCAGGCCGATCCGTTCCAGGCGGGCAGAGGCGGAGCCGAGCCAGGTGTGCGGGTTGCCGTACCAGCACCAGCCCAGCTTCGGTGCGCCCTGGCTGATCCAGATCGCCGGCACCCGCTTGTCGCCGCAGCGCGAGCCGACCAGCGAGAAGCACTTGTTCTTCGCCAGTGCCGCCGGGTACAGCGTGACGAAGGCCAGCCCCTCGTCGATGGTGAGCGGCAGCCGGTCCTGGGCGGTGATCACCTCCATCGCGTCCGCCGGGGCCAGGTTCAGCGTCTCCTCGCCCCGGTCGACGTCGAAGAGCAGGTACGCCGGGCCCTCGGGCACCTCCAGTTCCTTGATCGGGTCGAACTTCGGCAGGTCGTCCTCGGTGTAGTGCCGGTCGAGGACGCCGGGCTTGCGCTTGCCGGCCAGCGTGGTGAGCGCCAGCCGCTCCTCGACCGGCACCAGGTCGCGGGTGACCACCAGCAGGAACGGCACCCGTGCCTCGGTGGGCTCGGGCAGGCCCGCCGCGCCGGTGACGGCCGCCGCCCGCAGCGGGGCGACCAGTGCCCGGAAGGCGTCCTCGGTCAGGTTGGCGAGTGCCGGGTAGCCCAGGTCCACCAGGCGGTCGAGTTGGCGGTCGAATTCGGTCGCGGCGTCGAACAAGGCGGCCTCCATTCTCGTACGGAGTACGGTACAGCGTACGACATCCTGCTTCTATTCCCGCCCGCCAGCGGTTGCTGCAACCCTCTGCCGGGACTCGTCCGTCCTCAGGTCATGAAGGTCATCCGGAAGCGGATCGGTGTGCCCCTCGCGGTTCTCCTCGGCCTGGCCCTGACCGGCGAGGTCGCCGTGATCGGTGCGCGCCCGACCGTCGTCGGCGGTGGGCCGCTGCCCGTCACCACGCCGGTCGTCAGCCCTCGGCCGGCGGACGCCCCGACGCCCGTCCCCACCGCCCTGCCGGGCTCCGCACGTGCGCGACGGGTGGCGGTGACGGGGCGGCGGCTGGTCGTGCTGGTGCGCCAGGCGCTGCGTGCGGAGTTCCCGGACGCGGTGTGGGGCGCGAGCCCGGCGCACTCGGTGCGCACAGGGCGGGACGGCCGCACGACATCGGTACAGGTCGGCGCGCCGCTGGTGCACCAGGGCCGCCGGGGCGAACTCCGGGTGCGGGTCAGCTTCGGGCCACCGAGCTTCGACTGGTCCTGCCGGTCCGCCGACCGGCGCACGGGCGCGCTCTGCGACGAGTCTCCGGCTCCCGACGGCACCCGGACGAAGGTCCAGACGAGCGTCGGACGGGACGGCTCGGTCCGGCACCGGGTCGACGTCGAGTTGCCCGAGCACGGCCGGCTCCGGTTGGACGTGCACAACGGCTCCGGGGCGGTGCCACCCGCCGCGGACGCCCCGCTGCTGATGGAGGAGGCCCAGGCGGTGGCCCTCGACGTCGCCGCCCGGATCGGACCCTGACCCGCCGCGATCCAGGCCGGTCCGGTCCAACCTCGCCGCGCGATCGCTGCGTCGTACCGCCGTGACGGTCAGCGAAGGGGAACAGCGCCGTGAAGCGGGCCCCTCAGTGCGAGCGTCAGCAACATGGTGGGGGTCGACGAGCAGGCCGTCGCGGCCGGAGACGCCGCTCTCCGCCGGACAGTTGACGGCGCTGGCGGTGCGGATCGCCGAGCAGATCAGGGCCTGACAGCGGGCCCGCCGGCGGGCGGGACTGGGGCCGGGGTCACCGGTTCCAGTCCTGCTTCGCCGCCCGTACCAGCTTGTCCTTCAGCTCCCGGGTGTGCCGGCGGCTCACCGGTAGCTCGGTCGAGTCGATCACCACGACGTACCCGGAGTTGACCAGCCGCAGCTCGGCGATCAGCTTGAGCTGCACCAGGTACGACCGGTGGATCCGGACGAAACCGGCATCCGCCCAGCGCTCGGCCAGGGTGGCCAGCGACACCCGGACCAGGTGGGAGCCGTCGGCGGTGTGCAGCCGGGCGTAGTCGCCCTGCGCCTCCACCCAGCGCACCGCCGAGCGGGGCAGCATCCGGGTGGTGCCGGCCAGCTCGATCGGGATGGTCGGGTCCTCCTCGGCCCGGGCCAGCGCGGCCGGGTGCGAGGGCACCACCCGGGAGCCGATCACCCGGCGCAGCGACTCGGCCAGCCGCTCGGCCCGCACCGGCTTGCGGACGTAGTCGGTGGCGCCCAGGTCGAACGCGTCCACCGCGCCGTCGTCGTACGCGGTGACGAAGACGATCGCCGGCGGCCGGGCGAACCGGCGCAGCACCCGGGCCAGCTCCATGCCGTCCAGCCCGGGCATCCGGATGTCCAGGAAGACCACGTCCACGTCGCCGTCGCGGAGCACCCGCAGCGCCTCGGTGGCGTCGCCGGCGGTGTGCAGCCGGGCCACCCGGGGGTCCGACCGCAGGTGGTACGCCAGCTCGTCGAGCGCCGGCGGCTCGTCGTCGACGGCCAGCACCCGGAGGAACCCGGTCGCGTTCACGAGCCCGCCCGGACGCCCGGGTGGAACTTCGGCACCCGCATGCTCACCTTCGTACCCGAGCCGAGCCCGGTCTCGACGACCAGGCCGAAGCCGTCCCCGAAGACCGACCGGAGCCGCTCGTCGACGTTGGAGAGGCCGACGTGCTGGCCCGGGTCGTCGCCCGGGTCACCGGCCGCCAACTCGGCGATGCCGGCGGTCAGCGTGGCCGGATCCATCCCCACCCCGTCGTCCTCCACCGTGATGTGGCACTCGGCGCCCGCGTCCCGGGCCTCGATGCTCACCATGCCCGTGCCGGGCTTGCGGGACAACCCGTGCCGGACGGCATTCTCCACCAGCGGTTGCAGGCAGAGGAACGGCAGCGTCACCGGCAGCACCTCCGGGGCGATCTGGAGCCGCACCTGGAGCCGGTCGCCGAACCGGGCCCGCTCGATGGTCAGGTAGCGGTCGATCGAGCGCAGCTCCTCGGCCAGCGTGGTGAACTCGCCGTGCGCCCGGAACGAGTAGCGGGTGAACTCGGCGAACTCCAGGATCAGCTCGCGCGCCCGCTCCGGGTCGGTGCGGACGAACGAGCCGATCGCGGTCAGCGCGTTGTAGATGAAGTGCGGGCTGATCTGGGCCCGCAGCGCCCGGATCTCGGCCCGGGCCAGCCGCTCCCGGGACGAGTCCAGCTCGGCGAGCGCGAGCTGGTTGCCGGCCCAGTGCGCGGTCTCCAGGGTGGCCTGCACCAGCCCGGGCGCGGGCGCGCCGTCGGCGATCGCGAGCAGCGCGCCGACCACCCGCCCGTCCGGTCCGGCCAGCGGCGCCACCACCGCGCCGCGGACCGGGCAGTCGACCCGGTCGCAGTGCAGCTCGGAGTCGCCGAGCACGGTCGAGCGTCCGGCCGCCACCGCCCGCCGGGCCGCCGCGAGCAGTTGCTCGCCGTGGTGCCCGCCCCGCCCGTCCAGGGCGAGCAGCTCCGCCCGGTCGGTCAGCGCCAGCCCGACCGCGCCCACCAGGGCGCGCAGATGGCGTACGGCCTTCGCCGCGTTCGCCGCGCTGAGCCCGGCCCGCAGCGGCTCGGCGGCCAGCCCGGCGGTGTGCAGCACCTCGTAGGTGGCCCGCTGGGTGGCGGTGGCGATGCCCCGCCGGCCGCGCAGCCGGACCACCGCGAACAGGGCCGCGGCCAGCGCGGTGACCAGCGAGACGACGCCGAAGACGGCGGAGAGGTTGCCACCCACGCCCAGATCCTGTCGGCTCCGGGCCCGGACGCCAAGAGGTCAGTAGGCGCCCTTGCGGGCGAGCACCACGCCGACCGTGCGCCACAGGATGCTCAGGTCGTAGGCCAGCGACCAGTTGTCGACGTAGTAGAGGTCGAGCCGGACCGCCTCGTCCCAGGACAGGTCGGAGCGGCCGGAGACCTGCCAGAGCCCCGTCATGCCGGGACGCACCAGCAGCCGGCGGCGCACGTCGCCGAGGAAGTCGCCGTCGTCGGCGGGCAGCGGACGCGGCCCGACCAGCGACATCTCGCCCCAGAGCACGTTGATCAGCTGTGGCAGCTCGTCGAGCGAGGTGGCCCGCAGGAAGCGGCCCACCGGGAAGACCCGGGGGTCCTGCTTCATCTTGAACAGCATGCCGTCGGTCTCGTTCTGGTCGACCAGGCTGGCCAGCCGCTCCTCGGCGTCGACGTACATGGTCCGGAACTTCCACACCCGGAAGGTGCGGCCCTCGTGGCCCACCCGCGGCTGGCGGAAGAAGACCGGCCCCGGGTCGGAGATCCGGATCGCGATGGCGATGGCCACGAAGACCGGGATCAGCAGCAGCAGCCCGAGCCCGGCGGCCACCCGGTCCATCAGGTTCTTGGCCAGCAGCGCCGGCCCGGACAGGGTCGGCTCCTCGACGTGCAGCAGCGGCAGGCCCTCGATCGGGCGGATGTGCACCCGGGGGCCGGCGATGTCGGTCAGCTGCGGCGCCACGACCAGGTCGACGCCGGAGCCCTCCAGCTGCCAGGCCAGCCGGCGCAGCTCGCCCGGCTCGGCGCTGGCCGAGCCGCAGACCGCGATGGTGTCGCCGCCGACCTCGCGGACCAGGGCGAGCACGTCGCGGCCGGCGTACACCGGGACCGGGGTCTGCATGCCCCGGGCGGCCGCGTAGCCGTCGGTGACGTGGATGGCGACCGGCATCAGCCCGGCCGCCGGGTTGCGGGTGACCGCTGTGTAGACCTCGAGGCACTCCGGCAGGGTGCCGATCAGCACCATCCGGTGCCCCGCCTGGCCGATGTTGCGCCGGACCACGTGCAGCACGAAGCGGCAGAGGATCCGGTTCAGCAGGATCAGCATCAACGCCGCGAGCAGGGCGGTGCCGACGGTGTACCGGGACAGGTCGGTCTTGGTGGCGAAGGCCAGGAAGGAGACCGTGGCGGCCACCGCCACCCCGGCCCGGATCACCCGCTTGAACTCGTCCGGCCCGAGGCCCAGGTAGCGCCGGTCGTAGGCGCGGTTGCCCCAGAGGATCACCACCCAGCCGAGCGGCAGCAGCAGGAAGGCCACCGTGTGGAACCAGGTCGGGTCCTGCTCGGCGTTGTAGAAGCCGGCCCGGGACTGGTCGAACGCCTGGATGGCGATCAGGCTGGCCACAGCCGCCGCCGCGAAGTCGAGCAGCAGGAGCAGGGCGATGTAGGGGCGGTGCCAGCGCGACACCCGGCGGCGGGCCCGGGCCCACGCCGAACGCGGTACGCCGTTGTGGGACGGCGGCGCCGGCGGCTGGATCTCGAAGCTGTCGACGTGCCGCACGAGTTTGCTCCGGCCTTCGTTGGTTACCGGGCGCTGGAGGCTTGTCGTCACCTCACCCATGTCCTCCCGCATGACACGTGCCGCTCACTCGCCGTGAGGGCCCGGGTCGCCCACCGTCCCAGTCTCCCACGCGGCACCGACCCGGACGCCGACCCGGAGGACATTGCGCCTGGCTGGTGCGGCTGGGATCTGGCCGGCTCCGTGCCCTTTGGAAGCCGGGGACCGAGCCACTATACCGATGGATGGCCGCCCTGGAAGAGAGCCGGACCGGAGGTTCGGCGATCGGAGTCCGATTCCTCTCCGTAACCACGGCGTGGTGTTACTCACCGTACAAGCCGGGACAACCGTCGGTCCGCGAGCGGCTTGCCGCCGGTCTGGCAGGTCGGGCAGTACTGGAGGCTGGAGTCGGCGAAGGAGACCTCCCGGACGGTGCCCCCGCAGACCGGGCAGGGCTGCCCGGTACGGGCGTGGACCTTCAGCCCGGAGCGCTTCTCGCCCTTCAGTTCCGCCGCCTTCTGCCCCAGCGACCGGCGTACGGCGTCGCCGAGCACCTGCCGGGTGGCCTCGTGCAGCGCGGCCAGTTGCTCGTCGGTCAGCCGGTCGGTGATCGCGAACGGGGACAGCTTCGCCGCGTGCAGGATCTCGTCGGAGTACGCGTTGCCGACCCCGGCGAGCACCGCCTGGTCGGTCAGCACCCCCTTGACCTGGCCCCGGCGGCTGCGCATCCGGGCGCTGAAGGTGGCCAGGTCGGCGGCGAGCGCGTCCGGGCCGAGCTTGGCCACCCCGGGTACCGTCGCCGGGTCGGTGACCAGGTAGACGGCGAGTTTCTTCTGGGTGCCCGCCTCGGTGAGGTCGAAGCCGGAGCCGTCGTCGAGGCGTACCCGCAGCGCGATCGGGCCCTTGCCGGGGCGCAGCGGCGCCGCGGAGGGGAAGCTCTCCCGGTAGTGCAGCCAGCCCGCCCGGGCCAGGTGGACCACCAGGTGCAGGTCGCCGTCGAGCACCACGTCGAGGAACTTGCCGTGCCGGCCGGCGTCCAGCACCGCGCGCCCGGCCGCCGCGGTCGGCGCCGGGTCGTACGTCTTCAGGGCGCTGATCGCGGCGACCTCCAGCCGGTCGACACGCCGCCCCACCGCGCGCTCGCGCAGGTAGCCCGCGAGCGCCTCAACCTCCGGGAGTTCGGGCATCAGCCAACGGTAGCCTTCTTTCCCGTGAGAATCGTGGTGGCGCACAACCGGTACCGGGAAGCCCAGCCGTCCGGGGAGAACACCATCGTCGACGCGGAGATCGCCCAGCTCACCGCGGCGGGCGTCGAGGTGCTGCCGTTCCTGCGCAGCTCGGACGAGATCCCGACGATGCCGAAGACGGCCAAGGCGCTGCTGCCGATCTCCCCGATCTACGCGCCCCGGGCCCAGCAGGAGCTGAGCCGGTTGATCACCGAGCACCGGCCGGACGTGCTGCACCTGCACAACCCGTACCCGCTGCTCTCGCCGTGGATCGTGCGGACCGCGCACCGGCACGGCGTGCCGGTGGTGCAGACGGTGCACAACTACCGCCAGGTCTGCTCCTCCGGGCTCTACTTCCGGGACGGGATGATCTGCCAGGACTGCCGGGGCCGGGCCCTGGGGGTGCCGGCGATCGTGCATCGCTGCTACCGGGGCTCCCGGGCGCAGAGCGCCCTGATGGCCACCACGCTGGCCGTGCACCGGGGCACCTGGCGCTCGGTGGACCGGTTCGTCGCGCTCACCTCGGCGGTCGCCGACCACCTGCGCGACTACGGCATCCCGGCGGAGCGGATCGTGGTCAAGCCGAACGGCATCCCCGACCCGGGCCGGCCCGCGCCGCTCGGCGAGGGCTTCCTCTTCCTCGGCCGGCTCTCCCCCGAGAAGGGGCTGGACCTGCTGCTGGACGCGTGGCGGCGGCACCCGGACGGCGCCCTCGGCCCACTGCGGGTGGCCGGTGACGGCGAGCTGCGCCCGCTGGTCGAGGCGGCGGCCGCCGAGCGGGCCGACGTCACCTTCCTGGGCCCGCTGGACCGTGCCGGGGTGCGCGCCGCGCTGGAGTCCAGCGCCGTGGTGCTGGCCACCTCGACCTGGCACGACGTGCTGCCCACGGTGATCATCGAGGCGCTGGCCGCCGGCCGGCCGGTGCTCGGCACCGCCCTCGGCGGCATCCCCTACCTGGTCGGCGCGGACACCCCCCGGGAGCCGGCCGGCACCGGGCCGGCGGCGGTGGCCTCCGCCGTCGCGGGCGACGGGATGGCCACCCTGCCGTCGGGCGTGGTCGCGGGCGAGGCGGGCTGGGTGGTGCCGCCGGAGCCGGCCGCCCTGGCCGCCGCGCTGCCGCTGGCCCGGGCGGGCGCCGGGACGCTGTCGGCCGCCGCCCGCGCCCGCTACGAGCGGACCTTCCACCCCGACGTGGTCACCAAGCAGCTCATCGACATCTACGCCGGGGTCATCCGCACCGGAACGCCCGTCGACCGCTGACCCCCACCCTCCCAGCCCGTCCCGCCTGCCCCGCCGTCCCGTCTGCGCCGCCGTCCCGCCCGCCCGTCTGCTCCCCCCGGCCCGCCTCCTCGGCCAGCCCGGCTGGGCTCAGCCCTCGCTGCCTCCAGCCCGCCGGCTGCCACCCGCCCGTCATTCGAAACCGACGTTCCACTCACTGGGATGGCGGAAGATCTTGGTAGGAAACGGCCCCTATAGGGGCCACTTGCTACCAAGATCTCTCGGCGCGGGGCGCGGGGCGCGGGGCGCGGGGCGCGGGGTCAGCGGAGGGAGGCGCGGGCCGAGAAGGCGATGCTGGCCAGCAGGAAACCCCCGTTGACCACGGTGAAGGCGACCACCACCCAGAACGCCAGGGCGGGGGCGAGCAGCAGCACCAGCGCGGCCACGAAGATCACCGCGCCGTAGTCGCGGACCAGCTTCACCAGGCGTACCGGCAGCGAGGTCGAGGTGACCATGCTGGCCGCGTTCGGACCGGCCTGCATGACCGAGGTGACCAGGTTGACCATCCAGGTGCCGGCGAAGGCCGCGACCAGCCAGGTGGGCGTCGACGGCTGCTGCGCCACGGCCGTGGCCGCCAACGCGGCGACCAGGGCGATCTGGGCGGCCACGTCGCAGAGCACGTCGACCCGGGCGCCGGCCGCGCTGCCCTGCCCGGTCACCCGGGCCAGCTGACCGTCCGCGCAGTCCAGGGCGTACGCCACCTGCCAGCCGACCAGCGCGAGCAGCCCGACCACCCAGGCCGGTGTGTCCCCGTCGGCGACCGGCCCGGCGAGCGCCACCACGGTCACCGAGGTGGCCAGGCCGAGCACCAGGTTGGTCATGGTCAGCGCGGTGGGCGGCAGCCCGAGCCGCTGGGCGACGAGCGCGAAGACCGCGCCCAGCCACTGGCTGATCGATTCGCTGAACAGGCCGCCACCGCGGTTGACCCGGTGGAAGTCGGCGACGGTGGGGCGGGGCTCAGCCAAGCTGGTCGCGGATTGCACCGGCGTAGTCTGCCAGCCGTTCCCGCGTCTCGGTAGGCGTCATCGCGAGGTGTTCGAGGATGGTGTAGCGGTCCGGCCGGGTGGCCGGCGCGAACTGCACCGCCTCGGTGAACTGCTCGTCGGTCAGCCCCAGCTCGGCCGGCGTGGTGGCCAGACCGTGCCGGTGCAGGCAGCGGGCGAGCCGACCGAACCGGTCCAGATCTCCGCGCAGGAAGGTGCAGAACAGGGCACCGAGCCCGACCTGCTCGCCGTGCGAGCCGGTGCCGGGATAGAGCCGGTCGATCGCGTGGGAGATCTCGTGGTCGCCACCGCTGGCCGGGCGGGTCGACCCGCACACCGAGCTGGCGATCCCGCCCAGGATCAGCGCCTCGGCCAACGTGGTGAGGAAGCCGTCGTCGGTGATCTTGCCGGGGTGGTTGAGCAGGGCCTCGGCGCCGGTGCGGGCCAGGGTGACGGCGAGCCCGTCGATCGGCTCGCCGCGTACCTCGTGGGCGAGTTCCCAGTCGGCGCAGGCGTTCAGGTTGCTCACCGCGTCGCCGATGCCGGCCTGGGTCTGCCGGTCCGGGCCGGTCTCCACGAAGTCGAGGTCGACCATTACCGCGATCGGGATGTGCACCCCGTAGGAGCCCTTGCCGCCCTCGTGGTCGAGCGAGGCGGTGGGTGAGGCGATGCCGTCGTTGGCCAGGCTGGTCGCCACGGTCACCATCGGGATGCCGTACCGGGTGGCCGCGTACTTGGCGGTGTCGATGGTCTTGCCGCCGCCGATGCCGACCACCGCGTCGTACTGGCGGCGGCGCAGCCGGTCGCCGAGTTCGTTGGCGGCGTCGATGGTGCCGCCCGCGACCGTGAACACGTCGGCCGCGCCGAGCGACGGCCGGCACAGCTCGACGATCTTCTCGCCCTGGCCGGGACCGACCACCACGGCGACGTCGCCACCGGCGGAGATCCGCCGGTCGGCCAGGAGCGGGCCCAGGTCGGCCACCGCCCCCCGCCGGACCTCGATGGCCAGCGGGGTGTTGACCGTACGGGCTAGTAGCGGCACGCGATCTCCCGCGCCCGGGCCAGGTCGGCGTGGTTGTCCACCTCGACCCAGGAGACGTCCCCGATCGGCGCGGCCCGCACCTCGCCGCCCCGGTCGGCGAACTCCTGGTAGCCGTCCTCGTAGTAGAGGTTCGGGTCCCGCCGCCAGGTGGCCTCCAGCGCGTCGGCCAGGGCGTCGGCCACCTGCGGCTCGATCAGCGTCGCGCCGATGTACTCGCCGTACGCCTCGCCCGGGTCCATGATCTTGGTGATCCGGGTGAGCTGGCCGGCCGCGTCGAAGGTGGTCTTCATCTCCTCCTCGGCCAGCGCCTTGATCGTGTCGACGGCGAGCAGGATGCCCGGCCCGCGCTCGGCCAGCAGCGTCTTCTCCACGCTCACCGGGTGCACGGTGTCGCCGTTGACCAGCAGCACGCCCCGGGAGAAGTGCTCCCGGGCCAGCCAGAGCGAGTAGGCGTTGTTCCACTCCTCGGCCTTGTCGTTGTGCACCAGGGTGAGCGTGACGCCGTACCGCTTCTCCAGGTCGGCCTGCCGCTCGCGGACCGCGTCCGCCGCGTAGCCGACCACGATCACGATCTCGGTGAGCCCCACCTCGGCGAGGTTGCGCAGCGCGATGTCCAGGATGGTGGTCTCACCGTCCACCGGCACCAGCGCCTTGGGCAGGGTGTCGGTGTACGGGCGCAGCCGGCGCCCCGCCCCGGCCGCGAGCACCATCCCGATCATTGAGGCGTCCTCCCTCGTACGACTCCCGGTCACCGGTGGAGGATAGCGCTGCGTGACAGGCCGACCGTGGCCAACCGGGCAGCGGCGGCCGGCCCGGGGGCGTCCGGACGCCCGGTCAGCCGGGCAGTGCCGCGAGGTCGGCGAGCATGGTCAGCCGCTCCTCGGCGGTGAGCACCAGGTACGGCGGGGCGGCCCGGCGGTCGGTCTCCAGCTCGATGGCGAGCCGCTCAGGTCCGGCCGGCAGGGCGGCCACGCTCGACGCGGTGTGCCCCGCTGCGGTCCACGCGGCGGCGTGCGCGTCGGCCCGGTGGTAGCGCAGCGTGCCGAGCCGGTTGAGCAGCAGCACGCCGGGCGGGGTGCCGTCCGGCTCGTACGGCGGCGCCATCGCGCCGAACGCCGCGCCCGTGCCGTCCCCCTCCTCCTCGGCGTGGACCAGCGCGTACGTCAGCAGCCGGCCGAGCGCCTCCACCAACCGGGCCACCCGCTCCTCGTGCCCGGCCCAGAGTTCCCCGGTGACCTGCGCGTGCACCTGCCACAGCTCGGCGAGGAAGGCCGCGCCCCGGTCGGTGGCGGAGAGCCCGCCGTCCGGCCGGCGGTGGATCATCCCGTACGCGACCTGTTTGTCCAGCGCCCGCTGGCAGGCGGCCGGGTCGCGGTAGCGGGTGACCGCGGCGAACCCCGCCCCGTCCACGCTGCCGCCGGGCACGGCGAGCCGGGTGCGGAACTCCACCAGGAACCCGGTCGCGGCCGGCCCGCCGTAGCGCTGGCTGAGCTCGGCGCCGCCGCCGTCGCGGCCGGCCAGCATGGCGGCGACGAAGACCCGGTCGACCGCCGGGGCCACCAGCCCGGCGAACCGGTGCGGCGGCAGCTCGACGGCGTCGCTCACAGACCGATCGAGCGCAGGGCGGCGAAGGCCTCCTCGGCGATCCGCCGGATCAGGCCGTCGTTGACGTCGCGGTGCTCGTCGAGCACGGCCAGCTCGTCGGCGCGCAGCCAGCGGAACTCGGTGTGCTTGCCCGCCTCCAGCCGGGGCCGGGACAGGTCGCCGTCGACCCGGACCAGCCAGTCGCTCTCCACCCGGGGCAGGCCGTCGTCGCCGACGTAGCGGTACTCGCCGACCGGGCCGAGCACGTGCGAGACGGTCCAGCCGGTCTCCTCGGTCACCTCGCGGCGCAGCGCGTCGTCGACGTCCTCGCCGGGCTCCAGGTGACCCCCGACGATGTCCCAGCAGTTGGGAAAGAGACGCCGGTCGGCGGACCGCCGCTGGAAGAAGAGGCGGCCGTCGTCGTCGACGATCAGGGCGCCGGCGCAGCGCAGGGGCTCGGTGGACACGCCACGACAGTAGCGAGCGGTCGGGCCTGGCGGCGATGCCCGGTCTTGTCCCGGAAACATCCGGGGTCCACGATGTCCGTACCGGGTGCCACCGTCCCACAGGGGTGATGCGTGATGCAGGTTCGGGAAGCGATGTCCAGCGAGGTTCTCGTGGTCGGCCCGGAGCACACGCTCCGTCAGGCGGCCCGGATGATGACGGCCCGCGGCGTCGGGTCGGCGGTCGTGATCGACCCGGACTCCGAAGGGGTCGGGATCATGACGGAACGTGACGTGTTGAAGGCCATCGGGGCCGGGCTGGACTGCGACGTCGAGCGCACCGGTGAGCACCTGACCTGGGACGTCGTCTACGCCGGACCGGACTGGACGGTGGAGGAGGCGGCCGCCGCGATGGCCCGGGGCGGCTTCCGGCACCTGGTGGTGCTCGACGGTCGGGAGGTGGCCGGGGTCATCTCGGTCCGGGACATCATGCGGGTCTGGGCCGGCAGCCGGATGGTCGCCACCGGCTGAGCCGCGGCTCCGCCCGGCGGGCGCCCCGCCGGGCGGCGCGGGGCCGTTCCCGGTCCGCGCAGCACGACCCGCTCGGCCTTCCGGTCCGACTTGCCGACCACCGGTTGACGCAGGTCACCCGACCCGGTGGCTCAGGATGCGGACATCGCCGTGCCGTCGGCGCGCACCCCGCCGCCGCCCGTACGCTGAACAGCCATGACCGCCGAGCAGCTGATCTCCTTCGCCCGTGGCGCTCCCTCGCTGGACATCGTCGATGTCGAGGGGCTCAAGGCCGCCGCCGTCCGCGCCTTCGACGCCGACCCCGCCGGGGTGACGGCGTACGGCACCTCCGTCGGCTACCTCCCGCTGCGTGAGTGGATCGCCGCGAAGCACGGGGTGCGGCCCGAGCAGGTGCTGGTCACCAACGGCTCGTTGCAGGCCGACGCGTTCCTCTTCGACCACCTGGTCCGGCCCGGCGACGCGGTGGTGGTCGAGCGGCCGACCTACGACCGGACCCTGCTCAACCTCAAGCGGATGGGCAGCGAGCTGCACGGGATCACCATCCAGCCGGACGGGCTGGACACCGCCGAGCTGCGCAAGCTGCTGGAGTCCGGGGTGCGCCCCCGGCTGGCCCACGTCATCCCGAACTACCAGAACCCGGCCGGCGTGACGCTCTCCCTGGAGAAGCGCCGCGAGCTGCTCGACCTCGCCGCCGAGTACGGGTTCACCATCTTCGAGGACGACCCGTACGCCGACATCCGGTTCCGGGGCGAGCCGCTGCCGTCGATGCTGTCGCTGGACACCCGCGGGGTCGTGGTGCACGCGTCCAGCTTCACCAAGACCGTCTGCCCCGGCGTGCGGGTCGGCTACCTGGTCGGGCCGGCTGACCTGATCGCCGACATCGCCAAGAACGCGACCAGCCTCTACATCTCGCCCGGCATGGTCTCCGAGGCGATCGTCCACCAGTTCTGCGTCTCCGGTGACATCGACCGCTCGATCGAGACCGTCCGCGCCGCGCTGGGCGAGCGGGCCCGGGTGCTCGCCGAGTCGCTGCGCCGGCACATCCCGGAGGCCCGGTTCGTGGAGCCGGACGGCGGCTACTTCCTCTGGATCGAGCTGCCCGAGGACGTGCTGGTCGACCGGCTCGCCCCGGCCGCCGCCGAGCGCGGGGTGGCCGTGGTCAAGGGCAGCGACTTCGTCGTCGAGGGCGGGCAGCACGCCCTCCGCCTGGCGTTCTCGGCGGTCACCGCCGACCGGATCGACGAGGGTGTCCGGCGGCTGGCCGAGGCAGTCGCGGCCGTCCGGGGCTGAATTCTGTCGGGTTTCCGACAATAAAGCGATACCGGCCGTCCCGGGACTCCCGCCGGGGCGGCCGGCGGCCCACAATGCTGCGAGCGTCACTCACCACCTGTAGCGGAGTCCGGTCTCGCGCAGCGCCCCCGCGCCCACCGGCGCGTACGCGGGCCACCCGAGCCGCCGTCACGGTGAGTGGCGTGACCAGCACAACCCCCGCCCCCAAAGGGTGCCGGGTGGGCCGTGTCGTCCCTCACCCCCCGATGCGACCCGGCCCGCCCGGCGCCACCCCCGCACCTGATCGTCACGGGCGGTGACGGGCGCGGCGGCGTAACCTGCAAGCCGCAGCGGAGCGTGGGAAGGGGGGCACGATGACGGACCGTGTCGAGCGGGTGGCACCGCCGAGCGCTGGCCGGGTGCTCAAGCCCCGGGCCTGGGTGGCGCCGGTACGGGCGATGGCCCGCCGCCGCAGCGCCGACGACTCCCGGGACACCGCCCCGCCCAGCGGCCCCGGCCGCAGCGCCGTGGTCGACTGCGCGCTCTACGTCGACGGCCGGCGGCAGCCCGGCGACTGGGACTACGCCGAGGCGCTCCACGCCGCCCGCGAGGCGGAGCACGGCTTCGTCTGGCTCGGCCTGCACGAACCGTCGCTGGACGAGATGACCGCCATCGCCGCCACCTACGGGCTGCACGAGCTGGCAGTCGAGGACGCGGTCAAGGCCCAGCAGCGTCCCAAGCTGGAACTCTTCAACGAGGTCAGCTTCCTGGTGCTGCGCACCGCCCGGTACTGCGAGCACGCCGAGCTGACCGAGACCTCCGAGGTGGTCGAGACCGGCCAGGTGATGCTCTTCATCGGGCCGAACTTCCTGGTCAGCGTCCGGCACGGGGACGCCTGCCGGCTCTCGCCCGTCCGGGCCGACCTGGAGACCAAGCAGGAACTGCTGCTCCAGGGCCCGTGGGCGGTCGCGTACGCGATCACCGACCGGGTGGTGGACCTCTACCTGGAGGTGGCCGACCGGCTGGAGGACGACCTCGACACGCTGGAGGCCGAGGTGTTCGACCGCCAGGCCAGCGGCCGGATCCAGCGGATCTACCAGATGAAGCGGGAGCTGGTGGAGTTCAAGCGGGCGGTGACCCCGCTGCAACGGCCGCTGATGACGCTCACCTCGCAGATGAACCGGGACGTGCCCAAGGAGGTGCGCCGCTACTTCCGGGACGTGCAGGACCACCTCAGCCGCACCGTCGAGCAGGTCAACTCCTACGACGACCTGCTCAACTCGATCCTCCAGGCGCGGCTGGCCCAGGTGACGGTCGACCAGAACAACGACATGCGCAAGATCGCCGCATGGGCGGCCATCGCCGCGGTCTGGACCGCCATCGCCGGCATCTACGGCATGAACTTCGACGTCATGCCCGAGCTGCGGATGACGTACGGCTATCCGGTCGTGCTCGCGCTGATGCTCGCCATCTCGCTCGCGCTCTACCGCTGGTTCCGCCGCAACGGCTGGCTCTGACCGCCCGCCGTCGGGCCTCGCCTGCCCGACGCGCGCCCGCCGTAAGCCGGGCCCGGGGCCCGGACGCGGAAGCGCCGGCGTCACGGGGTGACCCCCGCCTCGCCGGCGCCTCCCGCGGCCCTCCGGTCCGCGGCGCCCTGACCCGCGGGTCAGCGGCGCCCGTTGGTCCGGGCGGTGTTCTTGCCCAGCGCCTTGCTCAGGTCGTCCGCCGGCCGGCCGGAGACGTCCCGGGCACCCTCGGCCACCGAGGGGACCTTCTCGGTCGCCTGGATGGTCGGCTGTACCCCGGGCGAGGTGGTGGAGGCGCTGTCGCCGCCGGCCACCGCCGAGCTGCCGGCCCCGGTCGGGCCGCCGGCCACGCCCGAGCCGCTGGACATGGTGGACGCGTCGGTCACCCCGCTGCCGCCGCCGGAGCGGGTCTTCACCTCGATGGTGTCGACCTCGTCGCGCATCGGCTCCAGCGTGCGGGTCGGGTCGTACTCGGCCCACTCCTGCTGTTCCCGGCGCCGGCGCATGGCCATCGCGCCGGCCAGGCCCGCCACCGCGCCCGCGGCGAGCAGACCGGTCATCATGGACCCGCGACGGCGGGGCTGCTTCTTCTTTCCAGTGATCCGCATGTTCTTCGCCTTGGCCTTCCTGGTCATCGAGCCCGCCTGGCCGGCACCGTCACGAGCGACCGCCGCCAGCGGCGCGAGCGTGGTGAGCGTGGTCCCCCAGCCGGTCGCGGCCCGGTCACGCACCTTCGCCGCCGTCGGCGCGACGAAGCCCCGGGCCGCCTGGACCCGCGGGCCGACGCTCGCGCCGGCGCCCTTCGCGGCATGGTTGGCCGCCTGCATCAGGTGGCTGATGCTCTGGTTCAGCTCGGCCCTGGCGAGCTGCCCCTGGGACTTACGCCGCCCGATTCCAAACACGGTCCCACCTCCTGGGAGTTGTTCCTCCGTCATCCTCCACCTTCGGATGCCTCCGCATGGCCAGATCGGGCACATGGGAGGATCCGCATGGAACTGACCGACAAGTGAGGAGTACCCGTGGCCGAGGCTGTCTACGCCACCCTGCACACCAACGCCGGCCCGATCCGGCTGGAGCTCTTCCCCAACCACGCGCCGAAGACCGTCCGCAACTTCGTCGAGCTGGCCCAGGGCAAGCGCGAATACATCGACCCGCGTACCGGCCAGCCGGGCAGCGGTCCGTACTACGACGGCACCATCTCGCACCGGGTGATCGCCGGTTTCATGATCCAGATGGGCGACCCGACCGGCACCGGTCGCGGCGGGCCGGGCTACAAGTTCGCCGACGAGTTCCACCCGGAGCTGCGCTTCGACCGGCCGTACCTGCTGGCGATGGCGAACGCCGGGCCGGGCACCAACGGCTCGCAGTTCTTCATCACCGTCTCGCCGACGCCGCACCTGAACAACCGGCACACCATCTTCGGCCAGGTCGCCGACGAGGCGTCGGCGAAGGTCGTGGACACCATCGCCAACACCCCGACCGGTCCGAGCGACCGGCCGCTGCAGGACGTGGTCATCGAGCGGGTCGAGATCGAGGGCGGCGAGGGCTGAGCCCCGGCGAGGTACCTTTGCTCGCATGACTGAGCGCTCCGGAGGGCGGGGCCGGACGGGCCCGGACGGAAGGTCGGCGCGGTGAGCGAGTCGCCACCGACCACCCCGGTCTGCTACCGGCACCCGGGCCGGCAGACCTACGTCCGGTGCACCCGCTGCGACCGGCCGATCTGCCCGGACTGCATGCGGGAGGCGTCGGTCGGGCACCAGTGCCCGGAGTGCGTCAACGAGGGACGCCGTAGCGTGCGGCCGGCGCGTACCGCCTTCGGTGGCGGTGCCGCCGGCCGGCACGGCTACGTGACCAAGGCGCTGATCGCGCTGAACGTGCTGCTGATGCTGCTCTCCATCGCCTCCGACCGGGGCGGGGACGCCGCCCTCGGCGGTTCCGGCTTCGGTGGCCTGCTGGGCGGCAGCACCCCGCTCACCGACTGGGGGTCGGTGCTGGGCGGGGCGATCTTCCCGGACGGCACGGTCGGCGGCATCGCCGAGGGCCAGTGGTACCGCCTGCTCACCGCGATGTTCCTGCACTTCGGCGTGGTCCACCTGCTGCTGAACATGTGGGCGCTCTGGGTGCTCGGCCGGTCGCTGGAGGCCAACCTCGGGCCGCTGCGCTTCCTGTCGCTCTACCTGGTCGCCGGGTTCGGCGGGAACGTCGCCGCCTACCTGTTCAGCGAGCCGAACGTGACCACCGCCGGCGCCTCCACGGCCATCTTCGGGCTCTTCGCCGCGCTCATCGTGATCGAACGCAAGATGGGCCGGGACATCTCCCAGGTCATCCCGATCCTGGTGATCAACCTGGTCTTCACGCTGACGGTGCCGGGCATCTCCATCCCGGGGCACCTGGGCGGCCTGGTGGTCGGCGCGGCGATGGCGCTGGTGCTGGCGTACGCCCCGCGGTCGCGGCGCTCGCTGGTGCAACTCGCCGGCGGCGCGATCCTGGTGCTGGCGCTGCTCGGCCTGGCGCTGGTCCGCACCGCCGCCCTGGTCGGCTGACCGGCGGCTCGGCCCGCCGCGCCACCTCGGCCCGGCGGGCGGACGCGGGCCGCTCGGCCGGCGGGTGGATCGCGGGCCGCTCAGCCGGCGGGTGGATCGCGGGCCGCTCAGCCGGCGGGGCGGGCGGCGTGCAGCGCCTCGGCCACCTCGGCCGGCTCGGCGCCCAGGTCGGAGCGGCCGAACAGGTGCAGCGACTCGCCGGCGTCGATCTCCAGCACCTCGTTGGCCAGGCCCAGCCGGCCCCGGCGAGCTACGGTGATCGCCTCCACCGCGGCCCAGGGCAGCCGGCGGTGCCCGGCATAACCCTGGATCACCGTGACGCCCTCCGGGTCGACGGCGAGCCGGACCGGGGCGACCACGTCGCGCAGCGCCCAGCCGAGCAGCCCGGCCGCGGCCAGCCCGGCGAGCACCAGTTGGACCGGGTCACCCCCGGCGAGGAGCAGCCCGAGCGCCACCAGCGCGAGCGCGCCGACGGCCTTCAGCGCCGGTAGCGCGGCGGGCACCCGCCACTGCCCGGAGGACTCTGCTGGCATGCGCCCAGCATGCCAGCGCACCCGGGGGCGGACGACCACCGCACCGAGGACGTAGACTCGGGACCGAGCCAAGTTACCGGGGAGTAGACATGAGTGACGCGGTTATCGTCGGCGCCGTACGCACCCCGGTGGGGCGACGCAAGGGCAGCCTGGCCACGGTGCACCCGGTGGACCTGTCGGCGCACGTGCTGCGCGCCCTGGCCGAGCGCACCGGCATCGACCCGGGGCAGGTCGACGACGTGGTCTGGGGCTGCGTGTCGCAGGTCGGCGAGCAGTCCTGGAACATCGCCCGCAACGGCGTGCTGGCCGCCGGCTGGCCGGAGTCGGTGCCCGGCACCACGCTCGACCGGCAGTGCGGCTCCAGCCAGCAGGCGCTGCACTTCGCCGCGGCCACCGTGCTCTCCGGCCAGGCCGACCTGGTGGTCGCCGGTGGCGTCGAGTCGATGACCCGGGTGCCGATGGGCTCCAGCGTGGCCGGCGGGATGCCCTTCAGCGACCAGGTGCGCGACCGCTACCGGGGCGTGGAGGGCTTCGCCGACGAGTCCCCGCTGCCGTTCAACCAGGGCGTCGGGGCCGAGCTGATCGCCCAGCGCTGGCGCTTCTCCCGCACCCAGCTCGACGAGTACGCGCTGGCCAGCCACGAGAAGGCGGCCGCCGCGCAGGACGCCGGCGCGTTCGACGCCGAACTCGCCCCGGTGGCCCTGGCCGACGGTGGCAAGTTCGCCGCCGACGAGGGCATCCGGCGGGACACCTCGCTGGCCAAGCTCGGCGAGCTGGCCACCCCGTTCCGGCCCGACGGCGTGGTCACCGCCGGCTCCGCCTCGCAGATCTCCGACGGCGCGGCGGCGCTGGCGGTCACCACCTCCGAGTGGGCCAGCCAGCACGGCCTGCGCCCGCTGGCCCGGATCCACACCGCCGTGGTCGCCGCCGACGACCCGGTCACCATGCTCACCGCGCCGATCCCGGCCACCGCGAAGGCGCTGCGCCGCGCCGGGCTGGGCATCGAGGAGATCGGGGTGTACGAGGTGAACGAGGCGTTCGCCCCGGTGCCGCTGGCCTGGCTGGCGGAGACCGAGGCCGACCCGGAGCGGCTGAACCCGCGCGGCGGCGCGATCGCGCTGGGCCACCCGCTGGGCGCGTCCGGCGCCCGGATCATGACCACGATGCTCGCCCACATGCGCGACAACGGCATCCGCTACGGCCTGCAGACGATGTGCGAGGGCGGCGGCATGGCCAACGCCACCATCGTCGAGCTGCTCTGACCCCACCGTCCCGGCCGGTCGCCCGATCCGGCGGCCGGCCCGCGCACTCCCGGTCGGGCGACAGCGGGACGCGGCCTGACCGGACGGCGACCACGGGTACGAACTGGACAGTGGCCGGTCGGGCGGGGATGATCCGAACGCGGCGTGCGGGGGCGGGTGCCGACCCGCCGGTTCCGCCGCCTTCCCGCCCCGTCGTCAGATCGGGAGACCCTTGACGCTCCTCGCCAGCCGGCTCGCCCTGCGCCGTGCCGCCCGACGGGTCCTCGCCGTGGCCGCGGTGGCCACGCTGCTCGCCGGCGCCGCCGTGGTCGACCGGCCCGCCCCGGCCACCGCCGCCGGCTACACCGGCCCGCACCCGGGCACCTTCACCGGCCTGGGCTTCGACACCTGCGCGGCACCGTCGAACGCGGCGATGAAGGCCTGGCTCCAGTCGCCGTACCGGGCGGTGGGCATCTACATCGGCGGGGTCAACCGGGGCTGCGCCCAGGCCAACCTGACCAAGGAGTGGGTCAGCACCCAGCAGGCCGCCGGCTGGCGGTTCTTCCCGCTCTACGTCGGACTCCAGGCGCCCTGCTCCAGCTACCAGCGCCGGATCGACCCCGCCCGGGCCGCGACCCAGGGCCGCGAGGCGGCCGACGACGCGGCGACCAGCGCGCGGAACCTCGGACTCGCGGCGCGGAGCACGATCATCCTGGACCTGGAGCGCTACCCGGCCGGCGACGCCACGTGCACCGGCGCGGTCGACACCTTCGTGAGCGCCTGGACCGGCCGGCTGCACGAGCACGGGTTCCTGGCCGGCGTGTACACCTCGGTCGAGTCCGCCGGCCTCCGTGACCAGGTGGCCGCCTACGCGCGGCCCGGCTACGCCCGCCCGGATCTGATCGACTTCGCCCGCTGGGACGGCATCCAGACGGTGTCGGACGAGGCCATTCCCGCGTCCTACTGGCCGAAGCGCCGGATGAAGCAGTACCGCGGCGACCATCACGAGACCTGGGGCGGGGTCCGGATCAACATCGACAGCAACTACCTGGAACTCGAGCAGCCGGCGTACGCGGTCCGTACGGCGCAGCCGCAGCTGCGCAGGTACGGCACCCTGTCCGGGACGCTCCGCCGGTTGACGCCGGTGCGGTGACCGCCGCGGCCGCCGCCGTCGCACAGGCGGTGCGACGCGGCGTCGTGGAACTTCCAAAATCCTCCTGTGAGCCGCGTCACTGCGGGATGGCCGTCGTTGGGCAGGGCATGGACGTGTTCTCCCGTACGTTCCTCCCGGCCGCCGCCGAGGCCGGACTGGCGGCGCAGACCGTCGCCCGGCACATGCCGGTCTTCCGTGGCTGCGTCGGATCCGGCGACGCGACCATCCTGGTCGGCCGGTGCAACCGTCCCGACCGCCCGATGGCCGGCGAGTACCTGCTGCTGCTGACCCACCGCCGGCTGGTCGTCACCCAGCAGACCCGGGTGCTGCACCGGCTGCGCCTGCACCTCAACACCGAACTGCGCGAGCTGAGCAACGTCACCTGGAGCCCGGACCCCCGGCTGCACTCGGTCGAACTGGCCGCCACCGCTATCGACGGGGTCCGCGAGCGGTTCGTCATCCGTACCCAGCACCCGAAGCAGGTGTGGCAGCTCGACGCCCTGCTCAACCACGCCTTCCGGACCCGGCTGCGCAGTGCCCGGGAGCGGATCGTGGCGACCATCGGCGAGGCACCGGCCACCGCGCGACCGGCCACCCTCCGCCCCGCCACGGTCCGCTGAGCACCGGCCGGGGCGGCCCGCCCCGGCGTCTCCTTACCGAATCCGAACATCCGCCGGCGTCCGTACCGCCGCCGGTGTCGGCAATCATGGGCCGGTGACCGCCGACGCCCAACCGCGCGGGCTCGTCCTCGTGGTCGAGGACGAGCCGGCCATCGCCGACCTGGTCCGGCGCTACCTCAGCCGGGACGGCTTCGGCGTACACCTGGAGCGGGACGGGACGGCGGGGCTGGCCGCCGCCCGCCGGCTGCGCCCGGTGGCCTGTGTGCTCGACATCGCGCTGCCCGGCCTGACCGGCACCGAGATCTGCCGGCGGCTGCGCGAGGCGGGCGACTGGACCCCGGTCATCTTCCTCACCGCCCGCGACGACGAGGTCGACCGGGTCGTCGGCCTGGAACTGGGCGCGGACGACTACGTCACCAAGCCGTTCAGCCCGCGCGAACTGGTCGCCCGGGTGCGGGCGGTGCTGCGCCGCACGGCCGGGCCGCCCGAGGTGGACCGGCCGCGGGTGGTCGGCCGGGTGACCCTCGACCCGGTCCGCCGGACGGTCGCCGTCGCGGGCGCCCCGGTCCAGCTGACCAGCACGGAGTTCGACCTGCTCGCGCACCTGATGGCCCGCCCGGGCCGGGTGTTCACCCGGGAGGAGCTGCTGGCCGCGGTCTGGGGCTACGCCGCGCACGCCGGCACCCGGACCGTCGACGTGCACGTGGCGCAGGTCCGGGCCAAGCTCGGCGCGGCCAGCGTGATCCGGACCCACCGGGGCGTGGGGTACGCCGCCGATGACTGAGCCGACCCTCGCGCTGCCGGTGGTCGGCCCGCCGCCGGCCCCGCCGCGCCGCCGGTTCGGCCGTACGCTGACCGCCCGCGCGGTGCTGGTCACCTGCGCGGTCGCCCTGGTCTCGGTGCTGGTCACCGCGATCGTCGCGGTGCCGCTGGCGGTGCGGGGCGTGGAACGGCGGGACCAGGAGGCGCTGGCCGCCCAGGCCCGGCTGGCCGCCGAGGTGCTGCGTCCCCGGCTGGCCACCGGCCGCACCGCCGACGAGGAGCGGCTGCTCCGCCAGCTGCGGGCGCAGGGCATCGACGCGTACCTGATCCGGCGGGGTGTGCCGGACCGGGCCGGGCTGCCGCCCCGGGTGGTGCAGCGGGTCGCCGAGGGGCGCAACGTCTCGACCCGACGGCCGGTCGACGGGCGGCGCACCCTGGTCGAGGGGCGCGCGTTGCCGGGCGGCAACGGGGTGGTGCTGACCCGCCGGGTCAACGCACCGTGGCGGCAGGTGCTGCCCGGCCTCTGGCTCCCGCTGCTCGCCGGGCTCGGCGCCGGGGTGGTCGCCGGGCTGCTGCTCGCCCGCCGGCTGGCCCGGCCCGTCCGGCGGGCCGCCGAGGCCGCCGCGCGGCTGCGCGCCGGGGACCGGACGGTACGGGTGCCGGTGGAACCGCCGGAGGAGACGGCCGACCTGGCGTACGCGCTGAACGGGCTGGCCGCCGCGCTGGCCACCAGCGAGGGCCGGCAGCGGGAGTTCCTGCTCTCCGTCTCGCACGAGCTGCGCACCCCGCTGACCGCGATCCGCGGGTACGCCGAGGCGCTGGCCGACGGGGTGATCCCGGCGGACGAGGCGGCCGGCACCGGGCGGACCCTGCTCGCCGAGGCGGAACACCTGGACCGCCTGGTCAGCGACCTGCTGGCGCTGGCCCGGCTGGAGGCGGCCGACTTCCCGCTGGAACCGGCGCCGGTCGACCTGACCCGGCTGGCCGTCGACGCGGAGCGGACCTGGGCCGGGCGCTGCGCGGCGGTCGGGGTGTCCTTCCGGGTCGAGGTGCCGGACCGGCCGGTGCCCGCGTACACCGACCCGGGCCGGATCCGGCAGGTGGTCGACGGGCTGCTGGAGAACGCGCTGCGGGTCGTACCGCCGGGGGCGCCGGTGGTGCTCGCGGTCCGGCCGGTGGGCGCGGACCCGGCCGCCGGCGGGGTGGTCGAGGTCCGCGACGGCGGGCCCGGCTTCACCGACGACGACCTGGCGGTGGCCTTCGAGCGCGGCGCGCTGCACCAGCGGTACCGCGGGGTGCGCAAGGTGGGCAGCGGACTGGGGCTGGCGCTCGCCGCCGGCCTGGTCCGCCGGCTCGGTGGGGAGATCTCGGCGGGGCACGCCCCGGAGGGCGGCGCCGCCTTCACGGTCCGGCTGCCGCCGGATCCTTACCCGGCCCGAACATCGGCCTGACGCTCCGCTCGCCGACGCGGGGCAGGCTGGCAGCACCACGGACGAGAGGAAGACTCATGGCACGTTGGGGAATCGCCACCACCACCCTGCTCGCGGCCGTCGCGCTGGGCGTCGGCGGGTGCGGCGCCGACCAGGTGGGCGGCCAGCCGGTCCGGGAGACCTCCGTCGAGGTGGCCGCGGCGATGGGCGCGGAGGGCCAGGCGCTCGCCGCGCTCGGCTTCGACGCGGGCGACCTGGACGTCGACGCCCTGGCCGCGCCCGCCTCGCCGGCGGCCTCGCCGTCCGCGACCGGGGCGAAGCCGCGGCGCGAGCGCGGCGAGGAGGGGCGCGAGCGCCGCAAGGCCCGGGTGCTGCTGCGCCGCAACATGCTGCACGGCGAGGCCGTGGTGCGGACCAAGGACGGTACGAAGACGGTCGCCGTGCAGCGCGGCGAGGTGACCGCCATCGACGCCGACTCGATGACCGTGAAGTCCACCGACGGCTTCACCATGACCTGGACCTTCGGCGACAAGCTGCGCGTCGTGGAGCGCCGCACCACTATCCAGTCGACCGACGTCACGGTCGGCACCACGGTCGGCGTGGCCGGCGCCAAGGAGGGCGACGGCGGCCTGGCCCGTCTGATCGTCGTGCCGGCCCGCCAGAAGTAGGCCCCCCGCAGCCCGGCCAGCGTCGGCGCACGTTCAGCGAAAGAGTGGCCATTCCGCGGGAAATGGCCACTCTTTCGCTGTACGCGCAGGCGTGGGGATCAGTACACCCGGGAGCCGATGAAGTCGTCGTGCCCGTAGCCGACCGGGTTGGCGAAGGTGCGGGACTCGAACGACCACTGCTGGCGGGTGCTCGACGAGCAGGTGGCCAGCCGCAGCCGCGGGCTGCCCAGCAAGGGGCTGTCGAACGCCAGGCAGAGGTTGGTGTTGCCGGCCGCCTTGATTTGGTTGCCGGCGAGCACGAACTTCTGGTTCGCGCCGCCGTGGCAGTCGTAGATGTTGACGGCCGTGCCGGCGCTCAGCGTGCCGCCGGCCACGTCCAGGCAGCGGTCGTGGGAGAGCTCGGAGTGCAGCGACTGCCGGGTCGGGTCGTACCAGAAGCCCTGGTTACGCCCGCCGTGGCAGCCGTACGACTGCTGCGGGGTGCTGTTGCGCGAGTCGTACCCCTTGCCGTCCACGCAGGTGCCGGTGGCCACGTTGCGCAGCTGCTTGAACTCGAACAGCCCCGGGTAGAGCGCGCCGCTGCCGGTGCTGGCCGGGTCGACGCAGGTGGCCCGCTGCTGACCGGAGTTCCAGAACTGGGTGATGCACTGGGCGAACATGCCGTGCCCCCGGTAGTTCGGGTGGAACGACTGCCGCGCCGCGTTCTCGTCCCAGATGCCGACCTCGATGTAGAGGCCCCGGACCGCTGTGTTGTCGGTGCACACCTCGTGGCCGTGGAAGAGCCGGCTGGCGTCCAGGTAGCGGGTGCCGGTGTTGGTGGCCGCCGCCCGGATGGCCGCCTCGAACAGCGGCACCGCCTTGTTCCGGGCGAACGCCGCGTCGGCCAGGTAGAGCAGGCAGCCGCCGCCGTACCAGCCGGGGAAGTTCGGGTTGTCCTCCACGTCCGGGCTGCCCGGGCTCGGGTACGACATGAGCACCAGCTCGTAGTCCGAGCGCAGGTAACCGGCGTTGGTCATGGTCCGCCGGATGTCGGTGAGCGCGTCCTCCACCGCTCGCCGGCTGCCGTCGGTGCGGACCGTCCACTGGTCGGTGTAGGTGGGGTAGCACGGGCCCTGGAAGAAGACCCGGCGGATGGTGCAGTCGGTGGCGACCGGGCCGAACTGGATAGTGCCGTCGCCGTTCGCGCCGACCACCACCCAGATCAGCTTGAGGTGCGTGTTCCGCGCCTTGATCGCCAGGTGGTCGCCCTGGTTCAGCTCGTTGTGCTGGGTCGGCCCGCCCCGGATCAGGTTCCACGGGGTCGCCCCGGAGCAGGCGATGTTGTACTTCTCGTCGGCGGCGATGCCGGTGCGGAACACCGCCTGGTCGTACGAGCGGTCGCACCAGTTGCCGGGTTCGTGGGTGCCGGGGACGTAGTTGCCCACCCCCTCACCCGAGATCTCGCTGTCGCCCATGGTGATCAGCGCGGTGCGGCGCTGTTCGATCGGGCGGATGGCGGGCGTGCCGTAGAGCGCGGTGGCCTCGGCGGCACGGATCGCCTCCAGGTTGGCGGGGAGCGGCTGGATGGCCGGGCGGTCCGCCGCGGAGGCGGGGGTGGCCGGACCGGCGAGCATCGGCAGGACGAGAGCGGCGGCGAAGACGGCGGTGAGGCTCCGTCGTCGGGTCGCACGTTCGCGCCTGGCAGGGGAACCAAGCATCGACGCACTCCTTTCGCCTCGATCGTTGGGTGTCGATCGAGTTACCGGAAGGTAACGCGCGTGACGCAGGTATGTGAATACGGTTCGGAATCCTTGCGCGCGGTGTGCCGAACCGGGCGATCCCGGCAATCCGCCCCGCCGACGGCCCGGCTGGGACCATCTCGCCCGGCAGGCGGGCCGTCCCGCTCGGCCGGCGGCGGTGGGCGCCGTCCCGTTCGGCCGGCGAGCGGCAGTGGGGCTTCGTGCTCAGCCGGCGGGCGGCAGCGCGTAACCGACGTAGCCGCGGAACTCCAGCCGCCAGCCGGGCGGCACCAGCCGGGTGCAGGTCGGCCGGCTGCCGGTGCAGACGATCGCGTCCACCGAGGCCGGGTCGGCCGGCGGGCGCTCGGGCAGCACCGACTGGAGCGCGACCAGTTCCGGCGGCCGGCCGTCCGGTTCGCGCAGCAGCAGCCACCAGGGGTACTCCCAGTTGTCGTTCTGCTGCACCAGGCCGATCCGGCGGGCGTCGGCCGCCCGGACCGCCTCCGCCGCCCAGCGGAACTCCGCCGTCCACTGCGGACGCCGCAGGAACCGGGTCTCCCAGTCGCCGGTGGTGAAGACCGAGCCGGTGCCGACCAGCCGGCGCGGGAAGCCGTACGACACCGCGAGCACCCCGGCCAGCGCGCTGGTCGCCAGCACGGTTACCGCGAGCCCCACCGCCACCGAGCGCCGCCCACCCGGGCCGGTGGCGGCGGCGGTGGTGGCGGTGGCGGCGGACCGGCGGTGGATCAGGGCGTCCAGCCAGACCCCGGCCAGCGGCACGGCCAGCACCAGCGCGTAGAGCAGCAGCCGGTTGCCCCACGGCTGCCACTTGATCATGGCGGTGTGCAGCAGCACCGCGCCCACCACCACCACCGCGTACGCGCGCAGCGTCCCCGCCCGCTCCGGGCTGAGCCGGCCGGGCCGGGCCAGCGCGAACCCCGCCCCGAGCAGGGCCAGCGCGCCGGCCAGCGGGAAGGCCACCCGGTCCTCGTCCGGATACCAGGACGGCACCGGGAAGGTCTCCCGCCCGAAGGTGGTGGCCCGGTCCTGCGGGTCCACCCCGATCAGCCCGGCCACGCCGACGATCGCCTCCGCGCCGGCCCGGCGCAGCGGCGCCAGCGGGGTGTCGAACGCGGTGTGCCCGATGCGCAGCGCGTTGACCACGATGGACCCCGGATCGTGCCGCTCCATCGGGATGGACTCGCGCAGCCGGGGCGGGCCGAGCGGGTGGCCGAACTCGACGGTCACCCGGGCCAGGAACGGCCCGACCACCGCCGCGGCGACGGTCAGGATGAGCAGCGACCCGGCGACCGTACGGGCCGTGCCCCCCATCCGGGCCGCGCCCCGGTCGCGGTACGCCAGCCGCAGCTGGGCGAGCCCCCAGAGCACCAGCAGCGGACCGACAGCGATCAGCCCGCTGGTCTTGGTCACCGCGGTCAGCCCGGTGGCCGCGCCCAGCCCGAGCAGGGTGCCCGGCCCGGTGCGCCGGTGCAGCCCGTCCAGCGCGAGGGTGGCCGCGCAGGCCACCCACGCGGCGCAGACCAGGTCGGTCTGGGTGCTGGTCGCCTGGAGCGCCACCATCGGCGTGGTGGCCAGCACGAAAGCGGTGAGCAGCTGGGCCCGCCGGCCGCCGCCGAGCTGGGCGGTGATCCGGGCGCCGACCAGCAGGCAGCCCACCATGGCGGCCCACTGCACCAGGTTGTGCAGCGCGTCCCCGCCGGTGAACAGGCGCAGGTGCAGCAGCAGGTACTCGGCACCCGGCGGGATGGTCACCTGCCGGTGGATGGCGGTGGGCCAGAAGTCCAGGTCGCCCTGCGCCACCCAGTGCTCCACCTTGGGCAGGTGGTAGGTCTGCGAGTCGAAGTTGTTCGGCTCGGCCAGCAGCGCGACCAGCAGCTCGACCAGGACCAGCCCGCCCACGGTGCCGGTGAGCAGCCGCTCGCCGCGGCCCGCCGTACGCCACCACTCGGCCAGCCGGGTCGACCAGCCGGCGCGGTCCGTGCCGTCGGGGCCGGGCCCGGCGGGTGGGTGGGCGGCGGATCCGGGCCCGGCGGTGGCCGGCAGGCCGGCGCCGCTCGCGCGGGCCGGCTCGGCGACCGCCCCGACCAGCGCGTCGGATCGGGCGGCGACGACCGGCCCGGCCGGTCGCGCCGCGTCCCGGCGGCGGCGCCAGCCGGCGGCCGCGCCGGCGGCGGCCAGGAAGAGCAGCCAGGCGACCGCGAACGCGGGCCGGGTGAGCAGCCGCAGCGCGCCGAGCAGTTCCACGGTGAGCACCGCGAACGCACCGGTGACCAGCGCGGCCCGGACCACGGCCAGGCGCAGCGGCGCCACGGCGTCCGGCGCGGCCGGTCGCAGCGCGACGGTCAGCAGGAGAAGCGCGGCGACGGGCGCCAGGGCGAGCGGGTAGCCGGCTGCCGACATGGCCGGAAGTAAACACCATCCGCGGCCGGCTGCCACGGCCGACGCCCGCGGTGGCGGCCACCGCGCCGCTGACCTGCCAGGCTACGCTAGGCCCGACGTATTGTCGCCACCGTGGAGATTCCCGTGAAGCTCTCGATCCTCATGCCGGTCTACAACGAGGAAGAACGCATCGCGGATGCCCTGAAGCAGGCATTGGCGGTCGATTACCCGTGCGAGATCGAGCTGGTCGTGGTCGACGACGGCAGCCGGGACGGCACGGGGGAGATCCTCGGCCGCGCCGACGACGCGCGGCTGCGGGTGGTCACCCACCCGCGCAACGCGGGCAAGGGCGCGGCCATCAAGACCGCCGTCGACAACGCCGAGGGCGACTACATGGTCATCCTCGACGCCGACCTGGAGTACGACCCGCAGGACATCCCCAAGCTGCTCGACCCGGTGCTGGACGGCCGGGCCACGGTGGTCTACGGCAATCGCACCTTCGGCAGTCACAGCGCGTACAGCTTCTGGTACGTGATGGGCAACAAGGGCGTCACGATGGCGGCGAACGTGCTGTTCAACTCCTACATCGGTGACCTGGAGACCTGCTTCAAGCTGATGCCGGTGGCCCTCTACCGCTCGCTCGACATCCGCTCCCGCGGCTTCGGCATGGAGGCCGAGGTGACCGGCAAGCTGCTGCGCCGCCGGATCCGGCCGTACGAGGTGCCGATCAGCTACCGCGCCCGGGGTCGCGAGGAGGGCAAGAAGATCACCTGGAAGGACGGGGTCGAGGCGCTCTGGATCCTCGGCCGCGAACGCACCCGCCGCCGCCCCGCCGGCACCCCGGCCCGCTGACCCTCGGCCCGCCCCGCCGGCACCCCGCCCGCTGACCAGTAGCCGCCCCTCGACGGCCCGCTCCGCGTGGCCGCTCAGCGGCCGGCCGGCGTCAGCGCCGGTGCCAGGAATCCGCTCACCGAGCGGCGCAGCCCGGCCGCGTCCAGCCCGTGCCAGCGGGTGTGGTCGTCCGGCGAGCCGTAGCGGCGCAGCTCCTGCCGACCCACGCCGAGCGCCAGCAGCCGGTGCGGCCGGTCGGCCAACGCCGCCGACACCACCCGCGCGGACGTACCGGCCAGGTAGGGCTCGACCAGGATCACCTCGGTGCCGGCCAGCGCCCGCAGGCCCGCGACGTCGAACGGCCGGGGCCGGTGGGTGTACGCCACCGAGACCCCCAGATCCGCCACCGCGGCGACCGCGGCGTCCAGCACCGGCCCGACCGCGACCAGCAGCGGCGCGCCCGGCCCGGCGTCCCGGACCAGGTCCAGCGAACCGTCGCCGGCGCGCGGCCGGTCGTTGTGCAGCGTGGACAGGCGCAGGTACGCCGAGCCCTCGGCGGCCACCGCGCCCCGCAGCAGCGCCGGCACCTCGCCCGGGTGCCCGGGAACGTGCACTGTCCAGTCGTGCAGCGTGTCGATCAGCGACACGTCCGCCGGGGCGAGGTGGGTGCGCCCGGCGGCCGCCCGGTCGTACGACGCGCCGACGCTGACCAGCACCGCGCTCGTCCCCTGGTGGTCCAGGTCCAGCTTGAGCTGCTCGTACGCCCGCTCGACCAGGAACGGGGCGTAGCTGTGCACGATCGGCCGCAGCCCGGTCAGCGCGAGCCCGCCCGCCACGCCGACCATCAGTTGTTCCCGGATCCCGACGTTGAGCACCCGTTCCGGGTGCCGACGGGCGGCCGCGGCGAACGCGGCGGCGGAGATGTCGGCGAGCACCAGCGCGGTACGCGGATCCTCGGCCAGCAACGCGGTGGTGGTGTCGACGAAGGTCTCCCGCATGGTCACTCCCCGGAGTCGACGACCGCGACGACGACGTGCGGCCGGTGGTTGTCCTGCCCGGTCAGGGCGGTGTGCAGGGCGTCGTGGTCGCGCCCGTCGACAGTGGCGGCGGTCCAGCCGTTCACGGTGAACCGGGCCGCCGCGCCACCCGGCCAGCCGTGCGTGGCCGAGGAGTTGTCCACCACCACGGCGGTCAGGTTGGCCAGCCCGGTCGCCCCGGCGTACGCGATCGCCTCGTGGTTGGAGCCCTCGTCCAGTTCGGCGTCGCCGAGCAGCACGTACACCCGGGGGGTGAGCAGGCCCTGGGCGCGCAGCCCGAGCGCGGTGCCCACGCCGAGCCCCAGGCCGTGGCCGAGCGAACCGGAGCCGATCTCGACGCCGGGCACCAGCAGCCGGTCCGGGTGGTCGCCGAGCCGGCTCGCCGGGCCGCCCTGGTCGTCGAGCCAGTCGAGCGGGACGAAGCCCTTCGCGGCGAGCACCGCGTAGTAGCCGGCCACGGCGTGGCCCTTGGAGAGCAGGAAGCGGTCCCGTTCCGGGGCGTCGACGGTCTCCGGGGTGATCCGGAGGATCCGGTCGTAGAGCACCCAGAGCACGTCGACGGTGGAGTAGACGTTGGCGCCGAACTCCCGGCCGGCCCGGATCCGGTCGAGCAGCGGCGCCACGGGCGCGGGGAGCCGTGGCCCGGGCGGGGCGGCGCCGGCCCGGCCCGTACTGGCGGTCATCGTGGTCATGCGGATAGCCTGCAAGTTGAAGCGCACTTCAACTCAAGGCGAACGTGATGCACGAGTCTCTGACCATCGGCCAGCTCTCCGAGCGCAGCGGGGTGGCGCCGTCGGCGCTGCGCTACTACGAGCGGCTCGGGCTGATCCGGGCCGAGCGCACCGGCGGCAACCAGCGCCGCTACGCCCGCAGCGAGCTGCGTCGGGTGGCGTTCATCCGGATCTCCCAGCAGGTCGGCATCTCGCTGGACGAGATCCGGGCGGCGCTGGAGTCGCTGCCCGCCTCGCGTACGCCCACCGCTGAGGACTGGTCGCGGCTATCCACCATCTGGCGGGAGCGGCTGGACGAGCAGATCCGGCTGCTGACCAAGCTCCGCGACGACCTCGACAGCTGCATCGGCTGCGGCTGCCTGTCGTTGCAGCGCTGCACGCTCAGCAACCCCAGCGACGCGCTGGCCGGTGAGGGCCCCGGCCCGCGCCTGATGCTGCGCCGCCCGGCCGCCGACCCGGCCCGCGCCTGATCCTGCCCCGCCCGGCCGCCGGTCCGGCCCGCGCCTGATGCTGCCCCGCCCGGCCGCCGGTCCGGCCCGCGCCGGACAGGCCGTGCCCGGTCACCCCGTGGTGAGCAGGACCTTGCCCACGTGCTCGTTCGTCTCGCACAGTTGGTGCGCCTCGGCGGCCCGGCTCATCGGCAGCCGGCGGTCCACGATCGGGCGGATCCGGCCCGCCTCGATCAGCGGCCAGACCTGCTCGCGTACGCCCCGGACGATCTCCGCCTTCTCCGCGACCGGCCGGGAGCGCAGCGCCGTCGCGGCGATCGTGCCCCGCTTGGCCAGCAGCGCGCCGAGGTCCAGCTCGCCCTTGCGCCCGCCCTGCATGCCGATGACCACCAGCCGGCCGCCGGTGGCCAGCGCCGCCACGTTCCGGCCCAGGTAGGAGGCGCCCATGATGTCGAGGATCACGTCCGCGCCCCGGCCGTCGGTGACCCGCCGGACCTCCTCGACGAAGTCCTGCTCCCGGTAGTCGACGGTGTGCGCGGCGCCCAGCTCGCGCAGCACCGGGTGCTTGGCCGACCGGGCGGTCACCACCACGGTCGCGCCCAGCGCCGCCCCGAGCTGGATGGCGAAGGTGCCGATCCCGCTGCCGCCGCCGTGCACCAGCAGCGTCTCGCCCGCGCCGAGCCCGGCCAGCCGCACCACGTTCGACCAGACGGTGCAGGCCACCTCGGGCAGCGCGGCGGCGTCGACCGGGTCGACCCCGGCCGGCACCGGCAGCAGCTGGCCGGCCGGCACGGCGACCCGCTCCGCGTAGCCGCCGCCGGCCAGCAGCGCGCAGACCTCCTGGCCCACCCGCCACCCGGTCACGTCCGGACCGAGCGCGCCGATCACCCCGGCGCACTCCAGCCCGGGATACGCCGACGCGCCCGGCGGCGGCGGGTAGTGCCCCTGCCGTTGCAGCAGGTCCGCCCGGTTGACAGCGCTGGCGCGGACGTCCACCACCACCTCGCCCGGCCCGGGTTCGGGGTCGGGGACCTCGCTCCAGACCAGTGCCTCGGGCCCGCCGGGTTCGGAGATCGTGATCGCACGCATGTGTCGTGTCTACCCCACCTGGCCGTCGGTCCACGCCCGGGCCCGGATCTCGTCCACCGTCCGCTCCGGGGTCTGCGCCGAGGTGTCCAGCCAGAGCCCGATCCGGGGCGTCCCCGAGCGCAGGTCGGCGTCGAGGTCGGCGACCGGCCAGTCCCGGTACCCCTTCTTGGGGCGGTCCCGCTCGCGGGCGGCGACCACCTCCGGCCGGGGCGGGAGCACCACGACGGCGAGCGGCCGGTGCCGGATCCGGCCGACCATGGCCGGCAGGTCGGCGCCGATGACGATGTCCTGGAGCACCACCGTGAAGCCGGCGGCGGCGTAGCGGTCCGCCGCCGCGGCCGCCAGGTCGTAGCGCAGCCGCAACTGCCGGTACGCCTCCTCGGACGGCTCGGCGGTCATCTCGGCCCGGCCGCTGACCACCATCCGCCGGAAGACGTCGCCGCGCAGGTGCACCGCGCGGGGCAGCCGGCGGGCCAGCGCCTCGGCCACAGTGGACTTGCCGGCGGCCATGATCCCAGTGATCAGCACGATGGCCGGGGTCTCCCACATGGCGTCGATCATCCCAGCCGGGGTGGCGTGCCCGCTCGCCCGGACGCCAGCCGTGGCAGACTAGGCACGGCCGCGTACCCCGTCGGGTCCGTGGTCCGGGAGGGTTCGCCTAGTGGCCGATGGCGCTGGTCTTGAAAACCGGTAAGGGCAGCGATGTCCTTCGTGGGTTCGAATCCCACACCCTCCGCCACCGAACAGGGCCGTACCGAGCGCGGCGACGATCATCGGTCGCACGACGGCACCCCACGGGGTCAGAGCGGCGGGCCGCCGAAGCCGATCTCGTTCCCGTCGGGATCGACGTAGATGGCCTTCCGGACCCCGTTCTCGTACGTCTCCCGCCTCGCCGGTTCGAGTCCCCGCCCGGCCGTCTCGGCCAGCAGGGCGTCGAGGTCGTCGACGAAGACGGTGTGCATGGCGTGGCCGGCCCGGTCGGGATGTCGCTCGATGTACACCCACCGGTGTTCGGCGAGCCCCCACACCGCCTCGTGGTCGTTCGGGACGAAGGCGGGCGGGGAACCGAACAGCCGCTCGTACCAGGCCAACGCGGCGGCGTAGTCGCTGACCGGAATCCCGGCGAACAGGTCGAGGGCCATAGCCCGAGGGTAACGGCTCATGGACCACGGCAGATGCCTGGCGGGCCGTCAGCCCTCGTCCGCCGGTTCCGCCCGGCGGTCCGGTCCGGCGGATCGCCGTTCCTGCTCGCGGATCTTCTCCTCGGCGAGCCGCCGCACCGCCCGCCCGCGCTCGGCGCGCAGCGCCGCCTCGTCGGGGCGGCGGACCGCGGCGACGAGGGCCTTGCAGAAGTCACGCCAGATGGAAGTCAAGGGGTGGTCCTCCCGAGGAGGATTGTTCCGTGGCAACGGTCCGGCCCGGACCGGCGGATCGGCCGGACAACGGGAGCTTCCGGTCGATAGTCGGGCGACGGCGAGGTAAGAAGGGGCAGGAAACCGTTCACCGGAAGGACCCGTTCGATGACCCTGGAACGACCGATCGCCCCGGACCCGTACGAGCTGCTACCGACCGTCTCGTCGTTCAATCTCACCAGTGACGACGTGCAGAACGGCGAGCCGATGGACGCCACCTTCGCGCACGGCAGCGTCGGGGGCGACAACCTCTCGCCGCAGCTCGCCTGGTCCGGCTTCCCGGCGGAGACCCGGGGCTTCGTGGTGACCTGCTTCGACCCGGACGCGCCGACCGGCAGCGGATTCTGGCACTGGGTGCTGGTCAACCTGCCGGCCGACGTGACGTCGCTGCCGCGCGGGGTGGCCGAGGCGGACCTCGGCGGCGCGTTCACCGTGCGCAACGACTACGGCGAGCGGGGCTACGGCGGGGCCGCGCCGCCGGCCGGCGACCGGCCGCACCGCTACGTCTTCGCGGTGCACGCGCTCGACGTCGACCGCCTCGACCTCACCCCCGACGCCTCCCCCGCCTACGTCGGCTTCAACCTCACCTTCCACACCCTCGCCCGCGCCGTGACCCGCCCCACCTACCAAATCAAGCAGTAACCCACTCCCACCCGACCCCCACGTTGATCATGAGGTTGGCGGCGATCGAGGAGATCGACATCGCCGTCAACCTCATGATCAACGGGGTGAGTCCGGGTTGGGGTGAGGGCGGGGTTAGGCGGGGACGCGGGCTACGGCGAAGACGGACTGGCCGAAGGGTGGGCGGACCAGCTGCTCGGCGGCCTTGGTGGCGGGCAGCACGAGGGTGTCGTAGACCTTCACCATCGGGCCCTCCTTCGGCATCAGCCGGAAGACCTTGGTGGCCATGAAGTAGCCGATCAGCCCGAGCGCGTTGGCGTAGTGGATCGTCTCGACCTCAAGACCGGCCTCGGTCATCGCGCCGGCCAGCGTCTTCTTGGTGTAGCGCCGGACGTGGCCGGTGGCGATGTCCGCCGGGCTCATGGCGAACTGGAACGCGGGCACGATGATGATCACGGCGCCGCCGGGGCGGACCAGGTCGCGCATGCTGCGCAGCGCGCCCACGTGGTCCTCGATGTGCTCCAGCACGTTGTACGACACGGCCGCGCTGTAGTCGCCCCGCTCCGAGTGCGGCAGCAGCATCTGCCGGACCTCGATGGTCGGCTGCTCGGCGAGGCGCTCCTTGAGCGAGACCAGCCGGTCCGGGTCGGCCTCGGTGGCGGTGAACCGGGGCAGCCGGGTGGCCCACTCCAGGGCGTAGTCGCCGAGGCCGCTGCCGATCTCGATCGGGTTGTCACCGAGGTACGGCAGGGCGAGCTCGACGAACCAGCGACGGTGGTTGACCGCTGTCGCGAGGCCCTCCAGGACCTCGGACTGGACGCGCTGATCCCCGGTGATTTCTGCCATGCGTCGATTCCTCACGATATGACTCGACCCGCGCCTGAACCGACAGAGTGAATCATCCGCACAGGGGGCGGAAGAATCGGGGCACCGTGGTGGCCGAAATGCGGTCGGGGGTCGGGCGCGTGATCGCGGGCGGCGAACCCGGCACATGGTAGTGCAGTACCCCGAAACATGTCACGGTGCCGCCTTCCCGTGACTACGCTCCGAATTGTCATGACTACTCCCGAATCGGACCTCCCCGCCGGCGAACCCTCGCCCGGGGCGCCGGAGGGCGGGCCCGACCGGGGCGTACGCCGCCGGACGGGCTGGTGGACCGACCTCGCCGCGGTGCTGAGCTTCGTCGCGCTCGCCTTCTGGATCACCGCGCGGCTCTGGCTCGATCCGCGCCAGGGCCTCCGGGACAACCCGTCGGACCAGGCGCAGTTCGAGTGGATGATGGCCCACGGGGCGCGGGTCGTGACCGATTTTGCCTATCCGTTCTTCTCCGACCGGATGAACGTTCCGGATGGCGTCAATTTGATGGCAAATACGTCGGTATTATCCGTTTCATTGCCAATGACGCCGATCACCGTCCTGCTCGGTCCCCGCGCCGCTTTCCTGCTCTTCCTCACCGCGGGGATGATCGCCACGGCCACCGCCTGGTATCTCGTCCTCTCCCGGGTGCTCGTCGGGGCTCGCGGGCCGGCCTGGCTGGGCGCCGCCTTCTGCGCGTACGCGCCGGCGATGGTGTCGCACGCCAACGCCCACCCGAACATCGTGTCCCAGTTCGTGGTGCCGCTGATCGTCTGGCGCACCGTACGGCTGGCCGAGCCCGGCCGCTGGCTGCGCAACGGGTTGCTGCTCGCGCTGGTGATCGTCTGGCAGTCCTTCCTCAACCTCGAGATCCTGCTGATGACCGCGATCGGACTGGGCGTGGTGGTCGCCGCGCTCGCCCTCGGCCGGCCCGCCCTGCGCCAGCGGACCCGACCCTTCCTCGCCGGGCTGGGCGTGGCCGCGGCGGCCAGCGCGGTGGTCCTGGCGTACCCGCTCTACGTGCAGTTCTTCGGTCCCGGCGCCTACCAGGGGCTGTCCCGGCTGATCCGCGGCTACTCCACCGACCTGGTGTCGTTCGTCGCCTTCTCCCGGGAGTCGCTGGCCGGCGACAACCGCAGCTCAGCCGGCCTGGCCAAGAACCCGACCGAGGAGAACGCCTTCTTCGGCTGGCCGCTGATGGTGCTGGTGGTGGCGCTGGTCTGGTGGCTGCGGCGCAACGTGGCGGTACTCGGGCTGGCCGCGCTCGGGCTCTTCTTCGGCCTGCTCTCGCTGGGTCGGGAGATCCGCTTCAACGGCCGGGAGACCGGCATCCCTGGCCCGTGGGCGGCGCTGGAGAACCTGCCGATCCTGCACTCGGTGGTGCCGACCCGGTGGTCGCTGGCGCTCACCCCGGTGATCGGGCTGCTGCTCGCGTACGGCGCGGAGTGCGTCCGTACGCTCGCCGCCCGGTTCCCCACCGCCCGCCCGCAGCTCCGCTTCGCCACCGCCACCGTGCTGACCATGGCCCTGCTCCCGCTGCTGCCCACCCCGCTGCCGGCGGAACGGCTCGACCCGGTGCCCGCCTTCGTCACCTCGGGCGCCTGGCGGCCGTACGTGGCCGGGGGTCGGAGCGTGGTGACGCTGCCGCTGCCGGACACCAACTACGCCGAACCGCTGCGCTGGTCGGCGACGACCCGGCTGGAGATGCCGATCGCCCGCGGCTACTTCCTCGGGCCGGACACCCGCCCGGGCAGCGAGGAGCGGGGAGCCGCCCTGTTCACCGCCCCACCCCGGCCGACCAGCAGCTTCTTCGCGGTCATCCGGAGCACCGGCGCGGTGCCACCGATCACCCCGCAGGCGCGGGTGAACGCGGTCGACGACCTGCGGTACTGGCGGGCGGGCGTGGTGATCCTCGGCCCGCACCCGCAGGCCGCCGCGCTGCGCCGGGGGATGACCGAGCTGACCGGGATCCGGCCGACGCGCACCGGGGGCGTCTGGGTCTGGGACGTCCGCCCGCTCACCGACTGACCGCGACCGGCGGCACCGGCGGCCCGGTCAGGACTGGCGGACGCAGCAGCCCTGGCAGATCTTCGGCTTGGGCAGGGTGAAGGCCAGGCAGCAGGTGCGCCGCTGCACCGTCGGCTCGCCGGCCGGGCCGGGCACCAACTCCACCAGGTCGCGCAGGTCGAGCGCGCCGAGCAGGGTGTCGATGGTCTCGACGGAGGAGCCGGGCAGCCCGTCGGCGGCCCGCAGGATGCCGTGGGCGATGCCGGAGGCCACCGACCCGAGCAGGGTGCGGGTGCCGATCCGCACCTCGGCCTGGATCGCCTCGATCATCGGGGCCAGGTGGGCGTCGAGCAGGGAGGCGCGCAGCAGGCCGAGCAGCTCCGCCTCGCCGGCCACCACCCGCACCTCGGGCAGGCCGGAGACCGCCAGCGGGTCGCCGGGCAGCACCGCGACGGTGGTCGAGCGGCGCAGGCCCAGGGTGAGCAGCGGGCGGTGGTCCTCGAAGTGGATCAGCACGTCGGCCGGGTCGAACAGCGGCACCCGGCGGGCGGACGCCCAGCCGAGCACCACCGGCAGCGCGGTCCAGTAGCTGTACGACTTCCAGGCCAGCGCGGCGCAGGCGTGCGGGGTGCCACCCCAGCGCAGCGTCGCGGCGTGCAGGAACTCGGGCAGCTTGCTGCCGTCGACGAGGGTGGTCGCGGGGCTCCAGCCGTACTCGTCGGTGACCAGCAGGCCGGGCATCAGGCCGGGCACGTCGTCGGTGCCGAACATGGCCCGCAGGGTGGCGGTGACCGGCGCGAGCGGTGCGGTGGCGACCTGGCGCCCCGGCATCACCGCTGTCATCCGAATCGTCCCCCGTCCGAAGCGCCCTCGCTGAGCTAAGGCTAGCCTAACCATGCCTCGGGCGCTAAGGGAAGCCTCACCTGGGTCGGCGGGGGAGGCCCCGGTCACTCCGGTCGGCCGGCCTCGGCCTACTACCCGGCGGTCGGGACGGAAAACGCCGCCGGTATCGGCGGCGGGGCACAGTATCGACGGACGTCGCTGACCAGTCAAGCCTCGTGTCGGCAAGGTGGCAGTTTCGTATCTGCCCGGCCACGGAACGTGAAACTGATACTCCCGGCCACGAGGAAGCTGATGACGACCTCACCGCTCGATCGGGCTGCCGACTCCTTCGCCGCCGAACTCGCGCGGCAGCGAACCGGGCGGGGGCTGTCCAAGAAACAGCTCGCCACCCTGATGGGGTTCGACCCGTCCTACGTCAGCCATGTCGAAGGGCGCCGGCACCGGCCCACCGAGGACTTCGCCCGCCGCGCGGAGGCGGTGCTGGAGGCCAGCGGCGCGATCTGGCAGCGCTTCCGGGAGTACGACGAACTCCGGCACGCGCGCGCCGAGAAGGGCCACCGGGATCCCCCGCTGCCCGGCCAGTGGCTGCCACCGGGCACCGGCCTGGTGGTCGAGCGGGAACTGGCCACCCTCACCCACACCGACGACGGCTACCGCTGCGTCATCCGCCGGGAGCTCTACAACGCGGGCACCGAACCGGTCACCCGGTACCTGGTCCGGGTGGCCGTCGACCGGTACCCGAACGATCCCGGCCGGTCCAACCGGCACCACCGGGAACACCCGCTCACCTTCGCCGAGCTGCAACTGCGGGCGTACCGGGAGGACGGCGGCGAGCGCGAGGCGATGCACTGGCGGGCCAAGCACGACCGGGACGCCTTCAAGGAGATCTGGCTGCTCTTCGAGAACGGCGACCGGCGGTTCCCGCTCTACCCGGGCGACCGGGCCACCATCGAGTACGCGTACCACGTCGGGCAGGACAAGTGGGGCCCCTGGTTCCAGCGGGCGGTCCGGCTGCCCACCCGGCACCTCGCCGTACGCCTGGACCTGCCGGCGGACCTCGACCCGCAGGTCTGGGGCGTGGAGACCTCGCTCTCGGCGGAGGAGGGCCCGCTGCGCACCCCGGTGAGCCGGCGCGAGGCGGGTGAGCGGGCGCTGTTCGACTGGGCCACCGACGACCCGCCGCTGAACGCCCGCTACCGGTTGCAGTGGCGGTTCCGCGGCCGGCCCGAGCCCGAGCCGGACGCGGGCCGGATCCGCCCGAGTGACCGGATGCGCGGCATCGGCATCGTGCAACGCGGCGCCGACCTGCTCCGCCAGCCGGCCCGCCCGTTCGACCTGCCTCGCGAGGAGCGGGTGGCCCGGGCCGTGGTCGACCGGCTCTGCGCGGTGCTGGTCCGCCTGGACGAGCTGCACCCGTTCAGCAAGGGCGTCGGCGTCGCCGCGCCGCAGCTCGGCATCGGCTCGGCCGCCGCGGTGGTCCGGCCGCCGGACCGCACCGCCGAGCCGGTGGTCCTGCTCAACCCCCGGGTGGTCGACGCCGCCCCGGACACCGACGAGCAGTACGAGGGCTGCCTCTCCTTCTTCGACCACCGTGGCCTGGTGCCCCGGCCGCTGCGGATCGACGTGGAGCACGCCCAGTACGACGGCAGCCGGATCATCACCTCGTTCGAGTTCGGCATGGCCCGCCTCGTCGCGCACGAGATCGACCACCTGGAGGGGCGGCTCTACGTCGACCGGATGGCACCCGGCGTGCCGCTGGTGCCGATCGAGGAGTACCGCGAGACCGGGCACCCCTGGCGCTACTGACGCACCGACCACGCCCGCCCGGGTGGGAACGGACGGCCGGGCGGGCGTGGTCGGGCGGGCGGTGCCGGTCCGCCCGATCGGGGGCCGGGGCGCGTGCCCCAGGGGGCAGGGGCACGCGCCCCGGCATGGGGGGAGAAATGCCTAGATGCTGCCGAAGGTGTCGTACCGGGTGTGCTCCGGCGGGACGTCGTCGGCGGCGAGCACCCGCAGGGTGGCCCGGACCATCGGGGCCGAGCCCGAGACGTAGCAGTCGTGCGTGGTCCACGGGCCGTACCGGCTGACCACCTCGGAGACGTCGCCCAACTCGCCGTCGAAGTCCGGGTCCTCGCTGCACGCCGGGGTGACCGACAGCCAGGGGTGCTGGGCGACCAGTTCCCGCAGCCCGGCCAGCCCGTACAGGTCGGCCTCGGTACGCGCGCCGTAGAAGACGTGCACCCAGCGGGTCCGGTTGTAGCTGGCCAACTCCTCCACCAGCGCCTTGATCGGGGCCAGGCCGACCCCGCCGGCGACGCAGAGGATGTCCCGGTCCGACGAGCGGTCCAGCGTCATCGAGCCCATCGGGGCGGCCACCCGGATCAGGTCGCCCGGCTTGACCCGGCGGACCAGCGCGCCGGAGACCCAACCGGCGCCGGGCGTACGGACGTGGAACTCCAGCACGTTGTCGTCGTTCGGGGCGTTCGCCACCGAGTAGGTCCGCCACACCCGGGGGTGGTAGCGGGGCACCTCGACGCTGACGTACTGGCCCGCCTTCCAGGGCAGCGGGTGCTGCAGGGCCCGGCAGGTGAGCACGGCGGTGTCCGAGCCGTGCCGCTGGTGGGTCAGCACCTCGGCGTGCCAGTAGGGCGGGTTCTCGTCCGCCGCCGCGCCGGCCAGCATCTTCTCCGAGATGGCCGCGTACGCGTCGCGCCACGCCTGGTCGTACTCCAGGTTCCAGCCGTCGCCGGCGGTGCTGCGCAGCGCGTCCAGCAGCGCGACGCCCATGGTCGCGTAGTGCGCCGCCTCGACATGGAACTTCCGGTGGTCCCGGCCGAGCGCGCGCAGGTACTCGTCGAAGCTCTCCGGGTCACCGACCGTCTGGCTCGCGGTGACGATCGCCTCCAGGATGCGGTCGCCCTGCCCGGACATCTGGACCGGGAAGAGGTTCCGCAGTTCCGGGTCGAGCAGGAAGAGGCGAGCGTAGAAGTGGTCGCTCAGCCGCTCCCGGTGCTCCTCGACCAGGGTCCAGCTCTCCTTCAGCAGCCGCGCGAAGTCGTCCACCGGGCGCGCTCCTTGACCTGTCGGGGGATCGGGCACGCACAGCATGACCACGCAGCGTGCCCACCGGTCGCACAGAATGTGCGACCGGCTCACGAGGGCCGCTCAGGCGCGTGCCGCCGGCGGTCGCGGTCGGGCAGAGTGGTGCGGTGACCGTTGAGCTCGCCCGCCCGGTGTCCCGCAGCACCCTGGGCACCGAGACGCTGCTGGTGCTCGGGCTCTCGCTCGGGCAGTCCGCCGTCTACGCGATGGTGTCGATCATCGCGAAGCTGACCGCCGAGGGGCCGCTGTCGAAGCAGACCGCGTCGCTGAACACGTCGGTGTCGCCCCGGCCCTGGCTGGACCTGACGTACCAACTGCTCGGCATCGTCTTCGCGCTGCTGCCGGTGCTGCTCGCCGTACACCTGATCGCCCGCGACCCCGGCGACCCGGCCCGCACCCTCGGCCTGGACGCCCGCCAGCCCGGGCCGGACCTGGCCCGCGGCGCCGGACTGGCGGCGCTGATCGGGCTGCCCGGGCTGGCGCTCTTCTGGGCCGCGGCGCAGCTCGGCGTGAACGCCACGCTGGTGCCCGCCGCGCTGCCGGACTTCTGGTGGACGGTGCCGGTGCTGATCCTCGCCGCCGTGCAGAACGCCGTGCTGGAGGAGGTGATCGTGGTCGGCTACCTGGTCACCCGGCTGCGCCAGCTAGCCTGGCGGACCGGCGCGATCATCGCGACGAGCGCGCTGCTGCGCGGCTCCTACCACCTCTACCAGGGCTTCGGCGCGTTCCTCGGCAACGTGGTGATGGGCGTGGTGTTCAGCCTGGTCTACCTGCGCACCCGGCGGGTGATGCCGCTGGTCGTGGCGCACGCGCTGCTCGACATCGTGGCCTTCGTCGGCTACGCCCTGCTGCCCAAGGAGTGGTTCTCCTGGCTGTGACGGGTGCCGGCGGGCTCACCCGGCTCGATCGACTCCGGATGCGGCAGGACGCGGCATCGACGGCCCCGCGGACCGCGGCGTACCGCACCTCGCGTGGATCTCCTAGCGCGACCGGGGCGGCCGGTAGCTGCTGACCGCACGGGCGGCCAGCCGCGCGGCGGCCGCGGAGTCGCCGGCCGCCGCCGCCAGCACCGCCGCGCCGGGCAGCACCCGGGACGCCAGCCGCAGCACCAGCCACCCGCCCGCCTGCGCGGCGAGCGGCGCGGCCAGCCGCCAGGCCGCCTCCACCGCCCGCGACCAGGGCTCGTCACCCGGTCCGTCCGCCGCCCGGGCCGCCGCCAGCGCCGTCCGGGCGCTCTCCGCGTCCGGGTGCACCTGGGTCAGCACCAGCAACTCCGCGGCCCGGTCCGGGTGGGCCGGGTCCCGGCCGTACGCCGCCGCCAGGTGCAGCACCAGGTTCGCCTGGGTCCAGAGCACCGCCGCCAGCTCGGCCAGCGGGGCGAAGGCGCCGGCCAGCGCGGCGGTCGCCCCACCCGCCCCGGCCTGCCGGACGAACCGCCGGGTGGCGAGCCGGGCCAGGCCGTCCGGCGAGGCATCCGGGTACGCCGACCGCAGCCGGTCGGCCCACTCCCGGGCGCGCGGCCCGACCGCCTCGACGGCGGCGAGGGCGAGCAGCTCCGGCGCGAAGCCCGGATGCTCGACCACCCGGGCGAGGGCGGCGCGCAGTTCCGGCGTACGCGTCGGTGGCGCGACCTGTTGGATCTCCCTCGGGCGCTCCAGGACGGCGTCCGTCTTCTTCGCGGCGGTGGCCTTCTTCACCGGCGTCGCCTTTCCGGCCGCCGGCGTGGTCGTCTCGGCCGGGGTGACCGTCTGCCGAGCGGGAGGAGTTGCCGTCCGGGCGGTCGGCGTGGTCGTGGTCTCGGCCACGGCGGCCGGCGTCTCGGCCGGGGTGGCCGTTCGCTGAGGTGCGGTGCTCGCCGTTCCGGTCGAGGTGGTCGCGGTGGCCGGGGTTGTCCCGGGGGGCGGTGTGGCCGTCTCGGTCGGCGGCCGGGTGGCCGTGGTTGCCTTCTTCGCCGGCGCCGCCTTCTTGCCGGCGGCCTTCCTCGCCCGGCTGGGCTTGGCCGGAACATCCTCGGCCGCAGCCGCCTTCCGCGGTGCCGCTGCCTTCCGCGGCGCGGCCTTCTTCGCCGGGCCAGCCTTGGTCGGCGCTGCCGGGGCGGGATCTTCCCCGGCTGGGTCGACCGTGCCCGGATCCGCCCCGGTCTGCCGCGTGGCGGCGGTGTCGGGGGTCGGCTGCGCCGGTCCGGCGTCGGAACCGGGGGCGGCGGAGCCCGAGGGCGCGGTGTGGTTCGGATCACTGGCGCTGTCTGACCGGTCAGCCCGGCGGTCCGGGGACCCGGTGGCCGCCCTCGGCTGGCGGGGCAGCGGACGGTCCGGCTCGGGCGGCTGGAAGAGCACCGTCGGAGCCGCCTTGGCCCGGCGCGGACGGGGTTCCCCGGCCTCCGCCCGCTCCGCCGGATCCGGCGTCGCCGGCAGCGGCGGCGGGGTGAAGGTCGCCTTGGGGGAGCGTCGGCGCGCTCCCTCAGCAGGCTCTCGGGGGTTCGGCTCGCTGGGCGGCTGCTCCTGCATATCGATGGAGCCTAGTCCTGATCGAGCCGCCGCACAGCGCTCGACCGCGGCCAGCCGGGTGACCCGGCGGAGGCGGTCCGGTAGTCGCTTTGCTCCCGATGGGTCTGGGCCTGTATCCTCGGGCGCGGTGGTCTGCAGGCCACCGGGGAGACTTCGCCTAGTCTGGTCTATGGCGCCGCACTGCTAATGCGGTTGGGGTCTTAAAGCCCCTCCCGGGTTCGAATCCCGGAGTCTCCGCGCGAAAGCCGGGTGTGTAGACTGGCCGAGCACCTGCGCCCGTAGCTCAACGGATAGAGCATCTGACTACGGATCAGAAGGTTAGGGGTTCGAGTCCCTTCGGGCGCGCAGCAGATCGAGGGCCGGTTTCCTGTCACGGGAGACCGGCCTTGATCGTTGTGACCCCGAGGGCTGACCCTGCGCCTACGCGGCGAAGAGGAAGCCGAGCCGGTCCACGGCGTCCTGCTGCACCCGCCGAATGGCCTCGACGTAGATCGACTTCGTGATGGTCGGGAAGCTGTGCCCGGGGACGTCCTGAATCCGTTCCAGCGGCACGCCGTGGTTGTAAAGCAGCACGAGTGGCCTAGGTCGTGAATGCGTACGACGCTCGGGACATCGCGCTACGCGGTGCGCCTGGAGTCGGTGTCGACAAAGCACGGGTCGGGGAAGGAGCACGGGATCGCGGTCTGCATCCGGTGCTCGACGTGGTGCCTTCTGACACTGCGGCGGCGGCTGCGTACGAGAGGCTCGGTTGGCAGCCGCTGGCCACAGTCGAACAGCAGTGGAGCCCGGAGCAGAAGGTCGCCGTCCGGTGCTATGCGGCGGCGGCAACCTGACCGCTAACGAACTGGTCCGGAGTAACTGTCGTAAGGGCCATGGTGGTAGCCGTGTTGCTGGTTGCCGCCCTGGGTGGCCGCGCCGTAAGGGTCGGAGAATCCGCCGTCCGGCGGCACGGTGCACAGTACGGCGGTCGGGGCATCTGCCATGCCGGCCCCGGATCCGCCAACCGGCGCGTCCACCCTGTTCGGGGCGAGGGCTGGCGGGTTCGGCTCGTTCAGTGCGTTCCTCCTGCGGATCAGCGCCAGCACGAGGCCGCCCGAACCGGCGGCGACCAGGAGCCCGCCCAGGATGATCCAGAGCGGCGAGCTGCCACCTTCGTCGCTGACCTGCTTGAGGGTGGCCGGCGGCGCCGCCCCGGCGGAGCCTGCCTCGGTCGCGGGCTCTTCGGTCGGCCCGGGAAGGCTCGCCGCGGCGGAGGGCGACGATGGCGGGGCCACGGCGGCGAGGGTGAGCCGAACGGTCGCGGCGCCGCCGGTGGCACCCCGCACCGTCGCGCGAGCGGTGCGGTAGCCGTCCTTTCGCGCCTCGACCCTGATGAGCCCTACGGCGACCGGCTTGCTGGCGCTCGACTTGATCGAGAACCTGCCGTCTCGACCGCTGGTCGTACGGTAGTCGTGTCCGGCGCTGTCCCGGACGGTCAGGCGTGCGCCACCGATCGGCTTCCCGTCGCTGTCACGGACCAGGCCGGAGACCTGGCTCACCGCGGATGACGGCTGGTCGGCGGGGAGTGGCTGGCCGGCGCCGTGGACGAAGATCATTTTGTGGTCGAACGCTGTCTGCGTGCCGATCCGGGCGGAGACCGCGAGGTTGCGGCCGCTCACCTCGCTCTCGTGGACCTTGGGCGCGACGACCGTGGCTGTGAAGGTCTCGCTCAGGCCGGGGCCGATGACCCGGGACACGGAACAACCGGCGGTGCATTGAAGGCCGCCGGAGACGGCCACGAAGACCGTTTCCTTGCCGCTCCCATTGTTCGCGGCACGGAACCGTACCTGCACCGACTGGCCGGACTTCACGTTCTCCGCGGACACGCTCAGGATGCTGATGGTCGGCGGAGCGGCCGCCGCGGGCGCCGCGGGAACCGCGAGGGTCGCCCCGGCCAGTGCTGTCACCGCCACCGCCAGGACCCGTCGGGCAGGTAAGCGCGTCGTCACGTCCAACTACCTCATCCCAGCGCGGCAACCGTCGAAGACACCGCGGGTCACTATGCCCCGTCGTGGGTAGGCCGCCCGACCCGGGGCGGCGGCAGTAGCGGACGCGCAGATGTCGGCGCCTGCTGCGTCGAGCTCGCTCAGCAGGTCGATCGAATTGCCTGTGCGTCGGCCACGGGCTGCCCAGGCCGGAACACACAGGTTCGACTCCGGGGCTAGTTGACAAATCTCCTAGATGACTTGTCTACTAGCCGCGTGGTTCTGTCACGCATCATCCTGGGGCTGCTCGCCCTCGCGCCCATGACCGGCTACGACCTGAAGCGGCACTTCGACTCGACGGTGGGGCACTTCTGGTCGGCGGACAAGGCGCAGATCTACCGCACCCTCGCCCAGCTCGTCGCCGAGGGGTACGCGGAGGTCGAGACGGTGGCCGGATCAGGGGCGCCGGACCGTCAGGAGCACCGCATCACCGCCGCCGGGCGGGCGGCTCTCGCCGCGTGGCTCGCCAGCGAGCCGGAGCGCCAGGTCGAACGCGACCCGTTCCTCGCGCGGGTCTTCTTCGGAGCCGACCTCGACGATGACGGCCTCCGGTCGCTCTTCGCGCAGCGTCGCGCGGCGACCCGGGCGCAGCTGGCGCGCTTCGAGCGGATGCGAGCCGAGGCCGGGGCGTCCGATCGCGGTGCCCGGCTCCGGCTCGCCACGCTCGACAACGGCATCGCGCACCTACGCACGGAGCTCGCCTGGCTCGACGCGGTCGAGGAGGAGGTCGCATGAGCGGGTTCCCCGAGGTGCACCGTCCTGAGACCGGCCCGGCGGGGCGGCCGCTGGTGATGCTGCACGGCGGCAACGTCGCGAACTGGATGTGGCAGCCGCAGCTGCCCGCGCTCAATGACCGGAAGGTGCTCACGCCGGATCTGCCGGGTTTCGGGACGCGGGTCAGCGAGGGCTGGCCGGGCCTGGACGCGATGGCCGACGACCTCGTGGCCCGGGTGACCGACCACGGTGTCGACGGCCCGTTCGATCTCGTCGGGCTCTCCCTGGGCGCCGTGACGGCGCTTCGCGTGCTGGCGCGGCACCCTGACCGGGTGCACTCGGCGTTCCTCACCGGAGCGCCGCTCACGCCGGCCGGCGCCGGCGTACGCCTGATCTGCCGGTTGCAACTGGCGTTCTGGCGGGCGCCGTGGTTCTGGCGCGCCCAAGCCGCGGCGTTCGGGCTCCCGGCGGACTCGCGCGCCCGGTACGTCGCGCACGGCCTTTCGGTACACCGCGAGACCGCGTCCGCGATGAACGCCGAGGTGTTCGCGGGTGGCGTGCCCGCGACCCTGCGCCACTACTCCGGGCCCCTGCTCGCGATGGCGGGCGAGAAGGAATCCGCGGCGGTGCGTCAGTCCCTGCGGGAGATCGCCCGGGCCGCACCGCAGGCACAGTTGCGGCTCGCACCGGGCATGCACCACATCTGGAACGTGGAGGACGCCGGCCTGTTCAACGGGGTCCTGCGCGCCTGGCTGAACGGGACCCTGGACCCGCGCCTCCTTCCGGTCTCCGGAGACTGAGCAACGCAACCGCGTCACGCGCCCTCGCAGCAGAGTGGAGGCCGAGCCGGCCCACGGCGTCCCGCCGCGCCCGCCGGATCGCCCCGGTGGGAGCCGGTCGACGGTCCGTTCCGGCGGAACCGCCCGAGCGCTGGTGGGAGGTCCGCGGTAATCATCGGGCCGGTGGTGACACAAGCCAGGGTGAACGTTCGTCAACCAGGCGGGAGTCTTGGATGAGTCCACCGGGAAAACGCGACGAGGATTGGTTCACCAGGGTCTACGCGGCCGACTACCCACACGTGGTGAGGTACGGCCAGCGCCGGCTCGCCGACCTGGACGCGGCGACCGAACTCGCCCAGGAGGTGTTCGTCGTCGCCTGGCGGCGTCGCCGCGAGGTTCCCGACCGCAGCCTGCCCTGGCTGTACGGGGTGGCCCGTCGCCTGCTGGCGAACGAATGGCGAGCGCGGCGAGCCGCGCCGGACGTGCTACCGATGACCGACGCCGGCCTGCTGCGGGAGCCGGGCTCGTCCGGCGCCGACGCGACCGTGGGCGTCGCCGATCTCCACGCCGCTCTGGCCACCCTCGCCGACCTCGACCAGGAGATCCTCCGGCTGGTCGGGTGGGAGGAGCTGACCGTTTCCGAGGCCGCTCAGGTCCTCGGCTGTACCCGCACCACCGCTGCCGTACGTCTGCACCGCGCCCGTAGGCGCCTCACCGAAGCGATGTCGTACCGAGCCGTACCGCCGGCACAGCAGCCGGTGTTGGCGAGTCCGCGAAAGGTCATGTGATGTTCGGAGAAGAGCGAACGCGTACCCTCCTCGGCCCGGCCGACCCGGCCCGGCACAGCACCATCGCACCGCCCCGGCTGTCGGCACACGACCTGATCGTCCGCGCGGAGGCTGTCGCCGAGCCGGTCGCCCACCACCGCCACGCCCGCCCGACGCGCCGGCTGGTTCTGACCGCCGGCGCACTGACCGCAGCGGTCGGCGCCGCGGCGATCGTCCAGACGTTCGGTCCGTCCACCCCGGACACCTCGGGGATCGCCGGTCCGCCCGGGGCGGACCCGGGGGTGGTGCTCGTGCCGGTGGCGTACGGCGCTGGCACCCGCGACGCGGGGAGCGAGCTACGCGGGTTGGCCGGCAGGCTGGTCGATGCGGAGTACGACCACCGCACCGGTCGGTACATGTACCACCACACGAAGACGTGGGGCGACCCGGTGATGACCTCTGCCGACGGCCGCCACCATGTCGCCTTCGCCGACGAGACCAAGGTCTGGCAGGCGGCCGACGGGACCGGCAAGCAGATCACGACCCAGCTCGAGCCGCAGTACCCCGACCAGGAGTCCCGGGAGTACTGGCAGCGGAACCTCAAGCCCAAGGCTCCCGCCACGCCCGCGCCCGACGACATGCCGCTCCCGGCGGAGGACCTCGCACCGCTGCCGTCGGGTCGGGCCCAGCTGGCCGACCTGCTCGGGGTCAGGTACGGCGCGGGCGCCGTGAGCAAGAAGGTCAGCACGGTGTACGGCCGGTACGTCGTTCCGCGGCAGACGCGGGCTGAGATCCTGCGGGTCCTCGCCGAGGTGCCCGGGTTCCGGTGGCGGGGCCAGGTGACCGATCGGGCCGGCCGGAAGGGCGTGGCCATCACCTACGACGACCGCGAGCACAACGCGCAGTCGTTGCTGATCTTCGACCCGAACACGGGAGAACTGCTCGCGCACGAGCGGCTCACCCTCTCACCGCTGCGGATCAGCGCCTACCAGGTGATCCTCGGCACCGCCTGGACCGATCGACTCGACTGAACCACCGGTGCCGGGGCCGCCACTGTGGTGGCCCCGGTCCGGTCGTCGTCGGAGGCGGTCAGGCGGGTGAGCCGTGCGAGATCGCGTGGGCCTGCTCGCGCAGCACCGCCGTCGTGCGCTCGACCCACTCGGCGACGACGCGGAGCTGCTCGGGCGTGAAGTGGCCGTTCACCTCCGCCATGCCGGCCACCATTCGCCCGACGGCCTCGCTCACCGCGGCGTCCGCCGGCACCGTCGCCTCGATGACGACGCGGCGCCGGTCGGCCGGATCGGGCGTACGCCGGGCAAGTCCCGCGGCGACCAAGCGGTCCACCAGGCCGGTCACCGCACCCGCGGTCAGCCCGGTCCGCTCGGCCAGCTCGCGCGCCGACATGGGGCCTTCCCGGCGCACGATCCCGAGTGCCTTGTGATCCGCCGCCGACAGACCCATGAGCGAGCCCAGCGCCTCGTGGAACAGCACGACGGCGTCGCTCAGGTCCCTGCCGAGCCGGGCTCCGGCCTCCGCCGCCTCCGGCGCTCGCTCATCCATGGCCATGGACACATCCTTCACCATCGCATATAGTTCAGATAGCTAAACAGTTCAGTTTGCTGAAGGAGTTGCCATGACGACGGGGTGGATCGAGTCCCGAGCCGTGCTCCTGGCTGCCCTGCGGTTCTTCGTCCGCCACTACCCCGTGGTCTTCGCGTTCGGCGTACTGGCCTCGGCGCAGCGCTTCCTCGCCGTGGGCGGTGGTGCGGACTGGGCGTGGACCGGAGGCATCGCCGGCGAGCTGTTCACCAACGGGATCCGCCTGCTGTTCCTCCTCTGGGTCGCCCGAAGCATGCTCCGCCCGCTGCGCCCCACCTGGTCCGAGGTCCGGCACAGCACCGACTACATCGCCGCGCACCGGGCCGCGATGCTCTGGAACGGGGTCCTGCTCGTCGCGCTGACCCTCGTCTTCAAGGTGGGCGTCGACACGTGGATCGCCGGCCTGACCGAGCCGAAGACGGCGCTGGCGTGGACGTTGGCCGTCAAGAACGTGACCATCATCCCGTTCATGTTCGTCTGGGCGGTGGCCGTCGTCCGCGCGGCACTCGAGGAGCGAGCGGGTGCGGGACGTGACGTGGCGGTTGCGCACGCTCCGGCAGCGGGGACGTGAACCGAACGGGTCGAGCAGTCCGTCAGCCGTTCAGGTACGCGAGCACGGCCCGTACCCGGCGATGCGCGTCGTCGGCCGGCGGCAGGTCGAGCTTGGCGAAGATGTTCGTGATGTGCTTCTCCACGCTCACCGGCGCGAGCACCAGGGCCGCACAGATCGCCGAGTTCGACATTCCCTGGGCCATCAACCCCAGCACCTCGCGCTCGCGCGGGGTGAGCGCGTCCACGCCGGAGCGGCGGCTGTTGCGGACGAAGAGTTGGCGCACCACCTCGGGGTCCATCGCCGTCCCGCCCGCGGCGACCCGCTCCACCGCGTCCAGGAAGTCGTCGAGCGCGGTGACCCGGTCCTTCAGCAGGTAGCCCACGCCACCCCGGCCGTCGGCGAGGAGTTCGGCCGCGTACGCCCGCTCGACGTACTGGGACAGGATCAGCACCCGGCGGTCCCGCCCCTCCGCCCGCAGCCGCAGCGCGGCGCGCAGCCCCTCGTCGCGGAAACCGGGCGGTAGCCGGACGTCCACCACTGACAGGTCGGGGTGGTGCCGCTCGACGGCGTCGATCAGGTCGCCGGCGTTGTCCACCGCGGACACCACCTCGTGGCCGGTGTCGGTGAGCAACCGCACCAACCCTTCCCGGAGGAGCAGCAGGTCTTCGGCGATCACGATGCGCATGGCAGCTCCGCGTGCAGGACGGTCGGGCCGCCCGGTGGACTGGTGATGGTCAGCGTCCCGTCCAGCGCCTCGACGCGGCGACGCAGGCCGTCGAGCCCGCCGCCGGTGAGGTCGGCGCCGCCCCGGCCGTCGTCGGTCAGGGTCACCTGGAGCGCGCCGGCCGCGCCGTTCAGCACGATGCCGCACCGGGACGCCTCGGCATGCTTCCCGGCGTTCGCCAGCCCTTCGGCCACGACGAAGTACGCCGCCGACTCCACCGCCGCCGGGTAGCGACCGTTCGGGTCGCCGCGCAGGCTCACGGCGAGCGAACTGTCCGCGGCCAGCGCCGCGACGGCGGCGTACAGGCCCCGGTCGGTGAGGATGGGCGGGTGGATGCCGCGGACGAGCCGGCGCAGTTCGGCCAGCGCCTCGTCGAGCTGCTTGCGGGCCAGGTCCACGTCGGACAGCGCGGTGCCGCCCTCGGACCGCAGTTTGCGGGCCGCGAGCGCGAGAGTCATGCCGGCGGCCACGATCCGGGCCTGGGCGCCGTCGTGCAGGTCACGCTCTATCCGGCGCAGTTCGGCGGCCTGCGCGTCGACCACCCGGGAACGGGTCTCGGCGAGCCGGGCGGCCTCCCGTACCAGCTGGAGATGCGCGCCGGGAGCCAGCAGGGCGCGGGCGGCGGCGGCCACCGCGCGGGCCAGCCGCCGGAGCAGCGCGGCCCCGACCGGCAGCAGCAGGAGCCCGAGCGCGCACAGCGCGAACCGGCCGGGAGTGGTGGTGAGCAGGGGCCGCAACGGCCACGGCGCGTTGTCGTTGGGCACCGCCCAGAGCCAGGCCGGCGCTGCCACGGCACCCACCAGCACGGCGGTGGCCACCACCGCCGCCACCCCGGTCACCAGACCCAGCGGTAGGGACACCAGCAGCCAGAGCAGGTCCCGCCAGGTGGCGGGCTGCCGGGCGACGGCGGTGACCCGTTCCCGGATGGTGCCCGGAGCAGCCGGCTCGTACGGTTCGTCCAACGGCCGCCCGAGCACCCAGCCGACCCGGCGGCGCTCGACGGTGGCGATCCGCCGGGTCACCCAGGCGGCGCCGAGGAACGCCGGGCCGCCGAGCTGGGTCACCGAGAGCAGACCGACGGTGACCAGCGCCAGCACCGACCAGGCGAACCCGGCGACGCCGGCCAGGATGCCGGCCGCCAGGTACGCCAGGCTCCGGGCGGTCGCCATCGTCACCCGGCGGATCCTAACGGCCCGGGCCGCCGCCGACGGGTCGGCGACGGCCCGGGAGCAGCGGGTCACCGGTCCCCGAGGGCCGGCAGGCCACGCCGCGGCAGCACGAGCCGGACCGGTAGGGCGCCGGCGACCAGCCCCAGTCCGGCCACCCCGGCGAGCAGCACCAGGTACGTCGCCGGCGCCACCACCAGCCGGAACACGCCGTCCTGAGCCACGCTGAACGGGACGACCACCGCGCTGGTGACCGCGACGCCCAGGGCCAGCCCGGCCACCACCGTGATCACAGCCTCCCGGTCCACCAGGCGGTGCACCTGCCCCGCCGTCGCGCCGGCCAGCCGCAGGTCCGCGAACTCCCGCCGGCGGGCGGCGGCCGAGATGGCGAACGTGTTGACCACGGCGATCGCCGTGAAGCCCAGCGAGACGACCACCAGCAACTCCCACGCGCCCTGCTGGTTCCCGTCGTCGGTACGGGTCGCCGCCGCGGTCGGCACCACCCGGAGCTCGGGCCAGCGCTGCCCGATCCGTTCGGAAACCGCGCCGTCGGAGTGCCGGAGGGCGACCGTGCTGACCAGACCACGCGGGTCGTGCGCGGCGACCAGGGCGGCCGGCAGGGTCAGCTCGCCGAACCCGCGATGCCGGGTGAAGAGGGCGGAGAGCCGCAGGACGACCCGCTCCCCGTCGGCCAGCCAGATCGGCACCTCGTCACCGAGCCGCCAACCGTACGCGGCGGCCAGGTCGGCGCTCGCCGCGAACGTCCCGTCCCCGCCCAGCGCACCGTCCTCGACGGCCAGGTCGAGGACGCCTTCCGACCCGGTGCGGAGCAGACCCTGCGCGGCGTGGTCCTGGGGCTTGCCCTCCTGGGCGAGCACCACGCGGGTGGGCACGGTCGCCACCGCGCCGGTGACGCCGGGCAGCGCGGCCACCCGTGCCGCGGTGTCGAGCGGCAGTCCGGCGGCGCCGGTGACCAGGGTGGTCGCCCCGGCGAGCCGGGCGGCCTGCTGCTCCTCCGCCAGCCGGGCGGTCAACTCGCCGTTGAGCAGCAGCGGCGCGTTGATCGCGAACATCAGCACCAGCGGCACGGCCACCGCGGCGGTGCGGCGTACCTCGGTGCGGGTGGTGGCGGCGGCGAGCCAGCCGGCCGCCCCGGTGCCGGCGCTGAGCCGTCCCGGCACGGCGGCGACCAGCCGGACCAGCAGCGGGCCGAGCGCGGCGACCGCGCAGAGCAGCAGCGCCGACGAGATGAAGGTCATCCCCATGCCGAACGGACCGCCGAGCGGCACGAAGGTCAGCACGGCGACCGCGCCGGCCGCGGCGACCAGGGCGACGGCCGCGCGGGCCGCCACCCCGCCGCGTGGTGCGACGACGGTCTCGACGAGCGCCTGGGCCGGCGCGACCCGTACCGCGCGGCGGCCGGCGAACCGGGCGGCGACCAGGGTGACCAGCGCCCCGGCGCACCCGGCGAGCAGCAGCACCACCGGGTTGACCCGCACGGAGAACTGCGCCGGCACCACCCCGAGGTGCCGGAACCGGGCCGCCACCAGGTGCGCCACGAGCACGCCGAGCGGCAGCCCCGGCAGCGCGGCCACGGCGGCGAGTACCAGACTCTCCATCCCGAGCAGCCGCCGTAGCTGACGCGGGGTCGCCCCGATGGTGCGCAGCAGCGCCAGCTCGCGCAGCCGCTGCCGGACCCCGAGCGCCACCGTGCCGGTGAGCACGAAGATCGCGGCGAAGGCGGTGATGCCGATGGTGAAACCGAAGACGGAGATCGCTCCGATGTAGTCGGGCAGCGCCCCGGGCAGGTCGGCTTGCACCCGGTCCGCCCCGGTCAGCACCGGCGCATCCCCGGCCCCGGCCCGGACGGCCGCCAGCAGGGCCGCCTGGTCGGCTCCGGGCTGGGCCAGCACCGCGACCGCGGTGGGGCCGGCCAGGCCGGAGACCCGGGTCACCGCACCGTCGGCGAGGAAGAGCGCGCCCTGCGCGGGCAACGCGTCCCGCCCGGCCGGCGCGGCGACGCCGGCCAGTCGCAGCCGGTGGACGCCGGTGCGGGTGGTGATCCGGACCTCGTCCCCGACGGTGAGGCCGCCCCGGGCGGCGAGGTCGGCGTCCACCACCGCCTCCCCGGCCGCCGGCTCGTGTCCGGCACGCAACCGGTACGGGGTGAGCGCGGCCGACGACCACCCGTGGCCGATCACCGGGGCGCCGTCGGCGCCGCGTACCGGCCCGGCGGCGGTGGTCAGCTCGACGGGGAAGGCGGTGTCCGGGACGACCCGGGCCACCCCGGTCAGCTCGGCCAGCCGCGGCACGAGGTCCGCGGGAAGCGTCCCGGCACCGCTGAGGCGTTCGGTCTTCGTCTTGGTCTTGGTCTTGCCCTTCTTGTGCTTCTCCTTCGTCGTGGTGAGGGTGACCTCGCGGGCGCCGGAGACCACGGCCGTGGCGTTCGCGAACCGGTCGGCCGGCGGGGTCGCGGTGAGCACCGAGAAGAGGAGCAGCCCGGCCCCGGCCAGCAGCGCGACGGCCAGCAGCGCGGCGAGGAAGGTGCCCAGGTAGGCGCCCCGGTGGCGGCGGAGCGTTCCGATCGCCAGGCGGATCATGCGGCCGTCACCGCCGTCATCCACGCGGCCACCGTCTCCGCCGTCGGGTCGGCCAGTTCGCTGACCACCCGGCCGTCGGCCAGGAAGACGACCCGGTCGGCCCACGCGGCCGCCGCCGGGTCGTGGGTCACCATCACCACGGCGGTACGCAGGTCGTCCACCGCCTCGCGCAGCAGCCCGAGCACCTCGCGGCCGGCGCCGAGGTCGAGCGCCCCGGTCGGCTCGTCGGCGAAGATCACCTCGGGTCGGGCGGCGAGCGCCCGGGCGAGCGCGACCCGCTGCCGCTGGCCTCCGGAGAGCTGCCCGGGCCGGTCGTTCTCCCGCCCGGCGAGGCCGACCCGGTGCAGCACCTCACGGGCCCAGGCCCGATCCGGCCGGGTGCCGGCGAGCCGCTGCGGGAGAAGCACGTTCTGCCACACCGACAGGGAGTCCATCAGGTTGTACGACTGGAACACGAAGCCCACCCGGCGGCGGCGGGCCTGGGTGAGCTTCGGCTCGCGCAGCGTCCCGAGCTCCTGCCCGGCGAGCCGGACCCGGCCGCCGTCCGGCCGGTCCAGCCCGGCGGCGCACTGCAGCAGGGTGGACTTCCCCGACCCCGACGGCCCCATGACCGCGCTGAACGTCCCGGCCGCGAAGGCGACCGTCACGCCGGCCAGGGCGGGCGCACCGCTGCCGCCCGCATACCTCCGCACCACCTCGACCAGTTCGACGACCGGTCCACCAGCTCCGTGAATTCGCATGTCCTCAGCCTCGTCATCGGGCGGACCGAGCGACACACGGTGACCTCGTATCTGTGGGGTGGGGACAGCCCTACCCCCGCTCCTCAGGCATCGGCCGCGGCAGCCCGGTTGGTCGCCGACATCGGACCCGAGCAGCGCGCTGACTGCCGCCACCTCGTCCGGTGAGATGGCCGGCCCGTCTACACCCGAACGCCGAAATGGTCGTGCCATCGCGAAGAAGGAGCGAGTCGAAGACGCAGCCGGGTGTTACCCGCCAACGTTTTTCGGCTCCAGATCCAGGGGCGGAAGGATTCCGGATCGCGGCGGGCGAATCGGTATTTGTTTCCTGGCCGGCACCCCCGGCTGTGTGGCACGTGGTACGACGGAGGGTAGATCGCGCAAAGCCGACAGAACGGGCGTGCCGATGACCGCCGGCAACACGGGCGAGCTGCTGCGGGACCACGCCGAACCGCAACGCGCCACCTACGTCGAACTCTTCTTCGACGTCATCCTCGTCTTCGCGTTCACCCGGCTCTCGCACACGCTGTTCACCGACCTGACCTGGCTCGGCGCCCTGCACACCGTGATCCTGCTCGCCGCCTTCTGGTGGGTCTGGGTCTTCACGGCCTGGACCACCAACCGCCTCAACCCGGCCCAGCCGGCGATCCAGCTCGTGATCATCCCGATCATGCTGGGCACCCTGGTCATGGCGGGTGCGGTGCCCGAAGCCTTCGGTGAGGACGGCATGGTCTTCGCCGTCACGTACGTCACCATCCAGGTCGGCCGCGCCCTGTTCGTCACGGTGACCATGCGCGGTCGAGGCGAGGTGGCGATCGGCTCGCTCCAGCAACTCATCTGGTTCTGCCTTTCTGGAGCGCTGTGGATCGCCGGCGCTCTGACCGAAGGCACCAGCCGGGTGGTGATCTGGTTCCTCGCCGCTGCCCTCGGTTACACCATGAGCCGGCTGGAGTTCCGGCTGCCCCGGCTGGGCCCGGCCCGGATCGCCACGCAGACGGTCTCCGCCGAGCATCTGGCCGAGCGGTACCAGCAGATCATGATCGTCGCGTTCGGCGAGACGGTCCTGGCGTCCGGTGGACAGTTCGCGGTGCGCGGCTTCGAACGGGACAGCGTGATCGCGTTCGTGCTGGCGTTCGCCACCACCACGCTGATGTGGCGGATCTACTTCTACCGGGCGGGCCTGCTCCTGCCGGGCGTGATCGCGGCAAGCACCGCTCCGGCCGTGTTCGCCCGCTCCGCCTCGTACGCCCATCTGCTCATGACCGGCGGCATCGTGCTCAGCGCGGTCGGCGACGAGATCGTCATCACCCACGCGTTCGCCGAGGCCAACCTCGTCTGGTCCAGCGTCATCCTCTGCGGACCGGCGATCTATCTGGCCGGCCGGGCACGGCTCGACTACCTGTCGTTCAGCCGCGTCGCCCTGTCCCGGGTGATCGGGCTGGTCGTGCTGGTCGTGCTGGCGCCGGTGGTCGCCTTCCTGTCACCGATCTACATCGCCGTCGTGGCCATCGTCATCCTCAGCACGATCGCCGTTTCGGACACCATCTCCTGGCGATTTCGCCCAGCAGGCTCGCCCCGCCACCACCGCCCCGGGGCCGTTATCTACGCCCCTAACGCTCGTACCGCCTGACCTTGCGCGGCTGACGATGCGCGGGCTCGGGCGGTCGGCGCCGACACCGATCAGGAATCGAGAAGCGCCGGTCATCCAACCGTGACTAGCGTGACTGCCGTTGATGTCCCACGCCCCCTGGCCCGGCGGCTGGCCAGGGGATCTGCTCGCCTTTGGAGGAGGTCCCGTTGAACTGGAACGCGTGGATCCGGCAGCTCCACCGCTGGCTTGCCATCGCCTTCACGGTGACCGTCGTCGTCACCGTCATCGCCCTGGCGCGGGAGGAACCCGTCGTCTGGGTGTCCTACGTACCGCTGCTTCCGCTCGCCCTGCTGCTGGTCACCGGGCTGTACCTGTTCGTCTTGCCCTATCTCCTCAAGCGGCGCGGCCGGGCGGCCGCCGAGCGATGAACGGGCGCGCTCGCCGGCCGCGCCCCCCTCGGCCGGCGAGCATCGCCCGGCACCCGGGCGAGGCGGTCGCCCGGGTCGCCGCCCACTTCCGGCGCAAGCTCCACGGCGGACGGTGAGCCGAGCGCCCGCCGGCCGTCGACGACCAGGCCGACCGGGCCGGGTCAGGACGCGGCCAGCGGCGCCAGCAGACCACAACAGACCAGCCCGAACACCGCGAACACGAGGACGAGGATGGTGTAGTTCGACCAGAGCCCGAACCTCGTCACGTCGGCGCCGTGCCCGTCGTGGACGCGGTTGCGCCACACGCCGAAGCGGAACGACAGCTGGTGCGTCGCACCGGGCTGGGCGGCCAGCGAGGTGGTCACCAGTGGGATGCCCATGAAGTCGGTGTAGCGGACGTCGTGCGGTCCGGGCGGGATCACCAGGTACCAGGTGCCCTCGCCCGGGATCGGCACCGTCTGGCCGTCGATCTTGAGCTTGCCCGTGCTGGGCACGGGCACGATGTACGGGCCACGGTTGACCGAGACGGCGAGCACCGCGTAGCCGGGCGGCGGCGGGATCGGATGGGGATACACCAGCGGCGTCACGGCGCCCGGAACCGGCGGGTAGGCCGAATGAGGGGGGTACGACACCGGGACATCCTCACACGGGCGCGCTCGGCCGACGGGTACCGGTCAACCGGCGGCAGGGCCCGACCCGGCGGTCCACTGGGCGGCCAGCAGGCCGTAGATCAGGATGTCCGTCCACTCGCCCTTCGTCCAGTGGTCCTGGCGCAGGTGGGCCTCCCGGACCATGCCGACCCGCTCGCACACCCGTGCCGACGGTGTGTTCCGGGCGTCCACGTGGGCGATCACCCGGTGCATGCCGCACTGCTCGAACGCCACCCCGATGAGCGCGCGGACCGCCTCGGTGGCGAATCCGCGGCCGGACACCGACGGGTGGAAGGCCCAGCCCATCTCGCCCCGGGACAGCGTCTCGTCGGCCGGCCACAGGATGACGTCACCGACGATCTCGGCCCCGTGCTCGACCACCAGCGCGAGCCGGGACTCGGCTCCGGTGATGCCGGTGCCGTTGACGCGCCGGGCGACCACGGTGGTCGCGAACTCCCGCGTCCACGGCTCCCACGGGATGTAGCGGGCCACCATCGGGTCGCTGTAGTACGCGAGCAGGGCGTCCACCTCGTCGCCCCGGTACGGCCGCAGGCACAGCCGCTCGGTACGCAGCGGCAGGGTCAGCTCAGGCATCGTCCCAGTATCACGGTCGGCTTCGACCCGGACGGGGCTGCCCGCCGGGCCCCGGGCCGCCGCCGCGGCCCGGGATCCGGCCGGTCCCCCGTCAGGCCGGCGCCCCCGCGCGCTTGCGGTACCGCTCGGCCCGCCGCCGCACCTGGGTGTACGCGCTGCTCAACCCCATCGCCCGACGCACCTCCACCAGCGTCTTGCGCACCTCGGCGCGGGTCCGCTCGGTCCCCTCGACGATCAGCTGGTCGACCCGGCCCGGGTCCGCCTCGATCCGGGCCCGGCGTTCCCGGATCGGGTCGAGGAACCGGTTGAGTGCCGCCGCCAGGTCCTCCTTCACCTCGACGTCGCCGACCCGCCCGGCCCGGTAGCGCTGCTTCAGCTCCGCCACCCGGTCCCGGTCCGGGTTGAACACGTCGTGGTACGCGAACACCGGGTTCCCCTCGACGGTGCCCGGCACGTCGGCCCGCACCCGGTTCGGGTCGGTGTACATGCCCATCACCTTGCGGCGCACGGTGGACGCGTCGTCGGAGAGCGAGATGGTGTTGCCCAGGCTCTTGCTCATCTTGGCCCGGCCGTCCGTGCCGACCAGGGTGGGCGTCTCCGCGGGGATCAGCTCGGGCACCGGGAACACCTCCCCGTAGAGGTGGTTGAAGCGCCGGGCGATCTCCCGGGTCACCTCGACGTGTGCGGCGTTGTCCTTGCCGACCGGGACCGCCTCGCCCTTGACGCAGAGGATGTCCGCGGCCTGGAGCACGGGGTAGCCGAGCAGGCCGTACGGCATCTCCTCCTTGCCGGAGTCGCGGGCCATCTCCTTCAGCGACGGCACCCGCTCCAGCCGGGGCACCGTCACCAGGTTCTGGAACAGGGTGTTCAGGTCGCCGACCTCCGGGATGGCCGACTGGAGATAGAACGTCGCCCGCGCCGGGTCGACGCCGGCGGCGAGGATGTCGGTGACCATCTCGCGGGCGTTCTCGGCCACCCGCTCGATGTCCTGCCGGGTGTTCCTCGTGGTGAGCATGTGCAGGTCGGCGATGATGAAGAAGCTCTCGTACCGCTGGTGCAGCCGCACCCGGTTCGCGATGCTGCCGACGTAGTGGCCGAGGTGCAGCCGCCCGGTCGGGCGGTCCCCGGTGAGCATCCGTGCCGTGGACATGGTGGTACGCCTTTCGTGCCGGAAGAGGAGGATGGGCGCGATCGACCCGGGCGGACGCCCCGGGGTCGGTGGGATTCGGGTCAGTGCGCCGAACGCCATCGCGCGCCGTCGCGGAACCTCAGTCCGCCGGCACGAAGCACGTCGATGATCCGCTCGCGGCCGTCGCCGGAGCTGGTGGGGAAGGTGGGCACGGCGTCGAGCGGGAGGCCGTCGACCGGGTCGACGACCTCCGGCGCGTAACTGCTCGCCCGGACCATGCCGCTACGGTAGCCGGTCCACCGGCCGTGGTCAGCCCTGGCGGTAGCTGTCCTGGTAGTAGCCGGCCACCCGGTCCCGGTAGTCTGGCCGGTCGTACGCCTCCGGCTCGAACGCCGGGGACTCCTTGACCTGCTCCCGGGTCCGGTCCACGTACACCGTGCGGTCGAGGTGGTCCACCCGGTCCACCGTGCCGACCGGCAGCAGCACCTTGCGGCCGAGGATCCACGGCCCGGTGTCGACCACCAGCCAGCGGGCGTCGGTGTCCCCGCTGGCCTCGTCGACCGAGCCGATCCGGCCGTCGGTCGCCTCGACCCGGTAGCCCGTCAGGTCGATCGGGGTGCCGGGCCCGGGCGCGTCCGGGCCGTCGCCGGACCGCTGCTGCGGCGCCGCGGGCGGGGTGGCCTGCTCGTACCCGCCGGCGAGCGCGGCCGGGTCACGCCAGGCCCAGGGATTGAACGTCGACGGTTGCACGGTCACCTCCGAATTGGTGGTCACGGCTGACCGCGTCATTAGTGCCCACCCCCCGGTCGCGGGAAACAACCTGGCAATTATCGGTTCACCGGAATGTCTCCTGCGAAATTCGTCATATTCGACGTCGGTCGATCGATGCTCGCCCGTTTCCGCAGGTGGTTTCGGTTGTCACCGTACGGCGGCACATTCGTGCGCAATGCGGAGTGTCTCGCCGGCACATTCGCTGCGGGGGTGTCGGCCGCCCATTCTGTTCCCTGCATCCGCAGCAGAGGGAATAGGGGAAGCAGATGTCTCGCACCATTCGGCGACTCGGCGTCGTGCTCGCGCTCGCGGTCGGCCTGGTCGGCGCGGCGGGGGCCACCGCGCAGGCCGCGCCGGTCAACCCGGTGACGCCGCAGTCGTCCTGTGGGCTCGGCTACGTCGTCCAGGACCAGGACCCGATCCGGCACGCGGAGACCGGCGCCCTGCTCGGCACCGTCTACCTGCTCTACAACCCGACGGTCGGCTACGGCTGCACGGTCACCGTCAAGTCCGCGTACGTCGGCGCGCTGACCCGGACCCAGGTCTACCTCGCCGCCCAGTACCTGCCGACCCGGGTCGACGACGGCAACCGGCTCTACGCCGCCGGCCCCACCACGGCGTACGTCAAGGGCGGCTGCGTGATCTGGGGCGGCTTCATGGCCGACCCGAGCGGCACGGTCCACCACCACGAGCGGGCGAATCCCGCGATCGGCGGCATCGGCACCTGCTTCTGATCTCAAGGCAGTCCCGCGTCCGCGAGCCCGTGGGCCGCCGTCGGAAGCCCGGCGGCGGCCCCGCGATGCCGCTACCGTCGGGCTGATGGGACGGATGCGTGGCATCCACGAGCGGCCGGCCGGGCTCACCTACCAGCCGGAACTGGTCGACGTCGACGAGGAGCGGTCGTTGCTGGCCGCGCTGGCGGCCTACGACTTCCGCGAGGTCCGCATGCACGGGCAGATCGCCCGCCGGACCGTGCGGCACTTCGGCTTCGACTACGACTACGGCTCCTTCCAGCTCACCGCCACCGAGGCGCTGCCGGTCGAGCTGCACGAGGTCCGCCAGCGCTGTGCCGCGCTGGCCGGCCTGCCGGCGACCGCGCTCGCGCAGGCCCTGGTCACCCGCTACCCGCCCGGGTCGGTCATCGGCTGGCACCGGGACGCGCCGGCGTTCGGGCCGACCGTGGTCGGCCTCTCCCTGGGCTCCGCGTGCCGGTTGCGGTTCCAGCGCGGCAAGGCCGACGACCGCCGGGTGTACGAGGTGGAACTGGCGCCCCGGTCGGCGTACGTGCTCGCCGGCGCGGCCCGGTCGAGCTGGCAGCACAGCATCCCGCCGGTGCCGCAGCTGCGCTACTCGGTCACCTTCCGGCAGCTGCGCACCGGCTGAGCTGCGGCGCTGCCCGGCCGTGGCCCGGTCCCCCCGGGATCGGACGCTGGCATACTCGGCAGCCATGGTGCTGTCGCGTGGCTGGGCGCTCTTCCTCACCGGGGTCGGGATCTGGACCTGGGTGATCTGGCCCCGGTTCGCGGTGGCCATCTGGAAGGACCCGCGCTCCTGGTCCACCGGCCGGGTCGGTGACTTCCCAGCCACCAGCTTCCTCTGGATCCACGCACTGCTCATCGCGGCGTCCCTGGTCATCGGCACCACCGTCGGCGTCCTCGGCATCCGGGCCTGGCGGGCCGCCCGCCGCCGTGCCTCCGCCGGCTGAGCGCTGGCCTCGGAATACCGGCGCCACTGGTCGGGTTGTGCTCCTCGTCCGCGGCTCGGGCCGGGCGGTCGCCACGAGCGGCCCCCGCACCGGCGGCTCGGCGGGCCGGGAATGGGCCGGCAGAGCTACGCGTGGCCGGACCTCCGAGCAGCGACCGGGTCCCGGTCAGCGGGTGTGACGCGGGACGCGTCGCGCGGATTTGACGATCAAACCCGCGGCCGCGTAACTTTCTCTCTGCCAGCGCGGAACGGGGCAAACAGGGCGAAAGTCCTGGGTGGCCCGCACCGGGAATGGCACCGGCACCACGGAGGTTGTACTCCACGGAGCCGGTCCGGGCGGTGCCCCGGATTCGCCGAGGGGCGGATTTGGTGAGGCGGAACCGACCGGGTATGGTTGACGACCGGCAGGGCACCGGGCGAGCTAGCGGGAG
>NZ_JAXCFQ010000024.1:0-57972 GCF_056150265.1 Micromonospora desertarenae
GTGGCGATCGCCGAGGGCCGGGCGTACGGCGACTTGCCCTCCACGGCCGCGTAGAGGGTGGCGCCCAGCGACCAGAGGTCGGCCTCCGGCCCGGCGGTGGGGGGGGGGGGGGGGGGCGGCGGGGGGGCCCCCCCCCACCACCGGAGAAGGAATCAGCCGACGTGCGTGTCGAGGTACGACAGCGCCTGGTTGGCGGTCAGCCCGGACAACGCCGGGAAGTTCGCCTTGCCGAGTTCGGTCTCGATGACCGACGCCAGTTCGCCGCCACCGGCCGCCCGGTCGGCGGCCGCGTAGTCGCGCAGCAGGGTCTCCACCTCGGTGAGCATCGCCGCCGTCACCACGGTGGCGTCACCGTCCGGGGTGCCGACGGTCTGCAGCACCGGTTGCAGTGTCTGCATCGCGTGGGCGGTGCGCCGGCGCAGGTCGTCGTCGGCGGTCATCAGCGCGATCGCCCGGTCGCTGCCGTCGGCGTAGATCACCTCGTAGTGCCGCAGGGCCGGGGTGCGCCCGTCGGTGAACAGGTCCCGCACGTGCAGCAGCGCGCCGAGCACCGCGTCCACGCCCGGCCCCTGGGGTTCCAGGCCCTCCGGGCCCACCCCGGTCAGCGAGGTGTCGGCGATGCACAGGCAGTCCTGCCGGTCCTGCTCGTACACGCCGTCGACACCGACCGCGGTCCACGCGGCGGCCGCCTCCTTGGCCTCGGTCGAGCCCTTGCCGTACAGCTTGTTGGCCGACTCGATGAAGCCGACCCGGGAGTCGGTGAACCGGGCCCGCGGGGCCAGGTACGTGGTCAGGGTGCGGTAGGCGATCCGGGCCGCCTTCTCGATGCCGATCTTCTGCGACAGCAGGTAGAACGCCTTGTTCTGGATGCCCGAGTTGGTGTGCACGCCGCCCATGTCCAGGCAGCTGCGCTCGAAGTCGCGGTAGTGGCCGGGATCGCCGTACGACGGCGGGTCGGCCATGCTGCGCAGCGGGCCGCCGGGGATGCCGGTGCCGACCAGCCAGTCGTTGCTGCCGGTGGCGAACTTCTCCACCGCCTCGGCGAAGATGTCGGAGAAGCTCTCGTTGAGCGCTCCGGACTGGTACATGTACCACAGGTCGGCGGTCTCGAAGGTGACCCCGTGGGTCAGTTCGTGCGCGACCACGTCCAGCTTGGTCATCTCCTCGCCGAACACCATGGTGTCGATGACGTCCGGTATGAACATCGCGTTGCGCATCGGTCGGTCCGGGTTCTGCCGTACCCGCACCAGCGCCCGCAACTGCCCGCCCTCGTCGTCGAAGCTGTCCCGGCCGAAGGTCTGGTGGAAGTAGTCGTAGGTGTCGCCGAGGTGGTCGTACGCCTCGTCGACGTCCTGGATGCCGCTGGGCCCGTCGCCCTCCGCCCGCTTCGGCGACACCGGCACCTTGTCCTCGGAGAGCTTGTTCAGGTCGTAGATGCGCCGGTTCTTGGCGTGCGCGGCGCGCGGCAGCGCGTACACCAGCCGCCCGGTCGCCGCGTCGACGAAGTACGACGTCGACACGCCCTGGCCGGCGTCGGTGAGCCAGACGTGCCAGGCCAGCACGGTCGGCGTACGCCGGCCCGGATCCGCGCCGGCGGGCAGCAGGTACAGCTTCGCCGGCTCCACCAACGAACCGTCGGGCAGCGCGCGGCGGGCGTTCGCCGTCGCGGCCTCCGCGCTGACCGCTGCGCTGACCCGGTCCACGACCAGGTCCGGCTCCAGCGAGTTGGTCAGGAACTCCACCGTGCGGCCGGTCGCGTCCAGGTGCACGGCGACCCGGGAGCCGTAGACCGGCACCCCGCCCACGTGCTGCTCGAACCACACGTGCCGCTCGCCGGTCGGCTCGCGCTGCTCCCGCAGCGGCCGCAGTTGGGCGCTCGCGTCGGCCACGCCGAACAGGCCCGAGTTGCGCCGCAGCCAGCCCGGCACGTCCCCACCGAGGCGGCTGGACAGGCTCAGCATCGACGGCGTCCCGCGCCACGGCTCGAACGCGGCGAGCGGTGCCTGCCCCTGCTCGGCGGTGACCCGCGCGAGCGCGGCGGCCACCCCGGCGCGCCGGTAGCCGGTGGGTGCGGGCGTCGGGTCGCCCACGAACGGCACCACCCGCTCGGCCGGAGGTCGCGCCGGCTGCGCCGCGGCCGGCTGCCCGACCACCAGGCCCGCCGCCACCAGCACCAGGGCGAGCACCCCGGCCCGGGCCGGAGTGGCCAGCGCCCGCGCCCGGCGCCGGGGCAGCGCGGCCGCGACCAGCTGGGCGGTTCCGGCCCAGGCCAGGGCGGCCAGCCCGGCGAGCCAGGCCGGCGAGGCGAGCTGCACCAGCGGGTCCGTCGTCGTGGCCGCGCCCGCGGCGGACAGGCCGCCGATCAGGGCCGCGTAGCCGCCGGCCGCCAGTGCGGCCGCACCGGGCGACCGCGGGCGGCGGCGGGCCCGCCAGGCCAGCAGCACCGCGGCGGCCAGCGGGCCGGCCACCAGCAGGGCCAGCTGGGAACCGCTCAACAGCAGGGAGATCGGATACAGCCGGCCGCCGGTGGCGCCGATGCTCCAGTCCAGCGGCGCGCCGGTGCTCGCGGCGACCGCGGCGGCCAGGCCGGTCAGGTCGCCGGCCAGGTAGGCGCCCACCGGCCCGGCCGCGCCGCCGGCCAGCGACCGCAGCACCAGCCAGCAGACGGCAACGGTCAGCGCCGCGGCGAGCAGGGCGTCGCCGCCGGCGACCAGCCACGGTCGCAGGCGGCGTACGAGTACAGGCACGATGAACCTCCCAGTGGGCGCGATGGGCGGGTGACGTAGGTCCCGAACGGATCGATCCTCGTGAGATCCGGGCGCGCGAAGGATCATCCCGGCCGGTTGCAGAAAGCCTGCAGACGGCTTGCCGCACGGCGGCCATAATGGACGGCCGGAGGTGACCAGGTGGAGTTCCGGGTCCTCGGTGCGGTCGAGGCGTACGCCGCCGGCACGTCGATCGATCTCGGCTCCCGCCAGCAGCGCCTGGTGCTCGGACTGCTCCTGCTGGAACCCGGCCGCCCGGTCACGGTGGACCGGCTCGTCGAGCTCGTCTGGGGGTCCGACCCGCCAGCTTCCGCCCGGGGCACGCTCCAGGCGCTCGTCTCCCGGCTGCGCGCCTGCCTGCGCCGTGCCCGGGACGCGGGGGCCGCCGACCCGCCCGGCGGCTGCGAGATCCTGCACACCGGCGGTGGCTACCTGATGCGGGTGGAGCCGGGCGCGGTCGACGTGCACCGCTTCACCGACCTGGTCGCGCGGGCGCGGCAGGCCGACGACGCGCCAGCGGTCGAGTTGTTCGACCTGGCGCTCGAGCTGTGGCGGGGCGACCCGCTGGCCGACGTGGCGCCGACGGACGTGCGCGACCGCCTCTGCGCCGGCCTGCGCGAGGTGATGTGGACGGCGGTGGAGGACCGGCTGGAGGCACGGATCCGGCTGGGCCGGTCCCGGGAGGCGCTGGACGAGCTGACCAAGCTGGTCGCCGAGCACCCCTTCCGGCAGCGCCTGCTCGGTCAGCTCATGCTGGTCCTGCACCGGGAGGGGCGCACCGACGAGGCCCTGCGGACCTACCGCGACCTGCGGGCCCGGCTGGTCGCCGAGTTCGGCCTCGATCCCACTCCGGAACTGCGGCAGCTGGAAGCCGCGATCCTGCGGGCCGACCCGGCGCTGGAGGTCGCGCCGGGGCCGGCCGGCAGCCGGCCGCGCGGCAGCCGCACCGATCCACCCGTACGGCCGGCCGAGCTGCCGCCCGCCCACGGCGTGTTCGTCGGCCGGCACGCCGAACTCGCCACGCTCGACGGCCGGCTGGACGCCGTGCGGCGCGGCGACGGAGCCGGCGTCGTCGTCATCGACGGCATGGGTGGGATCGGCAAGACGGCCCTCGCTCTGCACTGGGGCCACCTGCGCCGGCGCCACTTCCCGGACGGCCAGGTCTACCTGGACCTGCGCGGGTTCAGCCCCGGTGACACCCCGATGCGGCCGGCGGAGGCGCTGCCCCGGCTGCTGCTCTCGCTCGGCGTGCCGGCGGCGGACATCCCGCCCACGGTGGACGCCCAGAGCGGGCGGATGCGCAGCCTGACCGACGGCCGGCGGCTGCTGCTCGTGCTGGACAACGCCTACGACGCCAGCCAGGTCCGACCGCTGCTGCCGGGGAACCTGGCCGGTCTGGTCGTGGTGACCAGCCGTCGCCGGCTGACCGGGCTCGTGGTGCGCGAGCAGGCGGTGCCGCTCAGCCTGGCGCCGCTGCGGCCGGCCGAGTCGGTGGACCTGGTCGCCGGGTGCCTGCACCGGTCCCGACCCGACGAGCGGGAGGCCCTGGCCGACTACTGCGGGCACGTGCCACTGGCGATCCGGATCGTCGCCGCCCGCGCGCTGGAGCTGCCGGACCGACCCCTCGGCGACCTGCTGCGGGAGCTGCGGCAGGGACGCCGGCTCGACGCCTTCGCCGGGTCGGACGGTCCGGACGTCAACCTCCGTACCGTCTTCTCCTGGTCGTACCGCTGCCTGTCACCGCCGGCCGCGGCGCTGTTCTGGCGGCTGGCCCTGCACCCCGGCGAGAGCGTCGGCGTCCACGCCGCGGCGGCGCTCACCGGTCTCGACCCGCCCCGGGTCCGGGAGTTGGCCGCCGAGCTGCACCGGGCCAGCCTCCTGCAGCTGCCGGCCCCGGACCGCTACCAGTTCCACGACCTGGTGGGCGCGTACGCCAGGGAACTGGCCGAGTCGCCGGACCACGCGGCGGACCGGCGGCTGGCGTTCGACCGGCTGATGGACTGGTACCTGCACACCGTCGACGCGGCGGGCCGGGTGCTGCAGCCGCACCGGCCGCACTTCGCGCCGCCCGCGCCGGCCCTGGTCGAGCCGGTCCGCGTCGACACCTACCAGGCGGCGTTGAGCTGGTGCGAGAGCGAACGGACCAACCTGCTGCCGGTGGTCCGCGCGGCGGCGTCCGGCAGGGCGTCCGGGCACGCCTGGCGGATCGCGCTGGCCGCCTCGGCGTACTGGTACATCGCCAAGCGCCGGGAGGACTGGCGGGCGGCGACCCGCATCGGGGTGGCCGCCACCCGTGCCGCCGGTGACCGGCGGGCCGAGGGAGCGCTGCTGGCCAGCCTGGCGACCGCGCTGTGCGAGAGCCGACGCTACGCCGAGGCCATCGACCTGTACCAGGAGTCGCTGCGTCTGCACGAGGCCAGCGGCGACCGGGACTGGCGGGCCACCAGCCTGAACAGCCTGGCCGTGGCGCACGCCGAGGCGGGCCGCCCGGACGAGGCGCTGGCGACGTTCGCCCTCGCCCGGGTGGAGCACCAGCTGCGGGGCAACCGGCGGGGTGAGGGCGTGGCGCTGCAGAACATGGCCCAGTGCCACGTCCTGCTGGGCCAGCCCGGGGAGGCGATCGCCCGCCACGAGGAGGCGCTGACGGCGATGCGCGACGCGGGCGACCGGTACGCCGAGGCGATCTGCATCGCCAACCTCGGTGAGGCGCACGCCGAACTGGGCGACCACGACCGGGCGATCCTGCGCTTCCGCGAGGCGGTACGGCTGCACCGGTCCACCGGCAACGAACACGGCAGGGCGCGGACCCTGCTGGCGCTGGGTCGGTCGCTGGTCGAGCGGGGTGACGTCCACCGCGCCCGATCCTGCTGGCGTCGGGCGCTCGCCGTCTTCGACGAGCTCGGCGACCCGGAGGCCGACGAGATCCGCGCGTTGCTGGGCGAGCCGGCGGCTGCCTGACCTGCTCCCCGCCCCGTTGCCCCCGGCGAGGTTCCGGCGGCGGCAGGAGTTCGGCCGGCGCCCGGCACCTGCTGCTCAAGCGCTATCGGCCATCCCCACCGGGCCCTCGGCACGTCCGGCCGGCGTGACCGATGGACGGGCTGCGAGACCGGCCATGTCAGCACGGCACCTTCGCGAGGACGACGTGATCCTCGCGGACGTCGCCGACCATGGCGAATCCGGCCCGGTCGACCTCGCGGCAGAAGCGGAGGTCGTCGGAAAGATCGACACGTTCGGACGCGGGTAGCCGGGCATAGCCACGAGCATGTTCGGCGGCGCCGTCCATGATGCCGGCGACCAGGTCTGCCGGTCGCGGCGCTGACCCGTCGAGGAGGCCGCTCAGGTACCTCGCACAGGCCCAGTCCTCGGCGGTCGTTCCGGTGCAGATGAGTGTGTACGGAGTATCGGCGTGGTTGCCCGCGATCCAGCGGGCGGTGGCACCGACATTCCTCGCTGACACCGCGAGCAGCGCCGTCGGGTCCGGACACCGAGCGAGCCCGAGTGTGCCGTTCGATGTCGCCTGGATCAGACGCCGGCCGTCGAGCCGCGCCGCCGACATCTCGAACGGCGAGTTCCCGAAGTCGAAATCCACGGGCTTGAGGCCGTTGGTCTCCCCGACCAGAAGGCGGTCGGGGAGTCGCCGCCGGAGAGCCCGGCCGACCTCGACCGACGGCGCGCAGGCTATCTCTGTCACGCCACGCTCGAAGGCAACCGCAGCCGTGGTGAAGGCCCGAATCACATCGATCACGACGACGACCCGGCCGGTCGGAACTTCGGCATCCATACCTATGATCGACACGGCACCGGATCATTCTGTGCAGAAGTCCGGCCGGCAAGAAGATTCTCAAGCGAGATCCGGCGCACTGTCCTCGGCAGAGCCGCGACTGCCCCGGGCCGCGCCGACACCGGGGAAATCATGCCGGTGGACCGCTGGCGACGCCGGGCGATGCGGCCACGACAGCGGACCGTCGCTTTCGGTACCAGGCGGCGCCGAACATGACGAGCCCGAGCACGATCATGCCGATCACGGTCGGCCAGCGCAGGTCCTGCCTCAGGTAGGTGGCCAGGAACCACGTGTGGCGCTCGGCACCGGCGGCGACGAAGAACGCGGCGACGACACCCTGGGGGAACAGCGGGACCGCCGCCAGGGCGAAGCCGACCCATTCGGCGTTCTGCGCGCGGGCGGGCAGGGCGGGCAGTCGCGGCGCTGCGTGGGCCCGGGGCTTGCGGCCGGTACGCATGGCGTGCAGAAGTTCCGGCGCCCGCGCGGCCAGGCGCCGTGCTGCCAGAAGCCCCAGGCCCCAGTAACACAGCAGGCCCGACACGAGGCCGGCGGGCACCGCGGCCCAGCCGTACCGCAGGGCGAGCAGTGCGGCCGGTGCCGCGGCTGCCGCGACGAGGGCGAGCGTGACGTAGGTCAGCCCGGTCAGGCCGCCGTTGTCGTCGCTGAGTCGCAGCGGGTTGGCGCCGCGCTTGTGCGGGTCGATACCCGGGACCAGTCCGTACACCGCCAGCAGGGGCACCAGGCCGGCCGCGGCGCCGAGCAGCGCGGGCAGCAGGGCGAGCATGAGCGGCCACGGTCCGCCCGCGATGGCGGTGCCGGCCAGCGTGACGACGGCCGCGGCCGGTCCGACGGCTGCCAGCCAGGCTCGCTGCCGGCCGCGGACGTCGCTGCCCTCCGGGTTGGTGATGGTGAGCCAGAGGGCGGTGCCGTCGGCGCCGTAGAGGTTCGCGGTCATGCCCGCGGCCATCAGGATGACGATCGGGCCGGCGTAGGGCAGCATGCCGGGCCAGCCGAGCAGGAGCGGTGTCGCGCCGAAACAGACACCGAAGCTGAGCGCGAAGACGATCTGGTAGTTGCGGGCCAGGTCCCGGGACCAGGTGCGCAGTTCCCGGGCCACGATGGCGCCCCGGGCGGTGGTCGCGGTGATGGGTCGGCGGGGCCGGCCCGAGGTCGGTGCGGCGGTGGCCGGCCTGGCCAGCAGGGCGGTCCAGACCGCCAGGAGCAGCAGGTCCACCAGGGCCAGGCCGGCCAGGGCGAGGCTGTCACCGCGGATGGCACGCAGGCCCCAACTCGACGGGAGGTGGGCGACGAACCGGGGGACGCCGTGCTGGTCGAACAGTGCGAGGAAGACCCAGATCTGGCACAGCGCAGCCAGGACGGACCCGTTGACGACGCCGGCCGCGACGGCGCCGACGCGCGAGCGCAGGGCCAGGCGCAGTAGTCCCACGGCGACCTTCGACAGCAGGACGAACAGGGCGAGCTGCAGGATGATCGCCGGCACCGCCGTCAGCGCACCGGCCAGGTCCTGCCGGATCCCGGACACGAGCAGGCCGAGCAGCGCCGTCAGGCTCACCAGCGGCGCCAGACCGACGAACGCCGCCGCCAACAGACCTGTCGCCTGGCGGTGGGGTTTCAGGCCGAGCAGCGCGAAGTGCTCGGGCGTGAGGGTTTCGCCGCCGCCGCCCATCGCCACGGGTCCCAGTGCCCAGCCCAGCATCCACAACGCGTAGACGGCGGCCAGCAGCTCGTGATCTCCGGTGGCGGCCAGGTAGAGCGTGCCGCCGGCGAGCAGCAGTCCGAGGGTCAGGCCGGTGAGGGTCATCGGTTGCTGCCGGCCGCGCAGTGAGTGCCGCAGGAGCGTCGCCTTCATCCGGGCCAGGGTCAGCGCGACAGCCACGACAGCTCCTTCCCGGTGGTTCGGTTCGCGCCCACGAGGTCGACGAACACGTCCTCGAGGCTGCGCCCGCCACGGACCTGTGCCAGCGTTCCCGCTGCTGCCACGTGTCCGCGGTCGATGACGGCCACGTGGTCGCACAGCTGCTCGACCAGCGCCATGACGTGGCTGGACAGCACGATCGTGCCGCCGCCGGCGACGAATCCGCGCAGGATCGTCTTGATGGTCGCCGCGGAAACCGGGTCCACCGCTTCGAACGGCTCGTCCAGGACAAGGAGCCGGGGAGCGTGCAGCAGTGCCGCGGCCAGGCCGATCTTCTTGCGCATACCGGTGGAATACTCGATCACCAGGGTCCGCTCGGCTCGGTCGAGCTCCAGGACGCTCAGCAGTTGCCCGGCCCGCTCGTCGGCGACGTCCTTGGGCAGGCCGCGCAGCAGACCCAGATAGGTGAGCAGCTCCCGGCCGGTGAGGCGCTCCGGCAGGGCCAACCCGTCCGGCAGGACTCCCACCAGGGCCTTGGCGCGGGCGGGCTTCGCCCACACGTCCACGCCGAACAGGTGGGCACTGCCGCTGTCGGGCCGCAGCAGCCCGACGGCCATCGACAGCGTGGTGGTCTTGCCGGCGCCGTTCTGCCCGACCAGCCCCAGGAACGCGCCCGCGGGCACGGTCAGGTTCACGCCCGCCACCGCGGGCGTTCTCCCGAACGTCTTGGTCAGCCGGTCCAGCCGCAGAGCGGGTTCGGTGTCTGTGGTGCGCACGTGTGCCGCCTTCTTCCGGTGCTCGCCTGGTCAGCGGCAGCTTTCCGCGCAGCGCGCCCGAAGATCAACGACGGCCTGGATAACATGGCATTAGCTCACACTTATTGATCGAAGGGACCTGATGGAACTGCGTGACATCGAGATCTTCCTGACGCTCGCCGAGGAGCTGCACTTCGGCCGCGCGGCGCAGAAGCTGCATGTCACGCAGGCACGGGTCAGCCAGTCGATCAAGAAGCAGGAACGGCGCGTCGGCGCCCCGCTGTTCGAGCGCACCAGCCGCGTGGTGCGACTGACCCCGGTCGGCCAACGTCTGCGCGAGGACCTTCGGCAGGCGTACGACCTCATCCAGAGCGGCCTGGCCGGCGCCGCCGCCGAAGCCCAGGGTGTCCACGGCACGCTGCGCATCGGCGTGATGGGCGCGCTGGGCAACGAACTGAGACCGCTGATCGAGAAGTTCACCGCCGACCACCCGGCCTGCACCGTCGAGACCGTCGAGTTCCACTTCAGCGACCCGTTCTCGGCCCTGCGCGCCGAGCACGTCGACATGCAGCTGATGTGGCTGCCCGTCCACGAGGACGACCTCACCACCGGACCCGTCGTCCTCACCGAGGGGCGCGTACTGGCCGTGCCGGAGACCTCCGACCTGGCCGTACGCCAGGCGGTGTCGGTGGAGGACCTGGCCGGGCGCACGGTGCTCGACCCCGGAACCGACGCACCGGACTACTGGGTCGAGGCCATGCTGCCCGCCGTCACCCCGAGCGGCCAGCCCATCCCCCGCGGCCCCCGCACGCGCACCTTCCACGAGGTCCTCGCCCTCGTCGCCGCCGGGCAGCTCGTCAGCCCACTCAACGCACACGTCACCCGGTACTACACCTACCCCGGCGTCGTATACCTGCCCATCCACGACGCCCCGCCCACCGAATGGGCCCTCGTCTGGCGCACCGACCGGCAGACGCCGCTCGTCCACTCCTTCGCCAAGCTGGGACAGCACCGCGGGCCACAGCCGATCGAGCCGGCCGGCCAGGACTAGTCCGGCGCACCCCGGCGTCGGAGCCCGGCCCGGGCGCGGCGAGCTGCTCGACGACGGCCCGCGAGAGAAGCAGGCGCTCAGGCGCGCGGGCCGGCGCCGTGCAGCAGAGTGTCGATGATGCGGGCGGCGAGGGCGTCCGGGTCGGCCCCGTCCGGGTTGCCGTGCAGGGATTCTCCGAGCAGCGCGTAGTAGACCCGGCGCACCCAGTCGAGGTCGGCTGCCTCGTCGATGAGCTTGTCGGCCTGGGCTCGCCTCAGCACGGCGGTGCAGCGGCGGGCGATGTCCTGGTGGAGGAGAGCGGCCTCGCTGTCCGGGGCGGCCGGCAGCCCCAGGGCGAACGCCCAGGCGCTCTTGACCTGGAGCACGTTGGCGGTGATCCGGTGCATCGCCACCAGCGGCGGTGCGGTGTCCGGCCTGCCGTCCTCCACCGCCTGGGCGAGCTGGCGGGCCGCGGAGGAGGCGAGCGCGTCGATCAGCGCCTGCCGGTTGGCGAAGCGCCGGTGAATCGTCGTCCGGGCCACTCCCGCGGCCGCGGCGATCTGCTCCATCGAGGCGCCGGGCTCTTCGGCGAGCACCTGCTCGGCCGCCTCCAGGATCGCGCGCACGCTGCGCTCCGCGTCCGCCCGCAACGATCGTGCCGTCGTTCCACCCATCACGCCTCCCGTATGCCACTTGGCTAGGAACACAATACAACCCTGATGCGGTGTCGTCATTACCTGCAACATGACTGTTGCAGTTCATCGGATTTCTGCTACGCTCCTCTCGCACTTGTCGCAGCTGAGGAGGAACTCATGAACCGCACTGCCCTTGTCACCGGAGCCTCGTCCGGGCTCGGCGCGGAGTTCGCCGCGCAACTCGCCGCCCTCGGGCACGACGTGATCCTGGTGGCGCGCTCCGGCGACCGGCTTGCCACCCTCGCCGAGCGCCTGGTCGCCGAGCACGGCGTCCGCGCCCACGTGCTGGTCCAGGACCTCGCCGAGCCGGACGCCGCCCGCCGCGTCGCCGACCAGCTGGCCACCCGCGGTCTGAGCGTCGACCTGCTGGTCAACAACGCCGGCTTCGGTACCTGCGGCCGCTTCGAGGAGATATCCGGAGCCCGCGACCACGACCAGCTGATGGTCAATGTCGTCGCGCTCGTCGACCTCACCCACGAGCTGGTGCCCGGCATGCTGGCGCGCGGCGGCGGCGCGGTCGTCAACGTCGCGTCCAACGCCGCCTTCCAGCCTTCCCCGTACTTCGCCGTCTACGGCGCGGCCAAGGCCTTCGTGCTGAACTTCGGCCTCGCCCTGCGTCAGGAGTACCGCCGGCGCGGCATCCGCGTGCTCACCCTGTGCCCCGGCCCGGTCGAAACCGCCTTCTTCGACGCCATCGGCACCCGGCGGGCGGCCGTCACCGGCTCCATGACCACCCCGGAGCCCGTGGTCCGCGCCGCGCTGCGCGCGCTGGAACGCGATCGCGGCTACGTCGCCCCCGGATTCGGCAACGCGCTGACCGCACACCTGACACCCCGCCGCCCGCGCACCCTGGTCGCCGCCATCGCCGAACGGGTCACCCGCAAGGTCCTGGCCTCCTCGGCCGCCACCTCGACGGTGCCGGAGCACGCCGCATGAGACTCTCGGCCAGCGTCGGCGCGGCCTCGGCGATGCTGCTCGTCGGCACCTCGACAGCGGTCTCCGCCACCATCGCCGGCTACCCCGTCTTCACCGGGCAGGCGCTGCGCTATGCGCTCGCCGCGGCGATCCTGCTCGCCGTCGTACGCCACCAGCGCCTGCCCCGCGTCCGGCTGACCTCACGTGACGTCCTGCTCCTGATCGCGCTGGCCGCCACGGGCCTGGCCGGGTTCAACATCTTCCTCGTCGAAGCCACCCGGCATGCCGGACCCGCCATGATCGGCAGCGTGGTCGGAGCCGTCCCCCTCGTGCTCGCCCTCATCGGGCCGTTGATGCAACGCCGACGCCCTGCCCCCCGTACCGTCGGGGCCGCGCTCGTGGTCGCACTCGGCGCGGCCGTCGCCGCCGGCCTCGGCTCGGGTAGCCTGACCGGCCTCCTGCTGTCCTTGGGCGCACTCGCCGGCGAGGTGGCCTTCTCCCTGCTCGCCGTCCCGCTGCTGCCGAAGCTCGGCCCGCTGCGGGTAGCCGCCTATCCCGCCGCTCTGTCCGTACCCATGCTGCTGGCCGCGGGCCTCGTCCTGGACGGTACGGATTCCCTGCGGTTGCCCACACCCGGCCAGGCGGCCGCCTTCGGCTACCTCGGCGCGATCGTCACCGCGGCCGCCTTCTTCCTCTGGTACGACGCACTGCGCCGCCTCGGCGCCGACCGCGCGGGCCTGTTCGCCGGTCTCGTTCCGGTGGGCGCGCTGCTCACCGCCGTCGCACTCGGCCTCGGCGAGGCCGGCCCCGCCGACGTCACCGGGGCCCTGCTCGTCGCGGCAGGAGTCGTCGTCGGCGTGCGCCGGCCGAAGCGCGCCAGCGAGGAGCACACCATCTCCGAGGGACAACGGGTGAGCCGACCGTCGGTGGGTCACGGCGGCGACCACCACATGCGTGACACGCGACGCGGATACCCGTCAGCAGGGGCCGCACCGGTCGTGCCGGCACGCCCGGCGGAGCACACAGCGGTCCGGCAGGCGCTGGCCTCGGCCGGGCACTGAGTCCGCAGGATCGGCGCGGGCGGCCCCAGCCGGGGCCGCCCTTCGTCGTCTGGTCCAGCGGCTACCCGGCGCGACGGGTGGCGGTATCCGCCGACCGCGACGTGCCGGCTCAGGCTGGTGGCGGGTCGGCAACGATGCGCGCCAGGGTGCGTCGGCCCATCCGACTCATGGTGGGGTTGGTCCGCCGGTAGTACCAAACCAGCCCCATCGCCTGCTGGAAGGCCCACGCTCTGCCGCGTTCCCATTCGAGATCGTCGCAGCCGAGTTGCCGCCGAAGCGCCCGACGGGGCTCGCGTTCCAGCAGGTGCCAGGCACCTACGAGGTCAAGGGCAGGGTCGGCGGGCCCCAGTCCGCCCACGTCGAGAACCCCGGCCAGCCGGCCGTCGGAGACGAGGACGTTCCCCGGAATGAGATCACCGTGGTTCATCCTGTCCGGCGCCGCGCCCCGCGGCAGTTCCCTCAACACCGCCCAGATCCGGCGGAGCAGCGGGACGTCCAGCAGCGTCTCGCTGCGCTGGAAGCAGGTTTCCATCCACCCGTCGTGCGCTGGTAGTCCGCCACCGCGACCCGGGCCGTCGAAGGTGCGTCCCCGGGTGGGGATGCCTCGCACGCCAGTGATGAACTCGGCCAGATCGTGCGCGAACGCGACCGAGTCACCCGGGTCCTCGTCGGTGGCTACGACACCGGGTACCCACGTCTGCACCGACCATGGAAGCGGGTAGCTGGCGCCGGGTTCACCGATGGCGACCGGCTCGGGGGTGGGAAATCGCGTACGACCCATCAGTTCTCGGGCCGCTTCCGCTTCCCGTTCCAGCCAGCCCCGCGCCGCGTCGACCGCGCGAGGCTGGAGGGGGAACCGGGCCGTGAACCGTTCCCCGATCCGGAAGATGGCATTGACCGTTCCCTCGGAGACGACGCGCCTGATCGGCAGGCTCCGCCACTCGGGGAACTGCGCGTCCACCAGCTCACGCACGGTGTCGAGGGAGACCGTGAGCTGGTCGTCGTGCATCGGCACATCCGGCGACAGGGGTGCGCGATCTGTAGGGGCTGGCACGAGGATCATCCTTGCTCACGTGTTCTGGGCGGCGACTGTGGCTCGACGGTGGCCGGTGGCAGGGCTGGACGCCAGGTGGCGGGCGAGAGCGATCGCGGCGAGGAGCGCCAGGACCGCGCACACGCCCAGCCATTCGTAGTGGGCGTACGCGCGGGCTCCGAGCCAGGAGCCGAGGCTGCCGCCGAGGTAGGCACAGGTCATGTAGGCGGTATTGGTTCTGCTGCGCGCTTCGGGCCGCAGGGCGTAGTTCCGTACCTGGTTGGCGACCATGCCGGACTGCATTCCGACGTCGAGCAGCAACGTGCCGAGCACCAGTGCCGCGAGGCCCACCGTCCCGCCGAGGCCGGCGAACGCGAGGACCGCGGCCGAGGCGAGAACCCCACCTGTGCAGACCAGGTTGACCAGGTCGCTCCCCCGGCGGTCCACCTGCCGCCCGGCGGCGGGTGTGCACAGCATGGTCGCCGCGTTGACCAGCGCGAGCATCCCGACCGCCGGCGCGCCCAGGCCGTACGTCGGGCCGGTCAGCAGCAGCGCGACGGTGGTCCAGACCGCGGAGAAGCCGGCGAAGATCGTCGCCTGGTAGACGCAGGATCGGCGCAGGTCGGGTTCGGTGCGCAGCAGACGCAGCGACTCGGCCAGCAGCGCCGGATACCGCTGCCCGGACGGTGGCCGTGTCGTCGGCAGCACCCGGGCCATGACCACCGCGATGAGCAGCACGCAGGCCGCGGCCGCCAGGTAGGGCGCCCGCCATCCGAACCAGTCGCCGAGAGTGCCGGCAGCCGTGCGGGACAGCAGCATGCCGCCGATCGAGCCGCTCAGCAGGGTGCCGCTGACCACGCCGCGCCGGTCGTCGGCAACGAGGCCGGCTGCCATGGGGCCGATGATCGGCGCGACGACGGTCGTGATCCCGACGAGGACGCTCGCCCCGGCGAGCGGCGGCAGCGTGGGTGCGACGCTCGCGGCGAGCAGACCCAACCCGGTGAGGCCGAGCAGGGTGACGATCAGCGGTCGATGCGGGAGCCGGTCGCCGAGCGGCACGAGCAGGAAGATCCCGGCGGCGTAGCCGAACTGCACAGCGGTCACCACCAGGGCGGCCGAATCGGCGTCGAGGTGCAGTCCGGCGGCGACCAGCGGGCTGATCGTCTGGGGGAAGTAGATGTTGCCGACGGCGACCCCGCAGGTGAGCGTCAGCAGGAGCAGCAGCCGGCGGCTCATCGCGGAGCCGCCTGTCCGGGAGCGTCGATCACGTCAGTCCACCGGTCCGCCGGCGACGTAGATGACCTGGCCGGAGACGAACCCGGCCTCGGGACTCACCAGGTACGACGCGGTGTGCGCGATGTCCTCGGGCCGGCCGACCCGGCGTACCGGGATGGTCTGCGCCACGATCCGCTGGTGCTCCTCGAAGCTGCGGCCCCGCCGCTCGGCCGCGACCCTGGTCATGTCGCTGACCACGAAGCCCGGTCCGATGGCGTTCGCCGTCACGCCGTGCTGCCCGAGCCGCAGCGCGAGCGACTTGGTGAAGCCGATCAGACCGGCCTTCGCGGCGGCGTAGTCGACCCGGCCGGAGTCGCCGAGCGCGGAGATGCTCGACATGTTGACGATCCGTCCCCAGCCGGCCGCCGTCATGTAGGGGGTGACGGCCCGGGTGAGGAAGAACGCTCCGCGCAGGCTGACCCCCGTGACCGCGTCCCACTGCTCGGTGCTCGTCTCCTCGACGCCGGCGTTGGGCCCGCCGATGCCGGCGTTGTTGACCAGCACCGTCGGTGTTCCCAATTCGGCGGCGATCCGGGCGACAGCGGCGGCCACGGCCGTCTCGTCGTTGACGTCGGCGGCGAACGCCGCCGCCGTTCCGCCGTCGCGGGTGATGGCATCCACCGTGCCGCCGCAGTCCTCCTCGACCAGGTCGACCACGGCGACCGCGAGGCCATCGCGCGCCAGACGCTTGGCCACTCCGGCGCCGATGCCGCGTGCCGCGCCCGTGACGATCGCCGTGCGCTGCCGGGTGGTCTGGTCCGTCATGTTGATCTGTGCCATGCCGGAAACCTCACAGCACCTGGCGACGGGCGCCAAACGATGTAGCGTAGAGCTTAATGATCAGCTTCCGGCTCGGCGTCGAAGACCTCGCTGACACCCGTTTCGCGATCTCACCGATCCACGAGACCGTGCTCAGCCTCCGGGTGTTGCGCGAGCCTGGCCTGTACGCGCTGCACCTGCCCTGGCGCAGGTCAGTTCTCGGCAGACTCGACGCGCCCGCTACCGACGTGCTGATGTCCCTGGTCGGGCCGGACCGTGGCCTCCCGGATTTCCTGACGCCCCGGCCGACGGAGTTCGCCGCCGCCTTCGAGGACGAACTGGCCGCCGTACGCCGGACACCTGCCGACGTCGTACGCCGCGACGTGCTGGCCGTGTACCCACGTGGTCGGCTGCCGGCCGTCTTCCAGGAGATCACCGCAGACGACGACGGGCCGGTGCTCACCCTCCGCGACGCCATCTGCGACCACCTGCACCGCTACTGGGAAGCAGCGATCAGGCCGACCTGGCCCCAGATCCGACTCGTCCTGGAAGCGGACATGACCTACCGCGCCCGACAACTGGCTGTCGGAGGCGCGCGCCTGCTCTTCGCCGACATGCACCCGAACCTGCGCTGGCACGACGGCGTCCTGCACATCGACAAGATGATCGGGCGACACCAGGTCACGGCAGCCGGCCGAGGACTGCTGCTGATGCCATCCGTCTTCTCCCACAAACCGGCCCCGCCGGTCAGCCCGGACGAGCCACCGATGCTGGCGTACCCCTGCCGTGGAGTAGCGACGCTCTGGGCGCCGACACCCACCGACGCGACAGCTCTCGCCCCGCTCCTCGGTGCGCCCCGAGCACGACTGCTCGATCTCCTTGCCGAGCCGCTGCCGACGGTGGAGATCGCCCGCCGACTCGCGGTCACCCCCAGCGCCGTGTCACAGCACCTGCGGGTCCTCCACGCGGCGGGCCTGATCACTCGCGCCCGCGACGGACGCCACGTGCTGTACCGTCGCAGCCCTCTCGGCGATCAACTGGCCGGCCACTCGGCGGAGCGTTGACCCACGTGTTCCGCCGGGGCCCGCTGTTCGGCGGATGAGAGGAACCAGGAACCGATGCCGGCGGGTGCCCGCTCCACCCGCCGACGCCCGGCGAGGTCACGCCGGGTCGGTGCGGGCCGGCAGCGAGTCGTAGTAGGGCTTCATCGCCGGGTAGTAGTCGTCGAAACCCGGCGTGGACCCGCCCTCCCGCGCTGCCACCAACATGTCCAGGTAGTACTCCCAGCCGGGGCCGGTCTCGCCGATCTCGTCGGTGGTGTCGAGGTGGTGCACGAGCCGGAGCTCGGTTCGACCATCGGTGTGCGACAGCAGTAGCTCGACGCGCCAGTTGCCGGCTTCGTCGGTCGTCGAGAGGGCCAGGCGCCGCGGCGGGTCGCAGGCGTCGATCCGCGCGTCGAGCCACGGCGCCTGATCCTCGTAGGCCATCTGCATTTTGATCATGCGGCCCGGAGCGGCATCGCCTTCCCACGCGCCGAACCACCGGGCGGTGCGGTCGGGTTCGGTCACGCTGGCCCAGACGTCCTCGATGGGCGCCCGGAACGTGCGGCTGAGGACGAGATCGTGGCCGTCGGCGATGCGGAAGAGCCGACCGGTGGGCGGATTGCTCATGCCGTTTTCTCCTGTCGTTGATCCGCCGGGTCGCGCCGGCGGCGCTCGCGACGGGTGCGATAGACCTCGGTCTCCAGCGCGTCCAGGCGACGCTCCCAGCTGGCGGCCCGGGTGAACTGGTCGAGCCACTCGATCAGGCCGGCGAACCGCGTCGCGTCCAACTCGTAGAAGCGTTGGCGGCCGACGAGCGCGGCGCGGACCAGGCCGCTCTCCCGGAGCACCCGCAGGTGCCGGCTGACGGCAGGCCGGCTGATGGTGAACCGGTCGGCGATCTCCCCCGCGGGCAGCCGCTGCTCGCGCAGCATCACCAGGATGTCTCGCCGCACCGGGTCGGCAATCGCCGCCGCCACCTCGTCCACCAGAAAAGCGTAACCAGTGCGTTACGTGTTCGGCAAGGCCGGGGCCGCCCGAGACATCTGCCGGAGATGGCCAACGGCGCGATCGCCGCCGGACCGGGGGCTCCGCGAGTCCCGGGTGCCACGCCACCCGCGACGCAACCGCCGGTGGCCCCGTCGGCCTGGCCACACCGTCGGCGATGCCGGTCGGCTGAGGCCCTCCGGGTAGTGTGCAGGCATGGCTCGGCCGCGTCAGGTCCTGTCGTCGCTGGAGTCGACCGGTCTGGACCTCGGTGCCGCGCTGCTCTGCGTTCTGGTCTTCTGGCTGCCGCTGGTCGACCGTCCCGGCTGGTCGCGCTCGCTGCATGTGTGGGCCATCGTCCTGGTGATCGTGGGGATTCTGCTCCGATCGCGCTGGTCCGTCGTGGCGTTCTGCCTCGTCGCGGGAGTGACGCTGGCCGGCGCCGTGCTGGGCATGACCCATGACCCGTTCGTGGCCGCCGCGTGGACCCTGTTTCCTGTCGCGGTCTCGCGGGGCAGTACCAGGCTGCTCCCGGCCATCTCGGTGACGATGGGGCTGCTGATCGCCCTGGTCGCGGTCGGCGGACCGGCCGGCGCCGAGGAGGCCGTCCGGTATGTGATGGTGAGTCTGCTGGTGCTGGCCGGGACGTGGACGTTGGGCAGCGCGATGAGGCGGCAACGACGTGAAGCCGAGCACGCGTTGCGGGCCGAGCAGGAGCACGCGGTCACGGCGGAGCGGCTACGGGTCGCTCGGGAGGTGCACGACATCGTGTCGCACTCGTTGGGCACGATCTCGGTCGTCTCCGGTGTCGCGCGCCAGGTCGGCGGCGACGACGCCGGACGACTCAGGGAGAAGCTCGCCCAGATCGAGACGACGAGCCGCGCGGCGCTGGATGAGCTGCGTACGGCGTTGGCGGCAGTCCGCGACCCCGGTGAAGGCGCGGCGCGCGGCCCGCAGCCGGGCATCGACGACCTGCCGGGACTTGTCGAACGCGTCGCGCATGCCGGGATCGCGGTGACCCTGACGGTGAGCGGCTGCGACCGGGTCCCGCCGGGTGCCGGGCTGGCCGTCTACCGGATCACGCAGGAGGGACTGACCAACGTGACCAGGTACGCGCCCGGTGCCAGCTGCCAGGTGGCGGTCGTCGGAGGCGACACCGACGTACGGGTCGAGATCGTGGACAGCGGTCCGGCGAACGGGTTGCCACCCCGCGGCGCGGCCACCGGAACCGGGTTCGGACTGGTCGGTGTACGGGAGCGCGTTCGACTGATGGGCGGCACTTTCACCGCCGGGCGACGGGCCGAGGGCGGGTTCGCCCTGCGCGCCGTCGTCCCGTTGTCGCGGCACGAGGTCAGCGGTGACTGAGCGGATCGGCGTGCTGATCGCCGAGGACCAGGATCTGGTACGGGCGTCGTTGCGCGAACTGCTCGACAGCGATCCGTCGATCGTGGTGACCGGTGAGGCGCGCGACGGGCAGGAGGCCGTCGCCGCAGCCGACCGGGTCCGGCCCGACGTGGTGTTGATGGACATCCGTATGCCGGGAATGGACGGACTGACCGCGACGGAGCTGATCTGCGAGCGACGACCGGCGACGCGGGTCCTCATCCTGACGACGTTCGACCTCGACGAATACGTCTACCGGGCCCTCCGCCTCGGCGCCTCCGGGTTCCTGCTCAAGAACGCTCCGCCGGCCGAGACCCTGCGCGCCGTGCACGTGGTCCATGCCGGCAACGCGATGCTCGCACCGGAGGTGACCCGCCGGTTGATCGCCGATGTCTCCGCGCGGGTCGACCGCCGACAACCCGATCTGGCCCGGTTCGACGTGCTCACGGAGCGGGAGCGCGATGTCGTGGCCGCGATCCTGCGAGGCATGTCCAACGAGGAGATCGCCGCTGAGCTGTTCCTCAGCCGGGCCACGGTGAAGACGTACCTGAGCCGCCTGTTCCTGAAGCTCGGCGTGCGGGACCGCACGCAGTTGGTCATCCTCGGTTACGAGTGCGGGCTCGTCGAACAACTCCGTCGGCCGGGCTTCCCGAGCGCGCGGCCGGGGCGTCGTCGTCGGTAGGTGTCAACCTTTGGCCGATGACCCGGGCACGGCCCGGTCGGATGCTGTACGACGTGATCGACGTAGTCAACCTCACGAAACGCCACGGCAGGAAGATCGCCGTCAACGACATGAGCTTCACCGCGGTTCGGGGCCGGGTAACCGGGTTCCTCGGTCCGAACGGCGCCGGGAAGTCCTCGACCCTGCGCGTGCTGCTGGGCTTGGACTCGGCCGACGCCGGCTCGGCGCTCATCGCAGGTGTGCCCTACCGTACGCTGCGCCACCCGCTGCGTACCGTCGGATCCCTGCTCGACGGTACTGGCGCGCACCCGTCCCGGACCGCCCACGCTCACCTGCGCTGGGTGGCGCGAAGCAACGGCATCCGCAAGGACCGTGTAGACGAGGTGCTGGAGATCGTCGGGCTGAGTGACGCCGCCGGCAAACGCGTCGGGCGGTACTCGCTCGGCATGGGCCGGCGCCTGGGTCTGGCGACGGCGTTGCTTGGCGACCCCGAGCTGCTGATCCTCGACGAACCGGTCAACGGCCTCGACCCGGGCGGCATCCGCTGGATCCGCCGGTTCCTCACGGACTTCGCCGCCACGGGACGCACCGTGCTGCTCTCGAGTCACCTCATGGCCGAGATGGCCGGCATCGCCGACGACCTCGTCGTGATCAGCGGCGGACGGGTCGTCAGCCACGGACCGCTTGCCGCGGTCACCGCCGGGTACGCCTCCCTGGAGGACGCGTTCTTCGCCCTCACCGACCCCACCGGCGGGCGCCCGGTCAACCACCCGAGGGACGGGGGCGGAGTGTGAGCAACATGGTCATCGCCGAGTTCCGGAAGCTGCTCGGACTGCCGGCGTCACTCGTCGCCATTGCCATCAGCGTGCTCGGCACGCTCGGTTTCGCGGCCCTCACGGCCATCTCGATGCGTGCCGCGCTGGACCGCGGAGACACCGCGAGGTTCACCGACCACACCACGACCGAAGCGGGGCTCGATCTGCTCCCGGTGGGAGCCGTGGGTGCGATCGTGCTCGGCGTCGTCATCATCAGCAGCGAGTACACGTCCAACCGCGACGACGCCGGCGGCGGCCGGCAGATATCCACCACCTTGACAAGTACGCCCCGGCGTCCGGCCCTGCTCGCCGCGAAGGTCACCGTGGTGACGGTGACGACCGGCGCGCTCGCGGCTTTCACCGTGCCCGGGGCGATCATGGTGTCCCAAACCCTGCTCGGCGATCACGGGCACCCGCCGGGTGACCTCGTCGACAGGATCGGTTGGCGGGTCGTCGGATCCGTCGTCTACCTGGTGCTCACCGCGCTGCTCGCCTGCGCCGCCACCGTCCTCACCCGAAGCGGAATCATTCCCCTGACGCTCCTCATCGCCAACACCTCCCTCGTCTCCGTCTCGCTGCTGCTGACCCGCGTCACAGGGCTGGCCAGGTACCTGCCCGACGTCGCGGGAGCGCAGATGGTCAGCACGAGATATCCGGCCGAGGACATGCTCGGTCCGATCGCCGGGGGTCTTGTCATGGCTGCCTGGACCGTCGTGATGCTGGTCGTCGCGGCTGTCGTGTTCACTCGACGCGACGCCTGAGCGGAGGACCGGGATGAACAGCAGGTTCACCGACGTCACCGCCGCCGAGCTGATCAAACTGCGCACTCTCCCGGCCGTCGCCGGCACCGTCGGGGCGACGCTCCTCGGCGTGCCGGGACTGGCCCTCGTCCTCCAGGCCGCCGCCCCCGAGCCGGCGGGCGCTTCCGCCGCCACCGACGCGGGCTTCCAGGCCATCGAGTACGGACAGGTCGGGCTGATCCTGCTCGGCGTGCTCGCGGCGGCGACGGAGTACAGCGGGCGTCAGATCCACACCACCGTGAAGAGTGTGCCCCACCGGCCACTGCTGGCGGCTGGAAAGGCCGTCGCGCATCTGGTGACCGCCGCGATGACGGCCGTGCTCGCCGTCGGCGCGCTGGCCGGTGTGGGTGAACGGAGACCGTCCTTCGGTCCGCTGCTCGGAGCGGTGGCGTACCTGCTGCTGATCAGCATGCTCGCCTACACCGTCGCCCTGTTGACCCGGGGCGTCCTGGCCGCGCTGGTGGTCATGCTCGGCCTGGTCTTCGTCGCCTCGCCCCTCCTGACCCGGGTCACCGCGATGGCCGGATACCTACCGGACCGGGCCGGCAGGCAGATGTACCAGACCGGATCCTCGTACGACACCACGTTGACGGCGGGACAAGGGGGAGTTCTGATGGCGCTCTGGGTCGCGCTCGCCCTCGCCCTGGCGACAGTGATGTTCATCCGGCGTGACGCCTGAAAGCAGGGATGACCTGATGAGAAGGACGTGGCGCCCCGCCGGGCACGGCAGGTTTGGCAGCACTTCCCGACGCAGGATGCTGTTACTCGTCCTCGGACTGAGTGCGGCCCTGATCGGCGCGGTCGTCGGTGCCGCGGCGCTGTACCCCACCGTCGCGGCCACGAGCTGTCCCGCCTGCTACGGCATGCGACGGGTGGAAGCGAACCTCTACGTCGGCCGCGAAGCCTCCACCGAGCAGCGGCAGCAGGTTGTCGACATGGTGGCCGCGGCGGAGCAGCGCATCCGCACCTTCTACGGCGGGCGCGAAAGCTCGCCGCGCATCCTGGCCTGCACCACCGAGGACTGCTACCGGCGCATAGGCGGCGGCAGGGAGCGGGGCGTGGCCGTCCTCAACCGGGCCGTCATCCTGTCACCGCGCGGCCTCGACCCGGTGATCGCCGCACACGAGATGTCCCACGTCGAGCTGCACCGCCGGCTCGATTCCGGCACCACGGTGCCCCAGTGGTTCGACGAAGGGCTCGCCGTCGTCGTTTCGGACGATCTGCGCTATCTCCACCCACGCTCGGCCGACGACCGGTGTAGGGCTGAGCCGGGCGGCGCCCTGCCCCGGACGCTCCACCAATGGCTCGCCGCCGCCAGCGCCGACGAGCGGACCTATGCCAGAGCCGCCTGCGCGGTACACCGGTGGATCGAGGCGAACGGCGGACCCCGAGCCGTCCTGGACCTCGTGACAAGACTCAACGCCGGCGACGAGTTCTCGGCCATCGTCGCTGCTCGCCGTACCGCGACACCTCTGGTTGGTGAGGGGTCGGCCGTCCTGAGCGGCGGACGGGGATGTCGGCACCGGCCGACAGCAGGGCGAACCTCCGTACGGTGTTCAGTCGGGCGACCGGATCGCACTCCAGCCGGTGGTGTCGCACTGACCGTGCTCGTTGTTTCCCACGGCGACAACTGTTCCGTCCGCGCGTAGCCCCAGAGTGTGGGTGGATCCGGCCGCCACCGCGACGATCCCCCGCCAGCCGGCGACGTCGCACTGCCCGAAATCGTTGCTGCCCACGGCCACTACCCGGCCAGCCGCGGTGACGCCGACCGTGTGGTAGCTCCCAGCCGCCACTGCCACGACGTCCCGCCAGGCACTGACCTCACCGGCGCCCGTCGACTGATCCCCGACCGCGAAGACCCGTCCGTCGCTGCCGAGACCAACCGTGTGGAGGTAGCCGGCGGCGACGGCGGCGACGTCACGCCACGTGTCGACCGCGCACTGCCCACGGCGATCGTTCCCCACGGCAACCGCGGTCCCATCGGCTCTGAGTCCCACCGAATGCCAGTCGCCACACGCCAACGCGACGACCTCGCGCCATTGGCTCACGTCGCAGGCTCCCTCGTTGGCCCGTCCCGCGGCCAGCACGGTGCCGTCACCCAGCAGCCCCAGGGTGCGGCGCCAGCCCGCGGCGACAAGAGTCACCTCGCGCCATGACGCGACGTCACACTGTCCGTCACGGTTCCAGCCGGTCGCCACCACAGTGCCGTCCGCGCGGAGGCCGACACTGTGGGACCGTCCAGTGTTCGACGCCGAATGCACGTTGCCCGCCGCCACGGCGACCACGTGAGCCCAGTCGTCGACTCGACACTCCCCAGATGTCCCGGTGCCGGCCGCAACCACGGTGCCGTCGGCACGCAGCCCCAGCGAGTGTCGTCGTCCAGCGGCGATGACAGGACCATCCACGTGCACAGCCTACGGATCACCCGACCCTGGACACGGCCAGCCCTCCGCACACCTCCATGCCGTTGAACGGCCCACGAAGTCGTCGCGCGCGTCCTGGTTGTTCAGCGCCCGAGGACGTCCACCAGGTGCTGCCCCAGGCCGGTGCAGGCCGCCACGTCCAGGCGGTACGTCACGTAGCGACCACGGCGCGCCGAGATCAGCAGCCCGGCCGCCTTCAGCACCGCGAGGTGCCGGGACACCTCCGGCGCCGTCACCCGCCACAGGTCGGCCAGCTCGCCGGTCGTGTGCGGGCCTCGGGCGAGCGTGCGGCAGAGACGTAGCCGCAGCGGGTGCGCAAGCGCGGTCAGCCGGGCATCCAGCTCGTCCACCCGCAACACCGGGCGCGGGTTCCAGCCCGGCGCCGGGTACTGCAGCACGGGCAGCCAGCCGGGCGCGTACACGACGGTCATGTGCGGTGCGCCGTACGCGCTCGGGATGAGCGTCATCCCGCCGCCGCGACCGTCCGCGGTCTGGTCCTGCAGCTTGTCGATCGTCAGAACGCCGCGCACGGTGTCGACCCCGATCGCGTGCGAGATCCGGCCGAGGGCGCCGACGCCCTCGCGGGCCAGGTCGAAGCGTCGACGGTCGGCCTCCTCGGCCAGCGCTGGGCGGACGCGTTCCCAGACCGTGCCGAAGAAGGCGGACTCGCAGGCGAGCAGGAAGCGTCGTACCCGCTCCCGCTCGGCGGCCGGATCGGCGAGCACCCGCTCGGCCCACGCCGCCTGCCGCGGCCCCCGGGCGCGGGCCGCGGCCAGCGCGCGCTGCCGCACGACCGGGTCACGCAGCGGCGACCACGTTCGCGGCGCCGGTGAGACGGCTCGATGGGCGGCGAGCGCCGCCGCGACCCAGCGCTCGTCGTCCAGGCGGTCGACGTCGTCCAGCTCCTCGCGCAGGCTCGGCCGCGGGTCGGACGGGAACAGGAAGTCGGCCCGGCCGGAGTGCCAGAGCAGACCGAACTCCTCCAGGTCCGGAGCCAGCTCTGCGGGAAGGGCGGCCGCCATCCTCGCCACCGCCGCGGCGGTGTCCGGATGATGCTGCGGCTCCGCGAGCACGTGCAGCACCGCGCCGAGCTCCGCGAGCGGCGACGGCGTTATCCGGATCCGATCGGCCGGTACGCCGGCGATGTCGATCGAGGTGACCACGGTACCGATCATGGCAGGGGTCCGCGCCCGGGCAGGCCGATTGACGCCGTCTGTCAATCGACGGGCCATGGATTGACGACGCTGGCCAACCTGGATCCCTTCGCAGTCGTGTGGCCGGACGATCGTCAGCCGTGACGACCACCCGAACGACGCTCCGCGAGCTGGTCCGCATCCCGGGCGGCGGCCGCTACGCGCTCAGCGCCACAGTCGAGGCAGCGACCTCCGGGATGCTGCGCCCGTTCATCGTGATCTACGCCCTGCTGATCGGGCTCAGCGCGCCGCAGGCCGGAATGACGCTGACCGTCGGCATGCTGGCCGGCCTCGGCGCCGTCCCGCTCGCCGGATGGTGGGTCGACCGCGGGGCGCGGCGGGCCCCCGCCGTCGCCGCCCTACTGGTGCGGGCGGTGGGGTCGCTGCTGCTCGCCCTGGTGCCCGGCGTCGCCGGGTTCGCGATCGGTGCGGTGCTCATCGGCGTCGGCACGCAGATCGCTCCACCGACCAATTCCGCCCTGGTCGCCGCGCTCGCCGGCCCGACCCAGCGTACGGCGGCGCTGGCCGCGGGCCGCTCGCTGCGCAACGCCGGCCTGGGCGCCGGCGCCCTGCTCGGCACGGTTCTGGTCGCGTCCGGGCCGGCGGTGCTCCGCTGGCTCGCGCTGGCGACGGCGCTCGGGTGCGTGTTCGGCGCGGCGGTGATCGCCCGGGTGCCGCTGTCCCATCACGGTGCTCCGGCTCCCGCCCCGGCTGCGGCGACGACGGAAGCGCGCGGTGCCGGCCTACGCACCGTCACCGTCCTGGCCCTGGCCGGCATTCCGTACGCGTTCTACGCCGACATCATCGAGATCGCCCTGCCGCTGCTGCTGGTGCAGGGCCTGGAGGCGTCCCTGGCGTGGCCCTCGGGCATCTTCGTCGCCAACACCGTCATGGTGATTGCGCTGCAACTGGTCGTGGTAGTGCGCCTGGCGAAGTGGCCACACCGCACCGTGCTGTTCTGGTCCGGCCTGTTGCTCGCCGCCTCGTACCTCGCCTTCTGGCTCGGCGGGGTGACCGGCGGCGTTCCCGGCATGGTGCTCGTCGCGGTGGTCATCGTGCCTTTCACGCTGGGTGAAATTCTCTACACCGGCGCCAGCGTGCCGCTGGTGATCGAGTCAGCACCGCCGCACCTGATGGGTCGCGCGCTGGCCCGCTGGCAGCTCAGCTACGGCCTGGCCCGGGCCGTCGACCCCATCATCATCACCGGCCTGCTCAGCCTGGGCGCGGCGGCGCTGTGGCTGCCGCTGGCCGCCGCGACCCTGCTGGGCGCGGCGACGGTGCGCCTGGGCACCCGACGGCACCCTCTGCACCGTGCCGGGCAGTCCGGGACGATGCCTACCGGTCGTCCAGACGCCTCGGCGACTCCCTCGGTTGCTGACTGTCGTGCCCGAACGGCGGCGGTCCCGAGGAGGTAGGTCAGTTTTTTACATGTCGAGCTGGTGCCACGGCTCGGTGGCGTCCCACCGCGCGACCACGGGCCACCGGTCGGGCTCCACAGCGCGCTCCGCCAGCCAGTAGTACTCCCCCTCGGTCTGGTCGCCGCCCCACTGGATCAGCCCCGATCCCCTGTCGGGCTCGAACATCTCGTAGGGGACCCACAACCGCGCGGAGGGCTCACAGGTCGAGTGGTTCGATGATCTGTTTCCGGGCGTGTTGATAGATCACCGAGCTGCGGAAGCCGACGATCTCGCGGCGTCCGCTGAACTTGTCCATCAGGAAGGCGTGCAGGCTGTCCACGCTGGGCACGGCGACGTGGACGAGGAAGTCGTCGCCGCCTGCCACGACGAACACCGACAGCACCTCGGGCAGCCCCATCGCGTACTTCTTGAAGCCGTCGATGACGGTACGGCTCAGCGGCCGGACCTGCACGTGCAGTAGTGCCTGAACGCCACGGTTGAGGGCGGTCAGGCTGATCTCGGCGTGGTATCCGGTGATCACGCCTCGCTCCCTCAGCGCACGTACGCGCTCGAGGCAGGTCGAGGGCGCGATGCCGACCGCGCGGGCCAGTTCGCGGTTGGTCTGCCGCGCATGTGTCTGCAGATGCCGGATGATCGCCGCATCAAGTTCGTTCACGACCGAGATCTTGCCATCTTTTCCGAATGACGTTCGGTGGGAGCCAGTTGGTGCCGGCCATGTGCCTACTGTCGGTCCCGTTCTGACGAGCAGGCGAGGGGAAGCCATCATGATCGCGACCGACATCGACATCGACATCGAGTCCATGCACGAACACGTCGTCGTCAGGCGGGGCGCACGATCCGGTCTGCCGATCGTCGTCGCGGTGCACTCCACCGCGCTCGGCCAGGCCATCGGTGGATGCCGGCTGGCGAACTACCCACACTGGCGCGACGGCCTGGACGACGCGCTGCGGCTCTCGGCCGCGATGTCGGACAAGTGCGCGTTGGCCGGGCTGCCCAACGGTGGCGGTAAGACCGTCGTCGCACTGCCCCCCGGCGTGACGCCCGACGGCGCCACCCGTCGGGCGGTGCTGCACGACGTGGGCGACGTCATCGCCGGCCTGGCCGGCACGTACGCGACCGGCCCGGACGTGGGTACCGGCCCGGACGACATGGCCACGATCGCCGAGCGGACGCCGTACGCGTTCTGCCGACCGGTTGGCGCCGGTGGCAGCGGCGACTCCTCCGAGCACACCGCCGTCGGGGTCCTCGCCGCCCTGCACGCGCTGTGCGCCGAGCGGTTCGGATCGTCCGACCTGTCCACGCGCAGCTTCGCCGTGCTCGGCCTCGGCCGCGTCGGCGGCCACGTGCTGCGGATGCTCGCCGACGCCCGCGCGACGCTGGTAGCAAGCGACGTCGACGACAGCCGACGTGCGCTCGCCGGCGCCGCCGGCGCGGCCTGGGCCAGCCCGCAGGACTGCCTGACCGCCGACGTGGACGTGCTCGTCCCGGCCGCCCTCGGCGGCCTGCTCACCCCGCACACGGTGCCGAAACTGCGCTGCGCCGCGATCGCCGGACCGGCCAACAACCAACTCGACGCCCCGGCCACCGCTGACCTGCTGCACCAGCGTGGCATCCTCTGGGCCCCGGACATCGTCGTGAGCGCCGGCGGCATCATCCACGCCACCGCCGTCGAACTCCATCAGGAGACCTCGACGCAGGCCACCGTCCGGGTCCACGGCATCGCCGACACCCTCACCGACATCCTGCGCACCGCCCGCGCCGCCGGCTCGACCCCGGCCGAGGCCGCCCGCTCCCACGCTCGCCGACGCGTCTGTGGTGCCCACCGCTGATCCCTGTCACCACCATCGCCCCTGGAGCATCGCCACATGACCCCGGCAACCAAGCTCGTGATCGTCGTCCGTGCCGACCTGCACGCCGCCTGGGCGGCCAACGCGGCGGCAGTGCTCGCGTTGAGCCTCGGCGGCCGGCTGCCCCATCCACCCGAGACCGACGCCACGGACGGCTCCGGCGAGCCGCACGCAGGTCTGAACCGCCATCCGGTGCCCATCCTGAGCGCCACCGCCGACCAGCTTCGCGACCTGCATCGAACGGTGCGCGCCGACGGCGATCTGATCACCGTGGCCTTCAACGAGGTCGCCCGACGGGCCCGCACGTACGACGACTACGTGGCCGCGCTCGCCGCGACACCCGCGGACGAGATCCACTACGTCGCCGTCGCGGCGTACGGCCCACGCAACCGAATCACCGCCCTGACGAAGCGATTCCCCCTCTACGGCGCCGACGCGCCGGTCACCGCAGAGCCGGACGTCACCCGCAGGAGAGCCGGGTTGTTCCCCGCCGCCGATGACCGCCGGTTCCGCACACCCGCCACCGGCAGTGAACGGCAGCTGCTGCACGACATGCTGCGAGCCCAGCGCAATACGCTGAAGTTGAAGTGCTCGAACGTCGAGGATCAGCTGGCTCGCCGAGCGGTGCCACCGTCGACGCTGTCGCTGCTGGGTTTGATCCGGCACCTCGCCGACGTGGAACGCCGCTGGTTCCGCCAGGTCCTGGCCGGGCAACACGCACCCCCACTGTTCTCGTCCCCGACCAACCCCGACGGCGACTTCGACGACGCCGTACCCGATCCTGCCGTCGTCGCCGCGGCCCGCCGAGCCTGGCACGACGAGATCGCATTCGCCGACACCTTCATCGCCACCGCCGACAGTCTCGACGTCGAGGGCCACGACAGCTGGCGCGGCACCGTCTCGCTGCGCTGGGTCCTCGTCCACATGATTGAGGAGTACGCCCGCCACAACGGACATGCCGACCTGCTCCGCGAACGCATCGACGGAACGATCGGCATGTGACCTTCCGTCATGACCAGGCGCGCTGTTCCTCGGCACGAGCGTGCGACAGAGCCGGTCGCGTGACGGCAACGGCCGAACCCTCCGGGCTCGCCGACCAGGTGGAGGTTGTGCTCGTCAGCGGGGGCACGGCGGCAGCGATCATGGAGAAGGTCGCCGGCGTGCCCGGCGCGACAGTGCTCGACCGGACGTCCTACGTCGAGAAGGCCGCGGCGGCGATCACCGAGGGCTCGACGGTGATGTACGGCTTCGTCGGCATGACGTTGCTGCTCGCCCTCTTCGGCATGACCACGACGATTTCGATGAGCGTCAGTGAACGCCGCCGTGAGTTCAGTCTGCTCGGTGCCGTCGGCGCAACCGCCCGCCAACTCCGCGCCATCATCCACTGGGAGGTGGCCACCGTGGTCACCCTGGGTACGCTGCTCGGTCTCGGAATCGCGGTGGGCACGGTGGCACTCATCCACGCAGCGACTGGAGGCTCCTACATCCGGCTCAACGCCCCCTGGTGGCTGTACGCCTGCGTCGCTGGTGCCGCGGCACTGGTCACGCTCACCACCTCGGCACTGCCAGCCCGGCGAGCGACCAGGGTTCCGATCCTGGCGGCGGCACGGGCCGAGTGATCACCCCCCAAGGCTTGATCTCCGCCCGGTCCGGGCTCGTCGGTGTCGCCGTTGCCGGCAACAACTCCGGCCACACAGCCGCTACAGTCCGCTCCCATGGCCGAGCGCGTATCTATCGACGACCTGGGAATCTGGGTCACTCACCCCAACGGGACCACGGGACTTCCCTGGGTGGAAGTAGCCAGCGTCGCCCTGTACGCATCTCTGCTACCTCCTGACAATCAGCGCGTCGTATGGCTGGACGCCACGCATGTGTCAGGTGAGTTCGTGGAGATCAACAACATGACCGAGGGATTCAACGACGCCGTAGCCGCTGTCATCTCCCGGTCGGGTCGCGGCCCCCTGGACCTGTCTCGCTTGCACCCGTCGGATTCCCCTGTCGAGATCTACCGCTCGGAGCTATAGGAAGATCTCGCCCGAGGGGGCGGCGCCACGGCGCTTGCGGAGCATGGTGAGCGAGATGGCCGCGCTGAGCGCGGTGATGACGGCACCGGAGCACCCCCGACAGAAGTTCGACGAGACGGTGCGCGGGACCAGCGGCAGAAGAGCGCATCGAGACGACGAAGCCGTCGAACCCGCTGGAGCTCCCGCCTACTGGAACTCTCGCAGGTAATCGGCCAGTTCCGGGACGGTCGCGAGGACCTGTGGGTCGACGCTCCGGCGGATCAGGTCGGCCTCCTCGTCCCCCCGTTGACCCTCGAGGATGACGACGACGAAATTGGTCGGAAGCGAGTCGTGGATGCCACCTCGACGGGCAGTCTCGGTCATCGCCTTGCAGACCCTGGCCATCGCGCCGTCGTGGGCCGCATCCAGCGCGTCCGACGCCGCGTCCCGTGCGGCGTCAGCGGTGGCGGGCGCGAGGAACTCCTCGCTGAGGCGGTGGTACCACGGCCGCATCGCGTCGCTCGCGGCCTCCAGGACGTCCCACCGCCATTCCGGTGCGGCGAACCGCGTCGAGTACCCGTCGTTCTCATGCACCGCCGCCTCGGTGTTGGCGGCAAGGGCCGGCGGGAGGATCTGGGCGCCATCACTGTAGAAGAGGTGAAAGGCTGCGGCGTACAGCTGCTCGTCGGGATGCGCTGCGGCGATGCCGGCCAGGGTCTGGCATCCGATGTCGTGCCATGCCGTCTCGAAGGAGTCCCAATCCACCGGGGCACGCTACCGCGCCCCCTACCCCCGACCCCGACGTGTGTAGATGCCGCCTCGACCGAGGCGACGGGTGCGACGCCGAACGGCGGCGGTGCTCAGGCCGCCACGGGCCGGCAGCTCTTGCAGGCGCGGTAACCCGCGCGACGCGCCTCTCGGGCATTCGTGAACGGCACGCGGTGCGCCGGCGTGATCCGGCGGGCGTTGGCGCACGTCGGATGGCAGTAGATGTGGGTGGTGTCACTGCCGAGGAACACCGCACCACTTCGCGACCACTGGTGCACCTCGGCCATGTCGACGCCCTCCGCCGACCGCAGCGCGTCTCCGGCAGCTGGCAGGTAGGCCGCGTCGCAGGGCGCCCCGTGCTCGTACGTCACCCGATGGCAGGGGACCAGCACGACGAACGGATTGTGTGCCAGGACGTTCAGCACGGCGTCGGCGCCCCGCGCGGGCGGCAGCGCGGCCTCACGCGTGAGCCAGGAGAGAGGACGCAGCTGCCCAGCAGGGATGGTCTGGACCGCCCGCAGCACCCGGGCCTCCAGCGCGTCGACCGGGCCGAGGTCCAGCGACAATCTTCTGACCCGGCCCGTGCGCAGGGCTGTCAGCAGCCCGGGCAGGGGCGTGCCGGTGGGGATGGCCGACCGACCGGTGCGCGAGCGGTGCAGCTCCTCGAACCTCTCGGCGGTGAGCCCCCCGGTTGCCAGTACGGCCCCGGTGACGAGTTCCGGTGTGAAGGCCACGAACAGGCCGCCCGCTGCCGTGTCCAGGCGTACGTACGTGTCGTACCGATCGCGCGGGATGCCCACGCGCTGCAGGATCCTCAGCGCGAAGTCCACCGGCGCCGGCGGTTCGCCCAGCTCGCCGGGCGAATCGGACCCGATCTGCGACGCGGGTAGCTGGTTGTGGTCTCCCCCGCTCATGTCGCCACCTCCCCTTCTTCCTCCCAGGTCAGCAGCCGGCGCAGGTCGCTCATGCCACGTGACACCTGCGCCTTGGCCGTCCCCACGGGGCAACCCTGGATCTGGGCCACTTCCGCATAGCTCATCCCCACCACATGCCTCAACACCACCGGTACGCGGTAATACTCCGGCAGCCGGGACAGCGCGGCGACCAGACGGCCCCGGTCGTCCGCGTTCAGAGCACGGTCCGCCGGGCCTGGATCCGCGTCCGACCACATGTCCGGTGCGTCGTCCACCCGCATGACGGACAACGGACGGCGCGAATTGCTGCGCACGTGATTGCGCCACACGTTCGCCGCGATCGTCATCAGCCAGGCGCGCGGCTGCAACGCCCGGCGCCGCTCCGGCGGGTAGCCCTGCAGCGCCGTGTAGGCCCGCAGGAAAGCGTCCTGTCCCAGATCATCCGCCTCCGCGGCCGATCCGGACACGCGCAGCAGGAACGCGTGCACAGCTCTGGCGTGGACCCGGACCAGCTCTGTGAAGCCGGCGTCCAGGTCCTGCGCCAGCAGGTCGGTCAACTGCTCGGCAAGCTCCTCCATCGCTGGTAGAACACCGCCTTCGGAGAAAGGGTTGCCGAATGCGGCGGAGCCCGACAGGTGGGAGTCCCCAGCCTACGAGCTCGCCGGGGGGCGTTGCCTGGTCGTCGGCGGCAGTACCGGTCGTGGCATGCCACGTCCGCGGCGCCGCCGGATCCTGCAACCCGAATGACGCATCCGGTGTTTCAAGGGCATCGACGATGTCCTGAGGAGTCACGGTGATCTACACAACCCTCGACAGTCCGCTGGGTGAACTGCTGGTGGTCGGCGAGCGGATGGCGACCGCCCCCGGCGGCATCGCCCTCGCCTGCCTCTCCTTCCCGGACCAGAGCGGGGGTGCGACCGTACGGCCCGGTTGGGTCCGGGACGACGGGGCCTTCACCGCGGTCGCCGACCAGCTCGCCGCCTACTTCGTGGGCACACTGAACCGCTTCGACATCCGATACATCCCCTCGGGCTCCGGCTTCCAGCGCCGGGTCTGGGCAGCGCTGGACGCCATCCCGTACGGCACGACAGTCACCTACGGCGAGGTCGCCGCCCGGCTCGGTGAGCCGCCCAGCGCGGCGCGCGCTGTCGGTGCGGCGATCGGCGCCAACCCGCTGCTGGTCGTCCGCCCGTGCCACCGGGTGGTAGGCGCGAACGGCGCACTCACGGGCTACGCCGGTGGTCTGCGGCGCAAGCAGATGTTGCTCGCGCTCGAAGGCTCCATGCTCGCCGTCTGACTCGGGGGAGAGGCATGAACACCGACACCGCGCCGTGGAACGCGCGCCGGCGCGTCGACGACACGGACTGGGCCGCGCTCGCCGAATCACTGGACGCACACGGCTGCGCGCTGACGTCCCCCCTGCTCGACACCGAGCAGTGCCGGGCCATCGCCGTCCTGTACGAGCGGGCCGAGCTGTTCCGCACCACCGTCGACATGGCCCGGCACCGATTCGGCTCCGGAACGTACCGCTACTTCACCCGCGAGCTGCCTCCCGCGATCGCGGAGCTGCGAGAGGCGCTCTACCCGCGTCTGCTGGCCGTCGCCCGTGACTGGGCCGAGCGGCTGGGACGCCCGGCACCCTGGCCCGACGACCTGCGCGAGTGGCTGGCGATGTGCCACGAGGCGGGACAGGACCGCTCCGCGCAGATCCTGCTGCGCTATCAGGAGGGCGGCTGGAACGCCCTGCACCGTGACGTCTTCGGCGACCTGGTCTTCCCGCTCCAGGTCGTGATCGGTCTGGACACGTACGGCGCCGACTACACCGGGGGCGAGTTCCTGCTCGTCGAACAACGCCCTCGGGCCCAGTCACGCGGCACCACCGTCGCCCTGCCCCAAGGGCACGGCCTCGTCTTCACGACCCGCGACCGGCCGGTACGCACCAGGCGCGGCTGGTCCGCCGGCGCCGTCCGACACGGGGTCAGCATGGTCCACTCCGGCCGGCGGCACGCCCTCGGCCTGGTCTTCCACGACGCATAGCCACCGCGTCCCCGATCATCTCCCGTCGGCCGTCCCGGTTGGGCGAGGGGCCGTTTTGGAGATCCAGACACGAGAGGCAGACCCATGCGACCTCTCGACCGCCACCGGACCGATGTCGGGGACGAGGCCGGCCGTTCCCCGCTCGTCGATCCGGCCGTGTCGAGGGCACTCGGGCGGTTGCCGTGGCCCGTCCCGCACACGGCGGCCGAACTGGCCGCACTCACCGGGTTGCTGACGGTGCCCCGGTCCGGCATCACGACCGTAGTGATCGGTCACAGCCGGGATGCCGCCGCCACGACGTCCGCGGCGGCCTTCACCGCGGTGTGGGAGGCACGCGGCGGGGTGGTACTCGCGGTCGTCGACTGGCCCGAGACCGCAGCGTCATGGCTGCGGTCCGCTCGTCGGATGACCGCGGAGACCCCCGACGCCTGGGTCGTGGCCGCCGCCCTGACCGGCTTCGTTCCACTCGCCCGACGGCTTCTGACCAGCACCCTCTGGGCGCCGTCCCGTACCTACGCCTTCGGTTCACTGTGCGACTCGCGCCTGCCGGCGCTCGCCGGTCCCGGTGTCCTGGACGGCCTGCGCGGCGCGAGCGCGGACGGTGGCACGTGGGAGGTCCGTGGCCGCGGCGTCACCACGTTCGCGGCTCGAACCAGCGGGTGAGGGCGGCGTGCAGGGCGGCCGTGTCACCGCTGGCATACGGGGCGGCCGGCGATGCGCTCCACCTCACCCCGCAACTCCTCCAGCGTCGGACGGGAGTGCCGGTCCGGATACGGCCCTGCGGTAGTCGTAGGTACACACGCGGCTCAACCCGTACGGGTCGACCCACAGCAGGGTCCAGCCGCGCGGGGTGCGTCGCCACCCGCCGGGTGCGGCGGCGGGCTCCAGCAGCCTCACCTCGCCCAGGAGCGCGGCGGCAGTCGGTCCGTCGCCCCAGGAACCTGATGCCGGCCAGCTTGCGTACGGCGTTGCGCGCACCGTCGGCGCCCACCACCCAGCGGGCCGTCAGCGTCGTCTCGACGCCCGAAACGGCCCGCAGGTGTAGTCGGACATGCTCGTCGTTCTCCACCAGGCCGACCACTTCCGCGCCACGCCGCAACCGTCCGCCCAGCCGAACGGCGGCCGCGGCGAAAACCTCCTGGGCGTAGGCCTGCGGGCTGCCGACGAGCACCGGGCCCTCCTCGACGACCCGGGACAGGTCGAGTTCGAAGATCGAGGCGAGATGGAAGCGCACCGGCCCGCGGGTGTCGCGGGACGCGGCGTACCGGCCCGGCTGCGCCGCCTCCAGCAGCCCACGACGGTCGAGGGCCTGCGCGGTGCGCGCGTGCAGCGTGCTCGCCTTGGAGATCCCGTCCGGCTCGGCAGCTTCTCGAGGATGGTCACATCGATGCCCAGCAGGGCGAGCTCGCGTGCGACGAGGGTGCCGACCGGACCCCCGCCCACCACCGCGACGCCGGTGTCGACGCTGCCGCCGGCCGGCGGCTGAGAGCTGGCATGCTCGGTTTTTCTCCTCGATGGCCGGTACGCCTCAGACAATCGGCATGGGGCCCGGGCGGACCGGAAGGACCCCGGCGGCGCGGTGAGCCGCCGGGGTCCGGTACCGCCATGCGATCGGTCTTGGTGGGCGCGCAGGAACCCCCGGTCACGGCCGGGCCCGGCCCCGCGCTCCCCCGATCAGACGCTCTTGTGGAAGCCGGCGTCGACCGCGTAGTCCGAGCCGGTGGTACTCGCCGAACGGGGGGACGCCAGCAGCAGTACCGCGTCGGCGACCTCCTGCGGGTCGATGAGGCGGCCAGTGACCTGGCCCATCATCTGAGGCGCGATGCTGTCCATGACGCTGTCGCGGTCGGCACCCGCCATCGCAGCGATGACGTCGGCCGCGCCGCCCTCCTCGGTCCACCAGGCGGTGCGCACGGCGCCTGGGGAGACGGTGTTGACGCGGATTCCCTTGGCGCCGAACTCCTCCGACAGGGCCTTGGTCAGGTTGGACAGGGCCGCTTTCGCGGCGCCGTACTCGATGTTGACCGGTGCCGGCTGACGTGCCATGCCGGTGGAGATGTTGATGATGGAGCCACCGCCGCGCTCGATCATCTGAGGGATGGCCGCGCGGATCGCGCGGACCGCGGAGAGCAGGTTGAACTCGAAGATCGAGCGCCACTGCTCGTCGCTGCTGTCGAAGAAGCCGGTGCGAGGCATGGTGACGCCCGGCGGCGGGCCACCCGCGTTGTTCACCAGGACATCCAGTCCGCCGAAGTGCTCGACCGCGCGCGCCACAACCTGCCCGGGGGCGTCGGGGTCCATCAGGTCTGCCGACACGTGCAGCAGGTTCGGGCCGGCCAGCTGCTCCAGCTCCGGCGTGGTCTTGCGGGAGACCGCGACGACCTTGGCACCCTCTTCGAGCAGTGAGCGGGTCACGGCCAAGCCGATGCCCTTGGAGGCGCCGGTCACCACGGCCACGCGACCGGAGAGGTTGAGATCCATCATTGTCCTTCTGGGTCGAGGCCCTCCCCCGGGGAACAGGGTGGAGCCTTGGGGTGCGCTGTCGGTGGTTGAACCCCGACGGTTGCGAACGGGTTGCACGGGCGCTCGGCTGCAACCGGCCATCGGAGCGGGGGGTTCTCAACGGCAACGCATCCCGCCTTCTCCCAGCTCCGCATGTCCACCGCCGTGACCCGGCCGCGCAAATTCCTGCTGCCGCTGGTCTGTCTCGCCCCGCTGTTGGTCAACGCGGGATGCGGGACTGTCGTCCTCGCCCTGCCGGACATTCAGCGCGAGCTGTCCGTGAGCCTGACCGAGGCGCACCGGCTGACCAATGTGTACGTGCTCCTCGTCGGCTGACCGTGGCACCCGAAGATGCGCAGCGGCGTGGTGGTGGCAGGGGGACGGCCCGGCCCGTCGCGACGGGGCAGGCCACCGCCTGGGCGGCGGCCTGACTGTCACCGCGAGCGGTCCGGGTGTGGTCAGGGTTGACGCAGTGGTGCGAGCGCGTCGGCCCAGGCGGTCACCTCGGTGAAGAGTTGGCGGAGCGTGGTGTTGTGGCGATCACCGGGGGTAAACGTGGTGAACGCTGCGAAGTCGGTGGCGAGTGACAGACTGACCTGGGTACGCACGCCGGCCAGCTGGAGACCTGCCGTGATGAGGCGCAGGTGTTCAACCGCGCGGGCGCCGCCGACGTTACTTCCGTAGGAGACGAAGCCCGCCGCCTTGTTGTTCCACTCGCCGTAGAGGTAGTCGATGGCGTTCTTCAACGCCGAGGGGATCGATCGGTTGTACTCCGGCGTGACGAAGACGTATCCGTCGAACTCGGCGATCTTTTTGCTCCACTTCCGTGTGTGGTCGTGGGCGTAGGACCCGAGCAGCGGTGACTGCGGCTCGTCGAAGATCGGCAGACGGTAGTCCTCGACGTCCACCACCTCGACGTCAATGCCGTCATGCTGGTTGCCCAGCTTGGCGACCCACTCGGCCACCTGGTGACCGACCCGCCCGGGGCGGGTACTGCCGAGGATGATCCCGATGTTCGTCATGCGTATTCCATTTCTGCTGATCTGATGGTTACGGATGGCCGGAAACGTTGTGCCGGGCGGATCGGAACCTGCGTGCGACACGCACTTTCACCGCCGTCGCTGACGCCGATGTCCGGATTGCAATGCCGCGTCGAGGCCGTTCAGCCGCAGCACGCTTGCGCCGCGCAGGTGCGCCAGGTCCACACGGCCGTCATCCGTGTATCGGAGAAATGTCACCTGCTCGGTCCATTCCAGGCGGGTTCCGTCGGTCTCGGCGTCGAGCCGGACGGTGACCAGCGAGGTCCACCGCAGTTCGCTGTCGACCGCGGCTTCGTAGCCGTAGACGATCCGGTAGGGGCCCGCGATGTCGATGTACCGCGACCGGAACTCCAGCCGCTCGGGCGCGGCGTCCGGCGTGGTGTAGGTGCTGCGCGCCGTCTCGCCTCCGCCCACCCGGAAGTCGTGCTCGTAGGAAACCTCGCTGCCGGGAAGCCGGAACCACCGCCGCCTGATCGCGGTGTCGGCGAACGCCGTGAAGACCTCGCCCGGTGGCACGTCGAGGTGCCGCGAGATCGTGAACGTGTCGTGCCGGACCATGCCGTCCTCCCGCTGTCACGGCCACGAAGTGGTGGCCGCACGTCAGTTACGATCAGTAAGAAACGTGCGCCCACCGGATTTAGTCCGGCTCTCCCATACGCACTTTGAAGTCAGCTACTGACGCATGAGGAACAAAGCCATGACGAGCTCCCTTGCTACCGAACTCGCGCAGCGCGGGGTCGCGCCGGACTGCGTCCGGGCGATCGAGCTCGTCCGCGATGTGCTGGCGCGGGTGGGTGACAAATGGACGCTGCTGACCATCACGGTCCTGGCCTCCGGCCCGCTGCGCTTCACCGCGCTGCACGAACAGGTCGCCGGCATCTCCCAGCGGATGCTTAGCCAGACCCTGCGCGCCCTCACCCGCGACGGATTGGTGACCAGGACCGCATTCCCGGAAGTACCCCCGAGGGTTGAATATGCCCTGACGCCGCTCGGCCGTTCGCTGAGCGAGGCCGTGGACGGACTCGTGCACTGGGTCCGTGGCCACCAGAGCGAACTCGTCCGCAACCGTGACGAGTTCGACCAGGCACCCACCGCGAACACGGCGACCCCGCCCCACGCGTAACCGCGCCACGGTTCCCTCGTGGCTGCCGCATCGCGAACTCCAGCCGAGATCCACACATGACAGTGCGCCGAGACCGGATGAGTGGGCCCACGAGTCGACACCGTCGAAGCGGTCACAGGCCAAGGGCCGGTCAAGGCTGCGGGCTCAGGTGGCGGGGAGGGCCTCGGCGAAGGCCAGCGTGCCGCAGCCCGGTACCCGGACGACAAGGCCGAGCGCCGACTCTGGCAGCCCGGTGACCGGCACGAATGCGACGTCCGGGCGGACCTGCAACCCGGCGGTGCGCCGGCACACCAGCATCCCGCCCCGGCCCGCTGCGACGAGCGCGATGCCCTCTTGGAGGGTGGTGACCGTCGGCCCGGCGGGGATTGGCCGGCCGGCGGGCGTGACGACGGGCGCCTGCGCCGCCCGCCAGTACTCCGGCGCCGGCGCAGCCGGCCCGATCAGCGGCAGCTCCACCAACTGCGCGACGTCCACTGCGGCACGCTCGGCGAATGGGTGCCGCACGGACACGGCGACGGTTTGCTGCTGCCGGGAGAAGACCCGTGCCAGCGTCAGTTCCGGTTCCCGCACCGGCAGCAACACGATGGCCGCGTCGACCTCGCTGCGGTGCAGTGCGCCGAATGGGTCGCTCAGCGGCAGCTCGGTCAGGTCCACCCGCCGGCCGGGTGCCTGGTAGGCGTTGACGGCGGCGGCGATACCCGCGTCCACGTGCCCCTGGAATCCGAGGCGCAGCACGTCGTGGACGCCGCGGGCGGCGTCCCGGGCTTCCTCGACCGCTTGTCGCACGGCCGCGTACGCGGGCCGCACCCCGGCCAGCAGTTGCTCGCCCAGCGGGGTGAGCGCCACCCGACGGCTGGTGCGGTCGATGAGCCGGCCGCCGATCCGCCGTTCCAGAGTGGCGAGGAGCTGGCTGACGCGGCTCTGCGAGACCCGCAATCGCTCGCCGGTGCGCCCGAAGTGCAACTCCTCGGCGAGCACCAGGAAGCACTCCAGCTCGCGCAGCTCCGGTTGGCTGGCCATGCCGTACCCCTTCCCGAAGAGCCCCGACCCGCTGTGTCGATCGATAAGCCCCGCTCATCGTCCGACGAACGCTTCGCCGTTGTTCCCTCGCCTCGGCCAGACCAGGCTAAAGAGCATGACCAAGATCAACCATGTGGCGACGGCCACTCGGCCCCGGTGGACGGGGGTCGGCGCGGTGGCCGGCGCCGTCTTCGCCGTGGTGACCACGGAGATGCTGCCGGTCGGGCTGCTCACCACGATCGGTGCCAGCCTGGACAGCAGCGCCGGCATGGTCGGATTGACCATGACGGTACCCGGCCTGGTCGCGGCGGCCGTGGCGCCACTGGTGCCGCTGGTGGCCGGGGCGATGGACCGTCGGCGACTGCTGGTCGCGCTCGGCGTGCTGCTCGCCGCCGCGAACATCGCCTCGGCGACGGTCGACCACATCGCGCCGCTGGTGGCGTTCCGTCTCCTCGTGGGCGTCTGCATAGGGGGTATCTGGTCGGTGGCCGGCGGGCTCGCCGTCCGCCTGGTGCCGGCCCGCTCGGTCGGCACCGCCACGTCGATCATCTTCAGCGGCGTCGCCGTTGCGTCGGTGCTCGGCGTGCCGTCCGGGGCCCTGCTCGGCGATCTCGTCGGCTGGCGGGCGGCGTTCCTGGCCGCAGGCGGACTGTCGCTGGCGGTGACCTGGCTGCTGGCCACCGCGCTGCCGCCAATGCCAGTACAGGAACCGGCGCGCCTGCGGGCGATGCGGGCACTGCTCGGTGACCGCCTGGTGCGTACCGGGCTGGTCGCTGTCACGGCTGTGATCGTCGGGCACTTCGCTGCCTACACGTACGTCCGGCCGGTGCTCGAGCGGCTCGGCGGCGTCCCGGCCGGGCTCGTCGGCGCGCTGTTGCTCACGTACGGCCTCGCGGGGGTGGTCGGCACCTTCGTCAGCGGCGCGTTCGCCGGCCGCGCCCCGCACCGCACGATGCTGGCCGTCGTAGCGGCGCTCAGCACCGCCATGCTCGCGGCGCCGCTGCTCGCGGCCGCAGGGCTGCCCGGCGCCGTCACGGCCATGCTGGCCTGGGGAATCGCGTACGGCGGAGTCTCCGTCACCGGTCAGAACTGGCTGCTGCGGGCGGCGCCGGGGGCCGCGGAGCCGGTGACGGCGCTTTTCGTGGCCGCGTTCAACCTGGCCATCGCCGGCGGGGCGCTACTCGGCGGTCGGGTCGTTGATGCGGCCGGCCCGGCCGCCGCAGCGATGGTCGGCGGTGGACTGGTGCTGATCGGGCTCGCCGTACTGGCCACCGGGGCCCGGTCCCGCCGCGCGCATGGCTTGGACCGCCCAACGGTTCCCGCTGAGGCGCAGCCATAGGGAAGCCAGGCCGACCGAAGGCGGGCACGCCCTGCTCCCAACTGAAGGGGCAACAGCGCGAGAGCCCGTTACCGGTGGTTCCGGTGACGGGCTCATTGCCTGCAGATATTTGCAGTGGATGATACTGGGATCGAACCAGTGACCTCTTCGGTGTGAACTCTCGGCGAGCGGGTCGGGTCGGGCTTAATGCGAGGTCAATGGGACTGCTGAGGCGCTTCTCGGCCCAGTTCGGCTGGCACCGTTGCTGTACCTCGCTGCTGTACTGCTGGCATCAAATCAGCCGCTGGACGCGGACCTTGGGGCGCTCGTTCCGCAGGTGGCCTTGCTTGTGCTGGCGGACCTGCTCGTTCCAGACCTCCTGGTCGTAGTCCGGGTTTGGCGGGATCCACTTGTGGGAGCCATCGCTGTAGTGGAACTTCTCGTCGCCGGGCCGCAGGATGCTCACCGCAGCCAGCCGAGGAAGCGTTGGTGCAGCACCCCCGCCGGCACCCAGCTCAGGTCTTCGGAGGCGCGCACCAGTTGAGCCCCCAGGTAGAGAGCCAGGGAAATCGGAGCGCCGTCGAACTCCGCGCGCAGCTCTCGCTGCCGGGTACGGCAGGGCCACGGCGCGTCGCAGCCGCCACAGCTCCAGATCGGCAGCACCGGACCGTGGGTGGTCATGCGCGGCCTCCGAGCACCGCCGCTGTCAGGGACCGCGCCTGCCGGCTGGTCGCCCAGTCCACCTGCCAGCACGGGTACGGCGTGAGCCGCGACCACCACGACCGACAACCGCTACACAGGCCGTCCGTCCCCGGCAGATGTACGACCAGGATCCGCTGCTCCGCCTCGTTGCTCACTGCTCCCCCTGGGCGGGCCAGTGCTTCCGGTTGATCGGGATGCGGTGTCGGTTACGGCAGGGCAGGTCGACCCCACAGCGACAGACCCACGCCCACCTGCGCCACGACCATGCCGGGCGGTGTCGCCGCGCCAGGGTCATCGCGACGGCGATCAGGTACTGGTCGTAGGACACTCGTCGCCACGGTGGTGTTCTGTGCCGCATCACTGCCTCCCTCCGCCGGGCAGCGCTCCATGACCGACCCCGAACCACGGGACCGGCTCTGGAACGTTCGGTAACTGCGACGCTACGATCACGGCGACGGCGGTTGGACTCACCCGTAGTACGGGTGAGCAGGCCATATGTCCTGCCGCAGCATTGGTTTCACGGCGGGAACGTCGACCACCGGTCAATGTAGGGATGACGGATGGCAGGTCGCGGACGATCGGCACTACAGCGTGGCGGGGTGACCGGCTACCTGTTCAAGCTGATCCGGGAGTCCATCCCGCTGACGCAGGAGCAGCTCGCCGTGGGCCTGGGCGTCGACCGCGTGACCGTGCAGAGCTGGGAATCCGGGCGGCGGTCATTCACCGCGGTGCCGCTCGGGCAAGCGATCACCGTTCGGCACCGGCTCAGACGGCTCGGCGCGAACGCAGTCCTGCTCGCCGCACTCGACGACGCCGCCGAGGCAGACTTCATCCTCGCCGCAGTCCTCGACGAGAAAGTGGACCGCTGCGACATCGCCGAACAGCCGCTGGGTTGGTCAGTACTCACCCACCGCCTGACCGATCTGATCCTCTGGGCCGTCCTCGGGCGAACACCGACCTTCGCCAGAGGGCTACCCGTCGCCCATCCCCGGCGGGGTCCGGTCGCGTCCGGGCCGACCTTGCCCGTCGACGAGCAACGCGCGTTCTTCGCTCACCTTCACGTGCTCGCCGAACGCGCCGCAGCCGGACAGGATCGAAACGTGCTGCTGCACCGGCAAGCCTGCTTCCTCTCCGGCATGGACCCCACCAGGTCAGCGGCAGGATGGCTCGCCCAGACCACCGCCCGCGCCCGCCGGGTGACCACCTTCCGCACCTGGTCACCGCTGTGGCCGGACGCACGCTCCGTCGTCACGTCCCTGGCCAACCAGGGCGACCCGGAACCTCTGCGGGACTTCATCGCCCGCGCACACCCGGACGACGCCTGCGAGCGAGCAGCCCTCAACTACTCGGCCTACTGGGTGGGCGAGATCCCGTACCGCCACCGCGACGACTCCTTCATGCCCGAAGCGCTCGCTGACTGGCATGGCTCAATCCTTCTTCGGCACCTGGTCCAACGCCTGGAACCTGGGCACCCCTTCGTCGACCTCAACATCCACAACACCTGGGCTCTGCTGGCCGCACGACGCGGTCTCACCGTCGACAACCCCGCCGCGACCCGGGCACTCCTCGACCGCAGTGTCCCGCTCCTGGACAGTGACCGGATCTCCGCGCAGTCCCGGCAGGAACTAACCTCTATCGTCTACAGCCTGCGGGCGGACGGACTCACCGGCACAGGGACGGGCAGATGACCGACGACCACGACGCCGCTGGAGCGATGAGCTTCATATTCGAAGCCGGTGTCCTCAAACGCGCCGCCCGCACCGGCTGGTGGTTCGCCGGCGTCAAGCACCCCGAGTCGATCGCCGAACACTCGTTCCGGACCGCGCTCATCGGAATGGTGCTCGCCGCCATGGAAGGCGCGGATCCGGCCCGGGTGTCCATGCTCTGCGTCCTGCACGACACCCAGGAAACCCGGATCACCGACATCCCGCACATCGCCAAGCGCTACCTCACCGCCGCACCCAACACCGCCGTCACCGCCGACCAAGTCGCCACCTGTCCACCCGCAGTCGCCGACGTCATCATCGCCGCCGTCGCCGAATACGAAGCCGGCGAGACGCTCGAAGCCGTCGTCGCCCGCGACGCCGACAAGCTCGAATGCCTCGTCCAAGCCGTCGAGTACCGCCATCAGGGCATCGACAACGTCCAGCGCTGGATCGACAGCTCACGAGCCGCGCTCAAGACCGCGAGCGCCCACCGCCTCGCCGACGCCGCTCTCAGCGGACAACCCCTCGCCTGGCTCACCCCTCCCCCGCTGCCGGAGTAAGCCGATGGAACATCCCTAGATCTACCGTCAAGGGCTCATGGCCCTTACCGGCCTTGACCCCTCGCTTCCAAGGCGCATCCGCCGGGAGCCGTGGCGTCCGCTGACGTTCAACGGTATTGGCCCGGAGGCGACATCCGTCCGCGCTGGTCCGGCCTCGGCCGCCCTCGTTGATGTCAACGGCTGATGTCAGGTCGCCGCTGCCGTCGGCCCTCACCGCCGCTACCCCCGCGCGCGCTAGGTCCGACCGCGCCAGGTCGTTGTAGACCTGTTCTAGAGTCCGGCCATGGATCGTCGACGGCCGAGCCGAAACTTCCTGCGGGTGTTCTCAGCGTTCGGTCTGGTCTTCGCGGTCGTGCTCGCGGCGCTAGCCGATGGTGATCTCCCATGTCTTCAACATTCACGGCCGTCCAGTGATCGTGTCCGGGTGTTGTAGCCCGACCGAGCTGCGCCAAGGCGACATGGTAGAGGTTCTGTGTGACGGCACCGTGGTGGCCACGACCCGCGCCTACGTTGAGCTGCACTCGCGTCCCGATACCACGTCTCTCGTACTGCCTGACATGGCGGTATCTGACGTAGAGCCAGGCTATGTCCTTCGAGCGGCTGGGCACCAGGTCGGCAGCGACAGCCACGCCGACCGCTTCGGTGCGAAGGAACTACCTGGCTAGCGGGGCCAGCGTCGAGATGGGCGGTGGGCTGAGGAAATCGTCGACCGGCGTCCGTGGTTGTCCGCCCGTGTGCTTGCCGGTCGCCACTCGCTAGTCACCCAGGCCCTAGTTCTTGTTGCCCCCTGCTGACCGACTGAACGGGCACGTGTCGGGCACGCGACGGCCAACCGTGAGGTGCAGGCCTACTGTTGCCGCCGCGTTGTGGGGTCGCGCCGCAAGAGTTCGAGGAAGTAGGCGCAAGCCTCGCCCTCTGTCTGGAAGACTCGGAGGCCGTCCTTCATCCCGCGTAAATCACAGTAGTAAACCTCCCAACCCGCCGGGCCGACGTCAAGCACGTAGCGTTCGTTAGCTCCGAGGCCGCCGTACACCCGATAGCTGTCGGGGTTGAAGCCCTCACGCAGTAGGACGTTGGGCAAGTTTGTTAGCGTCACGTCGTCCACGAACTCATCATGCCCAATGACCGACTGGCCAGATAGTCGGGCCCTGCCCAGACCTCTTCGGTGTGAAAGAACGATCATTCCTTGGCGACCTGCCACTATATGGGCGCCGAGCTGCGAAAACCGTCCTTCGACGTCCGGGACCGTCCACCACTGTTCGCACCCGTAGTCACTCACCTTGTCACCCAGTTGGGCAATGGCCCATGATCTTCGATTCTGTCGGGTGGCTCAGCGACAAGGGGACTCTGCCAGCCGAAGCTCGTAGAGCGTCCGGGCCGCTGGGTAGGAGAGACCCCGTGGTGGGGTGAGGGCGTCCCTACCGCAAATCTGGGGGCGTGCTGGCGTGCGCGAGCTACTCCCGCCCAAGATCATGGAGCCGACAAATCTTCTGCTCAGAGAGGGACCGGCCATGCCCACCCACGGTTCAGCCACCACCGCGACGCCCACCGCCATCGTCGCCCCGTCTCCTGCCACCGCCGACGCTCCTGCTTCTGTACGGACCGCGTCTGTCCTGTGGATGATCGCCATTGCGGCCGGCGTCTTCGAGACGGTGCTGGCCGTCGTCGGTCTGTTCGCTGAGGGGCCGGTCTCGCCGGCCGAGATCGTTGTCGGGGTTGGCGTGCGGCTCGTCGTCTTCGTCGTAGCCGGCTACCTCGCCGTACGGCTATCTCAGGGAAGGAACTGGGCTCGCTTGGCGCTTGCTCTGCTGCTGGGCGTGTTCGGCTCACTCTCCCTGCTGATCGACCCGATCCAGTGGCTGCTCGACGGCAACGAACTCAGCTCAGCCTTCGCGGACGTCACCCTGATGGAGCTGCTGTTCGCGACGAGCCGGATCGTGCACCTCGGCGCGGTCGGCGCCGCGATGGTGTCCATGTTCCGGCCCGGGGCGAACGTGTATTTCCGTGCCGTGACCCAATGACGTACCGCGAGTTCCGGGTTAACGAGCTGTTTGAGGCAGCGAGAAGGCAATAGGGACTCTAGCCAGTCAGGATCCGGACTCACCACGCCCACCTGACAAGGCAAGGACTGCGAGGCGCACCGAGCCCGCGAGTTCGCCGCTATCCCGTCTGCCGTCGACCCGCCCTCCTGGGGAGCTGGCCGCCGCCCGGCCCGCCACGTCAAGCGGGCCTTGACGTCCGTACGGACGCTGGCGGGTCGGGCGGTGGTCTGCTCGGCTTACCCGGTCGCGGGGCGCGCGCCCAAGCGGCGGCGCGTGCGGCCCGTCAAGGGCCACCTTGAATAGATGTACAGAAAGTCCTCCCACACCGGCAGCCGGCCGGTCCGCCCTGGGCTGCGGGGTCACGACGGGTTGACGTGTCCGCACCCGGTGCTACTCTGCCGCTCGTCGAGCACGCTAGGCGCGGCCTTCCTGCCGAATCGCTGGACTCGACGTCGGAGATGCCGAGCGGGCCTTCCTGCCGCTGATGCGGGCCACGTCCCGCCGGCTGTCGATCGCACCGGCCGCTGTGCCGGTCCTCTGAATCCGCTGAGCGGCCCAGTACGGCCCTCCCTGCCGTCCGCGATGGCCTGGATTCGCCCACCTCCACGGTGGGGCAGCCTGCGGCAACCCACCGGATGCCGGCATTCCAGACTCCCCACCCGTGCCGTCCCACTCATCAGGTCCATGAGCGCGAAGGACATGGCCCATCGGCGGAACGTGGCACCACCACGACTCCGCCCTCCGGCGTCACCCGCCCTCCCGGCGGTGCCAGGAGACACGACGAACACCACCAGGTTTCTGGAGTCGTCTCCCGCGCGCGGGCGCCCGAGGAACCGAGGGCTGACGCCGGCACCCCTGAGGTAGGCCGCGCGGAAACACCGACCGGATCGTGTGGAACCCGCCAACCCGCAAGACGGCGGTGCTCGATGCACATGGCTGGCTGTTGCGGACCAGCCCATTGACAGGCTGCATGCGGCCGGGTTACCGACTGAGGTACCAGCCGGTCAGCGCAATGCAGACCACCATCGCCGGCAGCGGTAGGAAGTAGAACAGCGGATCGAAGTCGCCATTCGGGGTCGCTCCGCCGAGCGTGTGCCGGAGCAGTCCGAGCAGGGCGGCGCATGCCGCGAGGACGAGTTTCGCGACGCGAGGCCGCCATGTCGTGCGCCATGAGTCCGTTGTCCGAAGGATGAAGGTCAGCACGCTACCGGCTAGCCAGCCGATGACCAGGTATGGCAGTGGGTACCACCAGAGCGCGGATGGTTCCAGAACCAGGAACACCAGCGGAGTGGCGATGTCGAGAGCCGCGTACAGCAGGCTGCTGTAGCCGATGGCACCCAGCCAAGTCTTAGGGTCCGGTAGCTGCACGATGACAACCATCGCGACATGATCTCAAATTTCAGCCGGGCGCCACCCCTTGAAGGAGAACTTGTTCTCGTAGAACCACTGGAGGTGCTTCAGCGCGGCCTGGTCGGCCTCGGAGAGGTCGCCGAGCTGGGCCGCCGCGAGGGTCCACAAATCTCGGCACCGCACCCACAAACCGCGGACCCATAAGACGCGCGAACCGCCTTACCGAATGCCGGTAATGCGGTTTTTCGTCGCGCACCATAATGCGCCACCGTTGTGAGCCTTGCTGTGCTGCTTCAGAGCGAGTTCGTCCACCACGATCATCGGCACGAGGATGTGGATCGGGTCGTAGCGCGTTCCGAGCGCCGAGGCGAGGTCTAGCTCCTCCAGCTTCTGCGGATGGTGCAGGTGGACGTTGCTGTCGAGCACGACGGGACGCCCGGCCCTCTCGAACTGCTTCACCTGCGACTTGACCCCGGCAATGGCCTCCGTGAAGGCACTCATTCGTTCGTCCAGCTCCATTGCGAGGAGACCGTCGAGGACCCTCTCGGCGTCCAGTCGGTCCCCCTGCAGGGAGGCCGCGGTGGACAGGAGTAGCTGGTACCGGTCCGCCGGTGCAAGGCGGTCGAGGTCGGCAGCGCTGCCCTGATTTCGGAGCTGACGGCGTACCTCGTTGGCCCAATCGAGGTAGGAGAACACGGGACGCATCATCGGACGACTGGTTCCACCGCGAATGATCGTGGCGGTGTTGAGCAAGCTGGCGAGGGATGCGTGCAGGTTATTTCGGTCGACGCCGGGCAGCTGTCGGCCATCCGGCAGGCGCATCTGCTCAAGCTGCACGCCGCCGGGGAGCACCCGTCGTTGTCGACCCTGGCCGAGCTGTTCGAGGTGTCGCGGCAGACGGTGTACCGGGTGTTGGAGCGCGCCCGGCCGCCGCGACGAAGGCCGTCGCGTGACCGTGCCCGACCGACCGTCGCCGTCGCCCACCGGTCCGCCGGCGCCGGCCGGCTCGCCACCGAAGCCGCCCGGGACATCCTCCGCACCTACCGGCGCGACTCCGCCGACGCCGGCCGTACCACCCGCCGCGCCAAGCCGCTCGTCGTCACCACCCTTGGGACCATGGTGGACACCCTGGACCCACCAAGCTCGCCAACGTCCGCGACCGGGGCGTCCTGGTCCTCGGCTCTGCCCTCGGCGCTCGCCGATCCGAGATCATGTGAAACGGCAGGTGGTGAACCCGGGGCCGGGTTCACCACCTGCCGTTGTCCCGTTGCGCCGGGTCAGTCGCGCGGCACCTGCAGCACAACCCGGCGACGGCGGAACAGCACGAGCAGCACCGCGCCGAGCGCGAGCACCCCGGCGCCCGCGGCCGCCAGGACACCGGCGCGGGCGCCGGTAATCGGCAGGCCGCCGCCGGAGCCGCCGCTGTCCGAGGTGATGACGATGCGGGCGGTGTTGTTCTCCGGCTTGGCCTCTTCGGATCCGGTGACGACACTGCGGGCTTCGATCGTGCCGTCCTCGCCCGGAGTCGACTTGATCTTCAGCTGGACGGTCGCCTTGATCCTGCCGTAGCCGGAGGCAACGGTGGGGAACTCGCTCTCGAAGTTGCAGCGCAGCTTCTTCGACTCCGGTCGCGTCTCATAGTCAGTGCCGTCGGTCCAGCACCACTCGGGGGAGGGCAGGAGCACGGCACCGGTCGGCGCGGTGATGACGACGGACGGGCCACCACCGTCGGACGGGCCGTTGTTGACGACCTCGTAGGTGAGGTCGACGGTCTGCCCGACGGCGCCCTTGACGGCAGGTGCGGTGACCGCGATGTCGAGGGTGTTCTTCTTGCTCCAGAAGCTGAAGTCGGCGTAGTTGTCCGACTCATCGAGCTCGCGCTGCGCGTCGAGGCCGGTGTTCCGAGCCTTCGCCTGCTGCTTACGTACCGCATCGGCGAACGACGGCCCGGTGCCCTTGGCCCGGACGGTGTTCTTCGGCGCGCGTGCCTCCCCGGAGAGCGCGACCTCGATCATGCCGAGGCTTCGGTACGGGCCGGGCAGATTGCGGCCGAAGGTGACGTTGAACAGCGACTTGCCGGTCTGATCGTCGAACAGCAGCAGACCGTCGCCGGGTTCGAGGGTCACCGGCACGGTGCAGGTGACCTGCCCGGGCCCGTAGACGTACGGGGCGCCGGCGTCGTCCGGCCAGTAGTCGGTGTAGGTGCAGTCGTTATACCGCTCGACGAACGTGGCGGCGGTGGGCACGACGAGTTTGATGGTGAAGTTGGTGGTGGCCGTGTCGCCTTCGTTGGCGACGCCGGCGTAGAGCGGAACGACGTCGCCGGGGCCGACCGGCTTGTCCTCGCTGTTCAGGTCCGCGGCGGCGGCGACCAGGTCGGGTCCGGACGGGATCACGGTGACCGGGAATGTGGCAGTGTCGTCGACCGGCCGCATGTCGTCTTCCGCGCCGTCGATGGTGACGGTGACCGACCCCGCGTCGCCGGGGGTGGCGCCCTGGCGGCTGGCCAGCGACAGCGGCATCAGGGTCTCGACCTGGCCGGCCTGGAGCACGCCCATGGTGCAGGTGACCTTGGCATCGGCGAGCTTGCAGTTCTCGGTCCAGTCCGGCACGGACGCGGTGACCGAGTCGGCGACCTTGCTCAGGTCCAGGGTCACGGTCACCGCGGTGGCGGTGGCCTCGCCGTAGTTGTAGACGTACATGCCGACGGTGGTTCCGCTGTTGTCGACCTCGGCAACCGGGTCGCGGTGGAACGAGACGAACAGGTCGGGCAGTGGCTCTGCGGCATGGGCCACGGTCGGGACGCCGATCAGCGCCGCGGTCGCCATAACCGCCGTAGCTGCCGCGAGGCGGGACCGCGTCCCCGTTATGTGCTTCATTTTCTCTCCAGCAGTAGCAATGGGCGCCGCACTCTAACCTGGCGACCACCAGAAGTGCTGCCCCATCGGCTGGGGCAGACGACCTCGCCTGATCGCCGTCGGCCCCGTTCGGCGCCCGGCCCTTGAGCTTGCCCTTGCCCGGGCAATGGCCATGCCCTCCGGGCCCGGATCTGCAGCAGGTCGACCTCGAACTCGGCGAACGTGGTGAAGCGTTTGCTGCCGGGCCGGCCGCGATCGACCGGGCTCGGCCCGACGTGGTCCCCCCTTTGAGGGCGCGCAGGTGGGAGGCGTCAACCACCGCGTAGGCCAGGTCGAGCGCTCAGACGGCACGCAGCTCGGCCAGGAGCACCTCGTGCAGACGCTGCCACACGCCCTGCTCCTGCCAGCGCGCCAGCCGCCGCCAGCACGTCGAGCCCGACACCCCGAACGCCGAGGTCGGCAACTGCTGCCACGGGATCCCGGTCCGCAGCACGAACAAGATCCCTGCCAGGGCAGCCCGGTCGTCACGGGCCAACCGTCCCGGGGAGCGGAACCGGCGGGTACGAGCCGGGATCAACGGCCCGAGCCGCTCCCACAACCCGTCAACGATCTCCCTCTCACGCACAGCCTATCGATCTACCGACAGCCTCGACCGTCCACAAGTGACACGCCGAACTCAAATTGAAACGGTCTCTAAGACGACGCTCCGCCGGTGGCCGCAGGCTGATGACCTGCGGCTTTCTTATCGTCCCCCGTTGCGTGCCGGTCGCTTCGCAGGCTCGCTGCGATCGCTTGCCGAAGATCAGGTGAAACGTTGTTGGCCTTGCGGGTCTAGCCCTGGGCCGGTGATGCCGTACTGGGCGAAGTCGTCGGGATCGAGCTGAGTGGCTTACCGAGGGCGTCGGCGAAGACGCGCCGGTCGATTCCCGGCTGTATCCGGTGACCCGCTGCAGATCCACCGGCCGCCAGCCGCCTGCGTGAAACTCCCGTAGCTGCTCGTCCCGCTCGGTAAACGATCGTATGCCCGGGCATGCGGGTTCTCCCGCACCGGCCAATCTCTGGCGCGCGGCAGTCGGAAGCTTGTTGAGCCGCAGTCACGGTCTGCCGGTGGGAAGGGCGGCGCCAGGCCCGGCTACGTCGTTTGCTGCGCCTTCGTGACGATTTGAACGAAGGCGTGTACCAGGGCCTTCTCTCCGCCTTTGCGCCACACCGGTGCGTAGTGCAGCACCGGTCCGTCGGTGATGGGCAGGAAGGTGATGTCCCGCCGTTGCCGGGTGGCTGCCACGTCCGATCCGATCGGGGACACGACGTTGCCGCCGGCGATCGCTCGGAAGGCCTCCTCGAGGGTGACGGTGCCCAGTCCGCGCCGGACGGGCCGGCCGGCCGGGGTGGTGGACGGGGTGTGCGCCTCCCACACGTAGTCGGGAATGGGTCCCTCGGGGTAGACCACCGGATGATCGCCGAGATCCTCCAGCTCGACGCTGCCCCGGCCGGCCAACGGATGACCGGCGGCCACCGCCAGCACCAGCTCCTCGCGATGCAGGACCGGCCCGACCGTGAGGTCGGGCTCGCGGATGGGCAGCCAGAGAATGCCGATGTCGACCGAACCGGCCCGCAGCGGCCCGAGCGGGTCGGCCGGCAGGATTTCGCGCAGGCGCAGCTCGCACTGCGGGTGCCGCTGCCGGAACAGGTCGAGGACGGCCTCGACCGACTGGTAGTGGGTGGCCATGGTGCCGACGGTCAGCGTGCCGGCCTGGCCGCGTGCGGTGGCGGCGGCCTCCTCGATGCCGGAGATGATCTCGCTGTAGCCGGCGCGGAGGCGGTCGCGTAACCGTTCGCCGAGCGGGGTGAGTCGAACGGCGCGGCTCGTACGCTCGAACAGGCCCCCGCCGATCCGGCGTTCCTGCTGTTTGATCGACTGACTGACCCGCGATTGGGACACGTGCAAACGCTCGGCCGTGCGACCGAAGTGAAGCTCTTCGGCCAGCGTCAGGAAGATCTCGATGTCGCGCAGTTCCACCAGACGGCCCTACCTTCGATCATTGCGGCCTGGAATTGGGCAGTCTACGGCCACGACGAGAACGGGCGGCATGAGCGTGGCTCGGACCCCCGGCCGTCGCGGGGTCCGTCGTCGATCGATCACCGCTGGCTAATGCGGCGATGCGATCTTCTGCGTTGTTCGGCCGGGGCGGCCGGGCGATGGTGGACGCATGAGCGAAAGCGTGATCGACATCGTGGCGACGCCGGATCATCTCGGGACCCCACGCTGGCACGCTATGACGTCGCCCGGTTCGGTGGCCGGAGTCGCCGATCTACGTCCGGTCATGCCGTTCGAGTACGAACTGCCACCGCCGACCGCCCTGCAGCCGGGCATCTTTCATCTGAACCTGTATGTGCGGCCGCAGTGGCGTCGACGAGGGATCGGATCGCGGCTGCTGGCCGCCGTCGGTGCATACGCCGTGGGACGGCGGCTGATCGTGGAGACCGCCCCGGATTCCGCCGCGCAGTCGTTCTGCGAGCGGCACGGATTTCGGCGCACCGGATCCAGGATCCATGACCTGCTCGCCTACCGCGATATTCACCATGCCTGGCTGGGTGAGTTGGTCGACGTCGAGCACCCCGGATACCGACTGCGTCACTGGACCGGGGACCCGACTGGCGCGAACAGCGTCGAGCAACTACTCCGGTATCCGAGCCGACCGGGTAATGCGGTGGTGAGCACCGCCGAGGCGGACGGCGGCGTGGTCGCCTATGTCTTGGCGATGACGGGTGCACCGTCGCAGCGTCGCGCCCGCCAGTACGGCCCTGCCGTGCTCGTCGGTCATCGCGGACGGCGGCTGGGGCTGTGGGTCAACGCCGCTCTGCTCACGCGACTGCGCGAGATCCACCCACACGTCGAGGAGATCGAGACTCGCACCGCCGAAGAGGACTCCGACCTGGTCGCCCTGCATCGACACCTGGGCTTCCGCCCTCTCGGGCGGCGTATCCGCTACGAACTCACCCTGCCGTAACCGGCGGCCCTGACTCCGGTCCAGCAGCACCGGGCCGACGCGTCCCCGCTGGAGGGAGGTTTGTCATGAAAGATGCTATCCGCCCCTGGATGTGCGCCGCCCCGGGCGAGAGCCGAGACCCGCCCGGTGATCCCGGGCCGCCACCCGGCGGTCGCCACCTGCCCACGTCAACGTCAACGTCAACGTCAACGTCAACGTCAACGTCAACGTCAACGTCAAGGAGCTCACCACCGTGTCCGTCAACCTTCCACCCAGGACAAACTCACGCTTCGCACGGCCGCGTACGGTGCGGTCACGCTGCTGTCGGCCGCCGGAGCCGCCGGCGGCTCACCCCACAAGATCGCCACCGGAGGGTCCATCGCCCTGGCCTCGGCAACCGGCCTGGTCGGGCACTCGCGGAGAAGTCCACGGGTAGTGACCTGGGCGGCAGGTCGCCGGCCGAGATCGCCGACCGTGTTCTGCCCGCCCTGACCGAGGCGATGCGCCTGCTCGCCGAGCAGGCTCCGGCCGAGGCCGACAACTTCCGCCGCACCGTCGTCGCCCTCGACGCGGCCGTCCCTAGCCGGCAGGGCGCACCCGGTCCCACCGTCGCCGACATGACCAAAAAGATCATCGCGGCGCTCGACGCCGCCGAGGCCCCCCGGAGGTGACCACGTGACGACCCCGGCGATCTCGGTCTCAGGCCTGCGCAAGGCGTACAAGGACAAGACCGTCCTCGACGGCGTCGACTTCGACGTCCACGCCGGCACGGTGTTCTGTCTGCTCGGCCCCAACGGCGCGGGCAAGACGACGACGGTGAACGTGCTGACCACGCTGGTGCAGGCCGACGGCGGCGCGGTCCGAGTCGCCGGCCACGACCTTGCCACCGACGCCAAGGCGGTCCGCGCGGCCATCGGCGTCACCGGCCAGTTCGCGGCCGTCGACGAGCTGCTGCCGAACGGCCGTCACCGGCATGTCCTTGTCAATCCGTCAGATCGGGGGCCGTCTTGCTCACGTCGCAACTTTCGCTGCATCACATCATCCGCCGCTACGACGAGCGCACCGTGCTGGCCGGCGTGTCCTTCAGCGTCAAACCGGGCGAGAAGGTCGGCATCATCGGCGACAACGGCGCCGGGAAGTCGACCCTGTTACGCCTGATCGCCGGGGTGGACCGACCCGACAATGGGGAACTGACGGTGATTGCCCCCGGCGGTGTCGGCTACCTGGCCCAATCGCTGCCGCTGCCGCCACATGCCTCGGTCCAGGACGCGATCGACCTCTCTCTGGCCGACCTCCGCGAGCTCGAGTCGCTGATCATGCACACCGAAGCCGGACTGAACGGTCTGTCGAGGGCTGAACTCGTCGCGGGCCTGGAGCACTACGCCGGGCTGGTTTCCCGTTACGAAGCACGGGGCGGGTACGGGGCGGACACCCGGGTCGAGAAGGCGTTGCACCGGCTCGGCCTGCCGAATCTGGACCGTACGCGGGCGCTCGGCACCCTGTCCGGTGGGGAGCGGTCCCGGCTGGCGCTGGCCGCCACGCTGGCCTCCCAGCCGGAACTGCTCCTGCTCGACGAGCCGACCAACGACCTCGATGATCAGGCCGTGGGCTGGCTGGAGGCGCGCCTGCGGCAGCACCGCGGCACACTGCTCGCGGTCACCCATGACCGGGAGTTCCTCAGCCGGGTCACCGACACAATCCTGGACGTCGGTCAGGGCACGGTGACACGCCACGGCGACGGCTACGACGGGTACCTGACCGCCACGGCCGCCGAACGCCGCCGTCGGCTACAGGAGTACGAAGACTGGCGCCATCAGCTGGTCCGCAACCGTAAGCTCGCTGCCGCCAACGCGTTCCGTCTGGAAGCGATCCCGCGCAAGGCGCCGATGGCCAAGTTCGGGCACGGCGCCTTCCGTGCCCGCGGCCGTGATCACGGTGCGATGGGACGCATCCGCAACGCCAAGGAGCGCATCGAGCGTCTCACGGCAAACCCGGTCGCGCCGCCGCCCGACCCGCTGGTGTTCTCGGCCAGTATCACCGGCGTCGACAAGGACGCCCCGGAGACGGTTGCCGAGCTCACCGAGGTTCGCGTCACCGACCGGCTGTACGTGCCGTCACTGCGGATCGGCGGCACGGACCGGCTTCTGGTCACCGGGCCCAACGGGGCGGGCAAGTCCACCCTCATCCGGGTCCTGGCAGGAGAACTGCGCCCGGACCATGGAACGGTACGCACCCAGGGCCGGATCGGTCACCTGCGGCAGCAGATGACGCCGTGGCCGCCGAACCTGACCGTGTTGGAAGCGTTCGCCGGCGGGCCGGCTGGTGACCCGGACGAACTGCTGTCGCTGGGCCTGTTTCGGCCGACTGACCTGCGGTTGCGGGTAAGGGAGCTGTCGTACGGACAACTCCGCAGGCTCGAAGTGGCCCGCCTGGTCAGCAAGCCGGTCGACCTGCTGCTCCTGGACGAGCCGACCAATCACCTCAGCCCTGCTCTGGTCGAGGAGCTGGAGCAGGCGCTGGTCGACTACCAGGGCGCAGTGGTCGTCGTCACCCACGACCGCCGGATGCGGGCTCGGTTCGCCGCCACGCACCTACAGCTACGTGCCGGCCACGTGGAACAACTCAGCGAGAGGACCGGCTGACGCCGGCACCTGCCGCGACGGCGGTGCCAGGGGCGAAGAGAACCTCAGAGGGGAATGGCGAGTAATGGAGACTGACGTAATCATCGTGGGCGCCGGTCCGGCGGGCCTGATGTTGGCCGGGGAATTGCGCCTGGCCGGAGCCCGAACGGTGGTGCTGGAGCGCCACCCGCAGCCGCGAGACATCCCGAAGGCCAGCGGCCTCGGCGGGCGGATCCTGGACCTGCTGCGCCACCGGGGAATTCTGGAGCGATTCGAGGAGGCCAGCAGCAATCCCCAGGTGGCCCCTCGATTTCCGTTCGGCACCATGCACCTGGACTTCACGCACCTGGTGGATCCGCCGATGCGGGCGATGCCAATTCCGCAGCGGGAGGTCGAGCGACTGCTCGAGGAACGCGCGCGGGAACTCGGCGCTGACGTCCGTCGCGGACACGACGTGGTCGGGGTGACCCAGGACGATGCCACGGTGACCGCGGACGTGCGTGGGCCGGACGGGCCCGCGCGAGTGACCGCTCGATACCTGGTCGGTTGCGACGGTGGGCGCAGCCGGATCCGCGACCTCGCGGGGATCGCGTTCCCCGGCGTGACCTACCCGGAGGTCAACAGGCTGGGCCAAGTCACCGTGCCCGACTCGGTGACGGTGCTGGACAACGGTGACATCGACGTTCCCGGGCTGGGCCGGATCCGCGCGGGGTTCACGCGGACGGACCGCGGTGTGTTCGCGTTCGCGATCACCGCCGGCGTCCTGTTCGTGCAGATCACCGAGGACGAAACCACCGAGTACGACGACGACGAACCGCTGACCCTGACCGAACTCGCAGAGAGCGCTCGCCGTGTGCTCGGCGCGGACCTCCCGCTGGGGGAACCGATCCGGCTGTCGCGCTACACGTTCAAGGATCGGCAGGCCGAACGATACCGCCACGGGCGGATCATGCTGGCCGGCGACGCAGCCCATCTGTTCCCCGCCACCGGTACGGCACTCACCGTCGGCATGCTCGACACGGTCAACCTCGCCTGGAAGCTGGGCGCCGACATCCACGGCTGGGCGCCGGCCGGCCTGCTGGACACGTACCACGACGAGCGCCACCTCGCCGGCGCACGTGCACAGCTGCAGACCCGAGCCCAGGCGGCCATGAGGCGCGGACACGACCCGGCCGCCGAAGCGCTCCGGCAGGTCTTCCAGGAACTGGTCGCCGACGAGCCGGCGCTGCGCCGGATGGGAGCACTCGTCGCTCATGCCGACGTCCGCTACCCGATGCCGGGCACCGGCCACCACGCCTTGGCCGGCACCTTCGTACCCGACCTCACCCTGCACACCGACCGGGGCATAACCAGCGTCGCGAAGCTCATGCACACCGCACGGCCCGTCCTCCTCGACCTTGCCGACCGCCCCGAGTTGCGCCAGATTGCCAGAGACTGGGTCGCTCGCGTCGACATTCGCACCGCGAAGACCGACACCCGACCAGCAGACGTCCTCCTGATCCGCCCCGACGGGCACGTCGCCTGGGCCGCGACGCTCGACGAACCCACCGTCACCGCCGGGGCCACGTTGCGAGACGCGCTCTCCCGCTGGTTCGGCACACCGCCAAAGCCAAGGGGAGTGCCAGCTGTCGAGTACGGATGCTCGAACGGGCCGGCGTCGTGAAGGTGGTACGGACGCGGAAGCTGCGGGGACAGCTGGGGGCGCGGTTACAGGCCCCGGTCGCTCTGTTCCACCCGGCGCGGCGCGAGCAGGCCGAAGGGAGCGCCAAGTGACCTCAGACGTTCGGAGGTTGCCGACCGGGTTCGGGCGGCTGTGGGCTGCGCAGACGGTGTCCTCGCTCGGTGACGGGGTGTCGCATGCCGCGCTGCCGCTGCTCGCGTTGGG
>NZ_JAXCFQ010000025.1:0-44435 GCF_056150265.1 Micromonospora desertarenae
CACGCAGCAGGCAGAGACGCGACCACCCCCACGCACCAGCCACCGACCCGACCACCGCAAGACGACGCACCCGACGGGCCAGGGCGACGCGGCCAGCACCCGACAGTTCCGTCCCGCGGGGTGGACAGGCGTAACGCGATCGGTGGCCGGGCACGCTCACCCAATAAGGGCATGATCAGCTTTTGGTCACCGCCTGATCGGGGAGGAACAATCCGAGACAACAGGCAGGACGCACGAGCCGGCCATCCGCCCGTCCGGGACGCCGGCGGCGCGGTCCGGGCGACCGGAGGAGCACATGCAGGGTGAGCTGCAACGCATCGTCGACGCACTCGCCGCCCACGCCGGCCGCCCGGCGTTGATCGAGGACCGGCGGCAGCGGGTCGTGGTCTACAGCGAGCACACCGGCGTGATGGACGACGTGCGCAAGGCGTCCATCCTGCGCCGGCAGACCACGCCGGAGGTGATGGCCTGGTTCCGCGACGTGGGCATCATGGAGGCCCGGGAGCCGGTGCGGACCCCGGCGTCGGCGGAACTCGACCTGATGCCCCGGGTCTGCGTGCCCATCCGCCACCAGGACCTGCTGCTCGGCTTCGTCTGGTTCATCGACCCGGACGGCACCATGGCCGACGCCGACCTGGAGTCCACCGGCCTGGTCAGCGAGCTGTCCCTGGCGCTGTACCGGGAGAACCTGCTCGGCGAGCTGGCCTCCCAACGCGAGACCGAGGTGGCGCGTACCCTGCTCGCCGACAGCGCGGCGACGCGGGACCGGTCGGTGCGGGCGCTGCGGGAGGCCGGCCTGATCGCCGGCGACGGCCCGGCCACCGCGCTCGTCGCGCAGCTGGTGACGGCCGGCCAGCCGCCCGACGAGGTCGCCCGGCTGGCGTTGGAGCAGGCGCTGGTGACCACCCGTCGCTGGATCGGGACCCGGGAGGCGCTGCACGTGGTCCGCGACGACCACGGGGTGCTGCTGCTCTGCGGCGGCCGGTTCGCCGGGCGCCCCTCCCCCGAGGCCGCCGCCAAGCTCCTCGACGACAACCTGCGGCAGGCCACCCGCGGGCTCGGCTCCGTCGAGCGCACGGTGGTGGGGATCGGCCAGGCCCGCGCCGGGCTGGTCGACGCCGTCGGATCGTACGGGGAGGCGCTGCGCTCGGCCCGGGTGGGCGTACGGCTGCCCGCCCTCGGCCGGGTGGTCTCCTGGTCCGGGCTGGGCATCTACCGGGTGCTGTCCCGGCTGGACGGCCAGCAGCCGGACATCTCCGACGTGCACCCGGGGCTGGAGCGGCTGCTGCGCGAGCAGTCCAACCCGGTGCTGCTGGAGACCCTGGAGCGCTACCTGGACCTGGCTGGCAACGCGCACGCCACCGCCGAGCAGCTGCGGCTGCACCGCACCACCCTCTACTACCGGTTGCAGCGGATCGAGGAGCTGGCCGAGACCGACCTGAAGGACGGCAACGAGCGGCTCTGCCTGCACCTGGCGCTGAAGCTCGGTCGGCTCACCGGCCGCTACCGGCCCGAGGGCTGACCGGCCCCGGCCGCCGCGCGCCGGCCAGCCGCCAACCCGCCGTCGGCCGGTGCGTTCCGGGAGGCCGACCGGCGACCAGCAGACCCGAGGCGACCACCAGACCCGAGGCCGACCGACGACCGGTCGACCGAGGGCCGGGCGACCGACGACCGACGACCGCCAGACCGCCGGGTGGGCGGGGCGCCGGTGCCGGTGCCCCGCCCACGGACCAGCTACAGGCCGGCGGCGACCGCGGCGCTGCGGCCGCCGACCACCGGCAGCTCGATCCGGCTGCGGTCGAAGTGCACGGTGATCTCCGCCTGGTTCTGCTTGGCCCGGCTGCTGTAGCCGGAGTACGAGCCGAGCAGCACCACGCCGATCTGGTGGCCGGCCTCGAAGACGTAGTCCTCGGGCAGCAGCCGCACGTCGACGGCGTTCTTCTGCCCCGGCACCAGCGGCGTCGACACGCTCAGCGAGTCGAGGTTGAGCCCGTCGAGGATGCCCTTGGTGACCAGTTCCTGGGGGTTGCTGGCCACCGTCTTCTCGGTCTGCCGGTAGCAGGCCTCCTCGGCGTGCCCGCCCCAGGTGGCCGCGCCGCCCCAGCAGTCCTCCGTGCCGAGGGTGCGGATGCCGTCGCCGGAGGTGCTGAACCGGGGCCGGGTCCCGTAGTCGACCAGCAGCCCGGCGAAGCTGGTGTCCACGTCGTCCACCGACGCGTTGATCTTGACGATCGGCGAGCCGGAGACGTGCAGCGGCGCCAGCAGCGGCCGGGACAGGAACACCAGCCGGTTCTCGGTGTTCGCCTGCGGGTCGGACGGGTGACGGATGGCGTTGGTCTGGCTCATCGAGGGGGTGTCCTGGAAGCTGGCCCGGGCGTTGCCGGGGTGCGGACGCACCGACAGCCCGCCGGCCGCGCCGTCCGCGCCGGGCTGGAGGAACACCTGGGTCGGCCGGGCCTGCGGCACCGGCCAGTCCGCGTACGTCTCCCAGACGTCCGGCGCCCGCTCGATGTCGACCATCGGCTCGGCCATGATGCCGTTGTCGATGCCGTGCAGCCAGTAGTCGAACCACCGGTGCAGGGTGTCCACCCACTCGCCGCGGCGGAAGTCGAACGGGTCGACGTGCCCGGTGCCGGTCAGCCACAGCTTGCGCGGCACGTTCCGCTCGGCCAGCGCGTTCCACCAGGTGCTGAAGTGGTCCGGCCGGACGTTGTTGTCGTTGATGCCGTGCACCACGAAGACGCTGGCGCGCACCTGGCCGGCGTGGGGGACGTAGTCCCGCTCGGCCCAGAAGTCGTTGTAGTCGCCGGTGGCGTCGTCGACCTGCTCGCCCAGCCGTTCCCGCACCGGCGCGCAGTACGCCCGCCGGGCCGGGTTGGTGACCGTGTTGGCCAGGCTGCCGGAGTAGTTGTTGGCCCGGGTGACCAGCCCGCCGCTGCGCGAGTAGTCGTACCAGCTGGAGATGGCGGAGATGGGCACGATGGTGGCGAGCCCGTCCACGCCGCTGGCGGCGGCCGCGTTGGCGAGCGTGCCGTCGTACGACTTGCCGATCATGCCCGTGCGGCCGTTGTGCCAGTCGGCGACGACCTCGCGCCCGGCGGCGTCCCGGCCGGGCCGGCGGCCGTTGAGCCAGTCGATCGCGGTCGGCGCGCTGACGTTGTCGGCGTGCCCGCCGGTGACCGGGCAACCGGTCGAGTTGTTGGTGCCGATCATGTCCAGCAGCACCACCGCGTACCCGCGCGGCACGAAGTAGTTGTCGTAGAACAGCGGCCACTGGTCGTTCAGGCCGTCGCCGTCGAGGTCGCCCTTGCACTCGCCCTCGTTGCCCCGGCAGACCGTGGAGTAGTACGGGCTGGCGTCCATCACCACCGGGACGCGCAGGCCGTCGTCGCTGGCCCGGGGCCGGATGATGTCCATCGCCACCACGTCGGCCGCCCCGTCGGCGTCGGTGTCCACGTCGGAGGTGACGAAGACCCGCTGGCGGATCGCGTCGTCGTACCCGTACACCGGCTGGGTGACCCCGTCCTCGACGACCGGCCCGGGGCGCTCGGCCGCCGGCTGGGCCGTCGCGGTGGCCGCGGGCAGGCCGACGGCGGTGGTCGCCACGACCACCACCGCCGCCCGCCACCAGGTTCTCCTGCTTCGCATCGTGCTCCTCCCTCTCGGCACCGGCCGTGGCCGCCACGCCCGGTCCGGACGCGGTCACCGTGAGCACGGCGCTGTGATCGAACCCTACGAATGGGCGGACGGCCGGTCATCGGACACGTGTGGGAGGTGCCGGCCGGCGGCTCCTACGTCTGTCGCAGGCGAGCCCGGCCCGGCGACCGGCCGGCGGGCCGGTCGCCGGCACGTCGGCGGCGTCCGCGCGGTTCCGGCCGGTACGACAGGCGTAGGAGGCGGCGGGGCCCGATTCCAACAGGTGCCCGATGATTCGCGGGCCCGGCGGCCATAGGTTCGGCGACGTGCGGTTGTCGGGTCGGGCCACGATCCCGCGGATCATCGGGCGTTTCGTGGTGCCGGCCCTGTTCGCGGCGCTGTTCGCCGCCCCGCTGTGGTTCATGGTGGTCGGCTCGCTGCGCCCCGCCGGCCTGCCCCCGCCGCGGACCCTCGAGGTCCTCCCGCCCGAGCCGACGCTGGCCGCGTACGCCCGGCTGCCCGAGCTGATCCCGCTCTTCCGCTACCTGGCGAACTCGGCGCTGGTGGTGGCGCTGGCCGTGCCGCTGACCGTGGCCGTCGCCTCGCTGACCGGGTTCGGGCTGCGGCTGCTCACCCCGACCGCCCGCCGGCGGGTGGTGCTCGGCCTGCTCGCGGTGCTGCTGGTGCCGGTCACCGCGGTCTGGGCCACCCGGTTCGAGCTGTTCCGGCTGGCCGGCGTGGTCGACACGTACCTGCCGTTGCTGGCCCCGGCGGCGCTGGCCGGCAGCCCGTTCCTGGTGCTGCTCTACGCCTGGAGCTTCGGCGGCGTGCCGGACAGCCAACTGTGGGCGGCCCGGTTGGAGGGCGCCGGCTGGCTGACCGTGTGGCGGCGGGTGGCGCTGCCCCAGGTCCGCCCGGCCACCCTGGCGGTGGCGGTGCTCGCCTTCACCTTCCACTGGGCCAACTTCATCGACCCGCTGCTGTACCTGCAGAGCGGCGACCGGTACACCTACCCGCTCGGCCTGCAGTTCCTGCGCCTGCTCAACCCCACGGACTGGCCGCTGCTGATGGCCGGCAGCGTGGTGGCCACCGTGCCGTGCGTGCTGGTGTTCCTGCTGGCGCAGCGGGTGCTGTTGAACGACGATCCACTGGCCGCACTCAGATCTGGAGGACGCAGGTGACGAACACCCGGGCACGACGGTGGTGGGCCCTGGTCATGGCCGCCCTGCTGGTCGGCTATGCCGCCGGCTGTGGCAGCGGGGACGACCGTGCCGAGGACGCGTCGGGCATCACCGTGGTGCTCTTCGGCGACGCCGAGGAGATCGCCGGCTACCGCACCATGGTCACCGCCTTCGAGCAGGCCAACCCCGACGTCGACGTCAACCTCTCCCCGGTGGCCGGCCAGGACGAGCTGATGGCCCGGCTGACCACCGCGTTCGCCGGCGGCAGGCCACCGGACGTGTTCCTGCTCAACTACCGCCGCTACGGCCAGTTCGCCGCCCAGGGGGCGATCGAACCGGCGCAGTCCTACCTGGACCGCAGCACCGTGCTCAAGGAGAGCGACTTCAGCCCGCGGGCGCTGGACGCCTTCCGGTACGACGGCAAGGCGCTGACCTGCCTGCCGCAGAACCTCTCCTCGCTGGTCGTCTACTACAACGCCGACCTGTTCGCCGCCGCCGGCGTGCCGCTGCCCAAGGCCGGCTGGACCTGGGACGACTTCCTCGCCACCGCCCGCGCGCTGACCCGCGACGGCCGCTACGGGCTGGGCGTGGAGCCGTCCGTGCCCCGGCTCGCGCCGTTCGTCTGGTCCAACCGGGGCGAGCTCGTCGACGACCCGGCCCGCCCCACCGCGCTGACGCTGCGCGGCGACCCGGCCACCCGGGCGGCGGTGGACTGGTTCCTCGACCTGCAACTGAAGCACCACGTGGTGCCGCCGGACGCCGAGGAGCAGAGCGAGTCCAGCGAGGCCCGGTTCCTGCGCGGCACGCTGGGCATGTACCTCAACAGCCGGGTGGCGGTGCCGACGCTGCGCACCATCGAGGGCTTCACCTGGGACGTGGCACCGCTGCCGGTCGCCCCGGGCGGGGTGCCCGCGTCGATCCTGCACAGCGACGCGTACTGCATGAGCGCCGGGCTGCCCGAGCACGGCGACGCCTGGCGGTTCATCGAGTTCGCGATGGGCCCGGAGGGGCAGAAGATCCTCGCCGAGTCCGGCCGCACCGTCCCGTCCCGGCTCGACGTGGCCAACTCCCCCGTCTTCCTCGACCCGGCCGCGCCGCCGAAGTCGGCGCGGGTCTACCTCGACGCCGAGCCGCACCTGCGCGCCACCCCGCGCACGGCCACCTGGTCGCGGGTCGAGAAGGAGACCGGCACCCTGCTGGAGGAGCTGTTCTACGGCCGGATCGACCGGGAGGAAGGGCTGCGCCGGCTGGAGGAGCAGAGCCGGCAGCTGTTCGCCCTGCCGGTCGGAGGGGGCTGATGGGCGGGCGCGGCGAGATCCGGCTGGCGGAGCTGACCAAGTCGTACGGGCGGACCACCGCCCTCGACGGCGTCGACCTGGAGGTGCGCGCCGGTGAGCTGCTCACCCTGGTCGGGCCGTCCGGGTCGGGGAAGTCGACGGTGCTGCGGCTGATCGCCGGCCTGGACCGGCCGGACCGCGGCCGGGTGCTGGTCGACGGCCAGGACGTGGCCCGGGTGCCGCCGCACCGGCGGGCCGTGGCGATGGTCTTCCAGGACTACGCGCTCTACCCGCACCTGACAGTGCTCGGCAACCTGACCTTCGGGCTGCGGGTGCGCCGGGTCCCCCGCGCCGAGGCCGACCGGCGGGCCCGCGCGGCGGCCGACCGGCTGGGCATCGCCGAGCTGCTCGACCGCCACCCGGACGAGATGTCCGGCGGGCAGCGGCAGCGGGTGGCGCTGGCCCGCGCCCTGCTCCGCGAGCCCAGCGTCTACCTGCTCGACGAGCCGCTGGCCAGCCTGGACGCGCCGCTGCGCTTCGCCACCCGGGCCGACCTGCTCGCCCTGCACCGCGACCTGGGCACCACCACCGTGCACGTCACCCACGACCAGGCCGAGGCGATGACCCTCGGCGACCGGGTGGCGGTGCTGCACCAGGGCCGGGTCCGCCAGGTCGGGCCGCCGCAGCAGGTCTACGACGAGCCGGCGGACACCGTCGTGGCCGCGTTCCTGGGCAGCCCGCCGATGAACCTGGTGCCCGGCGGCGGGGTGCTCGGCGGCGCCGCCGGGCTGACCCTCGGCGTACGGCCGGAGGACCTGGCGCTCGACCCGGCGGGGCCGATCGAGGCCACCGTGGAGGCGGTGGAGGCGCTCGGCAGCGAGGCGGTGCTGCTGACCCGGTGCGCCGACGGCACCCGGTTGACCGTCCGCACCGGACCCCGTCCCGGGGTGCGCCCGGGTGACCCGGTGCGGCTGCGCCCCGACCCGGACCGCATCCACCGGTTCGACGCCGCGACGGGCCGGCGCCGGTGACCGGCGGCCGCAACCGCCGGCCGCTCACCGGCTGGGCGTTCCTCGCCCCGTACGCGGTGGCGGTCGCGCTGCTGGTCGCGCTGCCGGCCCTGCTCAACGTCGGCTACGCGTTCACCGACCACACCGGGCTCACCCGGGATCCGCGGTTCGTCGGCCTGGCCAACGTGCGCCGGCTGCTCGACGACCCGTTCCTGCTGGACAGCCTGCGGGCGTCCCTGCTGCACGTGGCGCTGGCGGTGCCGGTGCGGCTGCTCGCCGCGGTGGGGCTGGCGCTGCTGCTGGCCGCGCCCCGCCCCGGCGGGCGCTGGTTCCGGGTCGCGGTCTACCTGCCGACCGTGGTACCCGACGTGGCGCTGGCCGTGCTCTTCCTCTGGGTGCTCAACCCGCTGTACGGCCCGCTCAACCAGCTGCTGGGCCTGTTCGGCCATCCCGGCTTCACCTGGCTCGCCGACCCCACCACCGCCCGGCTGGCGGTGGTGCTGATGCTGGCCTTCCCGATCGGCGAGGGCTTCGTCGTCGTGCTGGCCGCCCGCCGCTTGCTCGACGGCCGGCTGTACGAGGCGGCGGCGCTGGAGGGCTGCGGGCCGTTCGGGCAGCTGCGCCGGCTCACCCTGCCGCTGCTGGCCCCGGTGCTGGTGCTGCTGGCGGTGCGGGACACCATCCTCACCCTCCAGGTGAACTTCGTCCCGGCGTACGTGCTGACCGACGGCCGGCCCGCCAACGCCACGCTCTACCTGCCGGTCTACATCTTCGACCAGGCGTTCGAGTTCTCCGGCTTCGCCTACGGGGCGCTCATCTCGATGGTGCTGATGGCGGTCACCGGCGTCATCATCACCGGCCTGCTGCTGATGGTCCGGCGCTGGCGGGTGCTGCGGTGAGGTGGCATCCTGCTGCGGTGAGACTCCGGACGTCCCCCGCCGCCGGCCGAGCCGCGTCGTCGGCCGCGGGGCGCCGCGGCGCGGCACTCCTCGCGCTCACCGTCGTCGCGCTGCTGGCCGGCTGCGGCGGCTCGGACGCCCCGCCGGCCACCGACCGGGGCCGGGGCATGCTGGCCAACCTGCCCAGCTGCGACCGGGTGCCGCTGGACACCGAGCCGGAGGTCGACAGCCCGGTCACCGGCCTGGTGCTGCCTGACGGCGCGCGGGTCACCTCGGTGGTGGAGCAGGGGGCCCTGACCACCGTCGAGGCCACCGTGCGGATGACCCCGCTGGACGTCCGCGCCCACTACGAGGGCCGCGCCGACATCGACCTGCTGCGCGTCGAGGACGAGGTGTTCGAGACCGAGGTGCTGACCCGGGCGCAGCAGCGCCGGATGTACCTGCGGGCCGCCGCGCTCTGCGCCGACGGGACCACGCTGACCGCGGTGGTCGGCCCGGATTCCGACGACGCCGGCCTGCCGGAGTTCCAGAGCGGCTCGTGAGCCGCCGGCTCGACAGGTGTCCTAACCCGACGGCCGGAATCCCAACAGTTGCCTGGTGACGTGGCTCACCGCGCCCTCTAGCGTGCGACAGACGACTGATACCGGTCGTACCCGCACGTGGACAGGGAGATGCCGTATGAGTCCCAGCCTCGTCCGAGGTAGACGCGTCCTGCCGGTGGCTGCGGTCCTCGCACTGCTGACCGCGGCCGCGCTGACCACCTCCGCACCATCGGCGAGCGGCGAGGAGTCGCTGGCCACCAGCACCCCCACCGGCCCGATGGAGCTGCCCGCCGAGTGGATGACCGCGCAGCGGCTCAGCGACGGCAGCACCGACCTGTCCGCCGCCAAGTACGCCCGGGCGCGGGGCGAGGCGAACCAGCTCGCCGCGCACACCCGCAGCGTCTACCGGCACCTCGCCGAGCAGGAGTGGAACTTCTTCGGCCCGAGCAACATCGGCGGCCGGGTGGTGGACATCGCGGTCGACCCGCAGGTGGCCAACCAGGTCTTCATCGCCGCCGCGTCGGGTGGCATCTGGCGTTCCGGCGACGCGGGGGCCACCTTCGAGCCCGCCTGGCCGGACACCTGGCAGCAGAGCATGGGCGCGGTCGCGATGACCACCGACGGGGTGCTCTTCGCCGGGACCGGCGAGGCGCAGCCCGGCGGCGGCTCGATCACCTTCGGCGGCGACGGGATCTACCGCTCCCGGGACCGCGGCAAGACCTGGCAGCACGTCGGCCTGGCCGACAGCCACGCCATCGCCCGGTTCGCCATCGACCCGGGCAACCAGAACCGGATCTTCGCCGCGGCCGCCGGCAACCTCTTCGTCCCCGGCGGCGAGCGGGGCGTCTACCTCTCCGAGGACGGCGGCGACAGCTGGCGGCAGGTGCTCGCCCCGCCGAACCCGACCACCGGCGCCACCGAGGTGCTGATCGACCCGACCAACCCGTCGCGGGTGTACGCGGCCATGTGGGACCACCTGCGCGAGCCGCACCAGCGCACCTACGGCGGCCCCGGCTCCAGCCTGTGGCGCTCCGACGACGGCGGCCGGAGCTGGCAGCGGCTGACCAACGGCCTGCCCACCGACGCCGACCAGGGCCGCTGGGGCATCGCCCTCGCACCCAGCAACCCCGACCGGCTGTACGCGTACGTCGGCACCGCGCTGGGCCCGTTCCGCGCCTTCTACCGCTCCGACGACGGCGGTGACTCGTGGACGCAGACCCCGGTCAACGCCAACCAGGCGTCCCAGTCCACCTTCAGCTGGTGGTTCGGCAAGCTGTGGGTCGACCCGGCCAACGCCGAGCACGTCTTCCTCGCCGGGGTGAACCTGCGCCGCTCCACCGACGGCGGGCAGAGCTTCGGCAACGTCGGCGGCGTGCACGCCGACCAGCACGTGATGCGCTGGGACCCGAAGGTGCCGGGCCGGGCCTACCTGGGCAACGACGGCGGCTTCTACCGCTCGGAGAGCAACGGGGTCAGCGACTGGGTCAAGTCGACCTACGAGCCGTACACCCAGTTCTACACGGTCGACGTCGCGCAGACCGACCCGTCGCTCAAGGTCGGCGGCGCCCAGGACAACGGCTGCAACCGCGGCTACAACGGCCCGGGCGGCCCCTGGAACGCCATCGGCTGCGGCGACGGCCTCCAGGTGATCATCCACCCGGAGAACCCGAACATCGTCTTCGGGTGCAGCCAGTACGGCTCCTGCTACCGCTCGGAGACCGCCGGCGGCACCCCGCGCCAGTCGATCGGCCCCGGCCAGACCACCTCGGACCGGCGTAACTGGCTGACCCCGCTGCAGTTCGACCCGAGCGACCCGGATGTCATGTACTACGCCGGGAACGTCGTCAACCGGTCGACCGACAACGGCCGCACCTGGACGGCGATCAGCCCGGACCTGACCGACGGCGGCCCGAACGACCCGTCCGGCTACCCGTGGGGCACCATCACCACGATCGCGGCGGCACCGACCGACGGCGACAAGCTCTACGTCGGCACCGACGACGGCAAGCTGTGGTGGACCGACAACCTCGGCCAGAACTGGCACGAGGTCGACCCGGGCCAGCTGCCCGGCACCTGGGTGACCCGGGTGGCGGTGCACCCGAAGGACGCGAACATCGCCTACGCCACGTTCTCGGCGTTCCGCTCCGGCAGCGACCGCCCGCACGTGATGGTGACCCGCGACGGCGGCCGTACCTGGACCGACATCGGCCGGGGCCTGCCCGACGCGCCGGTCAACTCGGTGGTGCCGACCTCCGACGGGCTGCTGCTGGTCGGCACGGACGTCGGGGTGTTCGTCTCGGCGTGGAACGGCGGCGGCTGGGCGGCGCTCGGCGCGGACCTGCCCGAGGCGGCAGTGATGTACCTGCGCTACCACGAGCCGACCCGGCAGCTGACCGCGGCGACGTTCGGCCGGGGCATCTACGACCTCACCGTGCCGCGTTGCCCGGCGGCGTCGACCAAGCTGCCGCTGCGGGACCCGGGCGTCGGCGTGGTCGGCGCGCTGGCCTCGTGCCGGGCGGGCTGATCCGCTAGCCGGGAGCGGGGGTGTGGACAGCGTCGTCCACACCCCCGCTCCCGTCTCCGCGCCGGTGGTCGCGGGCCGCCGCCGTCGGGCCACCGGGTGGCACCGTACGGGCCGCGTCCTCACGCCGGTGGCGGTCGCCGGCGAGGCGTCAACTCGCCGCCGCCATCGCGATCGGCAGCGCGGCACGAGGCGGACGCGGCAGCAGATCGGCGAGGTCGTCGCCGGTGGCACCGAGGAAGCCGGCCGCCGTCGCGGAGAAGATCGACATCAGCATCGCCGGTTGGAACGGCAGCAGGTCCGCGCCCGCCAGTGCCGCGCGCTGCTCGGCGAGGGACACCGGCTGGTAGGGCACTCCGAGCGCGTCGGCGAGGTCGATGGCGGTGAGCGCGACCGGGCCCGCCAACTCGTACGTGCGGTTGCGGTGCGCGTGCGGCTGCGCGGCCACCTGCACCGCGACGTCGGCCAGGTCCTGCCGGGCCACGGCGGCCAGCGCTCCCGTGCCGAAGGGCGCCCTGATCGCACCGGCGCCGGGAGCGGCCAACTGACCGAACAGCTCCGCGTACAACCCGTTGCGCAGGATGGTCCAGCTCAACCGGCTGTCGCGCAGGCGGCGTTCCGTCCAGCGATGGGCCAGGGCGAAGGCCAGGTGATCACCGGCCGCGGTGAGGCTGGTGTACACCACGTGTTCCACGCCCTGCTGCTCCGCGGCGGTGATCACCCGGTCATGCCGGGCGATGACCAGATCGTCCTCGCCGTAGCCGGCGGAGACCAGCACCAGCGTGCGCACCCCGGAGAGGTCGAGTCCAGCCGGGTCGTCGAAGTCCATCGCCCGGCCCAGCAGGCCGTAGCGGTCGGGGGTCCGGGTGCCGGCCGCCGGGGACAGCCCCCGGTCGACCAGTCCGGCGTGGATGAGTGAACCCAGGTGCCCGGAGGCACCGGTGACGAGCAGCATGGGACAGACCCTTTCCGGGTGGTGATCATTGGTACCGGCCCGATCGTGGAAAACGACCTCGGCGAGTACAAGGAGGCACTTTCGTGTCAGCAGCGAACACCCCGGTAACCGACCAGCTGGAGCCCTGCGGGCTGCCCGGGTATCCGGACTGCGGGATCCGCGACGTCCTGGACCGCATCGGCGACAAGTGGTCGGTGCTGACCGTCGCTGAACTGTCCGCCGGCACCCGGCGCTTCGGGGAACTGCAGCGGGGCATCCATGGGATCTCCCAGCGGATGCTCACCCTGACCCTGCGTCGGCTGGAACGCGATGGTCTCGTGGTGCGGACCGCGTTCCCCACGGTCCCGGTGACGGTGACGTACGAGTTGACCGACCGAGGCCGGAGCCTGAGCCAGCTCGTCCGACAGTTGGCCGACTGGTCCCTGGCGAACAAGGCCGCGATTGCGCAGTCCCACCGGGAGTGGGACAGCGCGCACCCGGGGGCGGAGGTCACCTGACCGACGAGCGAGTGGCGCGAGCCGGGCTGTTCGTTCGCCGGGAGCGGTCGCGCGGGTGCGCCGACGCGGATGGGCGCACTAGTACAAATGGTTGTTACCGGACGACGTCCCGCTTTCTTGACTACCGTAGGTGTCGAGCCGGTTGCGCAGGGCTGCCCGGTCGCGTGGCGAACGGCCGCGGGAGTGCTCGGCCGGCGCGGACACCCGATGGCTGGAGGCGATGCCGGTGACCATGGAAGCGGAGCGCGTGCTGCGCGAGGATGAGGTCGGCCGGCTCGCCGAACTCGCCGCCCAACTGCGGGTGGACGCGATCAGGTGCAGCACCCGGGCCGGGTCCGGGCATCCGACGTCGAGCCTGTCCGCCGCCGACCTGCTCGCCGTGCTGATCTCCCGCCACCTGCGCTACGACTGGGCGGACCCGGGCAACCGGGCCAACGACCACCTGATCTTCTCCAAGGGCCACGCCTCGCCGCTGCTGTACGCGGTCTTCAAGGCCGTCGGCGCGATCACCGACCAGGAGCTGGTCGACACCTACCGGCAGTTCGGCTCGCGGCTGGAGGGGCACCCCACACCGGCGCTGCCCTGGGTCGACGTGGCCACCGGTTCGCTCGGCCAGGGGCTGCCGGTCGGCGTCGGCATCGCGCTGGCCGGCCAGCACCTCGACCGGCTGCCGTTCCACGTCTGGGTGCTCTGCGGGGACAGCGAGACGGCCGAGGGCTCGATCTGGGAGGCGCTGGACAAGGCCGGCCACTACGGGCTGCGCAACCTGACAGCGATCGTCGACGTGAACCGGTTCGGCCAGCGCGGCGAGACCGAGCTGGAGTGGGACCTGGACACCTACCGGCGCCGGGTCGAGGCGTTCGGCTGCCGGGCGATCGTGATCGACGGGCACGACCTGGTCGCCATCGACGAGGCGCTGGGCCGGGCCCGACAGGCGACCGGTCCCACCGTGGTGCTCGCCCGCACGCTCAAGGGCAAGGGGATAGCCGGGGTCGAGAACCAGCCGGGCTGGCACGGCAAACCGATCAAGCCGGAGCAGGCCGAGCAGGCCGTCGCGGCCCTCGGCGGGGTACGCCAGATCCAGGTCACCGGGCCGCGACCCGAGCCGGCCCCGCCCGCCCCCGCCCCCGACCGGCGGCCACCCGAGCTGCCGCGCTACGACAAGGGCGCGAAGGTCGCCACCCGCAACGCGTACGGGGACGCGCTGCGTGCCCTGGGCGCGCGCCCGGACGTGGTCGCCCTGGACGGCGAGGTGAGCGACTCCACCCGGGCCGACCGGTTCGCCGAGGCCCACCCCGACCGGTTCTTCGAGATGTTCATCTCCGAACAGCAGATGGTCGCGGCGGCGGTCGGCCTTCAGGTGCGCGGCTACCGGCCCTTCGCCTCGACCTTCGCGGCGTTCCTCTCCCGCGCGTACGACTTCATCCGGATGGCCGCCATCTCGCGCGCCGACATCGCCCTGTGCGGCTCGCACGCCGGGGTGGAGATCGGGGCGGACGGACCCTCGCAGATGGGGCTGGAGGACCTGGCCGCCATGCGTGCCGTCCACGGCTCGACCGTGCTCTACCCGAGCGACGCGGTGTCCTGCGCCGCCCTCGTCGCGCAGATGGTCGACTGCACGGGGATCAGCTACCTACGCACCACCCGGGGCGGGCACCCGGTGCTCTACGACAACGACGAGACCTTCCCGATCGGCGGCAGCAAGCTGCTGCGCGGCGGCGGGCCGCACGACCAGGTCGCGCTGGTCGGCGCCGGGGTGACCGCGCACAACTGCCTGGCCGCCGCCGACCGGTTGGCCGGCGAGGGGATCGAGTCCCGGGTGATCGACCTGTACTCGGTCAAGCCGCTGGACTCCCAGCGGCTGCTCGACGCCGTCCGGGACACCGGCGGCCGGCTGGTGGTCGTCGAGGACCACTACCCGGAGGGTGGGCTCGGCTCCGCCGTGCTGGAGGCGCTGGCCGACCTCGCCGTCCCCGCGCAGGTGTGCCGGCTGGCGGTCCGCGGGCTGCCCACCTCCGGCACCCCCGCCGAGCTGATGGACCAGGCCGGCATCGGCGTGAGCGCCATCGTCACCGCCACCCGCGACCTGTTGGCCCGGACCAGCTGAGCCCACCGGGTCGTCCGGCCGGCCGCCGGCGGACCGCCCCGGCCACCGGATTGCCGGTCGGCCGCCGGGCGACGGTAGCGTGACGGGGGACACGATCACCACCCGCCGCCGACGCGGTGTCGGCGGCAGGTGATGTGGTGACGCTGGCGACGTCGACGGCGGACCGGGGGGAACCAGTCATGCAGACCCGCACTGATCTCATCGAGGACCTGATGGGGCGGTTCCCGCACGTGCCGCGGGAAGCCGTGATCAAGGAAGACCTGCTGCGCGGGGGCATGGCCTTCGACGACTCCGCGCTGACCGACAACGAGGGCGGCGAGGTCAAGCCGAAGTCGTACTTCATCTTCTCCTTCGACCACCGCACGCTGCCGGAGCTGGGCACCGCCGCGCTGCGCCGGCCGCCGGAGGAGATCGTGCTCAGCGGCGGGCCGTACGGGCTGCGCCGCACTGTCGTCTCCGTGCGGGTCAACCCCGACTCGCCGTACCGGGTGAAGGACGGCGGTGACGGGGTGCTGCGGCTGTACCTGGACGACCGCCCGATCGCCGACGTGGGCCTGCCGCCGATGCCGGAGTACTACCGCCACACGCTCGCCAACGGCAAGTCGGTGATGGAGGTGGCCCCGACCATCCAGTGGGGCTACCTGATCTACCTGACCGTGTTCCGGGTCTGCCAGTACTTCGGCGCCAAGGAGGAGTGCCAGTACTGCGACATCAACCACAACTGGCGCCAGCACAAGGCGGCCAAGCGCCCGTACACCGGGGTCAAGCCGGTCGCCGAGGTGCTGGAGGCGATGGAGATCATCGACCGGTACGACACCCTGGGCGCCTCGCGGGCGTACACGCTGACCGGCGGCAGCGTCACCTCCACCGTCGAGGGCCTCGGGGAGGCCGACTTCTACGGCCGGTACGCCAAGGCGATCGAGGAGCGGTTCCCCGGCCGGTGGATCGGCAAGGTGGTCGCCCAGGCGCTGCCGAAGGCCGACGTGCAGCGCTTCCACGACTACGGCATCCGCATCTACCACCCCAACTACGAGGTGTGGGACAAGCGGCTGTTCGAGCTGTACTGCCCCGGCAAGGAGCGGTACGTCGGGCGCGAGGAGTGGCACCGCCGGATCCTCGACTCCGCCGAGGTGTTCGGCCCCCGCAACGTGATCCCGAACTTCGTCGCGGGCGTGGAGATGGCCGCGCCGTTCGGCTTCACCAGCGTCGACGAGGCGATCGCCTCCACCGCCGAGGGGCTGGAGTTCTTCATGTCCCGCGGCATCACCCCGCGGTTCACCACCTGGTGCCCGGAGCCGACCACCCCGCTGGGCCGCACCAACCCGCAGGGCGCCCCGCTGGAGTACCACATCCGGCTGCTGGAGGTGTACCGGGCGACGATGGAGGCGCACGGCCTGTCCAGCCCGCCCGGATACGGCCCGCCCGGCCCCGGCAACGCGGTCTTCTCGGTCAGTTCGTTCATGGACAGCCTGCCCGCCGAGCCCGACCAGGCCGCCCAGCCGGCGTAGGCCGGACGACCGGTCCCGGCTCCCCCGCGTGCGCCGGGCGGCCGGCCACCGGGCGGGCGGGTGGCCCCGCCGCGACCCGGGCGACCGGGCGAGGGTTGGGCGCCGCCGCGACCCGGGCGGGTGACGGCGACCGCCGCCCGCCCGGGCCACCACTGCTCAGCGGGTGAGCCGGTACAGCTCGCCGCCGCGGGCGTAGTACATGACGCCGGCGGCGTCCATGGTCCACACGTCGCTGATCCCGGTGGCCAGCTTCCGCACCGCCAGCGTCGCCGGGTCGACGCAGGCGACGGTGGTCCAGAAGTTGCCGCAGACCGCGCCGTCCGGCGCCACCGCCAGGTGGTCGCTGCGCCAGACGTGGTCGACGTTCCAGTCGAAGGGCTCCACCTCGACGGTGTTGACCACCGTCCGGCTCACCGGGTCGAACTCGAAGAGCGTCCCGACGGTCGACCCCCAGACCCGGCCGTCCGGCGCGACGATCAGCCGGGTGATCGCCTTGGCGCCCGGGATCGCCGGGCCCTCCCAGACCTTCGTCGCGGTGGCCGGGTCCCAGAGGAAGAGTTTCGCCTCCGTCTGGGTCGGCGCGATGCCGAGGCCGCCCCAGATCCCGGTGCCGCCGAGCACCAGGTTCCCGACCGTGGCCAGCGCGGTCACGCTCTGCTGCGGTACGACGTCGCGGTGCACCTCCTTGGCCCCGGTGGCCGGGTCGACGAGGGCCAGCGCCCCGCCGAGCTGGCCGTACTCGGGGATGGTGCCGAAGGCGATCCGGTCGCCGACCCCGGTGATGGCGAACGGCCGGTCCTGGTGGTCGGTGCGGAGCGAGGCGAACTGGCGCGGGTTGGTGCCGCGCACGATCGGCCTGGTCGGGTCGAGCTCGAACAGGTTCGCCCCGGGGTAGACGCCGGCGTAGATCTTGCCCTGGTAGGAGAGCAGGCCCTCGGCCTGGCCCAGCGCGCCGGCGTTCTCGGCGAACGCGCCGGTCGCCGGGTCGTAGGAGGTGATCCCGCCGCTGGGGTAGGCGCTGGACCAGATCCTGCCGTCCGGGCCGGCTTCGAGCGTCTGCAACTGGGCGGGCAGCCCCGGCACCGGAACCGTCACCACCTTCTTCGCCCCGGTCATCGGGTTGAAGTAGTACATCTTGCCGCCGAGGTCGATCGTGACGAGGGTCCGGCCGCGCCACTCGGGTCCACCGAGGTGGGTCCAGCCGAACCCGCGGGACGTGCCGTACCCGGTGAAGGCGGTCGGGGTGAGCGTCCGGGTCTTCAGGTTGTACGCCATCAGCCGAGCCGAGTTCGACGCGAAGTAGACGTTGCCGTCGTCGTCCGGGGTGGAGAAGTCCAGGCCGCGGCCGGTGCCCAGCTCGGCGATCCACTCGCCGGTGGTCAGGTCGTGCACGAGCACCCGGTTGCTGTTGGTCACCCGGGCGAAGAGCGTCTTGTGGTGCACGTCGAGGTCGTAGACGAACTGCTCGGCGCGGTACTGCTCGGGCAGCGGGATCTCCCGCCGGGCACCGGACTCGATGTCCACCTCGACCACCCGGGCGACCGTGCCCAGACCGGTGTAGATCTTGCCGTTCGCCACGCCGATGCTGCGCACGTACTGCTCGCCGGGCCATACCTGCCCGTAGTCGCGGACCGCTCCGGTGCGGTGGTCGACGGAGTAGACCTTGCCGGTGGGGAAGGTGCCGACGAAGACCCGCTTGCCGTCGTTGGCCAGGCGCCAGGTCGCCGTCTCCCCCGGCGCGGGCGAGCCCAGGTCCTCCACGTGGTCGGCGCCGGGGCGGTAGCGGAACAGCTTGCTGTCGGCGCCGATGTACGCGGTGCCGTCCGGGGTGACGGTGCCGCCCCACGAACCGCCCGCGCCGGGCAGCGGCAGGGTCCGGACCACCGTGGCGGTGCGGGTGTCGATGACGTTGAGCGCGCCGGTGGTGCCGCGCGCCACGGCGTACGCGTAGTCGCCGTCCGGGGTGGAGCCGAAGGTGGCTCCGTAGATGGCCAGGTTGTGGTGCGGCACGCCGACCAGGGTCTCGGTCGGTGGGTCGGCGAGCGCGGGAGTGGCGGACACGGCTGTGGCGGCGACCAGGGTCGCCAGGACCGCGACCGACGCGAGACGGCGACTTCCAGTGAACGGCATAGGCATCCCTTCTCCGATTACGGTCGTCACCGTAAATCTCGATACATCGAAGGTCAACCGTACGTCGATCACCGACACTCGGATTCGGAGGGTGGTTCGGGGCCGGCCGGCCGACACTGGGGTCGGTTACGGCCGTATCCTTTATTCTCCGGACGCCCCGGGGCGGACAGCACGGTGCCGGGTGCGGAGGAGCGTCTCCCCCGCACCCGGCACCGGTGGTGCTACAGCTCCCTGACCCGGACGTTGCGGATCTCGATCAGGTCGTTCGTGCCGTGGTTCTGCAACCCGACGAACCCGCTGAGGAACTGGCGCAGGTCGGTCGGCGGGTCGCCCTGGCGGGACGACGCCTTGCCCGGCGTGTTGTCGAACTCGTTGATCACGACCCCGTTGCGGGTAATCGTGTAGTGCTGCCCGACCACCCGGATCTCGTAGTCGTTCCACTGGCCCTTCGGCGTCACGCCGGCCTGGTCCAGCCCGACCGGGTCGAAGTTGTAGATCGACCCGGTCTTCTGCGGCTCACCGGTGGGCCCGTCGTAGATCTGGATCTCGTGACCGCAGTAGATCGCCACCCACGCCTGGGAACTGCGGGCGGACCCGACCGTGCCGCAACTGCCGGCCGGCCGCTCCTCCAGCGGGGTGCGCGGGTCCGGGAACCGGACGAACGCCCCGCTGTTGGCGTACGTGGTGCCGGTGGAGACGTCCCGGAACTGCAACCGCAGGGAGAAGTCGGCGAACTCCCGCTTGGCGTACCAGAGCATGCCGAGCCCGCCGGAGCTGCGGATCGAGCCGTCCGGCTGGAGCGTGAACGACCCGCCGGGCGCCTGCCGCCAGTCGGCGAGCGAGCCCGCCGAGCCGTCGAAGATCGGCTGGTAGCCGGCGACCTTGCCGATCGGCGACTGGGCGGCGGCCTTCTGCAGCGCGGCCGCCTCGCGGTTGTCCAGGACGCCGGCCTTGCGCAGGTCGCCCACCACGCCGGCGACGTGGCTGACGAACTGGCCGTGGTCGGTCCACATGCGCTCGTCGTCGATCAGGTCGTTGACGGTGCAGTCGCCGCCCACCTCGTGGTTGGTCACCCCGGTGTCGGTGTCGAGCATCCGTACCGTCTTGCGGGTGTCCGGCGCGGCGCAGCCGACCACCACCTGGACCTTGCCGGTGGCCACCTCCCCGTCGGCGTAGGTCACCTTGACCGTCGCCTGGTAGGTGCCGTAGTCGGCGTAGGTGTGGGTGGGGTTGGCCTCGCGGGACGGCGCGCTGCCGTCGCCGAAGTTCCACTCCCAGGCCACGCCACCGGCCTTGGCGCTGGAGAAGGCGATGGTCTTCGGGTTGCTCGGCGCCACCGCCCGCGCGGCGGCGTGGTTCGGGTTCGGCGTGGCCGGACCGCCCTGGTAGGCGACCCGGATCAGCTTCTGGTTGGGGTGCAGGCTGAAGAAGCCGCCCGCGTAGTCCAGCAGGTACAGCGCCCCGTCCGGGCCGAACTTGGCGTCCATCCAGGACTGGAGCTGGGTGCCGCCGCTGCCCGAGCGGATGATGCTGCGCAGGTCCTCGGCGAACGCCGGGGGCCCGGCGGTCGGGACCTTGCTCGGGTCGACGGTGACCGCGATCCGGTTGTTGGCGTTGGACTGGTCACCGATGAACCACTTGTTGTCCCAGTACTCCGGCCACGCCACGCCGCTGTCGACGTCGACGTTCTCCCGCTGGTACGTCGGGCCGTCCATGATGGCCTGCCCGCCGCCCTTGAGGTACGGCTGGGTGAAGGTCTCGTCGCCGACCTGGTACGTCGGCAGCCCGCTGCCGTCGGCGCGCTTCGGGTAGACCGGGCCACCGCCCTGCGGCGAGTACCAAATCATGTTGTCCCGGGCCGGCGGGATGTTCACCAGGCCGGTGTTGCGCGGCGAGGTGTTCTTCAGGTTGTCGCAGTCGTACCAGCCGGTGAGCACGGTGGCGTCGGTGTTGCTGCGGTCCCGGTAGGGCTGCCGGTTGCCCATGCAGTACGGCCAGCCCTGGTTGCCGGCGGAGGTGATGATGGTGGCCGTCTCGTACTTCGCCGGGCCCAGCTCCGGGTTCGGGGCGCCGGCGTCCGGGCCGACCCAGGCGGCGGTCAGCCAGTCGTTGACCGGGTCCCAGGCGATCCGGGCGATGTTCCGCACGCCCATCACGTAGATCTCCGGTCGGGTCTTGCCGCCACCCTCCTCGTTGCCGGTGAACAGGTTGCCCGGCGGGATGGTGTACGTGCCGTCGGGCTCCGGGTGGATCCGGAGGATCTTGCCGTTCAGGTCGTTGGTGTTGCCGGAGGTCCGGCGGGCGTCCTGGAACGAGACCCCCTGGTACTCCTGGGTCCAGTTGTTGCCGGAGTAGCCGTTCGAGCCGCCAGAGGAGTTGCTGTCACCGGTGCCGATGTAGAGGTTGCCGGACTCGTCGAAGGTCATGCCGCCACCGGCGTGGCAGCAGCTGTGGATCTGCGTGTCCCAGTGCAGCAGGTCCTTGCGGGTGCTCTGGTCGATGGTCTGCTTCGCGGCGTCGTAGGTGAACCGGGACACCGTCCGCTGCCCGATCCGCTTGACCCGGTCGATCGACTCGTGCGGCATCCAGTAGACGTACACCCAGCCGTTCTGCGCGAACTTCGGGTCCAGCGTGATGCCGACCAGGCCCTCCTCGTTCTTGACCAGTTCGCTGCCGCTGCCCCGGTTGCCCATCACGGCGAGCGTGGTGAGCAGCTTGACCTGCTTGGTCTTCGGGTCCCACCGGTGGATGGTGCCGCAGCCGAGGCCGACCTTCGGGTCGTCCCAGCTGACGACCGGCCCGGACGGGCAGGCCGCCTTGCCGATGTAGAAGACAGTGCCGTCCGGTGCGATGGTCAGGCCGTGCGGCTCACCGATCTGGTCGAGCTGGCCGGGCTGGTTGGTGGTGGTCAGCCGCTCGATCCGGTAGTTCGACGCGACGGTGGCCTGGCAGTCGCCGCGGACCAGGCCGGCGGTCCACCGGATGGCGCCGAGCAGGTGGCTGCGGAACTGCCTGTCGGTGGTGTAGCTGGCCTCGGTGCGGCCCATGCCGGTGTAGAAGGACCGGCCGCCGTCGTAGTCCTGGCACCAGGAGATCGGGTGGAAGGCGCCGTTGCCGCTCAGACCCGGGTTGTAGGTGCCCTCCTCGACCTGGGCGACGGTGTGCACCCGGCCGACCGGGCTCGGGTCCCAGTTGATCCACTGGTCGGACCGCTTCATGGTCAGCGGCAGGCCCTCGTTGGCCGGGTGCTGCCGGTCGGTGAGGTCGACCACGGCCTCCTGCACCGTGCTGTCCGGCGGCGGGCCGGCGTCCGGGCCGATCAGCCACAGCTCGGCCAGTTGCACCAGCGGCTCGCCACCGTTCGCGGTGACGTTGAGCCGGTAGTGCTGGTACGCCTTGTCGTTGCTGAAGCTGAACTGCCGGGTCTGGAACCGCTGCGGGAAGGTCTCGTTGCTGCGGGTGTCCAGGTCGATCCAGGAGGTGCCGTCCTCGGAGCCCTGCAGGGTCCAGTTCTTCGGGTCCCGGCCGGGGAAGTCGTTGGCCGAGGTGAGCGCGTACCGGCTGACCACCACCGGCTTGGCCAGCTTCACCGCGAGCCAGCCGGTCGGGTTGAAGGTCAGCCACTTGGTGCCGGTCGAGCCGTCGATCGCCTTCGCGGCGGTCTCGTTCGGCGGGTTCTCGGCGCTCGCCGTGGCGCTGACCGGCTTCTCGGCGTTCGGCAGGCCGGCCGCCGGCCGGGTGCCGATCAGCCCGGTGAACCAGGCGGAGCTGGGCTGGGCGCGGGCCGCGTCGTGCACGCCGAGGAAGCCGCCACCGCCCTTGATGTACGCCTGGAACGCCGCCTCCTGGGCGTCGTTCAAGGTCACCCCGTTGGCGGAGAGGAACACCACGGCCCGGTACCGGGCCAGGTTGCCGACGGTGAACACGGCCGGGTCGGCGGAGGCGTCGACGGCGAAGCCGTGCTCTCCGCCCAGGTCCCGGATCGCGTCGACGGCCTTGCCGACCGGGTCGTCCTGCTGGTCGACCGGGCCGTGGAAGACCAGCAGCTTCACCGCCGCCGCGGCGTCGGCGGCGGCCCGCACGGGGGCCGGGGCGGCGGCCTGCGCGGGCAGGGCCAGCAGCCCGAGCGCGAGCACGGCGCTCGCGGCGAGCGCGCCGGTGCGTCGTACGGCCCGGCGGGTGGTGTGTCGTGGGGAGGCTGTGACGTCGACGGGTGGGCGTCCGACCCATCTGGACAGCCGGGAGCGGTGCTGAGCCATCTCGACTCCTTCACAGGTGAGGTGTGGCGGAGGTGCGTTGTCCGAGCGGTTCGAGCAGGCGGTGCGGTCGGGGTTGGCGGGCGCGGACCACGGCGGTGACCCGTGCCGGGTGGTGGCTGCCGGTCCGTTCAGCTCCGGACGGGCCGGCAGCCACCGGCCCTCGTCGGCGGCGCGGCGGCCGCCGGCGGTCACTTGTGCTGGTGCTGCCCGGCGGCGGTGTCCGCGCCGGTGGTGGTGCCGGCCGCGGTGCCACCGGCCGGGTGGGCGTGCGAGTGGTCGTGGCCGGGCGGCATGTTCCCGTTCTCGTCCAGGACGTGCAGCATGGTCGACATCCCGCCGTCGGAGTGGAACTGCATGTGGCAGTGCAGCATCCAGTGGCCGGGGCCCACCGAGTCGCCGGCGGTCACCGTGACGCCGAACGAGTCACCCGGGCCGAGTGGCTTGTTGTCGATGGTCGGGACGAGGTCGGCGAAGGGTTCGCCGTTGGGCAGCACTCCGGTGCGGTTGTCCGCCCAGGCGTGCCCGTGCAGGTGGAAGGTGTGCATGTCGTTGCCGATGCCGACGACGATGAACTCCACCTTCTCGCCCTTGCGGGCGACCAGGCAGGTCGGCCCCGGCTGCGGCTGCTGCGCGTCGCAGGTGTCGGCGGCCGCGCCCCGGCGCAGGTTGATGCTCTGCCGGTCACCGAAGACCACCGTGTAGGTGCGGTCCGGCTTCGGGTCGCCGGGGCGGCGGACCACCAGCCCGCCGAAGAGCCCCGCGCCGAGGCCCTGGGTGCCGTGCGGGCCACCCACCACGTGGTCGTGGTACCACCAGTGGCCGGCCGTGCCCGGCGCGCCGGTCTTCTTGTTCCGCTGCTGCGCGAACCAGGTGTACGTGCGCGACTCGCCGGGCGGGACGAACGAACCGGACTGCACGGTGCCGTCGGAGAGCTGGGTGTACTTGACCCCGTGCACGTGCAACGAGACGCCCAGCGGGTGCGCCGGGTCGGTCCGCAGCTGCTCCAGAGTGGCCGCGGGCACCTGGTTGTGCACGGTGATGGCGAGGCACTCCCCCTCGGTCATCTCGATGGTGGGGCCCGGGTAGGAGGCGGTCTGCGGGGTGAGGCCGTAGCCGAGCCGGACCTGGTTGCCGTCCTTGGGCAGCTCCACCGCGTACAGCTGCATGCTGCGGTCCGGCTTGGCGCAGCCCTCCGGCCGTTCCGCGAAGAACGACCCGGTGCGGGCTGCGGCCAGGCCGCCGGCGCCGACCAGGGTGAGCAGCACGGTGGCCGCCACCACCAGCAGCCGCCGGGTGCTCGGTCGGGGCCGGCGCGGCTCGCCGCCCCGCTCGCCGCCGCTGGCCCCGCCGCCCACCGGCGGCGGTGGGTCCTCGACCAGCCGCCAGGCGCTCACCGTCCACCCCGCAGATCGACGATCCGCTGGTAGCTGCGCTCGGCGGCGCCCAGCGAGCCGGGCGGGTTCGGCTGGGCGCTCGGCGCGGTGTCCTGCTCCCACAGGTAGGTGAACCGGCCACCCCCGTCGAGCTCGGTGAAGAACTCGGCGAACGGGATGGTGCCGGCGCCGAACTCCACGTCCAGGTAGGAGTTGCCCTGCTGCGGGTCGGGCAGCGGCACGCCGTCCTTGACGTGGAACAGCGGGAACCGGTGCGGGTGCGCCTTGACGTAGTCCACCGGGCGGAACCCCGGGTACTTGCGGGCGCCGCCGTACGCCCACAGGATGTCCAGCTCCAGGAACACGTACCGGGGGTCGGTCAGCTCCAGGAACAGGTCGTACAGCCGCACGTCCGGCCGGTCGACCGCGAAGCTGAACTCGATGGTGTGGTTGTGCTGGTAGAGCTTGATCCCGCGGGCCGCGGCGGCGGCGCCCCAGGTGTTGAACTCCGCCGCGGCGGCCTGGTAGCCGGCGATGGTGCGGTTGCCGGTGGGCGCCGACGCGGTGCCGATCGCCGGCATGCCGAGCGTCTCGGCGACGTCCAGTTCCCACTCCAGATTGTTCCGGAAGTCGCCGAGCCCGCGGTGGCTGCCGGCCGCCTTCAGCCCGTTGTCGTCGAGCAGGCGCCGGATCTGCTCCGGCGTGATCGGGCCGACGGCGCCCTGGGTGTAGCCGGCGAACTCCACCTCCCGGTAGCCGATGCGGGACAGCTCCTCGAAGACCGCCGCGAAGCCGAACTGCGCGATCTTGTCCCGGACGCTGTAGAGCTGGATGCCCAGGTGCCCGCGCGGCACCAGGTGCCCGTTGGAGGCGCCGCCGGACGCCGCGGCGGGCAGCGCCCCGGCGAGGCTGGCCGCGCCGACCGCGACGGTGGAGCCGGCGAGGCCGCGTAGCAGGGCGCGGCGGTCGATCCTGTTCTTCGCCATGGTTGGTTCCCTTCGGTCAGCAGCAGCTGTTCGAGGTGGCAGAGGAGGCCGCGCCGCCGGGGCAGCACGGGGACAGCGGCGCGATCCGTACGTCGCGGAAGCTCACGACGTCGGCGGTGCCGTGGTTCTGCAGGCCGATGTGGCCGCTGGTGTGCTGCCGTCCGGCGCCGCCGGGGTCGTCGGCCCGGGGCGGGCTGAACACCGCGTCCGGGGTGTTGACGTACTCGTTGATCAGCTCGCCGTTGCGGAACACGGAGTAGTGCTGGCCCATCACCCGGATCTCGTAGTCGTTCCAGGTGCCCTTCGGGGTGACCCGGGCGCCGGCGAGGTCGACCCGGTCGAAGCCGTACACCGAGCCGCTCTTGTACTGGTCGCCGTCGGGGCGGTCGTGGATCTGCAGCTCGTGGCCGTACTTGATGGCCACCCACTCGGGCCGGGACTCGGCGGGGTGCCCGTGCACCTTCGGGAAGCGGACGAAGACCCCGCTGTTGGCGCGGCCGGTGCCCGGCGCGTCGTCCCGCCACCGCAGCTTCAGGGAGAAGTCGCCGTACTCGGCGGTGGGCAGCCAGAGCATGCCCAGGCCGGGCACGGCGCGGCTGGTGATCGACCCGTCGGCGTTGCGGGTGAAGCCGCCCGCTCCGACCTGCTCCCACCGGTTGAACGACGCCGCCGAGGAGTCCAGCAGCGGCCGGTAGCCGCTCTTCTGGTCCGGCTTGCCGACGCCGGAGCGGGCGGCGGCGCTGACCAGGCGGCCGTGCTCCTGGTGGTTGATCAGGCCCAGGTGGTGCAGGTGCTCGGCGATCTCGGTGACGTGCTTGACGAACTGGCCGTGGTTCGGCCACTCCCGCTCGTCCTCGATCGCGTTGTTGATCGTGCAGGCGCCCTCGACGACCCGGTTGGGCACGCCGCTGTCGACGGTGCCGAGCCACACCGTCGGCCGGGTGTCCGGCACCGGGCAGCCCGGCTCGCCGCTGGCAACGACGGTGAACGTCACCGACGCGGTGCCCGAGGTGTTGCCGGCCTTGTCGGTGGCCCGGTAGCTGACCGTGTGCCCGCCGACCCGGTTGACCGTCACCGGCGCCGTGTAGCGGGCGTACGGCTGCCCGTCGAGGGAGTACTCCACCCGGTCGACGCCCGAGCCGGCGTCGGCGGCGGTGAGGATCACGGTGGCGCTGCCGAGGTAGGCGCCGTCGTCGTCGAGCTGGCCGGAGAGCGCGGCCGTGACGGTCGGCGGGGTGGTGTCCGGCGCCGGCGGGTCGACCACGGTGAAGGACACCGACTGGGCCGCCGAGGTGTTGCCGGCCTTGTCGGTGGCCCGGTAGCTGAGCGTGTGCGCGCCGACCTGGTTGACGGTCACCGGCGCGGAGTAGGCCGCGTACGGCTGCCCGTCGAGGGAGTACTCGATCCGGTCGACGCCGGTGCCCTCGTCGGTGGCCGAGACGGTGACCGTGGCGGAGCCGACGTACGCCCCGGCGTCGTCCCGCTGGCCGCTCACCGTGGCGGTCGCCGTGGGTGGCGTGGTGTCCGGGGCCGGCGGCCGCACCACGGTGAACGACACCGACTGCGGCGCGGCGGTGTTGCCCGCCTTGTCGGTGGCCCGGTAGCTGACCGTGTGCGCGCCGACCTGGTTGACCGTCACCGGCGCGGAGTAGCCGGTGTAGGCCGCCCCGTCGAGGGAGTACTCGATCCGGTCCACGCCCGACTCGGTGTCGGTGGCCGACAGCGTCACCGTCGCCGATCCCACGTACGCCCCGGCGTCGTCCCGCTGCCCGGTTACCGCCGCCGTCACGGTCGGCGGCGTGGTGTCCGGTGCCGGTGGCCGCACCACGGTGAACGACACCGACTGCGCGGCCGAGGTGTTCCCCGCCTTGTCGGTGGCCCGGTAGCTCAGGGTGTGCTGGCCGAGCTGGTTGACAGTCACCGGCGCGGTGTAGACGGCGTACGGCTGCCCGTCGAGGGAGTACTCGATCCGGTCGACGCCGGAGTCGTCGTCGGTGGCGGAGAGGGTGACCGTCGCCGACTCCAGGTACGCCCCGGTGTCGTCCCGCTCCCCCGCCACGGCGGCGGTGACGGTCGGCGGGGTGGTGTCCGGCGCCGGCGGGTCGACCACGGTGAAGGACACCGACTGGGCCGCCGAGGTGTTGCCCGCCTTGTCGGTGGCCCGGTAGCTGACCGTGTGCGCGCCGACCCGGTCGACCGTCACCGGCGCCGAGTACGTCGCGTACGCCCCGCCGTCCAGCGAGTACTCGACCCGGGCGACGCCCGACTCGGTGTCGGTGGCCGACAGCGTCACCGTCGCCGCCCCCACGTACGCCCCGGCGTCGTTCCGCTGCCCGGTCACCGCGGCCGTCACGGTCGGCGGCGTGGTGTCCGGGGCGGGCGGCTCCACCACGGTGAACGACACCGACTGCGGCGTGGAGGTGTTGCCGGCCTTGTCGGTGGCGCGGTAGGTGAGCGTGTGCCGGCCCGGCTGGTTGACCGTCACCGGGGCGGTGTACGTGCCGTAGGTGCCGCCGTCGAGGGAGTACTCGACCCGGTCGACGCCGGAGCCGGAGTCGGTGGCCGACAGCGTCACGGTCGCCGCCCCGAGGTAGGCCCCGTTGTCGTCCCGCTCGCCCGACACGGTCGCGGACGCGGTCGGCGGCGTGGTGTCCGAGCTGCCGCCGGTGACCACCAGCAGCCCGCTCATCCCGCCGTGGCCCGGGATCGCGCAGAAGTACCGGTAGGTGCCCGGCGAGAGGACCACGTCGACGGTCCACCGGCCGCCGTTGGCGTCCGTCGGGTCGGCCAGGATGTTCACGTCGACGTCGCTGTTGTACGCCGGGTTGGTGGTGTCGAAGGTCAGGGTGTGCTGCATGCCGGTGGTGTTGCCGGTCGCCGCACTGTTCTCGAACACCAGCGTCGCCGGCCCGGCCACGGCGGTGGTGGGCGCCGACAGGTACGACAGGAAGTTGTCGCCGGCGGTCCAGGTGAGCACCTGGGCCTGCACCTGGCGCGGCGCGGCGGCGCCGGCGGTCGACCGTCCCGCGTCCAGCGGACGCGCGGTCGCCGGCGCGGCGGCCAGCCCGGCGGTCAGCATCAGCAGGACCGCCGTGGCGACCGCGGTGACCGATCTGCGGAGCCGGCCTCGCGGGCGCCGGCCGGGCGGTGAGTACCCGTTCATGGATGCCTCTCTCACGGTCCAAGGACTCATCTGATCGACGTATGTCGTTGCACTGCCGGCCCGTGCGCCCCCTCCCTGGCCGCACGGGATCCCCGGCCGTGACCAGGCGTCACGGTCGTCCTGACTTGCTTGTGGGGGTGCTGCCTGGGTCAGCGGGCGAGCCGAACCGCCCGCGGCACCAGACACGGTTCCGCGTCGGAGCTGACGGGGTGTGGGTCGAGAGGGGACGGGCATCGGTCAAAGCCACGGCGCTCGCGCACCGGGGCGCCTGCGTGGGCGCCGACCCGGGGTGCCATCCCTGGTCCTAGCCGTGGCCGCCGGACGTGTTGCGCCGCCCGTGGCCTCGATCGAGACTCACCGCGCCGTCGGTTCATCTCGATGAAACATATTGATGTGTCCCGACACTACTAACTTGCCTTCGACGTGTCCAGACCTTTCGCTGACGCCGCCAGTACTTTTCTCCAGACAGACGAAAGTGCGTAGCGTGCCACGCCACGGCGGCGTTACATCCCTGCTCCGTCCGGTCCGGACGGTCGTCGAAACCACCGCCGGACCGCCCGCGCGACGACAGCGGCCGGCGGCACCGATGGTGCCGCCGGCCGTTCGGAGAGCTGTCGTGCTACGCCGGCCAGGACCGGGCGGATGGCGCCCGGCATCCGCGCCGAACCGCGGGCCGGGGGTCGGGCTCGGCTCAGCACCAGCCGTTGACCGGGCCGTTCACGCCGGTCCAGAGGTACGCGTCGGAGACCCAACTGCCGTCGGTGAGCCGGTCCCAGAGCGCGGTGGCGCCGTACCGGCCGGTGTGCGTGGTGCCGTTCGCCGAGCAGGAGACGCTCACCGTGGCGCCGTCGGCGAGCGACCCCAGCGCGGCGTAGCCGGTGCCGGGGCCGGCCCGGCGGGTCAACGTGCCGCCGCCGTTGGCGTCCACCACCGCCTGGGTGAGGCCCAGGGCACCGTAGTTGTGGAGAGCCCCGCCGGCGCCCACCCAGGCCGAGCCGTGCCGCGCCCCGCCCTGGTAGGCCGCCGCACCGTTGCCGAACACCCACTTGCCGATGTCGTGCCCGGCGATCGGCACGTACGCGCTGTTCTGCCGCAGCCCGAAGTGGACGTGCCGGCCGTAGGCGGCCCCGCCGCAGGTGACGTCGGTGCCGGTGTAGCCGAGATACGCCCCCTGGCCGACCGCGGCGCCGTTGACCGAGATGCTGCTCCACAGGTGGTAGTAGTCGGTCGAGTAGCCCCGGTCGTGGATCACCCGGATCCAGCCCTGGCACATGGTGTACGCGGTGCCCGCCCGCGCGGCGCGGACCACCTGGTCGCCCCCGGAAAGGTCGATCGAGCTGTACGGCGTCTCGCTGCCGCCCCAGCCGTGCGGGCCGCCGCCGAGGGTCCAGGTCTGCCCGACCGCGAACGGCAGGGCCATCCCGGTCCGGTAGTCGCCACCGGCGTACATCGGGCTCGGCGCGGTGCCGAAGACCGCCTTCTCCGCCGCGTTGACCAGGGGCGACTCGGCGGCCAACGCGGCGAACCCGGGCTCGCCGTCGAACGCCACCCGCCAGGCGCCGGCCCGGCCGTGCGCGACGAAGACCGCGCCGACCGGATGCGCGTCCTCGGTACGCGGCGCGACCGCGACGGCCGTGCCGAACGCCCAGCGGCCGTCCCGCCGGGTGACCGTGATCCGGGTGTCGGGCCGGTCGGCCGCCACCGCCCCGGCCACCCGGGCCTGCCCCAGCAGCTTCGCGGTCACCGCCGCCTCGACAGTGCCGCCGGCCGGCGCCGCCACGGCGGTGTGCACCGTGGCGGCCAGGACCAGACCCGCCGTGGCCAGCGTCGCGGTGGCGAAGCCGGCCCATCGTCGTGGGTTCATCATTGCCAACCCCTTTTCATAGAAGGTTGTCGCTGCATGATGAGCCGACGATAGGTAACCGATCGAAGAATGTCTACGCGCCGGGTCGGGCACGGTGAAGGTATGTTTCGGCGACCGGCGGGTCACCCCCCGACCGGGCGACGACCCCGGGTCGAGACGAACTGGTAGGACATCACCGCGAACCCCGGGTCGCGCAGCAGCTTGCGGAACGCCTCCAGCTGGCCGGGCGACAGCCCCGCGTCGAGCAGCTCCGGCTCCAGCTGCCGGGAGTTCGTCCCGTACAGCGAGGCGCCGACCGAGCCGCCGGCCCAGCTCTGCGAATGGGTCACCGTGTCCACCTCGACCAGACCCGCCGCGGCCAGCTCGGCGTGCACGTCCTGCGCCCAGGCCAGGTCCGCGCCGTGGCTCTGCAGGATGCCGAGCGTCGCGTCGGTCACCTGGGTGAAGAGCTTCGCCGCGTCGTCGTTCGGCGCGGTCAGCACCCGCAGCGGCGCGGTGCAGTCGAACTCCTCCACCACCAGCCACCCACCGGGGGCCAGCGCGGCGGCCAGCGCGCCCAGCACCCGGCGCCGTTCCGGCAGGTGCAGCAGCACCAACCGGGCGTGGATCAGGTCGAAGGCGTCCCCGGGCGGCGGGTCGGTACGCACGTCGTGCCGGCGTACCTCGAGGTTGGCCGCCGGGGTGAGGTGCCCGGTGTCGATGTCGGTCGCCAGCACCCGACCGGCCGGGCCGACCGCGCACGCCATGGCCCGGGCCACCGAGCCGCCGCCGGCGCCGATCTCCCAGCACAGGCCGCCCGGCGCGAGCAGCGGCGGGGCGATCCGGGCGGCCGTGATCGGATCCAGGAAGGACTCCAGCGCCCGCAGCTGGGGCACCGCCTCCGGGGAGCCGTTGTCGAAGGTGTACTCCGTGTCACGGATGTCTGTCGGCATCGTCGCTCATCCCTGTCGAGAATGGTCGGGTCAACTGCCCGGAGCCGGCCCAGAGCCCGGGCACCGGTCGGGGAGCCGGCGGCTCCGCGACCGCGGCGACGCTGAGCATCGCCGCCAGCGCGCCCGGGTCGGCCCGGGCCTCGTCGGCGGGACGGTCGTAGACCACCCGGCCGTACTCGAGCACCGCGATCCGGTCCGCGACCGCGATGGCGTGTGGCAACTGCTGCTCGACCAGCAGCACGGTCAGCCCCGTCCGGGCCAGCGCGCCGACCAGGTCGCGGATGCGGGCCGCCAGCTCGGGGGCGAGCCCTTCGCACGGTTCGTCGAGCAGCAGCACCCGGGGCTGGCCGAGCAGCGCCCGGGCGATCGCCAGCATCTGTTGCTCGCCACCGGACAACTGGTCGCCACGGTGGCGCAGCCGGACCGCCAACCGGGGCAGCAGCTCCAGGATCCGGGCGACCGTCCAACCCTCTTCGCCGGGCGTCGCGGCCCGCCACGGTGCGGCGGCCAGGGCGAGATGCTCGGCCACGGTCAACCGGGAGAAGACCCGCCGGCCCTGCGGGACGAGACCGACCCCGGCCCGGGCGATCCGGTGCGGCTGCCGGCCGGCGACCTGCGTCCCGCCGATCTCGATCCGCCCGCCGGACGGGCGCACCAACCCGGCGACGGCGTGCACCAGGGTGGTCTTGCCGGCGCCGTTGCGGCCCACCACCGCCTGCACGGTGCCGGCCGCCACCTCGAGGCTCACCTCGTGCAGCACGATCCCGCCGGCGTAGCCCGCGCAGAGCCGCTCCGTCCGCAGCATCAGGCCACCCCTTCCGCGTACGCCTGCCGGACGGGGTCGGAGGCGCGGATCTGCGCCGGCGTCCCGGTGGCCAGCGGCCGGCCGTCGCGCAGCACGGTCACCGTGTCGCAGAGCGCGTACACCAGGTCCAGCCGGTGCTCCACCAGCAGCACCGCGACGGCGCGCGGCAGCTCCCGGAGGAACTCCGCCAGCCGCTCGACCTCGCCGGCGGACAGCCCGGCGGCGGGCTCGTCGAGCAGCAGCAGCCGGGGACGGCCGGCCAGCGCCATGGCGATCTCCAACTGGCGGCGCTGCCCGTGGGCGAGCCGACCGGCGGGGACCCCGGCGAGTTCGGGCAGCCCCACCCGGGCCAGCAGGGTGGCCGCGGTGCGCTCGGCGGCGCGCCGCCTGCCGCTCGGGCGCCACCGGCCGGGCCGCACCGCGTGCGGCAGCGCCGCGACCACGACGTTCTCGGCAGCGGTCAGCGTCTCCCAGACGGCGGGGCGCTGGTGGATCCGGCCGATGCCCCGCCGGGCCCGGGCGGCCGGGCCGAGCCGGGTGACGTCCCGGCCGGCGAGCAGCACCCGGCCGCCGCCCGCCGGGATCGCTCCGCCGAGCACGCCGAGCAGGGTGGTCTTGCCGGCCCCGTTGGGTCCGATCAACGCGTGCCGCTGGCCGTGGTCGATCCGCAGGTCCACGCCGTCCAGCGCGGCCAGCGACCCGTAGCGCACCGTGACGCCCCGGGCGGAGAGCAGCGGCGTCATGCCCGTGCTCCCGTCGGCGCGGGCCGCTCCCCGGCGGCGCGGCGGGTGCCGACGTCCGGCAGCAGCCGGCCCCGCACCGGCGGTGGCCGGTGCCCGCCGCCGGGCAGCAGGTAGACCGTGACCACGAAGGCCAACCCCAGCACCAGCGGCGCGTGCCCGGGGAGCGCGCCGAACAGCCAGTCCCGCCCGGCGACGACGAGCACCGCGCCGACCAGGGCGCCGCCGACCGACGCGGCGCCGCCGATCACCACGCCGAGCAGCAGCAGGGCGGACGTCTCGAAGCCGAAGTCGGCCGGCGAGAGGTACTGCTGGGCGACCACCAGCAGGGAGCCGGCGGCGCCCGCGACCGCCCCCGCGGCGACGTGGACGCCGGCCACCTGGAGCGAGACCCGGTGTCCGCTGGCCCGCAGCCGCGCCTCGTCGTCCCGGCCGGCGCGCAGCAGCAGCCCGACCCGGGTTCGCAGCACCAGCAGCACCAGCCCGACCAGCGCGGCGACGACCACCAGCGTGTACAGGTAGCGGGCCCGGTCCGTGGCCAGCACCGGCATCCCCCACAGTGGACGGACCTGGGCGATGCCGGCCAGCCCGTCGGTGCCACCGGTCACCGAGCGCCACCGGCCGACGAGGACCACGGCGAGCTCACCGACCGCCAGGGTGATCATCAGGACCACCACGCCCCGGGCGTGCACCACCAGCGGGACGGTCACCGCGGCCAGCGCCGCCCCGGCCACCGCCGCGACCGCCAGGTGCACCACCCCGACGTCGGAGACCTGCCCGCCGAGCACCGCACTGGTGTAGGCGCCGGCCGCGTACGGGGCGGTCTGGCCGAGGGTGGGCAGCCCGGCGACGCCGGTGAGCAGGGCGACGCTCACCGCCACCAGGCCGAGCGCCAGGGTGCGGGCGAGCAGCGCCGCCGTGTAGTCGTCGACCGCCCACGGCGCCAGCACCAGGCCGGCCAGCACGGCGGCGGCCACGCCGCGGCGCAGCGCGCGGACGGCCTGCTCCCTCACGTCGTCCTCCGGGTGGCGGCCAGGCCCCGGGCCCGCACCGCCAGCACGGCCGCCATCGCGGCGAAGAGCAGGAACGGGGCGGCCGACGGCGCGAGCGCGACGCCGAGCGTCTGGATCTGCCCGACGGCCAGCGCGGCGAGCAGCGTGCCGGTCATCGAGCCGAGACCGCCGAGCACGACGACCACCAGCGACAGCAGCAGCACCGCGTCGGCGGTGTCCGGCCCGGGCCCGATGATCGGCGCACCGAGCACCCCGGCCGCCCCGGCCAGCGCCCCGGCGGCGGCGAGCACGCCGACCCGGATCCAGGTCGGGCTCACCCCGAGGACGGCCACCATCTCGGCGTCGTCGACGGCCGCCCGGACCAGCATGCCCGCCCGGGTGCGGCGCACCGCGAGGTGGAGCAGGCCGGCCAGCAGCGCGGCGACGACGATGAAGACCAGCCGGTACGCGGCGTAGCGGTGGCCGGCGACGACCACCGACCCGTCCAGCGCGGCGGGCACCCGCACCGGCTGGTCGTCCGGCCCGAAGACCCGCACCAGCAGGCTGCCGCCGACCAGCGCCAGCCCGAAGGTGAGCAGCGCCTGGGTGAGGTGGGTGCGCGCGGCCACCCGGGTGAGCAGCCCGGCGACCAGCGCGCCGGCCGCGGTGGCGGCGATCACCCCGACCGCCAGCGCCAGCAGCAGGCTCGGCCAGCCGCCGTCGAGCAGGGCGGCGGCGGTGTAACCGCCGATCGCGTAGAGCGTGCCGTGCGCCAGGTTCAGGATGCCGGCGACGCCGAAGCAGAGCACCAGCCCCGCCGCGGCGACGAACACCAGCAGCCCGTAGGCCACCCCGTCCAGGGCCGGTACCACGTACGGGTCGATCGGGATGTCGACCGCCACCGCGCTCACCCGCCGACGGTGGCGAGGTCACCCACGACGGTGTTGGACAGCGCCCGACCGTCCTGGCGCACCTGGCGCAGGTACCACTTCTGCACCGGGGCGTGGGTGGTCGGCGAGAACTGCCAGGTGCCGCGCGGGCTGGCGATCTGGCCGAGCTGACCGATGGCCGCGTTGACGCTCTCCGGGGTCGGGTCGTCGCCGGCGGCCGCGATCGCCCGGTCCAGCACCGCCGCGGCGTCGTAGGAGGCCATCGCGTACGTCGTCGGCGAGCCGTCGTACCTGGCCTTCCAGGCGGCGACGAAGGCGCGGTTCTCCGCGTTGTCCAGGTCGGGCGAGTAGTTGAGCACCGAGTAGATGTCCCGGGCGGCCTCGCCCTGGGCGTCGAGCACCCCGCCCTCGGTCAGGAAGCCGGCGGCGTACAGCGGCAGGTCCCTGATCTCGGACTGGGCGTACTGCTTGACGAAGTCGACGGCCGCGCTGCCGGCGTAGAACGTGTAGACGGCGTCCGCGCCGGAGGCCTTGATCCGGGCGAAGTACGGGGTGAAGTTGGTGGTGGTCGGGAACGGCGTGAAGGTGGTCTTGCCGTCCGGGTTGGCCAGCGTGCCGCCGACCTTGACGAACGTGTCGGTGAAGCCGCGCAGCTCGTCCCAGCCACCCTGGTAGTCCGGGCCGATGGCGTAGACGCTGCCCTTGACGTTGTCCCGCACGTGCTGGGCGATCGCCTCGCCCGGCTCGTCGGAGAGGTAGGAGGTGTGCCAGATCCGGGACACGTCCTTCAGCTCCGGCCGCCCGTTCGAGCCCACGAACGGGACCCTGGTCTCGTTGAGCAGCGGGTAGACGGCGGCCACCGAACCGCCGCCGACGATGCCGGTGAGCGCGAGCACGCGATCCTGCTTGAGCAGCTTGGTGGCGGCGGGCACCGCGGTCGGCGCCCCGTTGCCCTCGTCCGCGACGATCAGGTCCACCTTCCGGCCGCCGAGCTTGCCGTCGTGGGTGGAGAGATAGAGCTCGAAACCGTCGCGGATCTCCTTGCCGACCGCCTGGTAGGTGCCGGACAGCGACGCCAACAGGCCGATCTTGATGGATCCGTTCGGGCCGGCGCCCGGCCCGTCGTCGGCACAGCCCGTCGCGGCGAGCAGGACGAGGGCGAGCAGCGCCGCGGTGCGGGCACGGCGACGCCGCGGGGTGGTCAGGGACATGTCTTCTCCTACGGGGGGATGGAAGCGCCGGCGTGGGGGCGCCGGGGGTCAGCGGCTGCGGGCGAGCGCCGCGCGAGCCGCCGGGGTCAACGCGTCGCCGATGCGGTTCGCCAGCTCGGTCATCTCGTAGGAGACCTTGCCGACGTCACACTGCGGATCGGCGAGCACGAGCAGGGAGGCGCCGTCGTTGAAGGCCATGGAGAACATGAAGCCGCCCTCCAACTGGGTGACGTTGGAGATCACCGCGCCGGCGTCGAAGAAGGCGGCCGCGCCGCGGAGCAGGCTCACCAGCCCGCTGCCGGTCGCCGCGAGCTGGTCGGCCCGGTCCGGCGGCAGGCCCCGGGTGGCGGCCACCATCAGCCCGTCGGCGGAGATGGCGATGGCATGGCTGACCTCGGTGGCGCGCTCGGCGAAGGCGTCCAGCAGCCAGCCGAGATCCTGTTGGTCGGTCACGTGCTCTCCCTGTCGGATCAGTTGTTGATCAGGTTGGGCCGCCGGGCCGCCACCCCGCGCGCGTACGCGGCCATCGCGGTGGCCACCTGGGCCGGATCGCGGTACTCGGACCGCTGCCGGGGCACCGTGACGCCGCCGGGCACCAGGTGCCGTTGCGGCTGCCGGCGCGGCAGGCCGGAGGTGGTGGTGGCGGCGACCTCGGGCTCGGTCGCCCGGGCGGCCGTACGCCAGGCGTCGTCGGCCGGACTGGCCCAGGCCGTGCCGTTGCCGTGGTCGGCCTGGAACCAGTGGTTGACCTGATGGAAGATGACGAGCTCCTCGGTGGGCGCGTCATCGCGCGGGGACGGTGCGGGCCGGAACACCGGCGCCGCCGGCAGCACCCGGTCGGTCGTCGGTGCCCCGGCCCGCGGCTGCGGGACCGCCCCGTACACCGGCTCGGCCACGGTGGTGCGGGCCGCGCGCCGGGACGGTCGGGTGGGGGTGAGCAGGAACTCCTCCGGGGGCAGCGGCCGGATCATCGTGCCCGGCAGCGCCGCCTCGGCGATGGTGCCGCGGCGCGGGCCGGGGCGGAGCTGGACGGCCACGCCCAGCCGGGCGGCGAGGTGCCCCACGACCACCAGCCCCATCGCCCGCACGGCGGCAACGTCGATGGCGGGCGGGCGGGCCAGCAGGTCGTTCAGCTGCTGCCGCCGCTGCGGGGAGAGCCCGACGCCCTCGTCGCTGATCTGGACGATCACCCGGTCGCCCAGGCTGCGCCCGGTCACCCACGCCTCGGTCTCCGGTGGGGCGTACCCGGTGGCGTTGTCCATCAGCTCGGCCAGCAGGTGCACGACCTCGTCGACCGCCTCGGCCGCCACGGCCACGTCGCCGTCGACCATGCCGAGGCGGATCCGGGCGTAGTGCTCGATCTGGCTCTGCGCGGCCTGGAGCACCTGTTGCAGCGGTACGTCGTGCTGGCGTACCCGACCGACCCCCACCCCGCCGAGCACCAGCAGGCTGGCGTTGATCCGTCCCATCCGGGTGGCCAGGTTGTCCAGCGTGTACAGCTGGTGCAGCCGCTCCGGGTCGGTCTCGTCCTGCTCGACCTTGTCGACCTGGGCGAGCACCGCGTCGACCAGCCGCTGCTCCCGGCGGCTCAGGTGGATGAAGATGTCGGCGGTGTTGGCCCGCATCACCGCCTGCTCCGCCGCGGTACGCACGGCCGCCCGGTGCACGGCGGTGAACGCCTGCCCCAGCTCGCCGATCTCGTCGTCGCTGGACGGTTCCAGGGCGTCGGCGGCCTGGCGGCGGGCCAGTTCGTCCGGGTCCACCGAGGAGCTGTCCGGGTGCTGGAGCCGGGCCACCACCTCGGGCAGCCGTTCGAACGCGACCGCGTTGGCGGCGTCCCGCAGCCGGCGCAGCCGCCGGGTGATCTGGCGGGCCACCGCCCAGGTGACCAGGGCGGTGAGCAACAGGGCCAGCACGGCGGCGGCCGCCTCGACCACCGTGCGCCGCCGCTGGTCCGCGTGCGCCGCCCGGATGTCGTCGAGCACCGCCGCGTCGACCTGCTGCCGCAGCTCGGCCAGGCGGATCGACCACTGCTGGGTGGCGGTCACCCAGGCGCCCAGGTCCAGCCGCAGCCGGTCGCCCGACGGGGTGCGCGACACCTCGTCCTGCATCCGTTGCAGCACCAGGGCGTCCTCGCCGCTGCCGGCCCGCTCCCACCAACCCCGCCAGGCCGGTCGGGCGAGCGCCAGGAAGTCGAGGCTCGCCTCGGTGAAGCCGGTGCGGGCGGCGGTGATGTCCTGCTGCATGGCGGGGGTCAACTGGTCGGCCGCCACCGCGCGCAGCACGGCGACCTGCTGCTGGCCGACCGCCTCGGCCACCGTGGACAGCGCCGCGGAGGCCCGGATGCCGTCGGCGATCCGGGCGTTGACCACCCCGAGGGTGACGCTCTCGCGGAGGTTGAGCAGGTCGGCGATGGCGATCCGGTAGCTGAAGGTCATCGCCGACACCGAGGCGTGCGCCGCCGTGCGGACCTGGGCGCGCAGCGGCGGCAGTCCGTCCAGCGCCGCGTCGATCCGGGGCAGGACGGCCTGGTCGGCGGCGGCTCCGGCGGGGACCCGGTCGCGCTGCCGGCGGTAGCGGGCCGCGGCCGCGTCGGTGGCGGCGGTGGCATCGGCGAAGGCCTCCTGCTGCTCCGGTGCGCCACGGGTCAGCAGGTCGGCGGCGACGATGCGCTCGTGTTGCAGCCGGTGGGCCAGGTCGCCCGCCTCGGCGCCGAGTTGCGCGAGGTGCCCGAGGTCGCTCGCCCGGGCCGTCTGGCGGGCGCTCTCGGTCAGCGCCAGGCCGGCGAAGCCCATCACGGCGACCAGCGGGGCCGCGACGATGAGGCGCATCCGGCCGGCGATCTTCCAACCGCGGCGGCGGGTCGGGTAGGGTCGGGCCGCGTGGGACCTCGTGCTCGACGCCAAGACTGACTCCCGCGCTCATCTACGACGGTCTATCTGCACCTTGCCGATTGCACGTTTCATTGCGCCGGAACCCGGGCGTCCAGACCAGACCTGACGGTGGTACAAACAGCCCGTACCAGCATCTGTACCCACAGTCAGCGGCGTTGGCGGAGCCGTCGGCCCCCGGGCGGCGCAGACTCCCGCCGAGGTCAGCCCTGGCCGGTCCGGCCGCCCGACGGGTGCGGCGGGGCGTCCGGCTCCGGCTGGCCGCCGAGCACCTGCCCGATCAGCTCCCGCAGCTCGTCGATCGCCGCCACCACCGCCTCCGGGTCGCGCGCGTCGCGCCGGGGCGCCGGTGGCACGACGGCCGGGTCGAGCCGGGCCACCTCGCCGAACCGGGGGCCGCGCCGGCCGTCCGCCGCCAGTTGCTCGGCGGCGACCTGCGGCCACAGTGCCGCCAGCCGGCCGCCGGTGCCGAGCACCTCGTCGCAGCGGACGGCGAACTCGTGGCTGCCGAACCGGCGGCCGGACTCGACGGCGGCGACCGTCTCGCGGCTGAACCGCACCCGCTCCGCCAACGCCCGCTGGGTGAGCCCCTGCCGGGTACGCCACCTGCGCAGTTCGGAACGGAACTGGCGGCTGGCGCCGGCGTGCGCGGCGCTCGACGGGGGCGTGCGATCCATGTGCTCACCTTCACGACGCCGGCGGTGCGGCGTCGGCATCAGATCGAGGTTGGGCGATGAGTAGCCGTTCGCAGGGGACAATTCTTAACCCATCGGGCGACGGGTGTGAAGACGCGACTGCGGAGCGTGGTCGTGCGGCGGCGGGTGCCGCGACCCGCCGGGCCCGGTCGGACCGGCCGCGGTCCGCCGCGGTCGCCGCACCGGCGCGGACGCTCGGCGCGACTCCTGCCGCAGGTCAGCGTCGACATGCCGGCCCGGTCAGGCCGCCGGCCGCCCGGCGGCGGGCACCGGCGGTCCGCCGGCCGGCAGCGCCAGGTCGATGATCACCGGCAGTTCCCGGTGCGCGCGGAACGCGACGTTGGGCTGGAAGGACCGCCGGTGGTCGGCGGTCAGGCGCAGGCCGGGCAGGGCCTCCGCGAGCCGGGCCAGCGCGATCTCGCCCTCCAGCCGGGCGAGTGCCGCGCCGATGCAGAAGTGCGGTCCGTGACCGAAGGACAGGTGGTCCCGGCCGTCCGGCCGGTTCGGATCGAACCGGTCCGCGACGGTGAACACCGCCGGGTCCCGGTTGGCGGCGCCGATCAGCAGCAGGCAGCGCGCTCCGGCCGGGATGGTGACCCCGCTCAGCGTGACCGGCCGGTTCGTCACCCGCAGCCAGCCGTCGATGGCGGGCGCGAACCGCAGCGTCTCGGTCAGGAACGCCGGGATCAGCCCCGGGTCCTCGACGATGGCGCGCCACCGGTCCGGACTGGACAGCGCCTGGTCGAGCGCGTGCGCGAGCAGCCCGGCCGTGGTCTCGTGCCCGGCGACCAGCAGGTTGAACATGATGCTCGACACCTCGGCCACGGTGAGCACCTCGTCGTCGCCGTCGCGGTACGCGAGCACCTGGCTGACGTAGTCGTCGCCGTACCGGCCGCTGTCGAGCCGGGCCCGCACGAGGTCCTGGCAGTAGTGCCAGAACTCCAGCAGTCCCTGCGCGAGCCGAACCTGTTCGGCCGGCTCCGGGCACCCCCAGATCAGCGCGATCTGGCCGTCCGCCCAGGCGCGGACCCGCCCGATGTCCTCCTCGGGAACGCCGAGGAGGTCGAGCAGGACCAGCAGGGGCAGTTCGGCGGTGAACTCCTGGACCAGGTCCGCCCGCCCACCGGGACGGGCGGCCAGGCGGGACACCAGCTCGTCGACCCGGCGGCGGACGATCGGGCCGTAGCGCTGCTCGACCCGGTCCGCGGTGTTGGCGAACGTCGCGCGCAGGGCCCGGCGGGTACGCGGGTGCACCGGCGGATCGGCGGCGGCGGTCGTGGGCGGCGCGTCGATCCGTACGACGATCTCCATCGCCTCCGGACAGACCTGGTAGACCGGGGCGAGGGTGAGCGCGTTGCCGAAGGTCTCGACGTCACCGAGCGCCCGGCGCACGTCGGCGTGCCGGGTGATCAACCACAGCCCGAGGTCCGGGTCGTGGTGCACCCCGCCGGGGGTGTCGAGGATCCGCCGCCACACCTGCGCGGGATCGGCGAGATACGCCCCGGCGAACGGATTCAACCGCATGACCGCCTCCTGAAGTGCTCTGACGGCGAGTGAATTCGGGAGTCACCGCCGACCGGAGACCTTCACGGTGCGGCAATTCCGAAGGCAAGTCAAGATTTGTGTTCGTCAATGTGAAACGTGGTGGGAATTGCGCATTTCTTTCATTGCGCAGCCCTTGCCATGGTGCAAGTTGCGGCCTGGCGCTTGCGCGCCTTCACCCCTCTGAGCAGCCCAAACTACCAGACGGCGACGGCACGTCCGACGCCCGTTCTTCGACGGTGGCAGCAGCGGTCCGTCCGCCGCGAGCGGGATGTGGTCACCTACGGTGGGTCAGCGGCTATCCGCGTCCCGTTCCGTGGCCCGACCGCCGGCCATCGACCAATGCGACCGGCGCAATCACTTCTTGAAAAGGGGGCGGGGCCGGTCGGGCGTGTCGGCGTTATGGCCGCCCGACTCGGGTCAGCCGATCCTCCGCGGCCCGGACGGCCCGACCGTCGCCCCGTCGGGCTCGGCGGTCGGCCGCCGGCCGGCGCGCAGCAGCCAGCGCCAGCGCGGAAGCTCCGCGGCCACCGTGGCCACGGCCAGCACCGCCACGGCTATCGCGACGCCCCGGGGCCACGCGACCCACGCCGACCAGGCGGCGGCGACCAGTTGCAGCACCACCAGGGCGATGGTGACCACGCCGGGCACCGGCACCAGCACGTGCGGCTTGTCGCCGGGTGTCGCGAAGACGGTCGGCAGACCCACGAGCAGCGCCACCGCGGCGACCGCCAGCGGCACCGAGTACCCGGCGAGCGCCCACGGCGTCGCCACCCAGGCGATCAGTTCGGTGCCGAACCGCAGCGCGGAGGCCAGTCCGGGACGGTTCGGCGAGGTCTGCTCGGTCACCGCGCGAGTATGGCCGCCGCCCGCCGCCGGCATCCAGCCGGGCCGACCGCTGGCACACCCACCCGGCTCGGGGCCGTCGCCGAGGGCAGCCGGTCCGGGCGGCGGGCACGGCCCGCCACCCGGAGCGAGCGTGTCAGAGCGTACGGGCGAGCCGGTCGGCGAGGATCCGGGTGAACCGCGACGGGTCGGCCAGTTCCCCGCCCTCGGCGAGCAGCGCGATGCCGTAGAGCAGCTCGGCGGTCTCCTTCAGCGACTCCTCCGTGCCGCCCTGCTCGTGCGCCTTGCGTAGGCCGGCGACCAGCGGGTGGCCGGGGTTGAGTTCGAGGATCCGCTTCACCGACGGCACCTCGTGCCCCATCGCCCGGTACATCTTCTCCAGCGTCGGGGTGATGTCGTGCGCGTCGCCGACCACACAGGCCGGTGAGGTGGTCAGCCGGGACGACAGGCGTACCTCCTTGACGCTGTCGGCCAGCGCCTCGCCCATCCAGGTGAGCAGGTCGGCGTAGTCCTGGCGCTGCCGCTCCCGCTCCGCCTCGGCCTCCTTCTTCTCCTCCTCGGTGTCCAGGTCGACCTGGCCCTTGGCGATCGAGCGCAGGGTGCGGCCGTCGTACTGCCCGACGCGCTCGACCCAGACCTCGTCCACCGGGTCGGTGAGCAGCAGCACCTCGTAGCCCTTGGCCCGGAACGCCTCCATGTGCGGCGAGTTCTCGATCATGCTGCGCGACTCGCCGGTGGCGTAGTAGATGTCGCTCTGGCCGTCCTTCATCCGCCCGACGTAGCCGGCGAGGTCGGTGAGCTCGGCCGGGTCGTGGGTGGAGGCGACGGACAGGATCTCCAGGAGGGTGTCCTGGTTCTCCACGTCGTCGATCAGGCCCTCCTTGACCACGGCGCCGAACTCGGTCCAGAAGGTCCGGTAGCGCTCGGCGTGGTTGGCCTTCATGTCCTTGACAGTGGCGAGGATCTTCCGCACCAGCCGCCGCCGGACGACCTGGATCTGCCGGTCCTGCTGGAGGATCTCCCGGGAGATGTTCAGCGACAGGTCGTGCGCGTCCACCACGCCCTTGACGAAGCGCAGGTAGTTCGGGGTGAGCGCCTCGCAGTCGTCCATGATGAAGACGCGCTTGACGTAGAGCTGCACGCCGCGGCGGCCCTGCGGGGAGAACAGGTCCAGGGGCGCGTGCGAGGGGATGAAGAGCAGGGCCTCGTACTCGAAGGTCCCCTCACCCTTCATGTGCACGATCTCCAGCGGATCGGCCCAGTCGTGGCTGACGTGCTTGTAGAACTCGTGGTACTCGGCGTCGTCGACCTCGTCGCGGGACCGCGCCCAGAGCGCCTTCATCGAGTTGAGCGTCTGCACCTCGGTGGTGGTGTCGCCCTCGGCGCCCGTACGCTCGACCGTCATCCGGATCGGCCAGGCGATGAAGTCCGAGTACCGCTTGACGATCTCGCGGATCGTCCACTCGGCGGTGTAGTCGTGCAGGTTGTCGTCGGCGTCGGCGGGCTTGAGGTGCAGGGTGACCGAGGTGCCCTGGGGCGCGGAGTCCACCGGCTCGACGGTGTAGGTGCCCTCGCCGGTGGACTCCCAGCGGGTACCCCCGGTCTCCCCCGCCTTACGGGTGGTCAGCTGCACCCTGTCGGCGACCATGAAGGCGGCGTAGAAGCCGACCCCGAACTGCCCGATCAGTTCCTGCCGCGCGCCCGCGTCGGCCGACTCCCGCAGCTTGCGCAGCAGCTCCGCGGTCCCGGACTTGGCGATCGTGCCGATCACCTCGACCACCTCGTCGCGGGACATGCCGATGCCGTTGTCCCGGACGGTCAGCGTCCGCGCCGCCTTGTCGACCTCGATCTCGATGTGCAGGTCCGCGGTGTCGACGGCGAGGTCCTTGTCGACCAGCGACGCCAGGCGCAGCTTGTCCAGCGCGTCGGAGGCGTTCGAGATCAGCTCCCGCAGGAAGACGTCCTTGTTCGAGTAGATCGAGTGGACCATCAGCTGGAGCAGCTGACGCGCCTCGGCCTGGAACTCCAACGTTTCGGCCCGGTCGGTCACACCATGTCCTTTCTTCTCGCGTCCAACGGGTTCGCGGAAAGGATACGAGCCGTCGCCGACCGCACCCGCCGGGTAGTCCGGGGACCGACACCGGCACCGGGTGCTCCCGCCGCCGCGACGTGGCTGTGGATCTCTCCGGCGGCTTCCGGCTCGGGACGCGCCTGTTGCGCGCCGTAGTTCCGGTTCGATCCGGTGGACGTTCCGGGGGCGACCGGCGTCGGTCTGACCGTCTGGTCTACTGCTCGGCCGGGCCAACCCGTCGATCCGGCGGCGGCCCGGCCGGGCGTGTCGTGCCGGGTGGGCGGTTTGCGCGCCGGCTGATACCTCAGGGTCATAAATATGCCGCTGAGGTATCACGCTCTCCGGCGATTGACCGGCGGTTGGCCGTCCCCGCGACGCCGGCGGTCTGCGACCTGGCCCGGGATGCGGTCGGCTGGGTTGATCCACTCCGTGTCGGGGATATCGCGGCATCCGAGCCTGCGGACACCCCCATATCGCGGACACGGTGTGGATCACCGGGGTGTCATGGGTGAGTCGTTGGCGACATCAGCTCCACACCGTGCCCGTGGGTGCCTGCCCGCAGGGGCCGAGCCGGTGTCGCCGGGCCGCCCGGTGAGTGGCCGGGTGTCCGGTTCGCGGTGTCCGGTGGTGTGTCGGGGTGCGGGGTGGGTGCCGGTGTGGGGTGGTCGGGGCCACCCTGGCGGCGGAATCGGTGGCGGGTCGGGGTCGTTGAACATGGCATACCCGCGCCACACCCCCTGGGTGCTGGCCTCGCGGGTAGCGGCCCAGCCGGATCGCGGGTGGAATGCCCGCCCGCTGCGGGTCGTTGACACACCCCCGACGGGCCAAGCAAGCCCCCGGGCGCCGGAGCCCCCGGAATGGCGGGCCGGCCCGGATGGTTACACCCCCGACGGGCCGAGCACGCCCCCCCGG
>NZ_JAXCFQ010000026.1:0-24981 GCF_056150265.1 Micromonospora desertarenae
CCTGCACACCATGCGGGATCAGCTTCGCCTTGTCCGGCTTGTCGGCCTGCACGGTCACGGCGACCGGCTTGACCGCCTCAACCGGAGCAGCGTGGGCGGTGGCGGGGCCGGCGACGACGCCACCGGCGAACGCCAGACCAGCAATACCCAGAACGCTCTTACGCATGATCGTGTTCATCACAAAAGCTCCTTCGGGGGTCAACGCCACCAGCCCAAACGGGGGGACGGGCACAGGGGCGCAAGCACCACCAGGGCGCTCAGAAAGACTTCGGGGGATCCGGCACGCGCGGGGCGGGGGATGCCCTGGTACCGGGATGCCCGGCCAGAGCCGCGAGACGTGTCCTTCGCGGTGCCGGACTGTGTGTAACGACCACCAGGCCACCATCATTCCGGGGCCCCTCAACCCTCACCGGCGTGTGCCGGGGCAAGGGCTGCCGCGATCGTTCGGGGGGATGCAACGACCACCGGGCCGCCGTCATTCCGGGGCCACGATCCTCAACCGGCGGGTGCCGGCGGGACCGGTCCTGCGATCGTCAGGGGGGATGCAACGACCGGCCGCCCGCCATCATTCCGCCAGGCCCGGGACCCTCTCGCCGGCCATGCCAGCGCCGGAACCCCTTGCTCGATCGTCCGCAAGGTATAACGCCCCCGACCCGGGCCCGATTCCGCCACCCGGATGCCACCGGTCACACCCACGAACCCGACAAAACACCCCACACGGGCACGGCGGCCCATGCCGCCGTGCCGCAGCCGCCGGATGATCGACTCCATACCGCCGATACGGGGCCATCCCGCCCGGGCTGACACCGCCACATCGGCGAAACGGCGCAGGCCCTCCGGGGCGACACCGCCACATCGGCGAAACAGCGCAGCGCCTCACACACCCCGGCACCCCCATGCGCGGAATGTCTGGATGACCCGACGCGCGCCCGGGTCCACGAAGGGGGTGAACCCTCAGTTCGCGCTCGCCGATCAGCCCATCCCGCACCGAGCCGCCGTCGGGCCCCACGGCCGGGCAGGTCCCCCTAGAGAACGAGCGTGCGGGACGTCTGGCCCTGCCAGGCGCGGAGACCGCGCCGCATCCGCTGATACCTCTGCGGCATATTGATGACTCAGAGGCATCACCCTCACGGGCTACCATGCCCACCCCAGACGACACGTCCGAGCCGACCAAACGCGGTCCGCACCGGACAGGGCGAGCTGTCGGGGCCTGGGCGGCTCGCCCAGCATCGCCGGCAGCCCGGGCCCTCCTCCCAGGCGGTGACCGCCTCCGGGTCCGGCCGTGGCCGCCCGTAGCCGCTGCCCTTGTCGTCTACGAACGCCGGTCGGACGGGCGGGGCAGCCACGAGCGGGCCGAGACCACGATGACGGCCCCGCGACCACGCGCCTATCGCCGGCCGGCATCCCGTGCGGGTGCCGGCCGGCGGCGTCTCGCCGGGCGGAGCCATCGGGCCTGGTTGGTGCGGGGCGGCCGGAGAGTGTCGGGGGGTCGGGTTAGCGTGCCTACGTGAGTGCTCCCGCCGACGTACCGCCCGAGTTTCTCGACCAGCTCCGGCCGATCTGTCGGCGCCTGCCGGAGACCTACGAGGAACCGGCCTGGGTGGGCATCCGGTGGCGGATCCGCAAGCGGACCTTCGCCCATGTGCTAACCGTCGACCCCGACCACCAGATGGCCTACGCGCGGGCCTTCGCCACCGACCAGCCGACGTGCGTGCTCACGTTCCGGGCGCCGGTCGACGAGGTGCACGCCCTGGTCGCCGGCGGCTTCCCCTTCTACAAGCCCGACTGGGGCGCCGACGTGCTGGGCATGGTCCTCGACGACGGCGTCGACTGGGACGAGGTGGGCGAGCTGCTCACCGAGAGCTACTGCCGGCTCGCCCCGAAGAAGCTGGCCGCGCGGGTGGCCCGCCTCAGCGCGGCGGACCGGTGACGCCGCGTCGACCGGACCGGTGACGCCGCGCCGACCGGGCAGAACGGTGGTTGGGTACCGACGGGGCGGACCGGGCGCGGAGGCCGAAGCCCTCGGCGGCGACCGTCGGGGTGGCTCGTCCGGCCGGGCGAGGCGGTGACGCCGCGTCGACCGGCGGCCCGGTCCGCCCGGCGCTGACCGGGCGGCCCGCTCACCACGCCGCCGCCGGAGGAGGGCCGGCGCGGCGGTGACGAGCCGCCCGCCACTCACCGTGGCGGCGCCCGGCGCCCAGCGCGGCACCCGACGCCCAGCGCGGCACCCGACGCCCAGCGCGGCGGCCGACGCCCAGCGCGGCGGCGCCCGGCGGTCAGCGCGGCGGCGCCCGGCGGTCAGCGCGGCGGCCGGCGCTCGTCGCGGCGGCGGCCGACGGTCACCGCTGCGGCACCGGTGCCGGCGGCTGCGGCCCGAAGTGCACCCCGGTGATCTTCCCGCCGGCCGGCAACAGGATCTCCGACATCCGCTGCCGCGCCTCCAGCCCCGGGTCCCGGATGAACCACAGGTGGTAGTGCGCGTTCGCCGGTATGTTCTCGAAGTCGCCCAGCGCGTGCTGCAGGTACAGCTGGGCGGTGGCCCGCTGCTGGCTGGCGGTCTGCACGTGGATGTCGTCGGACTTCAGCTCCAGGAAGCCCGGGACGTCGCCGGTCATCCAGTGGCCGTCGAGGTTGGACCGCCCGGTCAGCCAGACGGTGGTCCGTACGCCCTGGAACCACATGGTCTGCTGCTGGATCGGCAGCGGACCCAGGAAGACGTGCTCGGCGAGCCGGCCCCGCATCCGGTTCGCCACGGCGGTCAGCTCCGGGATGCGGATCTGGCCGTTGACCATCAGGCGCTCGAACGCGTCGATGACGCCGAGCCGGGTCGACGGCGCGTACCGGTCGAACGCGCCGGACTCGGCGACCTCGATGATCTGCCGGCAGTCGGTCATCACGGCGAGCTGCTCCGCCGTCAGGTTGGGGTGGTGCCGGGCGATCTCCACGGCGAGCGCGTGCCAGCTGGGATGGCTGCGGTCGATGCCGAGGTTGCCCGGTGTGACGATGCGGCGGGGCCGCCGCAGCGGCGGGATCAGCGCCAACTCCCGGCGCAGCTTGTCGCCCTTCCGGTCGATCAGCCGCTCGATCAGTGCCGGGCGCTCCGCCTCCGGCGTCTGCTCCAGCAACGCCTCGGCCCGCAGCAGCACGTCGTCGACTCCGACGGTGCCCAGGCCGCGCAGCCGCAGCACCAGCCGGGGGCCCCACCGCCGGCCGAACGCGATCGACGCCGGATGTGACGCCAGGCCGTGCAGCGCCGGGGTCCGGGACTGGATCTTTCCGACGCTGCCCAGGTCCGGGTGCGCGAGCAGGCTCAGGAAGGCCTCCCGACCCTTGCCCGCCTGGGCGAGCATGCCCGCCGCCTTGTCCGGGCTGTAGGCGGCCTGCAGCAGCTCCAGTCCGACGGTGGCGGCGCCGGGCAACACCACCGGCTCGGGCGGCGGCCCGGGACGCCGACCCAGCTCGGGCACGTGGGCCAGCCGCTCCGGGGGTGCCGGTCGCGCCGGCAGGTCCCCCTCGGGCAGCAGGAGCAGCCGCCGGCCGCCGGTGCCCTGGACCAGCACGGCGTCCGGGGTGTCGGTGGGCTTCCGGGTGGCGGGCGGGTAGGCGGTGTCGAGCACCGCCCGGCCGTCCTCGCTGTAGGCCACCAGGCCGGGCAGCAGGCCCTCGAAGGTGGGTACGGCGTCCGGCCAGGTCAGCGTGGCGCTGATGCCCGCCTCGGCCAGCCGTAGCTCGATCTCGCCCTTGGCCGCGGCGAGCCGGAGCTGGGCGGCGTCGCGTTCCGGCCCCGCGGCCATCTCGTCGACGAGCTTGACCAGCCCGTTCCAGGCGTCGGCGGCCCGACCGGCCCAGGCCCGGAACTGCTCCGGGGTGGCGGTGCCGTCCCGTACGGCCGCGAAGTCCGCGGCGACCTGGGCGCGTTCGGCCTCCAACTCCTGCAGCCGCCGCTCGCCGTCCGCGCTGAGCCCGCCGCGGGCGTCGCCGAGCCGGTCGATGAACCTGGTCGCGAGCAGACCGCCGACCATGATCGTGCCGGTGGTGGCGGCCTGCGTCACCGCGGCCACCACGCTGTCCCGCAGGCCGCGCAGCTCACCGGTCTTGACCAGGTGCTGCACCTCGCCGAAGCCGTACGTGGTGATCTGCTCGACGGCCAGCCGGGCGGCCTGCTCGGCCCGGTCGCCGGAGCGGGCGATGGCCTTGAAGATGTCGCCGGAGCCGAAGAGCACCACCCGGACGACCGCGGTCTGCAACGCCTGCCAGGCGAGATCCTCCTGGAACGACGATCCGGTGATGGACTGCGGCCCGAGCAGCAGCTCCGACCCGTTGCGCGCGACGAGCGTCTCCCACATCAGCCGGGTGGTGACCACGCCGGCCGAGACGACGAGGGAGCCGAAGACGGTGGTGGTGTCGACGACGGCGGCCAGCGCCACACCGGCGGCGGCACCGACCGCGCCGGCGGTGATGGCGGTGGCGACGCCGATCGCCACGGCGGTGGCGACCGCCTTGGCCGTGCGGTGCAGCTCGACGGTGTCGGTGAGCTCCTTGAAGTCCTCCCGGTACTGCGGCCGCCCGGTGACGGTGGCCAGTACGGCGCGGGCCAGCCGCTCCGCGTCCGCCGCCTCGACGTACCTGCCCTGCTTGTGCAGGAGGATGCTCTGCTCGACGTGGGTGAGCGCCGCGGCGAGCTCGACCACGTAACCGTCCGCCCGGTCGGCGGCGTCGCTGGGCAGCAGCGGCTGGTCGGCGAGCCAGGACAGCTGCTCGCGGACGACCAGGATCTGCACCGCCAGGCTGATCGCGCTCAGCCGCTGGCTGAACCGCAGGTACGGCTGCATGTAGTCGTGGAACGGGTAGTCGCGCACGCTCTGCAGCTCGGTCAGCAGCCGCCGCCGCAGGAACCAGTCCTGGCCCGGGTCGGTCATGCCGACGCCGGTCTCGGCGTCCGCGGCGCGCTCCGGCAGCGCGTCGGATTCCCGTTCGGCGCGCAGCGCGACCAGGTCGGCGACCTGGTCGGCCAGCTGCCGGATGGTGCTCTCCAGGCCCTTGCTGTCATGCAGGTAGAGCAGCGGCATCCGGGTCGAGAAGGCGTTCACGAGCCGGTCGCCCTCGTTCTGCTGGGCCTCGATCCGGTACGCCGGCGCCGCGTCGAGCGCCGCCGCGATTGCCGCGCAGTACGCCCGCCGGGCCTGGGTCAGCAGCCCGCCCAGCTCGGGCGCGAACGGGGGCAGGTAGCGGTCGGGCCGGTTCAGGTCCGCGAGCTGCCGCAGGGTCGGCCCGAGGGTCACCACCATCACCCAGGCCAGTTCGACGCCGCGTACCCGCCGGGCCAGCGTGGCGGCCGACGGCGCCGGCGCGTCCGCGGGCGGGTTCGCCCAGGCGTACAGCCGCCCGCGCACCGGCCGCAGCTCCAGCGCGTACGGCACCAGCTCGTCCACCGCCGCGTACAGCTCGGTGCGGAGCAGGTGGTGCGGCACCCGGCTGTCCGCGCGCTGGCTGACCGCCACCTGCTCGGGTCGTCGCGTGCCCACGCTGTCGAGGACGGCTTCCCGCACGCCCGGTTCGCTCACGGTCTGGGTCATCAGCTCCCCGCCCCGCCGGCGCGGCGACGCCGCGGCCGGACCTGTCCGATCGTTCGGTGTGCACCCGGCGGTCGTCGGTGTGCCGGCCGGGTTGGCATGGGCGGGTGACCGGGTCGCCGGTCACCCGCCGCGTTGGTTCAATAGGTGACCCGGACGCCCATCTCGGCCCAGGTGAGCCGGCCGACGATGCCGTCGTCGGTGAGCCCCCGCATCCGTTGGTACCAGCGGACCCCCGACTCGGTCCTGGTGTCGAACCGGTCGCCCGGCGGGCCGCAGTGCCGGGTGCCGATGAACCGCTTGACGTACGCCACGTCCTCCCCGGTGCTGCCGGCGCGAATGGTGCGCGAGCCGGGCGCCCGGGTGGGTCCCGGCCTGGGTGCCGGCGGTTTGGTGGCGGCGCGCAGCGCGGCGAGGGTCTTCGGCCCGACCACCGCGTCGACGGCCAGCTTGCGCGACTTCTGGAAGGACCGGACCCAGGTCGCGGTCTTCGGGCCGAACACCCCGTCGGCGGCCAGCCCGGCGCCGAGGCGGTTGGCGAGGGTCTGCAGCTCCCGCACGTCGCTGCCCTTGCAGCCGGCCTTCAGTGTCCGGTCGCCCAGCTTGGCGGCGCGGGCGGTGGCGATGCCCCACGGCCGGAGGCTGTCCTCCAGGGCGCGGGCGTGGCTCACGCTGACGTGCAGGTGCTTGGTGTGCGGGTTGGACCCGGTGTAGCGGGCCGCCCGGAACCCGCGGGTGCGGCTCCAGATGGTCCGGTCGAAGATGACGTACTGGGTGGACGGGTGCGCGATGCACTGCCGGACCACCAGCAGCGGGTCGATCCCGTCGATGTCGAAGTCGGCCGCGTTGACCGAGCGGTCGTCGCCGTCCGGGTTGTGGTCGGACTTGCGGGCCTGGTGCGCCGCGTCGCCGATCCACCCGTCGGAGGCCTTGTCCCGGTGCGGCCAGCGGGTGTTGATCTCCTCCCGCAGTACCCGGAGCGTCGGGGCCAGGTGCACGCCCATCGTCACTCCTCCTCTTCCAGCGCGGCCAGGAGGTCGACGTCGACGTCGTCGCCGATCAGGGCCTCCGGGTCGTCGTCCTCCTCCAGCGTGGCCACCAGGTACTCGACGTCGATGCTGGCGGTCTCCATCAGTGGTCCCCCCTTCCGGTCGTCACCGGCCGACCCGCGGGGCCCGTCGGGCCCGGTCGGGCCCGGGCAGGGCGGACCGCCGTCGGGTGACTGGCGTCGTGGGCACACCTTCGGGACGGCGGTGGCGCACCGGCAAGGGATGAGTCGCCTTTCCGCAGCAGGACTGCCCGACCGGCCGGCGCCGATCGCCGATCGATGGCCCGCCGCTGGCGTTTCCTCCATCCGATCCGGCGTTCGATTGATCGAACAGTCAACACTTGTCCACTGTGACTGGTTGACCCGGTCAACCAGTCGGCCGGCCGGCGCGGCCCAACGGTGGAGCGCCGGTGCCGCTTCGGTCCGTTCCTCCGCCGGCACGGGCCGTAGCGTCCGAAGCGCGACAGAGATTCGCGGTCGATCGTCCGTAGCCTCCCCGCAACTCCCGCGGCGAACCTGTCGGGGAGGGCGGGAAACCGAGGGGGGACAATGGATTCGCGTGAACGCCGGGCCGAGGACGGCCGCCGGGTGGACGAGTGGTGACCGCGGTCGCGGAGGCGGTGGCCAGCGCCGGACTGGTCACCGACCACCCCGGCGCCACGCCACCGATGACCTACAACGTGCTGCTGCGGGTGCCCGCCGGTTCGGCCGCCGGCACCCCGACCACGGTGGCCGGCACGCTACTGAACACCGTCGGCGGCCGCCGCACGCCGGCGCAGCGGCCCACGCTCTCGCTCTTCCTGGGCCCGGGCGCGACGCTGCGCGGCATCGCGTACTGGCTGCGGAGGACCGTCAAGCCGGCCGGCGCGCCGGACGCCACCCCGTACGACGAGATGCGGCTGGCCCGCGCGCTGTGGGCGTGGAACCGGGACTACCTGGCCGCGCTCGGCGGTCCGGCGGCCTGGCGTACCGGACTGTGGCTGCCGGTGCCGGTGGAGATCGCGGCGGACGGCGCGCAGTGGGTGACCGACTGGGACACCGTCGCCGGCTGGGCCGACGGCCTCCCGACCGGCGCCGGCATCTCACTGGACCAGCCCGCCCAGCACCTGCCGCTGCCCGACCCGGCCGCGCTGACCCGCGAGGTGGCCGCCGGGCTGGCCGGCCGGGACCTCGACGAGGTGGCCGACGCGGTCGAGCGGGACCTGGTCGGCAACCCGTTCGAGGCGGTGTTCCGGGTCGTCGAGATCCTCCGCCAGGTCCGCGCCGCCGACCCGGACGACGCCGTCGTGCTGGCTGCCACCCTGGTCGGCCGGCTGACCGCCGGGGAGCTGGCGACGCTGGCCGGCGTGACCGCCGGGCACGCGCTGCTGCGTCGACTGTGGGCGCTGGTCGGCCCCGCCGACGACGGTGACGCCGAGGACGCCCGGGACGCCCTCGGACCCGCGCTCGGGCTGACCCGCACCGGCTCGGGAGCGTGGCAGCCGCCGGACGTGATCGGCCCGACCGTGGTCCCCGACGAGCTGCCCCCGGTCCCGCCGGCGCCGCCGGTGAAGGGGAAGAAGCCGGCCCCGCAGGGCCTGCGGTCGCCCTGGAAGGAGCCCACCGAGAACCCCGGCGGCCGGCACACCATGGTGCTCGGCCGGGACCTCTGCGTCGGCGTCACCGACAGCCACGTCCAGGAGAACAAGACGGTGTGGACCGGCCCGGCCTACGCGGGGCGGTTGGACCCGGCCGCGTTCATCCGGGCGCAGGCCGCCACGATCGGTCTGGACGCGCCGCACGAGCGGGCCCGGCTGCGGATCGTCGAGCTGATCGCCCCGAACGAGGGCCGGCTCGACGGATCCCGGGGCGCCGACAAGGCCACCCTCTCCACCGGCATCCAGCAGTGGTCGGCGCACGCCAACCCGGAGCTTCCGGTGCTGCTGGCCCGGTTCAAACGGGCCGCGCCCGACCACTACGACCTCTTCTTCGGCATGTACGGACTCGACGTCGAGCCGTGGTGGCGGGGAGCCGACGGCAAAGAGGCCCGGGCCGAGGTCGCCGACCCGGCGCAGGTGCGGGCCGCCAACCCGGAGGCGTTCGCCGCGGACGGGACGCCGCACCAGGGCAAGGACTACGCGCCGCGGTACGCGACGGTGTTCGAGATCCCGCCCGGCGGTGGTCGCCGCCGCCTGCCCGAGCCGCCCGAGGAGCCCGACGCGGTCCTGCCCCGGCACGACTTCTTCGGGGCCACGGCGCAGGGCAGGGTGTTCACCATCGCGCCCGAGTGGTGCGGCCGGGTCCGGCTCGCCGCGTTGTGCTCGGTGCCGTACGACCTGGTGCAGGTGTGGACGGCGGTGTGGCGGTTCGAGCGGCTGGCCCGGCAGCCGCTGGGCAAGGCGAAGCTGCTCGTCCGGGGCCGGCAGTACCGGATCCGGGACTTCGTCACCTCCGAGTTGGCCGCGGCGCTGGTGATCGACCAGCACATCAACGCGCCGAGCGCGGTGACCACGGCGATCGACCGGGCGATCGCCCGTACCGAGCAGGCGATCGCCCGGATGGCCGAGCCGGTACGGACCGAGCTGCGCCCCTTCGACGAGGGCGCCTCCGGCCCGTTGCGCGCGCCATGGCTGCGGCTGTTCCAGATCAACTACCTGAACGAGCGGAACCTCAACGGCAAGGACGAGCGGGACCTGCGCATCCTGCGCCTGCACGACCAGTTCGACAAGACCAACAACTGGGTCGGGCTCGATCCCGAGCCCGGGAGCTTCGCGGGGTGGGTGGGGCCATGATCAACGTTGACGGTATTCCGGCCGAGGTCGAGGACCTCGGCATCGCACTGGGCCTGCTGGCCCCGGCCGGCGGTGGCGTCCGGCTGGTCGAGGAGTTCTTCGCCGACCCGTGGACCCGGGTCGGCAAGCTGGTCGCCAACGACGTGCAGCGCGCCGCGCTGGTCCGCGCCGTCGAGGGCCTGCTGCCCGCCGCCCGCCCGCGGTTCCCGACCGACCCGGCCAGCCAGCCCGGCCGGGTCGCCCGGCACGTGCCGCTGCTGGAGGAGGGCGGCAAGGGGCAGGTCTACCTGGTCGTCGAACGCACCGGGGTGGCCGCGTCCGCCCCGCTGACCCTGGCGATCGCGGCCGAGGCCGGGCCGGTCGCCGGCGGCCCCGCCGTCACCGCGCGGCTGGACCTGCTGGTGGCCGCCGGCGGTACGGTGAACGCGGTCACCGCCAGCCGGAACCACCCGATCCGGCTGCGCGCCCGGGCGCCGCTCGGCGACACCGGAGCCAGTGTCGAGGCCGCCGTCCTGCTGGTCGCCCCGCCGGACGAAGGGTTCAGCCGGGTCACCGTCGCCGTGCGCGGTCTGCCCGGCACCACCGAGCCGCTGGTGCTGGACCCGGCCGCCGACAGCTCGCAGCTCGCCCTGCTGGTCACCGCGCTGCTGCGGTACGTGCTGGCCGAGGTCGGCGACGGCGTACCCGCGCCGGTGCACCTGGTCGCGGCGAACCTGCCCGGCCTGCTGGGGCTCACCCCGGGCCTGGTGCCGCTGCCGCTGGGCGACCTCGCCACCGACCCCGCCGCCTTCCGGTCCTGGCTGGCCGCGCTGGTCACCGCCCGTACCCCGGACGGCGCGCCCGGCCTGGTCGGCTGGCTGGACTCGATCGCCGGCCTGCTCGGCGCCGATCCGTCCAAGCGCACCGACCTGCCCACCGAGGCCGACCCGCTGGTGGTCCCGGTGCTCGTCGGCCCGCCGTCGGTGGACCTCACGGTGGCCGTCCGCACCGACCCGGCCACCGGCGCGGCCGCCCTGGTGCTCGGTGCCCGGGTCAGCTACCCCGGCGGCGCGCTCGGCGCGGTCGTCCGCGGCGACGCCGTGCTGCTGGTGGTGCCGCTGAGCGGGTCGACGCCGGTCACCCTCTTCGAACGCCTCGACCTGCTGGTCACCGCGCCCGCCAACGGCGGACGGCTCTACCCGGCGGCCGGCGAGCCGGCCGGCGCCGTCCAGGTCGGCGGGCTGCGCGCCGGGCTGCGCTACCGGGCGGCCACCGGCGCGATCACGCCGGTGCTGGAGCTGCGCGACGTCAGCGTCGCGATCGGCGACGACCCGCACCACCTGGACCTGGTCGACCTGACCGACGCCCGGTCGCTGACCTCGGCCGCGCAGTCGCTGCTGGAGGAGGCGATCGAGACCGGGCTCGGCCCGGCCGCCGGCCCGGTGGCCGCGCTGCGGCACCTGCTCGGGCTGGGCACCACCCCCGGCGTGGACCTCGGGCTGCTGACCACCGCGCCGACCCGCGCGCTGGCCGCCTACTACCGGCAGTTGCGCCAGGACCCCGACGGCTGGCCCGGCGTGCTGCGCGAGGTGGCCCGGCTCGCCGGCACCGCCGACGCGGTGGTGGCCGGCGCCGGCACGCCGGCCGACCCGTGGCGGGTTCCGGTGGCCGCCCTCGCCGCCCCCGAAGGCGCACCGGTGGCCCTGGAGCTGGTCCTGTGGGACTCCGGCACCGCCGCCGCGCCCGTCGTCGAGCTGGGTCTGGCCCTGCGCGGCGGCGCCCACCTCGACGCCACCCTGCCGTGGCGGGTGGACCTGCGCGCCGCGCTGGCCAGCATCCCGCTCGACGGGGCGACCGGCCCGGCCTGGCTCGGCGGGGTCACCGCCACCGCCGCCTTCGAGCCGCCGGCCCTGGCCGTCGGCGCGCCGGTGCGGGTCTCCACCGACGGGATCCGGGTCGACGTCACGTGGTCGCTCGGGTCGCCGGTGCGGGTGGCCGCGACCGTCGGCGACCTCGCCGTCACCGTCGACGGGGTGGCCCACGTGCTGGGCGACCTCACCCTGCCGCCGGCCGGCCCGATCGATGCGACCCTGCCCGACCTGGGTCTCGGCGTCGACCCGACCGCGCTGTGGGGCGCCGCCCGCGGCCTGCTCGCCCGGGTCGCCGAGTCCTGGGCCGGCCCCACCGCCCGCGACCTGCTGGCGCTGGTCGGCATCGCCGGGCCGGGCACCACCGGCCCGCTGGCCGGCCTGCCACCGCTGCTGCCCCCCGACCCGGCCGACCTGTCGTCGCTGCTGGCCGATCCCGCCGCCGCGGTCCGCCGGTGGCTGGCCGACCTGGCCCGCGACGAGGACGCCCGCACCGCCGACGGGACGCCGTACCTGGTCGTGCTGCTGCGGCTGCTGCAGGCCGCGCTGACCGACCGGTTGCCCGCCCGGCCCGGGCAGGACCTGCCGCAGGTCGACCTGCCGGTGACCGGGGGCGGCACCCCGTCGGCGCCGTGGCGGGTGCCGGTGCACCACACCGGCGAGGACGCGGTCGAGGTGCTCGCCTGGCTGGAACCGCAGGGCCCGCCCGCGCAGTGGGTGATCGCGCCGCTGGCCGACCGGTACGCCGCCGCCGACGACACCGACCCCGAACCGGTCCCGGTCACCGGCGCCGACGTGCTCGCCGCGGCCGAGGTCGTCGGGGCGTACCTGCCCGAGATCGGTGACGTGCTCGACGGCGTGGACCCCGCCCACGCCGCGGCGGCGCTCGGCGCGCTGGCCGGGGTGCTCGCCGACGGCGACGGGCTGGTGCCCGCCGGCACCCCGCTGCCGCCCGAACCCGGCTGGCGCGCCGGCACCCCGGTCGCCGCCACCCACGACACCCTCACCGGCGCCCCGGCGGCGGTGAGCCAGCTCCGCGCGGAGATCACCGCCCGCACCGCGACCGCCGGCGACGACTGGGCGGTGCTGCTGCTCGCGCCTCCGCTGGCCGGCTCGCGGCCGTGGGCCGCGCTGCTCGACGACGTCCCGCCCGAACAGGTCGCCACGGTGGACCTGCGAGTGCCGGGCACCCCGCCGAACCTGGTCGACCTGGGCACGCTGCCGGCCGCCCGCTGGTACGTGGTGGACCTCGCCGACGACGGCACCCTGCCCGCCGCCACCGCGCTCGCCGCGCTGCGGCACGTGCAGGACGCGGTACGGACGGTCCGCCCCGGGGTGCGCACGGTGCTCGTCGGGCACTCGTACCTCGGCCTGGTCGCCCGGCAGTTCGCCGCGGCGGTCCCCGCGCAGGTGCTCGGGCTGGTCACCGTCGGCACCGCGTTCGACGGCACGCTGCTGCCGCTGGACGCGCCGCAGGTGGCCGACGGGGTGCGGCTGGCCGGCGTGCTGGCCCCCGCCGGCCTGCCGGCCGCGCCGCTGCTCGACGCGGCGCTGGGCCTGCAACGCCGGCTGCTCGACGGGTACGCCGCCGAGCCCGGCGCGCAGGCCCACCCCGCCCCGCTGCCCGCTGCCGCGTTCACCCGCTGGCTCGGCGCGCCGGTCGACCTGGCCGGCGTGCCGGCGCTCGCGCTGCACGGCAGCCTCGACGCCGCCGACGGCAATCCCGACCTGCGGGCGGCGCTGCTGGCCGCGCTCACCACGCACACCGTCGAGGAGGCCGGGCCGGTCGCGGCGCCCAGCCACGCGGTCGCCGCGGTGCGGCTCGCGCTCGACCTGGGCCGCCCGGCGGCCGGGGATCCCGAGGTCGACGTGGACGTCCGCCTCGGGCTCGGCGCGGTGGCGCTGGACCCGGCGGCCCCGGACGAGCTCCCGTCCGCGCAGGTCCGCATCCGGGTCGCCCGCCCCGACGGGTGGCTGCTCGGCGGACCCGGCACGGGCAGCCCGCTGGCCGCCCGGGTGCGGGCCCTCACCGTCCGCGCGACGGTGCGGGCCGGCGTCGCCGCCCCGGTCACCGACGTCGACGTGGTGCTGCACGACGCCGCGCTGCGCGGCGAGGCGGCCGCCGCGGTCGACCTGACCGACCCGCGGGCGCCGGAACTGCTCGACGCCCTGGTGCGGGAACTCGACCGGACCGCCGCCGCCGACGGCCGGCTGGCCCGGCTGCTGAACGACCTCGCCGCCCTCGGCGTGCTGCACCGCGCCGCCCCGGGGCGGCCGGCGGCGGTGCTCGCCGACGCGATCGGCGCGCTGCGTACCGACGCCACCGGGTGGCTGGCGCCGCGACTGCCGGCGCTGGTCGACCGGACCGCCGGGCTGCTCGGCCTGGCCCGCGACACCGGCGCCGCCGCCGGCGGCGGCCCGTGGCGCCGCCGGCTCACCGGGCTGCCGGTTGAGCTGGTGCTGGAGGCCCAGCCGTGGCGCCTCACCGCCCGCACCACCGGCACCGGCCTGCGGCTCGGCCACGGGGTGACGCTGACCGGCGCCACCACCGTCCCGCTGGCCGATCCCCGGCCGCAGGTGCGGGCCGCGCTCGCGGTCGGCGGGGTCACCCTGGCCCGGACCGCCGACGGGGTGTCGCTGGCCGCGTCCTGGCTGCCCGAGCCGGTCACGCTCCGGCCGGCCGCCCCGGACCTGCCCGCCCGGCTCGCCCCGCTACTGCCCCGGCTGCTCGTCGGCGGCGCGCTCGGCGTCCTGCTCGAACAGCTCACCGGCGACGACGTCCGGGTGGCGTCCCTCGACGGGCTGCTCACCGACCCGGCCGGCTGGCTGCGACGCACCTTCGCCGGCACGCCCGGCGCACCGCCGCGGGCCGCGCCACTGGCCGACCTGCTGCGCCTGGCCGCGGCCCCGCTGGGCCTGGCCGCCGACCCGGCGCACGCCCTCACCCTGCCCGGTGGCGTCACCGTCGACCTGCTCGACGTGGGCACCGCCGACGCCCGGGTGCTGCGGCTGCTGGTCGGTACCGACGCGCCGATCGTGCTGTGGGCCGACGACGCCGGCCCGGCCACCCTGGACCTGGCGCTGCGGCTGGACGTCGACGGCGCCCGGCAGGTCCGGCCGGGTGGCGAGCTGACCCTGCACCTGCCGCTGCCCGGCGACTGGGGCGCGCTCGACCTGCGGCTGGGCGCCGACGCCGGCGGCCTGTCCGTGGCCGTCACGCCGGCCGCGCTGGGCACCACGGTCACCCTGTTGCCGACCGTCACGGGACTGGACGCGCTGGTCACCGCGGCCGGGCAACGGCTGCTGCCGGAGGTGCTCGACGGACTCGTCGAGGGACTGCGGGCCCGCCAGCCGCGACCGGCCGTCCTCGACGACGCGCTCGCCATCGCCGAGGCGCTCGGGGTCTACGACCCGACGCAGGCCCCGCACGGCTTCGCCGCACGCGGTAACGCCCTCGCCGACCTGGCCGGGGACCTGGCCGACGGGTCACTCGCCGGGGTCGGCACCGCCGCCGCGTCCGCGGCCGCCGTGCTGCTCCGCCGGCTCCTGGGCCCCGCCCACGTGCCGGCTTCGACCACGCCGGGGGAGGTGGTGGTGGTCGCCAGCGTGCTCGCCGGCACCGTCGAGCTGCGCACCAACCTCGCCACGCCCCGGCCGGCGCTCGCGCTGTCCGTACGCGGCGTCACCGCCGGCGCGATCACCGCCGGCATCGACGTCGGCTACGCCAACTCCACGGTCACCGCGTCGCTGACCGCCCGCGCGCACGTCGACACCGGCCTCGGGGTCGCCCTGCGCGCCGGCCTGGCGATCCAGGCCAGCGCCCAGGGGCTGGCGGTACGGCTCGGACTGCTCGGCACCGACGACACCGGCACGGGGGAACTGACCGTCCAGCTCGCGCCGGTGGTGCGGCTGCCCGGCCCGGCGGAGCTGGCGCAGCTCGCCCAGCGGCTGGTGGTGCCGATGGCCGGCACCCTGGCGCTGCGTGCCGCCGAGCCGTGGCTGCGCAAGCCGCTGTGGTCCGGCGGGCGCACCGCCGCGCAGATCCTCGTCGCCGCGGACGTCGCCGTCGACACCCCGGACGGGATGCGGATGGCGCCCGTCCTGCCCACCCCGGTCGGGGTGCTGCGCGGGGCGCTCGACGCGGTCGCCGGGGTCGACGTGCCGGTGCCGGGTGGGCTGGCCCTCGCCGTGGCCGCCGACGGCCCCCGCTACGGCGTCGTGCTGAAGGGCGCGCTGACCCTGCCCGTCGGCACCACCGCCGTGCAGCTGCGCTTCGGCCTGCCCGACACCGTCGACGCCGGGTGGGGCCCGGCCGGCCGGGGCGTCGGGGTGTTGCTGCTGGACCTCACCGACTCCGCCGCGCCGCGGCTGCGTCCGGTGCTGCGGCTGGGCGGGCTGGGCATCCGGGTGGCCGCGGCCACGTCCGGCAAGGCGCTGGTGGAGACCGGCGGCTTCCGCCTCGGCGCGGCCAGTGCCCACGTCCGCGCCGACCTGGCGCTGACCGGCTCGACGGCGCTCAAGCGGCCGACCGTGGTGGACGGCGCGGTCATGCTCGACGGGCTGGGCTTCCCGATGGCCCCCGGCGGGGGCGGCGGCAACCCGGTCGCGGCCTCGCTGCTGCAGACCGGCGGGGGCGGCGACGCGGCCCCGGCCAACCCGCCGCTGGACGTGCTGGTGGCCCGGGGCGGCGGCAAGTGGCTGGTGCTCTTCGGCGGGAAGGCCGAGGCCCGGTTCGAGATCAACCGCAGCTTCGGTCCGCTGCACATCGCCGAGCTGGCGCTGCTGTACAAGGCGGCCACGTCCGGGCCGGGCAAGGTCGGGGTGGCCGTCGACGGCGGCGTGGCGGTCGCCGGGCTCACCGTCGACGTCGACGACCTGTCGCTGCTGGTGCCACTGCGCAACCCGGCCGACCTGAGCGCCTGGGAGGTGGACCTGGCCGGCCTGTCGGTGTCGTTCACCTCGCCCGGGGTGTCGGTCGCCGGCGGGCTGGTCAAGGTCACCGGCGCCAACGGCGTGCAGTACGACGGCATGCTCTCGGTCGACCTGGCCGGCCGCGGCCTGACCGCGGTGGGCTCGTACGCCCGGCCCCGCGACGACCTCGGCGAGTACACCTCGCTCTTCGTGTTCCTGTCGGCCGGGTTCCCGCTCGGCGGCCCGCCGTACCTGTACGTCCTCGGCCTGGCCGGTGGCGCCGGGTACAACCGCCGGCTGATGGTGCCCCGCGACCCGCAGGGCGTGCCGGCGTTCCCGCTGGTGAAGGCGATCGACGACGGCGGGTTCGGCGGCTCCGGCGGCCCGATGGGGGCGCTGGCCCGGATGTCGAAGGACATCCCGCCGGCCCGGGGCGCGTTCTGGCTCGCCGCCGGGGTGAAGTTCTCCACCTTCCAGCTGCTGCACACCACGGCCCTGGCCTACGTCTCCGCCGACCGGGGGCTGGAGGTCGGCCTGCTCGGCCTGATGCGGATGGCGCTGCCCGACTCGCAGTCGGCGGTGGTGAACCTCGAACTCGCGCTGGCCGCCCGGTACAGCACGGTGGACAAGGTGCTCTCCGTGCGGGCGGCGCTCACCCGCAACTCGTGGCTGCTCAGCCGCGACTGCCAGGTCACCGGCGGGTTCGCCTTCGTGGTCTGGTTCGACCGGCCGGAGGTGCTGCTCTCCATCGGCGGCTACCACCCCCGGTTCACCAAGCCCGCGCACTACCCGGACGTGCCCCGGGTGGGCTTCCACTGGTCGGTCGGCGGCGGCGTGGTGGTCAAGGGCCAGGCGTACTTCACCCTCACCCCGTCGACGGTGATGCTCGGCGGTCGCCTGGAGGCCTCGTACGACCGCTCACCGGTGCGGGTCTGGTTCATCGCCGCGCTCGACGTGTTCCTGCGCTGGGACCCGCTGATGTACGACATCACCGCCAGCGTCAGCGTCGGCGCCCGCTTCACCATCAAGGTGTGCTTCTTCGCCTGCGCCCGGATCAACGTCAGCGTCTCGCTCGGCGCCAAGGTGCGCATCCAGGGCCCGCCGCTGCACGGCACGGTCACCGTCGACCTGGCCATCGCCTCCGTCACCGTCCGGTTCGGCAAGGCGCAGGCGCCGCCGTACCTGACCTGGAAGGAGGTCCGGGTCAAGTACCTCGGCGGCGGCGACGCGAACCGGCCGGCGACCAGCGGCACGGTCACCGCGGGCACGCTGCCGCCGGTGGTGGGCAGCCGCCCGGACGGCACCGCGGAGCGCCCGTGGACGGTGGCGCCGGAGTTCGCGGTCCGGGTCGAGTCGCTGATGCCGCTGTACGGCTGGCGGCTGGCCGGCAGCGGCCGCGCCGACGACCTCACCGGCGGCCGGCAGGTCGACGTGGTCCCGGCCGGCTCGCACATGGCCAAGACCCGCGCGGTCATGGTCGTCACGCTCGAGCAGCGCAGCGGCAGCACCTGGATCCCGGTGTCCACCGCGCAGGTCCAGCGGTTGCGGACGGGCACGGGCAGCACCGGCTTCCCGGCCGCGCTGTGGGACGCCGCCCTCGCCGGCGGGCAGAACGCGACGTCCACCATGGTGCGCGCGCTGTCCTCGGTGGACCTCGCCGCCCCGATCACCGTCTCCGAGGCGACCGGCGTGCTGCCGGACGTGGCCCTGGCCACGATGATCGAGGAGGAGCAGCAGCGGCACCTGCCGCTGTCGGTGCCCGGCGCGGTGGCGCCGGCGCCGTCGGTGCTGCGGCTGCGGCGCACCGCCGACACCACCGCCGCCGACACCACCGCCGCCGAGTCCGCCGGCGTCGTGGCCCCGCGCGCCGCGGCCGCGCCGACCGGACCGCGGCTGCGGGCGACCGTCTCGGCCGACCAGCACCGGGGAGCGGCCCGGGCCGCCGGCCGGGCCGCCCGACCCGACCGGGACGCCGGGACCGCGCTGCCGGTGGGCGGCACCCAGGTCTGGGACACCACGCACGCCGGCGGGCTGCGGCTGCGCCTCGACGAGGGTGCGGCGCCGCTGCGGCTGGTCACCTTCACCGGCACCGGCGCGCCGCTCAGCGACGGTCCGGCCCGGCCGGGCGCCCGGGTGTCGGCCGACGCCGCCCGGGTGGTGGTGACCCCGGCGGCCGGCGTCGCCGCCGGCTGGGCCGCCGACACGCCGCTGGTCCCGGTGACCGAGGGCGTGCTGGTCGCACCGGGCGCCACCGTGCTGCTGCCGCACCCGTGGTACCCGCCGGTGCGCTACCGGCAGGCCGGCGAGCACGTCCCGGTGCCCGCGGCGCTGCTCGCCGCGGCCGTCGACGGGCTGGTCACCAACCTGCCCGCCACCACCCGCGCGGTGGTGGTGTCGCTGGAGCCGGTGTCCGCCGACGCCCGCCTCGACGACGTCCGGATCGACCTGGACGGGGTGCGGGTGAGCAGCCGCGAGGACGCCCCGGACGCCGACCAGCCGCACCGCATCCTGCTCACCGTCGACGCCGAACGGGACGTCGACACGATCTCGGTGCGGGTCGTCGCGGGGAAGGGCTGGCGGGTCTCCGGGGTGATCGGCACCCCGGACTACGCCGTCGACACCCGCCTGACCGCCGCCCGGCGGGAACTGAGGCGGGTCGGCAGGCCGGCGACGGTGCCCGCGCGGCCGGGTGCCGCCGCCCGGTCGGCGGCGCGTACCGCGGTCGCCCCGGCGGCCGCGCTCACCGAGCCGGCGGCTCCGGCACCAGCGGCGGCGTTCGTCGCCTTCGACGAGGAAACGGAGGCGTGATGACGGAGACGCCAGTGGCGCCGGGTTCGATCCGGCTGCACGACACGGTGACGCCGACGCTCACCGCCGGCATCTACCGGTTCGTCAGCAAGCTGGAGGTGACCGGCAAGGGCACCGAGGCCGGCCCGCCGCCCGAGCATTTCACCCACGTGCAGGTCGGTGCGCCGCGGCTGACCCTCGACGCCACCGAGGTCACCGGGCACCATCCGCCCCGGGACGCGGTGGGCGCCTTCGGCGACCGGTTGCCGCACGTCGTCCTGGGCCGGCGGGCCCTGCCGTGGGAGCGGCGGTTCACCGACGGCACGCCCTGGCTGGCGTTGCTGGTCGTCCGGCCGGACGAGGCGACCCTAGTCACCGGCACGCTGCGGACGACCATCGGTGAGACGGCGTTCAACCGGCTCAACGCCATCGAGCCGGTCGACCCCAACCGGGCCGTCGTCGGGCTGCGCGCCAAGGACCTGGCCACCTTCCGGGCGCTGCTGCCCAGCCGCGACGACGTCCGGCTGCTCACCCACGTCCGCCAGGTCAACGTCGCCGACACCGCACTGGCCGGCAGCGACGACGACGGCTGGTTCGCCGTGGTCACCGCCAACCGGCTGCCGCTGGGCGGAGCCGCGCCCATCAGGTACACCGCCTGCCTGGTCTCGCTGGAGGCCCGCGACGACGTCTGGACGACCACCCTGACCAGCGTGCCCACGCTGATCGTGCTGGCGTCCTGGCCGTTCGTGACCAGCTCCGCGGGCGGCACCTTCGAACACGTCGCGGCGCACCTCGACCTCGGCGCGTTCGGCGCCCCGCCGGCCGGGCAGCCGCCGCTGGTGGACGCGGACGGGGCGCTCACGCTGGCCGGCACCCGCCGTGACGGCACCCCGACCACCGTGGGCTACCGCCCGCCGCTGCTCGGCGCGGCCCCCGACCCGCTGCCCGCCGGGCCGGACGACGTGACCGGCGACGCCGCGTTCGAGCTGGGCCGACTGCTCGCCGCCGCCGACGGGCGGTTCATCCGCGAGGTGGTGGCCTGGCACCGCGCCGCCGATGACGCCGCCCGCAGCGACAGCGCGGCGAGCCTCCGCGCGGACAGCGCCCGCGCCTACACCGCCGCCGGCCCCGGGCTGCGCCGCACCGCAGCCGTGGCACCCGCCGGCGAGGCCGACCACCTGGCCGGGGCGGACCTGCGCGCCGCCCCGGCGTCCGCCGACCCGCTCGCCGACCTCGGCGCGACGTTCGCGCGGCGGCTGCTGTCCCGTACCGGCCGCGCCGACCTGTGGCAGGCGCACCCGGGTGGCGACAGCGTCATCCCGCGCCAGCTGCGCCCGGAAGGAGAAGACTCGTGACCACCCACCTGTCCACCGGCGGGCGGCTGCTCGCCGAGCGGCTCGGCACGCTGGTCGGCCCGCTGACCGCCCCCGCCGGGCAGCCCGCCCCGGGGGTGCGCGCCCTGCTCGCCGAGCAGCCCGCGGCGCGGACGGTGGCCACGGTCGCCGAGCCGACCGCGGCGGCGACCGCCGGCGTGCCGCCGCTGCCGCCGTACGTCGAGCACCTGCTCGCCCGCTGGAGCCTGCTGCACGACCTGCCGTTCCGCTACCTGGTGCCCGACGCCCGGCTGCTGCCCCCGGAGTCCATCCGGTTCTTCCGGCTGGACGCCGGCTGGCTGGAGCGGCTGCGGGCGGGGGCGCTCGCCGTCGGCGGCGACGGCAGCCGGGAACGCGCCGGGACCCGGACGGTGCTGCCGCAGGTCACCGCCGCGGTCACCGAGCAGTTGCCGCTGGTCCGGGAGGTGCAGCGCACCCGCATGTCGATCCCGGTCGCCGCCGACCTGCTCGCCGAGGCCCGGGCCGCCGGGGAGCTCACCGCGGCGGCCGGGGAGGTCCCGGTCACCGGGTTCCTGCTCCGCTCCGCGCTGGTCAGCGGTTGGCCCGGCATGGAGGTGCGGGCCTGGACCACCGACGACCCGGCAGTCGTACGACCGGGGGTGGACCCGGACGAGCTCGCCCGCACCCGACCCGACCTGGTGGTGGAGCCGCTGCGGCTGGAGCGGCTGTCGCCGTCGGTGCTGGTGGCGTTGTTCCGCGGCGCCCCCCGCCTGGTGTGGCTGGAGGAGCCGCCGCAGAGCGTGCAGTTCGGCCTGGAGGCCGACGGGACGGGCTGGCGGGCGCCGATCCGCACCGGCGCGGGACCCGACCTGGGCAGCGTCGCGGTGCCGATGCGGTCCGGCCCGGTGCCCGGCGTGGTGGACGTCAAGGGTCTGGCCGCCGCCCTGGACCGGGCCCACGGCCTGCCCCAGCCGCGCGGCGGCGCCGCGCTGGCGCTGTCCCTGCTGCAGGCGCCGTCCCGGCAGCGGTTCGGCTCCTCCACCCCACCGTCCTGATCCCGCGGCCCCGCCGATCCCACCGCCGGGCCCGACACCGGCCCGCCCCGAACAAGGGAGCCCTTCCGTGCCAACTCTCCTCGTCCCGGTCGCGCTCGACGTGCTGGTCGTCCGGGAGCCCGGTGCCGCGTCCGACTGGGCGGACACCGCGCTGACCCGGCCCACCCCGCCCGCCAACGGCCGGGTGCGGCAGGACCTGCTGCCCGAGCCGTTCAGCGCCCGGTCCACCGCCCGGCCGGCGGGCGCGCACCTGCACTGGGGCCTCCCCGACGGGTTGACCCGGGGCGTCGCCGACGACACCGGCGCCACCACCTTCCCGCCGGTGCCGGACCGGTGGCTGGTGGTGCGGCTCTCCGGCGCGGCGACGCCCGGCCCCCGGGCGGTGGAGGCGTGGCTGCTGCCGTACGCGGGCGCGATCGAGCCGGTGCGGGTGGACCGCGCGCTGACCGGCCCGACCCTGCCCGCCCCCGGCGCCGCGCCGCGTTCCCCGCTGACCGCGCTTGGCCACGGGGATCTCGGCTGGGCCGGCTACTACGACAACGTGACCCACCGGTTCGCGCTGCACGACGAGCTGACCGGGGTCACCGGGCCGGTGGCCTACCTGGTGGTGGGTTGGTACACCGACCTGGCCCGGGACCCGCTGCACGTGACCGGGGAGACGGCGCACGCCGAGCGGATGGAGGATCTCGGCTGGCAGATCCACCCGCCGCTCGACGTGGACGGCGACGGTGACGCCGACCAGCCGGTGCCGGACCGGTCGGTCTACCACGCGGCGGCGGTCTCCATCGGCTGGCCGACGCCGAACTGGCCGGGCGACGGCGGGCTGCTCGGCCGGGAGACCGACTACCGCCCGGCGGCGGACCAGGTGGCGCTGGCCCTGGGCGAGACCCTGGCCGAGGCACTCGCGGCGGTCGCCGCCGAGCCGGACGACCCGACCGAGGCGGCCCGGATGGTCGAGGCGCTGCTGCAGGGCGCGCTGGCCGACGTGACCGGCGCCGACGGTCCCGCCCGGCTGGACGCCACGCTGCACCAGAGCCGGTTCGGCTCGGCCCCGGCGGCGGCCGGCAACGAGTACATCTGGCAGCCGGCGATCGGCTCCGGCGGTGCCGCCGGTGACGGGTCGTTCGTGCAGGTGGAGCGGACCCGGCCGCGGGTCTGGCACGCGCTGGAGCCGACGCTGGTGGTGACCGGCGGCGGGCGCAGCCCGAAGCACGGCGCGGACGGCCGCTACTCCACCCTGGGCACCCTGCTGTGCCGGGTGGACGGGCAGACGGTACGCGGGTTCGGGGTGGCCGGCGGCGACGCCGGCCGGGGCGCGGCGGTGCTGCCGGCCACCCCGCTCGCCGGGCTGCTGCCGCAGTACGGCGTGCCGGCGGTCGCCACCGACCTGCTCGTCGAGCTGGCCAGCATCGACCCGGGCTCCGCCCCGGACCTGGCCCGGTCCACCGACACCCAGCCGTCCCCGGTGGCCGCCGCCCGGGCCGCCTGGTGGGCGACCTTCGACCCGGGCGTGGGCGATCCGACGACCGCGCCGCCGGGCACCGTGGTGGAGGGTCAGCTGCCCAGCCCGGTGGGGGTGACCCCGCCGAGCCGGCCGTGGAATCCGTTGCTGCTGGAGTGGTCGGGCACCTACCTGCCGTCCCCGCGCGGGGCGCACGACTGGCCGCTGGGCGAGGTGGACTTCGACCTGCCCGCCACGGTGACCGAGCCGCCCGCCGAGACCGGCCGTACGCTGCGCGGCCGGGTGATGCTGTCGGCGTCGGCGACCGCGCTGCTGGACGGCACGATCGACGCCGAGGACGCCGAGCGGGACCTGCTCTCCGGCGAGCTGGTGGGTATCGCCGAGCAGTTGCGCCGCGACGCCACCGGCCTGGTGGTGGACGCCCCGAACGCCACCGACACGGCACAGCCGCCGCAGCCGCCGCGGGCGCCGGACTTCGTTCCCCTGCGGGCCGGCTACCTGCGGGTGGACCGGGCCCGGCTGGTGGACGGCTTCGGCCGGTTCCTGGCGGTGCTCGGCCCGGAGGTGGCCGCGCCGGCGCCGGTGACGCACGGGGCGACGCTGGCCGTGCCCGGGCACCCGGACCTGGCCGCGCTGCGCCCCCGGTTCACCGCCCCGGCCCGGGTGCTGCTGCGCTTCGCCGACGCCACCGGCGCGACCCGCGACGCCGACGCCGGGATCAGCCCGGTCTGCGGCTACCTGGTGCCGTCGCTGGTTGACCGGACGCTGGAGTTCTTCGACGACAAGGGCAGCGGCTACGGGCGGCTGCGGCCGGACCCGGAGACGGTGACCGCCTGGGAGGAGGACCCGGGCCGGCCGGCGACGCTGGGCGCGCCGCCCAGCCGGTTCCTGCCGAACCCGCTGCTCGCCCGGTTCGCCGACCGTATGCTGGCCGCCGACAACGCGCTGGCCACCGCCCGCGCGGGCGGCCACCCGGCCGGCGGGGCGCAGAGCGCGCTGGAGTCGCTGCTGCGGGTGCTGGACACCACCCGGTGGACGGTGGACGTCACCGGCCGGGCCGGCGACGAGCACCTGGCGCTGCTACTCGGCCGGCCGGTCGCGGTGGTGCGGGCGTACCTGAAGGTGGAGGTGGAGGACCCCCGGCAGCCTCCGGAGAACGCGCGGACCGGCGTGCCGGTGCGGTTGGGCACGCTGTCGCGGTCGCAGGACGGGCTGCTGGCGTACTGCGTCGGCGACGACATGGACCGGCTGCACATCGTGGACCCGGCGGTGGCGCTGCTCGCCCCGGGGCTGCCCGACGAGAGCGGGACGGCCGCGCTGCCGGGCGCCGACCCGATCACCTCGCCGTACGTGGACACCTCCGGGATCTTCACGGTGAACCCCGGGGTGCCGGTGCCGCTGACCCTGCTGATGGTGCCGGGTTCGGACGTGCACGTCACCGCCGGGCTGGTGCCGCAGAAGTCGGTGGGGCTGCTGCGGGAGTGGACCGCGCCGGCGCTGTCCCGGCTGTCGCCGGCGCTGCGCTACGGCCCGGTGCTGCGGGACCTGGAGACCACCCGGCTGCCGCTGCCGCAGGACGTGCGCGGCTCGTGGCACTGGCACCGGCGCGCCGCGCCGGGGGAGTGGACCAGCGACTCGGTGGTGCCGACCACGCCGGACGCGTTGCTGCCGAACGAGCCGTCGGTGACCAGCGAGGGCTGGTTGCAGGTGGCGCTGGTCGCCGACACCGAGTACTACGACGCGGCGGTGCCGGTGCGGGTGAGCTGCGTGCGGACGGTGAACGGGACCACGGTCGGATTGGGCGGGCAGAACGGCGACGGGAGCCACTTCCTGATCCCGGTGCCGGAGGCGATCGAGCTGATCGGCAGCGGGCGGTTCGCGTTCTTCGTGCAGGAGCCGGGCACCGCGCGGACCGCCATCCGGGTGGTCCGCCCGCGGGTGGGCCGGCCGTACCTGCGCACGGTGGCCGACGCCACCTCGCCGAACAACCTGGACAGCCTGCCGGAGTGCAACCACGTACGGTGATCCGGCCGGGGGGGGGGGGCCGGGGGGGCGCCCCCCCCCCCCCCCCCCCGCCCCCCCCGGCCGCCCCCCCCGACGGGTCAGTCACCCGGCTGGTCGGCCAGGTCGGCGAACGGGCGCAGCTCGATCCGGCCCGCCCGGGCCATCGGGTGGGTGCGCGCCACCTCGATC
>NZ_JAXCFQ010000027.1:0-3119 GCF_056150265.1 Micromonospora desertarenae
GGTGGTGGGATACCTCATCTTGAAGCGAGCTTCCCGCTTAGATGCTTTCAGCGGTTATCCCTTCCGAACGTAGCTAACCAGCCGTGCCCCTGGCGGGACAACTGGCACACCAGAGGTTCGTCCGTCCCGGTCCTCTCGTACTAGGGACAGCCCTTCTCAAGTATCCTACGCGCACGGCGGATAGGGACCGAACTGTCTCACGACGTTCTAAACCCAGCTCGCGTACCGCTTTAATGGGCGAACAGCCCAACCCTTGGGACCTGCTACAGCCCCAGGATGCGACGAGCCGACATCGAGGTGCCAAACCATCCCGTCGATATGGACTCTTGGGGAAGATCAGCCTGTTATCCCCGGGGTACCTTTTATCCGTTGAGCGACACCGCTTCCACACGCAAGTGCCGGATCACTAGTCCCGACTTTCGTCCCTGCTCGACCTGTCAGTCTCACAGTCAAGCTCCCTTGTGTACTTGCACTCAACACCTGATTGCCAACCAGGCTGAGGGAACCTTTGGGCGCCTCCGTTACCCTTTAGGAGGCAACCGCCCCAGTTAAACTACCCACCAGACACTGTCCCTGAACCGGATAACGGTCCGAAGTTAGATACCCAAATCAACCAGAGTGGTATTTCAAGATTGCCTCCACCCATACTGGCGTATGGACTTCACCGGCTCCCACCTATCCTACACAAGCTAATTCGGATACCAATGTCAAGCTATAGTAAAGGTCCCGGGGTCTTTCCGTCCTGCCGCGCGTAACGAGCATCTTTACTCGTACTGCAATTTCGCCGGGCCTGTGGTTGAGACAGTGGGGAAGTCGTTACGCCATTCGTGCAGGTCGGAACTTACCCGACAAGGAATTTCGCTACCTTAGGATGGTTATAGTTACCACCGCCGTTTACTGGCGCTTAAGTTCTCCGCTTCGCCCCGAAGAGCTAACAGGTCCCCTTAACGTTCCAGCACCGGGCAGGCGTCAGTCCATATACATCGAATTACTTCTTCGCATGGACCTGTGTTTTTAGTAAACAGTCGCTTCCCCCTGCTCTCTGCGGCCATACAACGCTCCACCCGCGCGGGGCTTCACGTCTCCGGCCCCCCTTCTCCCTAAGTTACGGGGGCAATTTGCCGAGTTCCTTAACCACAGTTCGCCCGATCGCCTCGGTATTCTCTACCTGACCACCTGTGTCGGTTTGGGGTACGGGCCGCTCAGAACTCGCTAGAGGCTTTTCTCGGCAGCATAGGATCACTGACTTCACCTGAATCGGCTCGGCATCACGTCTCAGCCTTCATGTGCTGCGGATTTGCCTACAGCACGGCCTACACGCTTACCCCGGCACAACCACCGGCCGGGATCAGCTACCTTCCTGCGTCACCCCATCGCTTGACTACTACCCGCCAGGTTCCCACGCTCCCCACCCTCAACCCGAAGGTCTTGGATGGTTTGGGTGGTTAGCACAACGAGGTTCGTCAGGGTCGCTCTTTCGCGGGTACGGGAATATCAACCCGTTGTCCATCGACTACGCCTCTCGGCCTCGCCTTAGGTCCCGACTCACCCAGGGCGGATTAGCCTGGCCCTGGAACCCTTGGTCATCCGGCGGAAGGGTTTCTCACCCTTCTTTCGCTACTCATGCCTGCATTCTCACTCGTGCCGCGTCCACAACTCGATCACTCGGCTGCTTCACCCCCGGCACGACGCTCCCCTACCCACCCACACACCTGCACCAACACCCGAAAGTGCCGGCGAAGTACTTGTGTGAGTGCCACAGCTTCGGCGGTGTACTTGAGCCCCGCTACATTGTCGGCGCGGAACCACTTGACCAGTGAGCTATTACGCACTCTTTAAAGGGTGGCTGCTTCTAAGCCAACCTCCTGGTTGTCTATGCGACCCCACATCCTTTTCCACTTAGCACACGCTTAGGGGCCTTAGCTGGTGATCTGGGCTGTTTCCCTCTCGACTACGAAGCTTATCCCCCGCAGTCTCACTGCCGCGCTCTCACTTACCGGCATTCGGAGTTTGGCTGATTTCGGTAAGCTTGTGGGCCCCCTAGACCATCCAGTGCTCTACCTCCGGCAAGAAACACGCGACGCTGCACCTAAATGCATTTCGGGGAGAACCAGCTATCACGGAGTTTGATTGGCCTTTCACCCCTAACCACAGGTCATCCCCCAACTTTTCAACGTTGGTGGGTTCGGCCCTCCACGCGGTCTTACCCGCGCTTCAGCCTGCCCATGGCTAGATCACTCCGCTTCGGGTCTAGGACACGCGACTGAATCGCCCTATTCAGACTCGCTTTCGCTACGGCTCCCCCACACGGGTTAACCTCGCCACATGCCACTAACTCGCAGGCTCATTCTTCAAAAGGCACGCCGTCACCCCGCAAGGCTCCGACGGATTGTAGGCGAACGGTTTCAGGTACTATTTCACTCCCCTCCCGGGGTACTTTTCACCATTCCCTCACGGTACTCGTCCGCTATCGGTCACCAGGAAGTATTTAGGCTTACCAGGTGGTCCTGGCAGATTCACGGCAGATTTCAGGAGTCCGCCGCTACTCGGGAACACCCACAGGAGATCAGCAACTTTCACCTACCGGACTATCACCGTCTACGGTCAGCCTTTCCAGACTGTTCGACTAGCCACTGACTTTGTAACTCCTCACACGAGTGTCAGCTCGTGTAGCAGGGTCCCACAACCCCGACCACGCAACCCCTGACAGGTATCACACGCAGCCGGTTTAGCCTCCATCCGCTTTCGCTCGCCACTACTCACGGAATCACTCTTTGTTTTCTCTTCCTACGGGTACTGAGATGTTTCACTTCCCCGCGTTCCCCCCACACACCCTATGTGTTCAGGTGCGGGTGACTGGACATGACTCCAGCCAGGTTTCCCCATTCGGACACCCTGGGATCACAGCTCGGTTGACAGCTCCCCCAGGCCTATCGCGGCCTCCCACGTCCTTCATCGGCTCCTGGTGCCAAGGCATCCACCGTTCGCCCTTGACAACTTGACCACAAAGATGCTCGCGTCCACTGTGCAATTCTCAACAAACGACCAACCCACAACCCACAGCCCCACACCAAACCCGACAACCGCCGGCGGTATGCGAGACCAGGCCGCGCCTGGCA
>NZ_JAXCFQ010000028.1:0-2809 GCF_056150265.1 Micromonospora desertarenae
CGGCGGTCCCGGACGGCGGCGGAGACGGCGTTGCCGAGGAAGAGCACGCAGACCACCAGCACCAGGGCGAACAGCGCCGCGCTCTTGCGGTCCACCGCCCGCACGATGGTGGAGGCGACCCCGAGCGCCGACCAGTTCTCGGTGAGCCGCAGCTCCGGGCGGCCGAACGCACCGGCCGGCAGCTCCACCGTCTGCGGCGCGGCCGAGGAGCCCAGGGTGATGTCAACGTCCAGGCCGGTCGCCCGGTTGATCTGCTCGGCGATCAGCCGGACCCGCTCGGCGGACCGCTCGCTGTAGCCGTCCACCCCGGCGACCCGGACCCGGATGGCGCTGATCGGCGCGGTGCGTTGCGGGCTGTTGCCGCCCTCCAGCAGCTTGGGCACGCTGGCGAGGTTGGTGAGCACCAGCGGCGGCGCCGACAGGTAGCCGGCCGGGTTGCCGCTCGGCTCCAGGGGCCGGCCGCCCAGTGCGGCCCGACTGCGGTCGTCCGCGCTCTCGGCACGCGGCGGCTCGTACGTCTCCAGCGGAACCCCGCCCAGGTCGCTGAAGCCGGCCAGCTTCTCCGGGTCGAAGACCCCGACGGCCTGCCACTGGTGGTACCGGGTGGCCGCGCCACCCTCCTTTCCGGCGAGGGCCCGCACCGACCGGAAGCCGTTGTCCTCGGCCAGCCAGGGCCGGGGCAGGAAGTTGTGGGTGAACTGGGTGCCGTACACCTCGGGGTCGGCGGGCGGGACCGCGTCAGCGCGCAGGGTGCCGTCGGGCAGCTCGCGGTATGTCACCGGACCCGCCTGGATCACCCGCTGGAACTGGCCGCGGCAGCAGGCGTCGCCGTCGATCCCCTTCGCCAGCTGGGCCCGATAGGCGGCGCCCGCCTCGACCTCCGCCGACCCGGCCGGAATCCCGCTGGCCCGGCCCAGGGTCCGTTCCAGTTCCGTGGCCGGCACGGTTGCCGGCCGGGCCGTGGGCAGCCGGGTGAACCGGGCGCGCACCGTGCTGTCGAAGAAGGGACGGTTGGTGACCAGCGCCGGTGCGGTACGGGTGACCTGGCTGCCGCCGCGCTGCTCGGTCACCGGCTCGTCGGGCCGGACCGACCGACCGCCGACCACCGCGGCGTCCAGTCCCACCAGCCGGTTCTCGGCGACCGGGTCGACGGCGGCGATCAGCAACGGCACGGTCATCTGGTAGGTCAGCACCAACCGGTCGGCGGTGGTGGGGCCGGTGCCCGGGGCGAGCAGGCCGTTGGCCGCCTCGAACCGGCCGTCCGGCAGCAGCCGTACCGAGTCGAGGCTCCACAGTTCCCGTTCCGAGAGGGTGGCCGGGTTGGCCTGGAGGGCGCCGAACTGGGGGTCGCAGACCGGCCGGCTCCGTCCGTCGGGGAGCACCTCCCGCGGCACGGGTCCGCACACGATGTCCCACGGGTACGACCGGCCGTCGGTGTACGGCGTCCCCCGCTCGGACAGCTCACCGTCGAATCGGGGATAGATGAGGCGGTGCTTCGTCACGTACACGTAGCGCGGCTTGGCCCCGGCGGTGGAGAGGCCACGTTCGGCGACGAAGGTGGGATCGACGCGGATCACCTGCCGGTCCAGGCCGCGGTCGACGGCGTCGGTGACGTCGAACGACATCGGCACCGGTGCGGTGGAGTGGCCGAGCATCGCGATGGGTGCTGCCACGTCGACGCCGGTCACCGCCCGGACCTGCTCGTACTGGGCGGTGGTGATGCCGCCGAAGAGGCCGGAGAGGTAGTTGGGGCGGACCAGCCGCCGCTCGACCTCCAGCGGCGTGCGCGTCCCCTTCGGACGGACCAGGATGTCGTACGCCGCCCGGGTGTTCCGCTCGACGGTCCCGGTGACATCCAGACGGGAGGTGGTGGTGGCCCCGGTCAGGACGACGAACCCGGTGGTCGCCACCAGGACCCCGACCAGCAGGGCCACCGACCGCCCCGCACGGCCGCGAAGCTGCCTCCAGACGAAGCTGAGCATGTCGCGCCTCCCCGTGTGCTGCCCCCACTCTGCGCGATACATTGTGACAATGCAAGACCCGACCCGGAGGTGACATGGCGATCCAGCACGCCGTCCTGGCCCTGCTCGCCCACGGCCCCAGCCACGGCTATCAGCTCAAGGGCGCGTTCGAGGCCGCCGTCGGCCCGCAGTGGGGGCCGCTGAACATCGGCCACCTCTACCAGATCCTGGACCGGCTCTCCCGCGACGGCCTGGTCGTCTCGGCACGGGAGCCGCAGCCGGTCAAACCCGACCGGGTGGTCTACGAGATCACCCCCGACGGCCGGGCCGAGCTGGACCGCTGGCTGTCCGAGCCGAGCCCGCGCAGCGGCGGCTTCCGGGACGACTTCTTCCTCAAGGTCACCGCCGCCGCCCGGACCGGCACGCCGGAGACGGTGCGGTCCGTCCTGGCCAACCAGCGCGGGCACCTGATGCGGGAGCTGCGCAACCTGGACGGGCTGCGCCGGGGGGCGGCGGACCCGGTGGTCGGGCTGCTGCTCTCGGCCGCCAGCCGGCACGTCGAGGCCGACCTCGCCTTCGTCGACGACGCCGAGTCGGCGCTGCTCGCCGACGGTGGCGCGACGCTTGCCGCGCTGGCGCGCGACCGCCCGGTGGCGGCGGCCCCGGCCGAGGGCACGGGGCCGAGCCGGGCGGCCGGCTGACGGACCGGTCCGCCCGACAGGCCGGCGGGAGCGCGAGCCGGCGGTGTTACTCCTCTGCCAGCAGTCGTGCCGTGGGTAGGCGGTGCAGCAGCGTGGCCGGCGCCAGCGCCGCGGTGGCGGTGAGCAGCACGCCGCCCGCCGCTGTGA
>NZ_JAXCFQ010000029.1:0-817 GCF_056150265.1 Micromonospora desertarenae
GCCGCGGTGATCCGCGCCGCGCTGCCGTTCCTGGAGGCCTCCCGCGGCACCATCGTCACGGTCGCCTCCACGCTGGGCATCAAGGCCGTCAGCGACGCCACCGCCTACTGCGCCGCCAAGTTCGGCGTCGTCGGCTTCACCCGCGCCCTCGCCGCCGAACTCGCCGGCACCATCGGCGTCACCCTGCTCATCCCCGGCGGCATGCGCACCGCCTTCTTCGACGACCGCGACCCCACCTACCAACCCGGCCCCGACGCCATCCTCAACGACCCCGCCGACACCGCCGCCGCCATCATGTTCGCCCTCTCCCAACCCGCCGGCTGCGCCATCCGCGAAATGATCGTCTGCGCCGACCAAGAAACCAGCTACCCGTGATCCTCACCCTCCGCGCCCTCGGCGTCGGCGACCTCGCCACCGCCGTACCCGCCCTCCGCGCCCTCCGCACCGCCCACCCCGACCAGGAACTCACCCTCGCCGCACCCCACTGGCTCACCCCCCTGGTCAACCTCATCGGCGCCATCGACCACCTGATCGACACCCCCGACCTCGACACCCTCACCTGGACCGGCCCACCCCCCGACCTCGCCGTCAACCTGCACGGCCGCGGACCCCAGTCCCACCGACTCCTCCTCGCCACCCGACCCCACCGCCTCCTCGCCCACGCCAACCCCGACGCCGGACACACCGACGGACCCCACTGGCACGACCACGACCACGAAATCGACCGCTGGTGCCGCCTACTCGCCTGGTACGACATCCCCACCGACCGCACCGACCTGCACCTGCACCGCCCCCCACCCGACGGCATCCCGACCGG
>NZ_JAXCFQ010000030.1:0-762 GCF_056150265.1 Micromonospora desertarenae
GGCGGTGGACCGCAAGAGCGCGGCGCTGTTCGCCCTGGTGCTGGTGGTCTGCGTGCTCTTCCTCGGCAACGCCGTCTCCGCCGCCGTCCGGGACCGCCGCGCCGAGCTGGCCGTGCTGGCCTGCCTCGGCTGGCCGGCCCGCCGGATCGGCGCGCTGATCCTGGGCGAGGTCGCGCTGCTGGGCCTGGTGGCCGGACTGCTCGCCGTCGGTCTTGCGTTCCCGCTGGGCGCCATGCTGGGCGTGGGCGTCGACTGGTGGCGGGCGGCGCTCGCCGTACCGGTGGCGCTGCTGCTCGGCCTGGTCGCCGGCCTGGTGCCGGCGCTGCGGGCCGCCCGCGCCCACCCGGCCGCCGCGCTGCGGCCACCGATCGCCACCGCCCGCTGGGTACGCCGGCCCCGCACCCTGCTCGGCCTGGCCCTGGTCAACCTGGTCCGCACCCCCGGCCGCACCCTGCTCGGCGCCAGCGCCCTCGCCATCGGCGTGGCCGCACTCACCATCGTGGCCGCCATCAGCTACGCCTTCCAGGGCGCGGTCGTCGGCACCCTGCTCGGCGACACCATCGCCCTGACCGTCCGCGGCGCCGACGCCCTCGCCGCCACCGCGACAGTGCTGCTCGGCGCCGCCGCCGTCGCCGACGTGCTCTACCTCAACATCCGGGACCGGGCGAACGAACTGGCCGCCCTGCGCGCCACCGGCTGGACCGACCCCGAACTCGGCCGGCTGATCGGCTACGAAGGCGTACTCCTCGGCGCACTCGGCGC
>NZ_JAXCFQ010000031.1:0-607 GCF_056150265.1 Micromonospora desertarenae
CTGAGTCACATGTTCATTATGGATACGCCAGAAGCTCAAGGGGCGGGCGTTCTATGGTAGCGAAGGGGTCTAATGAGGTAATCAGTAGCCCGGACATCAAAGACTATCTGAAACCAAAACCGGCTCCTGCAGGTGGTGGTGGAACTGGAAGCAGGATCGCAAAGGCCAAAAATAATTTATCTCAGGGGATTCAGGCCAGTTACCCAAAGCTGACTCCTCGCGGAACCAAGTAGGAGGCGGGTAAGCCGTCAAAAACTCGTTTTTTGATGGGTTACCCGTCAATGATTTTGACTTCAATTTTTTTGATAGACTATTGACGTGTAAGCGATTTCGGTTATAACAGGTGACAGATACAACAAAGCCAACCGAATAGGCTGGCTTTGAGGGACTTAAAAAGTTTGCAGACTTTTTAGGTCTTGTAACCAAGTTGGTTCAGACAACGTGATTACGATATGTAGATCAAATCTATCCTACATCCGCGTAAAAGTCAAACCTATTTCCTTACAAGTGCCAAAAAAAATCTAGCCTTTTCAAGTCCTTAAGCACCAATACATTTAATAACCCATTGTATCGGGATCTACCTGTGGAGCCGCATATGGAGGCATAT
>NZ_JAXCFQ010000032.1:0-540 GCF_056150265.1 Micromonospora desertarenae
TTGCCTGTCGGGATATCTACGCTAACATCCCGCAGGGCGTGAACCACCCGATCGCCCACCCCGTAGGTTTTCCCTACTCGTATTGCTCGCGCAGCCACCTGACCACTCATCGCTAAACACTCACTCCCCTTGTCGTGACATCGTTTTCGATGCCAACGACAACCTATGAGCGAGGACGGTCAGCAGTCATCGGCGTACGGTCCCATCTTCGGCGTCTCCGGTATCAGACCGTAGTCTGATACCGGCATACCGAACCACGTTCAGTCGTGGGTCCTGAGAAGGTCATCGATACCTACGAGACCTGCGCGAAAAGCAAATAACACCACCTGGACTCGATCCCGCGATCCGGTTTTCGTCAGAATTCGACCGACGTGGGTCTTCACCGTCGCCAACGACAGGTACAACTGCGCTGCAATCTCGCCGTTGGTCTTCCCCACTGCGATCGCCTGTAGAACTTCGGTCTCGCGAGGGGTTAACAGTTCGAGCATGTCCGCATCAGCTGCCGCGACCGTTGCGGGCGCCCGTCCGCCCTCCTCTGCT
>NZ_JAXCFQ010000033.1:0-530 GCF_056150265.1 Micromonospora desertarenae
GCCGCTCCACGTGTACGCCCCGGAGGTGGCCGTCTTCCCGGCCGGCACGACGAGGGTGGTGCCGTTGGAGAACGTGACAGTCAGCGACCGGGCGGTGATGTTCGACGCCACGTAGGTGCGGGCGCCGTTCTTGACGAACACCTTCGCCAGCGGGTGGTTCGCGGTGACCGTGGTGTCCACGGTGCCGAGCGCGGCGAGGTTGCGGATCCAGTGGAACGTGTGTGCCTTGCTCTCGCCCTCCTCGCTGGTGAACCCGCTGTTCGCCCGGAAGTTGCGCAGCGCCTGCTCGCCGTCGCCGAGGGCCAGGAACTCCCAGATGATGTCCTGCCACACGGTCGGTGGGCCGCCCTTGTTGGTGACCAGCTCGGCGTAGTTGGCCTTGACGTACTCGGGGTGGTCGCCCAGGTAGAGGTGACCGCCGGTGATCGGCAGCATGTTGATGCCCTGGATCATCTCCGGCGCGGAGGAGAACCAGGTCGCGTACGCTCCGCCGTCGCCCCACACCATGCCGACCGTCTTGTGCCCGAACG
>NZ_JAXCFQ010000034.1:0-510 GCF_056150265.1 Micromonospora desertarenae
GTCAGGCGGTGTAGCCGCGGGTGGCGATCCAGTCGGCGAGGTTGTCGATGCTCATCCGGTAGCTGGCGGTGTCCGGGTTGGCCGAGTCGGCGATGGTGACGGTGTTGCCACCGTCGCGGTAGCCGACGACGCTGATGTAGTGCCCGCCCTCGAAGGAGTGGCTGTTGCCGTCGGTGTCGGTGGCGGTGCCGGCGATGTTGGCGACCACGGCACGGCCTTCGTCGACGGCCTTGATGACGTCGGCGCGCAGCTTGTCGGTCTGCTTGTCATCGGCTGCACGGTCGCGGATCTCGACGCTGTGGTAGACGTCCTTACCGGTCTGCTTGTTCAGCACCGGGGTGATGTCGTTGATGGAGTTGGTGCCGGCCTCGGTGGTGCCCATCTCCTTGGCCATGGCGTGGACGTCGATGTTCTTGCCCTGCACGGACAGGGCGTTGCGGGCGGCGGCGGGGCCGCAGTAGTAGAAGTTCGGCTGGGCTTCGTAGCGCACGCCGAGTTCCCGCTCACCGT